>CAMCFT010000028.1 GCA_945874225.1 Flavobacterium psychrophilum
TTTACTTTTTATTTTTCACACGAATCAAGTCCAAAGCATCATTGAAATCATCACTAAAGTCAGTATTCCTATTCCCTACTTTTGGATATTTTTGCAGGTTACAGGATTCGCTTTTATTGGTTTAAGCTCTTATATATATTGGAAATCGAAAAAAATAAGAAATAAAATCCTTTTAGAATTCTTTTATTTAATTGTATTTGCAATCATTTTCAAGTCTTCGAGTTTAATTTGGGGATTTGCATTATATCATGTCTTTTGGCACAGTATTCCTTCTTTAATAGATCAAATCAAATTTTTGAATGGTTCATTTTCTATAAAACATTTTATTACCTATTGTCGTACAGCAGGAATTTATTGGCTGGTTTCAATACTTGGAATCACATTAATCTATTTTGTCGTAAAAGAAGAGCAGCTCTTCAATGCCTTATTTTTCTCTTTTTTAGCTGCAGTAACATTCCCTCACGCCATAGTCATAATGAGAATGTTTCACACAAAAAAACAACTAAAAAATTAAGGCCATAAAAAAACCGAGCCATTGCTGACTCGGTTTTCGTAAAGACGCACTGCAGTGCGTCTCAACTTAATCTTATTTTACTTCTTCAAATTCAACGTCTTCAACATTGTCTCCTTGAGCTTGTTCTCCTTGTGGTTGTTGAGCACCACCTTGAGCTTGTTCTCCTTGAGCGTACATTGCTTCAGTAGCTGTTTTCCAGGCTGCATTGATTTTGTCAAGTGCAATTTGGATAGCGTCGATGTCTTGAGATTGGTGAGCCATTCTCAATTCAGTCAAAGCATATTCGATAGCTACTTTGTTTTCGTCAGTTAATTTCTCTCCAAGTTCTTTCAATTGAGATTCAGTTTGGAAAATCATTCCGTCTGCTTCATTCAATTTTTCAGCTCTTTCTCTAGCGATTTTATCTGCTCCAGCATTTGCTTCAGCATCTTTTTTCATTCTTTCGATTTCTTCAGAAGTCAATCCAGAAGAAGCTTCTATACGAATATCGTGAGATTTTCCAGTTCCTTTATCAGTTGCAGATACTTTGATGATACCATTAGCATCAATGTCAAAAGTTACTTCAATTTGCGGAACACCTCTTGGTGCTGGTGGAATACCATCTAAGTTGAAACGACCAATAGTTTTGTTATCAGCAGCCATTGCTCTTGCACCTTGAAGAACGTGAAGTTCAACAGTTGGTTGAGAATCAGCAGCTGTAGAGAAAACTTGAGATTTTTTAGTTGGAATAGTAGTATTAGACTCAATAAGAGTTGTCATAACACCACCCATAGTTTCGATACCTAAAGATAAAGGTGTAACGTCAAGTAACAATACATCTTTTACATCTCCAGAAAGAACTCCACCTTGAATAGCTGCTCCAATTGCAACAACTTCATCAGGGTTAACTCCTTTAGACGCTTTTTTACCAAAGAATTTTTCTACTTCGTCAGCGATTCTTGGCATACGAGTTGAACCTCCTACAAGGATAACTTCGTCAATATCAGAAACAGATAAACCGGCATCTTTCAACGCTTTGGCAACTGGTGCCATAGAACGTTTTACTAAAGAGTCAGTTAATTGCTCAAATTTAGCTCTAGTTAATTTTTTTACTAAGTGTTTAGGTCCTGAAGCTGTAGCAGTTACGTAAGGCAAGTTGATTTCAGTTTCAGCAGAAGAAGACAATTCAATTTTTGCTTTCTCAGCAGCTTCTTTCAAACGTTGCAAAGACATTGGATCTAAACGTAAATCAATACCTTCTTCAGTTAAAAATTCAGCAGCCAACCAGTCAATAATTTCGTGGTCAAAATCATCTCCACCAAGGTGAGTATCACCATTTGTAGAAAGAACTTCGAAAACTCCATCTCCTAATTCAAGAACAGAAATATCAAATGTACCTCCACCTAAATCGTAAACAGCAATTTTTTGATCTTTTCCTTTTTTATCCAAACCGTAAGCCAAAGCTGCAGCTGTAGGTTCGTTGATAATACGCATTACTTTAAGACCTGCAATTTCACCAGCTTCTTTTGTAGCTTGACGTTGTGCATCATTAAAGTAAGCAGGAACAGTAATAACTGCTTCAGTTACTGTCTGACCTAAATAGTCTTCAGCAGTTTTTTTCATTTTTTGAAGTGTCATGGCTGACAATTCTTGTGCAGAATATAAACGTCCGTCAATATCCACACGTGGAGTATTGTTGTCCCCTTTTACAACTGAATAAGAAACTCTTTTAGCTTCTTTTGTAATTTCAGAGAAAGAATGACCCATAAAACGTTTTATGGAAGCAATCGTTTTTGTAGGATTGGTCACTGCTTGTCTTTTTGCAGGATCACCCACTTTAATTTCGCCACCTTCAACAAATGCGATGATAGAAGGTGTTGTTCTTTTTCCTTCTGAATTAGGAATTACTACTGCTTCACTACCTTCCATTACAGAAACACAAGAGTTTGTTGTACCTAAATCAATTCCGATTATTTTACCCATTTTTATTTATATTTAATTTTATTGAATACTTATTTTTACGGTTCGAGTTGCTATAGTCAATCTTTGTGCCAATAGAATAAACCCAAATAAATTGTCAGTTTATGTTAAAATTGGCGCAAAAAGGTATGACAAGATGACATTTTAATTATGATTTGGGATTGGAAATTTGAAGTTTTGAAATGTAAAAAATCCCGATAGCGCGGATTTGCAATCCGTGCCCATAAACACAATCAAACAAAATAAAAAGCAATAATATTAAAAAAAAGGGCAGATAATGCAATAGGCACGGATTGTAAAACCCGATAGCGAACGATTTCTAATTTTCTTTAAAATGTAACGGTTTTATCCCGATAGCGCGGATTTGCAATCCGTGCCCTTAAACACAATCAAACAAAATAAAAAACAATAATATTAAAAAAAAGATCAGATAATTGCAATAGGCACGGATTGCAAATCCGCGCTATCGTATCGAGAGCTATTTTTACACATCTAATCCGCATAGCGCGGATTTGCAATCCATCAGCTTACAATCAAACTAATTTACCAAAACCAAATGATTCGAGTATATCCATTATAACTTCAGAACCAGAATATGTTGCAGTAATACAGTTTGGTGGCTTTGCTTCTAATGAAAGTATTGATAAACATAGAGCTATGCTGGAAAATGAATTAAAGAATAAAGGACTTTCTTATTATGGTGATTTTCGCTTCTTGGGTTATAATCCCCCATATCAACTATTCGAAAGAAAAAATGAAGTGATTGTAGCACTGAATTGGAATTCAAAATAAACCCGATAGGATTTACAATCCGTGCCCTTAAACCCCGCTCCGCAAAGTCTCCGACTTTGAGGATGCGTTTGTCAGTCTGTGACTGACATAAAATTAAACCCAAAACAAAGTCGGTTGGAAACCGAAAATCACTACCTCAAAGTCGGAGACTTTGCGGAGCCATAGATTGCTGATAAAAGTCTCTCAACTTTGTTTTTCTATGCAATCCCAACTTTTATTATTAATTTTAGCCCTCAAAAAAAAACCCAATGGCTACATTTAGCAAACAACTTTCTTTTCGCTGGTCAGATTTAGACCCAAATTTTCACGTGCGTCACAGCGTTTATTATGATTTTGGAGCGCAACATCGTGTTGAAATCCTGGAACAATTAGGATTAACCTTGAGAGTAATGCAAAAGGAACATATTGGCCCCATATTGTTTAGGGAGGAATGTGTTTTCAGAAAAGAAATCAACCTTGCCGACGTGATCACAATGCAAACCAAAATGGCAAAAATGAATGCCGATGGTTCGCGCTGGTCTATCGTTCACGAGTTGTATAGAGAGGATGTTTTGTGCGCCGTAATCACTGTAGATGGTGCTTGGATGGATACCAAACTTCGTAAACTAGCCTCGCCGACTCCTCAAATTGTGGTGGATGCGCTAAATATTTTCCCAAAAACAGCTACTTTTATAGCTTTATAATTATACGAAACCCGATAGTGCGGATTTGCAATCCGTGCCCATAAACACAATCAAACAAAATAAAAAGCAATAATATTAAAAAAAAGGGCAGATAATGCAATAGGCACGGATTGCAAATCCGCCTATCGTATTGAGAGCTATTTTTACACATCTAAGCCGTCGGTCTAAATCTATTATTGCAAACTAGGTATAAACTCCTTCCTAAAATCTTCTCATTTTACAAATTACAACTGTACATATTTTCGTATTTAAAGTGCCGATACTGACCTAAAATTTTTACCTTTGGGTGTAATTTTTTGAACAATGAATCGAGCAATTAAATATTACCGAATTATATGGTTTAAACACGATTTACCGGCTGGGCTTTCTGTTTTTCTGGTAGCACTGCCGCTTTGCTTGGGGATTGCTTTGGCATCGGGAGCTCCACTTTATGCCGGAATTCTTTCGGGGATTATTGGAGGAGTAATAGTTTCATTAATCAGTGGTTCTCAACTTTCTGTTTCTGGTCCTGCTGCGGGATTGACAACTCTGGTTGCAGCTTCTATCATTTCACTTGGTGACTACAAACTTTTTATGCTTGCTGTTATGGTTGCCGGCTTATTCCAGCTATTACTTGGTCTGTTTAGACTTGGAGCAATCGCTAATTATTTTCCTTCGTCAGTAATTAAGGGAATGCTGGCAGCAATAGGTATAATTTTGGTTTCAAAACAAATTCCTTTGGCTTTGGGTTATGACAAACCTGACTTTTGGACCAGTGGTTTTATCCAATTATTTTCGGCAGACAACTTTTTTGGAAATATAGAAAATTTCAATCATCAAATTACCCGAGGTGCAATTCTGATTACAACAATTTCTTTAGCAGTTCTTATTATTCTGCAACAGCCTTTTGCTAAGAAACTAAAGTTCATTCCAGCTCCTTTACTTGTTGTAGTTATTGGAATTATTGTCAACATTCTTTTTACAAATGTTGCTTCCGACTTTTCCCTAAAGCCAACCCAATTAGTAACTATTTCTTCAAATATTTTTGAAACCATTTCCTTTCCTGATTTTTCTATACTTTTTTCCACTTCTGAAATCTGGAAAGACGGAATCCTCATTGGTTTACTAGCCACGCTGGAAACTTTGCTTTGTATTGAAGCTGTTGATAAATTAGACAAGCGCAACCGAATTACTCCCGTAAATCGAGAATTAATTGCACAGGGAATTGGCAATTTGACTTGTGGGCTTTTAGGAGCCATTCCTATGACAGCAGTTGTGGTTAGAGGTGCAGCGAATGTGGATGCAGGCGCAAGAACAAAACTTTCGGCTTTCACTCACGGACTTTTTCTGCTGCTTGCGGTCTTGTTAGTTCCGTTTTTACTAAACAAAATACCCTATGCTTGTCTTGCAGCAATTCTTTTGATTACCGGATATAATTTGACAAAACCCAAATTATATCGCAATATGTGGAGCTTGGGACGCAAGCAATTTATTCCTTTTATGATTACTGTCGTTGTCATACTTTCTACTGACTTGCTTCTTGGGGTAAGCATTGGGCTTTTGATTTCAATCTATTATATTGTTCAGAGTAATTTTAAAATAGAATATAAAATTACCAAAACAAGGCAACTGGGAATAGAAACCCAATACATAAAACTCAACCATAACGTGACTTTTCTGAATAAAGTAAAATTGAGAAAAGCATTAGATGAAGTTCCAAAATATACTATTTTGACTATTGACGGTAGTGAAAGCCGTTTGATAGACTACGATATTTTAGAAATTATTAGTGAATTTCACCGAAAAGCAAAAGACAGGCATATCGAATTACACCTGATAAATATCGAAAAAGTAAGCGTGATAGCAGTTCACTAAAAAATTAGTTCTCTGTTTCAGCTTCAGTATCCAACCACATCATAAAAAGTTTATACCCTATAGTAAGAATAATTGCCCCCAGAAATAATCCGATAAAACCGTTGTAGATAAATCCGCCAATTGCTCCTAAAAAAATAACAAGCATAGGTGCTGGTGCATTTCTTCCCAATAAAATTGGCTTTAAAACATTATCTGATACAAGAGTGATTCCCAGCCAAATTGCAAGAATTACAGCTGTGGTGGTGTCTGATACAGAAAACATATAAATGGCAACCGGAATCGCAATTGGACCAACTCCAACCTGAACAATGGCCAGTATTAAACTCAAAATCGTCCACAAACCAGCAAAGGGAACACCTGCAATAAAAAAACCAATACCAGCCATTGTTGCCTGAATAACAGCAACTCCAAGAATACCCTTAACAACGTTTCGAATAGTAAGCACAATTATAGAAGTAAAATTTTCGTTTTGCGCACCCACTAATTTTCCAAATATTTTTTTGGTCACAACTTCAGACGAATCAGAATAAATCAATAAAACACCCGCAATAATTATCGACACAATAAAAGATATAATTCCTTTACTAAATCCGGCTAATGCAAATAATAATATAGAACCGTATTCTTTTATCTGATCAGAATATTTCACAATTGCCTCCTGCAAATTATCAGAAGCCAGTTGCCAGAAATCAACGATGGGTTTGGCTATAGTTGGCCAGTCTGCTGTACTTCCTCCAGGTGGCGGAATCAAAGGCTCTCCAGCTTGAAATAATTCACGAAAGTGATTCACGCCTTCATACAATGAATACATAATTAGGCCACTCGGAATTATAATAACACTCAACATAAATAAAGTCAGCACAATAACTGCCAAAATCTTTCTGCCTCTAAAAACCTTTATAAAAAATTTATAAACGGGATAAATAGCAATTGCAATAACTACAGACCAAATCAGAATTAAAACAAAGGGTTTTAAAATATCAAAACACCACATTAAGAGCATTGACAAAACACCAAGTCGGATAATAATATCAACAATTTTTTCAAAATTAAAATTCGAAGAATTCGTTTCAGATGATTCCATTTGTTCGATAATTAAAATTTATACAGATGTAAATATATAAAATTACAGTAAAATAATAGAACTCAATCTTCTATATTTGTCCTACGAAATTTACCCTTATGGAAGAATGTATCTCGGTCTTTGATATGCTAAAAATTGGTGTTGGACCTTCAAGTTCTCACACGCTTGGACCTTGGCGAGCCGCCGAACGTTTTTTGGGAGAATTGCGAAATGAAAAACTGATGCATTCCATAACCAGAATAAAAGTGGATTTATACGGTTCACTTTCCCTGACCGGAAAAGGTCATGCTACTGATTTAGCCATAATGCTGGGTTTAAGCGGGCAGGATCCTGAATATATTCCAATAGAAAATATTTCAAAAGTTGTAAAATCAATCCAAGACAGCCACGAAATAATCCTCGGAAATGAAATCACGATTCCTTTCCATTTTTTGAAAGACATTATTTTCAATAAAAAGTTTCTTCCTTTTCATGCCAATGGTTTGGCTTTTACAGGGTATACTGCGGATGACAAAGAGTACACTTCAACTTACTATTCTATTGGTGGAGGATTTGTCGTGGTAGAAGAACGAATAAATGCCAAAAAGAAAATCCAAATAAAGTGTGCTTTCCCGTTTCCTATTCAAAATGCGGATGAATTGCTAAACTACACGCTACAAGAAAACAAAAGCATTTCGGAAATTGTTTACGAAAATGAAAAATCAATGCGACCCGAAGCTGAAATTCATCACGAATTAATGCGCATTTGGAACACAATGCTCGAATGTATGTACATCGGTTGCCATTCCGAAGGCATTCTTCCCGGTGGTTTAAACGTGCGCCGCAGAGCATTTGATATGCACCAAAACCTCATTGGCTTAGCCAATTATGATTCGCCCCAAACTTGGTTGGAACAAATTCGCCTGACAGAAGTGAAGTTTCGCCAAATCCTGAAATGGGTGTCGTGTTTTGCCTTGGCAGTAAACGAAGTAAATGCTTCTTTAGGTCGAGTGGTTACAGCTCCAACTAACGGAAGTGCAGGTGTAATTCCGGCTGTTTTAATGTATTATTTAGTCATTGAGAATCACAAAGCCGGCGAAAAGGAAATTAAACAATTTTTGATGGTTGCAGGAGAAATAGGCAGTATTTTCAAAAAAGGTTCTACCATTTCCGCAGCAATGGGAGGTTGTCAAGCAGAAATTGGAGTTTCATCAGCAATGGCTGCTGCCGCTTTATGTGAATTAATGGGTGGAACACCTGCTCAGGTATTAATGGCTGCCGAAATAGCAATGGAACATCATCTTGGCTTGACTTGTGATCCTGTTGGTGGTTTGGTCCAAATTCCATGTATCGAAAGAAATACAATGGGAGCTATAAAAGCCATTCACGCTGCCGAATTAGCATTAGAAACCGACCCAAAAAATGCAAAAGTGCCCTTAGACAAAGTAATTGATACGATGTGGCAAACTGCCAAAGATATGAACAACAAATACAAGGAAACTTCCGAAGGAGGTTTGGCAGTGGCTGTAAATATGGCAGATTGTTAATTTATTGAATTGACTATCCTTTATCAATAGCTAATGAATTATTTTAGCCACGAATTACACGAATTGCCGCGAATTCCTGTTTTAATTTTAAAAAAATTCTTGTAATTCGTGGCAAAATTTTATAAAGCATTTGAGTCCTGAAAATTTAGTCTGCCTAGTGGACTGTCATAATTTATGATAAAAAACAACCAATTTTCATATTTCATTATAATAGTTTCTGTAATTATACTGGGGATATTATCCAGAATTATTGATGGAATTCCTATATTTTTTGGAGACACACTATATGCTGCTATGGTTTATTTTGGTATGCGATTGTTCTTTATCAATAACAGCTTTATTAAGGTATCAGTAATTGCTTTAACTTTTTGCTTTTGCATCGAATTTTTACAACTTTATAGAGCAGAATGGATATTAGCAATTCGAAGAACTACTTTAGGACACTATGCATTAGGGCAAGGTTTTCTATGGAGTGATTTGGGTTTTTACACTCTTGGAATTATGATTGCATTTTTGGTTGATTATAATTTTGTTAATAGAAATCAAGGACACTAACCTTCATTTAAAACATTTTAACAATTTAAAAGCCTATTATTGAAGATTCGATATTTTAAAAATAGTAATCTCTACTAATTTTAGATTAATTGATTAATTTTGCAGTCTAAAATCACAATCCCTAAATATAAACAATGTCAGCAGCAAAAAAAGATTACAAAAGAATTACCACGAAGTCATTGATTGAAATGAAAGCCAATGGAGAAAAAATTTCTATGCTTACAGCTTATGATTATTCTATGGCAAAAATTGTTGACGCCGCAGGTGTTGATGTAATATTAGTGGGAGATTCAGCGTCGAATGTTATGGCAGGGCACGAAACAACTTTGCCTATTACATTAGACCAAATGATTTATCACGCCTCTGGTGTGGTTCGCGCTATTCACAGATCATTAGTTGTGGTTGATTTACCTTTTGGAAGCTATCAATCGGATCCAAAAGAAGCCTTGCGTTCTGCCATCCGGATTATGAAAGAAAGTGGTGGACACGCTGTAAAATTGGAAGGCGGAAGCGAAGTTAAAGAGTCCATTAAAAGAATATTGAATGCCGGAATTCCTGTTATGGGACATTTGGGTTTAACCCCACAATCGATATACAAATTTGGAACGTACACCGTTCGTGCCAAAGAAGAACAAGAAGCCGAAAAACTGGTGGAAGATGCCAAACTTTTAGAAAAATTAGGTTGTTTTGCTATAGTTATCGAAAAAGTCCCGGCACATCTAGCCGAAGAAGTGGCCAAAAGCATTTCGATTCCCGTTATAGGAATTGGAGCTGGTGGTGGAGTTGATGGACAGGTTTTGGTAATTCACGATATGTTAGGAATGAATAATGAATTTAGTCCGCGATTTTTGCGTCGTTATATGAATTTATACGAAGAAATGACAACCGCCATCGGTCAATATGTTACGGATGTGAAATCGAGGGATTTTCCAAATGAGAAAGAGCAGTATTAATTTTTAATCCTCGTTTCAAAACCTTACAGGTTTTGAAAAATTTGTCATTTCGACGAAGGAGAAATCACATAATGAGAGCAACTAACGTGAGCAATAAATGTGATTTCTCCTTCGTCGAAATGACAAAACTGTTCTTTTTTTGTCTATTTAAACAATTATAAAATTTATTCCAAATTGCCTTTTTAATAAAACATTAATATGTCAACACAACACGATACCAGCATTGTTATTCCTTGTTATAATGAAGAAAAGGGTATTTCAATTAATGAATATTCAAACTTTTTGGAGAACAATCCTGAGGCATTTATTTGTTTTGTAAATGATGGCTCTACTGATAATACTTTGAAAGTGTTGAATGTATTGAAGGAAAAACACCCAACACAAATTCACATTCTTTCATTAGAAAAAAATTCAGGAAAAGCTGAAGCTGTCAGAGCAGGAATAAATTATTGCAATAAGAACTCTAAACATCAATATATTGGATATTTAGATGCTGATTTAGCTACAACATTAGAAGAATTTATTGAACTTCGGAATCATTTACAAGGAGAAATAATTTTTAGTTTTGGTTCCCGAATCAGAAAAATTGGATCTACAATTGATCGTGAAAACAGTCGGTTTTTAATAGGAAGAGTCGTGGCAACTTTTATTTCAAATATACTTGACATCAAGGTTTATGATACTCAATGTGGCAGCAAACTTTTTACAAGAGAAATTTCGGAGGAGTTATTCCAAAAAGAATTTATTTCAAAATGGTTGTTTGATGTAGAAATTTTTTACAGGATGATTCACCTTTACGGAAGGGAAAAAGCGATTGAAAAAATGCTGGAAATCCCTTTGAAATTATGGGTCGAAAAAGGAGATTCCAAAGTAAAATTCACTTATGGCTTTAAACTCTGGTTTGATTTGTTTAAAATTAATAGAGAATATAAAAAAATTGCAAAGAATAATTCTAACACAAATCTATTGTAAATGATTTCAGAAAAGCTTAAAAACAACTCCAAAATTCTATCCATTTCGGTAATTGTTCTCTTGATTTTTAGATTGTTATTAACTGCTACAATTCCTTTATTGGACAAAACAGAAGCACGCTATGCCGAAATTGCCCGAATTATGCAGGAAACAAAACAATGGATTGTTTTACAAATAGATTATGGCGTTCCGTTTTGGGCAAAACCGCCTTTATCTACTTGGCTGTCTGCAGGAAGTTTTGAGCTGTTTGGTGTAAATGAATTTGCCTCTCGTTTTCCTTCTTTTTTACTGAGTGTAATCCTGATTATTATTGCTGGGAAAATGGTCAAAAAAGAAGGGTATTCTTTCTATTTACCTGGTTTTATTTTGTTGACAATGCCTGAATTTTTAATTCATACAGGCGTTGTTTCAACTGACACCGCTTTAGAATTTTGCATTACCATAATGATGATTTCCTTTTGGAAAACGATGAAAAGTGAAACAAAAACCTATTGGAATTATGTGTTTTTCGTTGCTTTAGGATTTGGATTAATCTCCAAAGGACCACTAATTACGGTGCTTACTTTTCCTCCTTTATTTTTATGGTGTTGCCTTGATATAAAAAGATTTAAAACCATTTTTTCTAAATTTTCAATTATTCCTGGGATTCTAATTACTGCCATAATTGCCATTCCTTGGTATTATTTTGCAGAAAAAGAAACACCTGGCTTTCTAGATTATTTTATTGTTGGAGAACATTATAAACGCTTTGTAGAACCTGGATGGAAAGGCGATTTATACGGTAGTGGCCACTCACAACCAAAAGGAATGATTTGGCTTTATTTGATTGCTTTTGTATTTCCTTGGATCCAAATGGTTTTGTATAAATTATGGGGAAAAAGAACAACCATTTTCAAAAACAGTTGGATTTCCTTCTTGCTATTATGGGCACTTTGGACACCACTATTTTTTACTATTTCCAGCAATATTTTACATACTTATGTTCTTCCATCAGCGATGCCAATTATGTTTTTAGTGGTTTATTTCTGGGAAGAATTTACTAGAAAAAAACTATTAATTAGCGTTGCTTTATTTTTCCCGGTGGTAGTATTTATTGCTTATTTTGGCCTTTTTGCCACAGGAAAATTAGACTATAAAATGAATTCTGATAAATATCTTTTGGAAAATTTGAAAGTGACAACCGAAAATAAAGAAATACCAATCTATTATTGGAAAGTTAAAAATTATTCGGGTCAGTTTTATTCCAATGGCAAAGCGCAAGTCGTAAAAACTGAAATGCAATTGGATTCTGTTCAAACATTGAACAAAAAGATATTTTTTGTAATTCCAACGAAAGAGGAGAAAGAAATTTCAAAAATATATCTTGATAAAATGATTTTGACCCAAAGCAATTACAAAACTTCTATTTTTGTAACTAAATAAAGAAGTCTTCTATTTGATGAAAATAATATCCGACAAAAATAACCTCCAAATTCTGCACGAAGACAATCACATTATTGTGGTGAACAAACGTGTGGGCGATATTGTGCAAGGAGACAAAACAGGCGACAAACCGCTTTCTGATGTGGTCAAAGAATACATCAAAGACAAATACAACAAACCTGGTGAAGTTTTTCTGGGTGTAGTTCACCGTCTGGACAGACCTACAACTGGAATTGTAGTTTTTGCCAGAACCAGTAAGGCTTTAACTCGAATGAATGAATTGTTTAGCAATCGGGAAACCCAGAAGACCTATTGGGCAATCGTTAAAAATAAGCCTGAAAATCCGGAAGATAAACTCGTTCATTTTCTCAAAAGAAACGAAAAAAATAATACTTCAAAAGCTCATTTAAAGGAAGTTCCTGAGAGTAAATTAGCAAGTTTGGACTATAAAATCATCAAAGAACTGAACAATTATTTTGCCTTGGAAATCAACCTTCATACCGGAAGGCATCACCAAATAAGAGCCCAACTTTCGGCAATTGGTTCTCCAATTAAAGGGGATTTAAAATATGGTTTTGACCGCAGCAATCCTGATGGAGGCATTCATCTTCATGCCCGAAAACTTGTTTTTGTTCATCCGGTTTCCAAAGAGAATTTAATAATTGTTGCTCCGGTTCCAAATGATGTGATTTGGAATGCCATTTAATTTGAAAAAAATGTATCTTTAGGACTTATTTAAGTTTTAAATTATGGAATATAAAACCAACATTAATTTCAGAAAAGAGACATTGATAAAGCTACTTAACGCTGTTATCACTCACGAAAACGAAATCATTCAGGCTTTATACGATGATTTCAAAAAGCCAGCATTTGAAGCCGTTCTCACCGAAACTAGTTATGTAATTTCGGAATTAAAAGACACTATTAAGAACTTGAAAAAATGGTCTAAACCAAAGAGAGTTTTTCCTTCAATTCTAAATTTCCCTTCTACAGATTATATTTACAAAGAACCTTACGGCAAAGTTTTAATAATTGCGCCTTGGAATTATCCTTTTCAATTGGCACTTTACCCCTTAATCTCAGCTGTTGCAGCAGGAAATCAAGTCGTGGTAAAACCATCTGAACTTACACCAAAAACCTCTGAGATTATTGCTAAAATAATCGCGAAAGTATTCGATAAAAATCACGTTGAAGTCATTGAAGGCGGAGTTGAAGTATCGCAAAAGTTGCTTTCTGAGCGTTGGGATTACATTTTTTTTACAGGAAGTGTCGCCGTAGGCAAAATTGTGGCAAAAGCCGCCGCAGAAAATCTTACTCCTGTGACACTCGAACTCGGTGGGAAAAATCCATGTATCATTGATGAAACGGCTAATTTGAAACTGGCTGCCAAAAGAATCGTATGGGGAAAATTTATGAATGCAGGACAAACGTGTATTGCCCCTGATTATATCCTGATTCAAAAAGGTATGAAAAGTCATTTTATTGGCTATTTGAAAGAAGAAATTACCAAAGCTTATGGAAAAAATCCTAGTGAATCTCCTGATTACGCAAGAATTGTAAATACAAAAAACTGGCAACGATTAGTAGAAATGATGGAACCTGAAAAGGTGATTTTTGGAGGACAAAATGATATCAAAAATTGCTACATTGCCCCTACTCTAATGGAAGAGCCATTGGCCGACAGTCAAGTTATGAAAGACGAGATATTTGGACCAATATTACCAATCATAGCTTACGAAAGTGAGGCAGATATTGAAACCGTAATTTCCAGATACGAAAAACCTTTGGCCTTATATATATTTACCGAAAACCGTGTTTTTTCAAAACAAATGATTCAAAAATATTCGTTTGGTGGCGGTTGTGTAAATGATACGATGGTTCATTTCTCGAATAAAAGATTGCCTTTTGGAGGCGTTGGTCACAGTGGTATTGGCGCGTATCACGGAAGTTTGAGTTTTGACGTTTTTTCACATAAAAAAAGTATTCTAAAAAAATCAAATTTCTTAGATTTACCAATGCGATATGCTCCCTATAAAGACAAATTAGCAACAATTAAAACAGTATTGAAATGGTTGTAACCAATGAAAAAACGGTAAGTAATGCCATAAATTACCGACGTTCCGTTCGAATTTATAAAACAGAACCTATCGATGATCAAAAAGTAAAAGAATGCATCCATTTGGCAACATTGGCAGCGACAAGCAGTAATATGCAGCTTTGGGAATTTTACCATGTTGTTTCTCCTGAAATTCTTAATAAACTCACAGAAGCAAGTTTCGGCCAATCTGCTGCAAAAACAGCACAACAAATGGTAGTCGTTGTAGCCAGAAAAGATTTATGGCGAAAAAGAGCGCAATCTAATATTGACTTTCTAAAATCGCAATATGGAGATAAACCAGCATCCGAATATTCTAAAAGAGAAAAATTTGCGATGAATTATTATAAAAAAATTGTACCATCAATTTACTCTGATTTTTTAGGAATTCTGGGAATGATAAAATATATTTCTTTTCAAATCATTGGGATATTTAGACCCATTTATCGGGAAGCAAGACAAAGTGATATGAGAGTTGTAGCGCATAAAAGCGCCGGACTTGCTGCTCAAAATTTTATGATTAGTATGGCTGCCATAAATTATGACACCTGTCCGATGGAGGGTTTTGATTCTTTAATGGTCAAAAAAGCGTTAAATTTACCATCATCATCAGAAATAAATATGATTATCGCTTGTGGCATACGAGATGAAAAAGGAGTTTTTACAGAACGATTCAGAGTTCCTTTTGAAGAAGTCTATTTTAAAATATAATATAACAACCATACTAAATTAAACCAACAAATAGCAAAATATGAAGCCAATAAAAGACAGAATAGAAGAAATAAGAATCAATGGATACGAACTTGATTTTGGTACAGTTTTCGAAAGTGCTTTCGAAAATTATAAAAAAATAGCACTTTATGCCGGTTTAATACTCTTGTTCTTTTTAATATTTCTATTTATTCTAATGTTTGCTGGATTGGTTTCCTATGTTGGGATAGAAAATATGGAAGCGTTTAGTGAAAAGCTAAAAAAATTTTCAGAACTTAAAGAGAAACCAATAGACATTGTATTACAACTTAATGCAGGTATGTTGTTGCTTTCCGGGCTGTTGAATCCCTTTTTGGCAGGATTTTTTAAAATGGCAGATTGTGGTGCAAAAGATGAGGAATTTCATGTGTCAACGATGTTTTCGTATTACAAATCTCCTTATTTTTCGAATATTTTTATTGCAACATTTATAATCACATTAATTAATGTGGGGCTTTCTACCCTTCTTGAATTAGCAGGATTTAACATTATTGGCTCCATAATTTCTTTGACACTGTCTTTCCTCACATTCTTGGTAGTTCCCTTAATTGTTTTTGGGAAATTGAATGCTATTGATGCTATAAAATCAAGTGTGATAATTGTTTCAAAACAACCTTTAATTCTATTAGGATTAATAATTGTATCACTTATTGCTGCAATAATTGGAATTTTTGGTTTTTGTATTGGTATACTTTTTACAATGCCATTTATATATTCAATGAATTATACAATTTACAAAAACATAATTGGAATTGATTCTGCAAATGAAATTGAGGAAATAGCCAATAAATAAATTTAAGATTGACAAAAATCTTGTATTATAAAATAGCTACTAAAACCAAGTTTGTTGCAAACAATCTTTTATAGCTCGGATCTGTAATCCGTGCCAATAAATTCAAGCAAACAAAGTAAGTTCTAATACCAATAATTTAGAATCAAAAACACAGTCGTGATAATTACAATGAGCACGTATTAAAACGAACTAATGAAACAAAATAAGCAATCAAAACCACATCTATAAAATTTGCTGTACCTTCGCGCCAAATTAAAGAAGCACTCAAAATAAATAGTGTTTACTTCATCAAACACGATTTATGTCATTCAACTCATTAGGTTTATCGGATGCTTTATTAAAAGCCATCAGCAAAAAAGGATACACAACACCTTCTCCAATACAAAAAAAAGCAATTCCACCAATCCTAGAAGGCAAAGATGTTTTGGCATCAGCACAAACAGGAACAGGAAAAACAGCAGGTTTTACGCTACCCATTTTACAAATACTATCGCAAGGGAAACACCTAAGCCACAGACCCATTCGTGCCTTAATATTGACTCCAACACGAGAATTGGCAGCTCAAATACTAGCTAACATAAAAGAATACAGTGAGTTTGTAGATTTGCGCTCTGCCGTAATTTTTGGAGGAGTAAACCAAAACCCACAAGTGGCTCAATTGCGTCAGGGCATCGATATTTTGGTAGCTACTCCAGGTCGATTAATCGATTTGCAAAATCAAGGTTTAGTTACTTTGTCTAAAGTTGAGATTTTGGTTTTAGATGAAGCTGACCGTATGCTGGATATGGGATTTTTACGAGATATTGAACGTATTATGAAAATATTACCTTCAAAAAGGCAAAACTTAATGTTTTCTGCAACGTTTTCAAGAGACATTAAGAAATTGGCAATGGGCATTTTGCACCATCCCGTTCAGGTTGAAGCCACACCAGAAAACACAACAGTTGAGGCTATTATCCAAAAAGTATATCCTTGTGCCAAAGAGAAAAAAACAGAATTGATAATCAAACTGATTACAGAAGGCAATTGGAAACAGATTTTAGTGTTCACCCGTACCAAACAAGGTGCAAATAAGCTAACTGAAAGTATGATTAGTGCTGGCATAAAAGCGGCAGCTATTCACGGTAATAAAGGTCAAGGAGCAAGAACAAAAGCCTTAGCCAGTTTTAAAAACGGAAGTCTAACCGCTTTAGTCGCCACAGATATTGCAGCTCGAGGTTTGGATATTCCATTATTGCCGCACGTTGTTAATTTTGAATTGCCTAATATTCCCGAAGATTATGTTCACCGAATTGGTAGAACCGGAAGAGCTGGAGCAAGCGGAGAAGCCATTTCGCTATTTAGTCCAGACGAAACTGTTTTTTTACGCGATATAGAAAAATTAGTTGGTTTGAAATTGCCAAAAGAAAACATAGCCGGTTTTGAGCCAGATCCAAACGCTTCAACGGAACCTATTAAACAAGGTCAAGGAAGAGTGCAACGCAACTCAACCCCTAGGAAACCCAATACAGATAATTCTAGCAGAAGCAGTAATAATAGCTTTGGTCCAAGACGTCCACAACAAAATAATGACAGACGTTCCAATAGATAATTTCATCTAAGAACTTGTATTTATTTTTAGGAGCACACGTTTTTTGTTTCTTAAGGACATATTTCCCGCTATTCTTCACTATTTTCTTTCTAAAGACCTTTGTTTCCCCGCTCCGCAAAGTCTCCGACTTTGAGGATGTGTTCGTCAGTCTGTGACTGACATAAAATTAAACAATCCAAAAACAAAATCGGTTGGAAACCGAAAATCACTACCTCAAAGTCGGAGACTTTGCGGAGCATATAATCTGAAACTACCCCAACCAACCATCTCTATCCAAACTTCTATACTGAATCGCTTCCGCAATATGTGCAGAAATAACTTTTGGAGCGGCTTCTAAATCGGCGATGGTCCTCGCAACTTTCAGGATTCTGTCGTAAGCTCGCGCCGAAAGATTCAAGCGTTCCATTGCGGTTTTCAATAATTGCTTTGAAACATCATCAAGAGCGCAATACTCCCTGATGTGTTTCGTATTCATTTGCGCGTTGTAATGGATGTTTTCCATTTGCACAAAACGTTCCGTTTGAATTTCGCGTGCAGCGGTAACTCGTTTCCGAATATCGACGCTACTTTCTGCTTTTTGATCTTCGGATAATTTTTCGAAAGGAACTGGTGTCACTTCAATATGAATATCAATTCTATCTAATAAAGGTCCCGAAATCTTGCTCAAATAGCGTTGCATTTCGTGTGGCGAAGAAGTTTGCGGCGAATCAGGATCGTTAAAAAAACCACTCGGGCTTGGATTCATACTGGCAACTAACATAAATGACGACGGATAGGTCACGGTAAACTTGGCTCTAGAAATCGTCACTTCCCTATCTTCCAATGGCTGACGCATCACTTCAAGAACATCTCGTTTGAATTCCGGTAATTCGTCTAAGAATAAAACGCCATTGTGTGCCATTGAAATTTCACCCGGTTGCGGATAACTACCGCCGCCCACGAGGGCAACATTTGAAATCGTGTGATGTGGACTTCGAAACGGTCGTTGATTCATTAAACCTCCATCTTTCAATTTTCCGGCAACACTATGAATTTTGGTAGTTTCTAAAGCTTCACGCAAAGTCATTGGTGGCAAAATACTGGGTAATCTTTTGGCAAGCATTGTTTTTCCTGAACCTGGAGGTCCTATCAAAATTATATTATGACCACCAGCTGCGGCGATTTCCATACAGCGCTTGATGCTCTCCTGCCCTTTCACGTCAGAAAAATCGAATTCAGGAAAGTCTAATGTTTTATAAAACTCCGCCCTTGTATCTATAATTGTGGGTTCTAAAGTTCCTTTTCCTTCTAGAAAATCAATAACTTCCTGAATATTTTCTACTCCATAAACATTTAAACCCGTCACGATTGCCGCTTCTTTAACATTCTGTTTTGGAAGAAAAAAGCCTTTAAATCCTTCTTCTTTTGCTTTTATGGCAATGGGCAAAGCACCACGAATGGGCTGCAAACCACCATCGAGCGAAAGCTCTCCCATAATTATGTATTTATCAATTTCGTCGGCTTTTATTTGGGCGGAAGCCACTAGAATACCAATGGCAAGCGTTAAATCATAGGCCGAACCTTCTTTTCGTAAATCGGCAGGAGCCATATTGATAGTAATCCTTTTTCCAGGCATATTGTAGCCGTTATTTTTGAGTGCGGCTGCAATTCTATAACTGCTTTCTTTTATGGCGTTGTCTGGCAAACCAACTAAATGATACCCAATTCCCTTGTCAATGTTCACTTCCACGGTGATTGTTGTTGCTTCGACCCCAAAGACAGCACTACCAAAAACTTTAACTAACATCTGTATTTATTTGTTCTTAAAATTATAGAAAACATTTCAATATTTCGGCTATTTGAATGAAATATTTAAAAAAAAATCCTACAATCATCAGAAGTAACTATTAAAACATTGGAATTAAATTGATGAATTAAGAAATCATAAAAAATCACTTAAATATTCATGTTTTTTATAAAGGATATTCTAACCCTATTTGGCTTCTAACTTCATCAACTATTTTGATAAGCTCTAAACTATTTTGATGAGACCAAAATTTGCTTTCAATTCTGTTTTCCTTAATGCATTGGTGACATTCCACTATTTCGTATGTATATCCTTTGCCTTTGGTAGGTAATTTAAATTTTGTTTTATGATTGTTTTTTATCAGAGTATAAGATTGTGCTTCAAACCAAAGAGGATTTAAATTTATTCTCCCTTTGGTACCACTTATTGTTGCTTTCATATTTGACGAAGAAATAAAACTTGAATGCAAAATAGCTTGTGCATTATCATATTGCAAAATCATGGATGTTTGTAAATCAGCTCCTGACTGGTGAAAATTTGATTTTGCAAGTATTTCTGTTGGAATTCCCAACAATATATAACTTAAAAACAAGGGATAAACGCCAATATCCAAAAGCGATCCTCCACCTAATTTTATGTCTGTCATTCTATTACCTTCGAGTTTTTCAACTTTAAAAGCAAAATCAGCATTAATGTATTTGACTTCTCCTATTTCGCCCTTTTTAATTTTAGAAAAAGATTCCTGAAACGAAGGATTGAATCTTGTCCAAAAGGCTTCCATAAAAAATTTATTGGTTGCCTTCGATGCATTAATCATCCGAAGAGCATCATTATAGTTTAATGCGATAGGTTTTTCGCAAAGCACGTGTTTATTATTCTGCAACGCTTTTATAGTTAAAGATGCGTGGGAATCATGAGGAGTGGCAATATATAATATGTCAATCTCGGCATCATTCATAATGGCATCATAAGAAGCATAAGCTTTTGGGCAATTGTACTTTTCAGCAAATTCTTTTGCCTTTTCTATATTTCTTGAAGCTACTGCGGTAAGTTGAGCCTCCTCGATTAGCATTAATTCTTTGGCAAATTGATGAGCAATATTACCTAAACCTATAATTCCCCATTTTATCTTTTCTTTGTCCATAACAATCTAATGTTTTTATTAAAAAGGAATCGTTTTAGATTTACTTTTCCTTAAGTCTTATTAAATAGTGTTTAATCAGTAGAATAAACTACCTCGGGGCAGAACCAATAGGCGAAGCAATCTGTGGCAAAAAAAACCGAAGCAGAGCTACAAGGAATTAAACCTAAAGAGATTAGAAAAAATATAAAATCTCCAAAACTAGAATCATTTAATTTAATTCTAAATTTAATCTAAATTTCCTTTCAAAAGTAAATTTACTTCTCCTTTTAGTTTGCAAACCAATTTATATTAATTTCCTTTGTTACAAATTATTAATTTATTCCATAAATAGTTATAAAAATGAAAGTAATACTCCGAACATTCAACCTTCAGTTAAAACATACTTTTACCATTTCAAGAGAATCATATGATGTTCAACCTTCGTTAATTGTAGAATTACAAAGTGAAGGTTATTCAGGTTTTGGAGAAGCTACGTCAAATCCTTATTATAAAATTACGGTAGATTCGATGAAACATAATTTGGAAAAAATAATACCATTTATCGAAAGTGTTACTAACGAAACACCTGAAGAATTTTGGCATATAGCCCATCAATTTCTGCAACATGATATGTTTGCGCTTTGCGCTTTGGACATCGCCTACAATGATTTGTATGCTCGCAAAAAAGAAAAAAAACTCTATGAATTATGGGGTTATTCCATAAATAATAATCCAAAAACCGATTATACAATAGGTATAGACAGCATCGAAAAAATGGTTTCGAAAATGAAGGAATTGCCTTGGCCAATCTATAAAATTAAACTTGGAACCAAAGAAGATATTGCCATTGTTACTGAATTAAGAAAACACACCGATGCCATTTTTAGAATTGATGCTAATTGTGGTTGGACAGTTTCTGAAACTATAAATAATGCTGTTGAATTGAAAAAATTGGGTGTTGAATTCTTGGAACAACCCTTAAAAGCAGATAATTGGGAAGGTCATAAGGAAGTTTTTACACATTCTGTTTTGCCTATAATTGCTGATGAAAGCTGTATTATTGAAGAAGATGTAGCCAAATGTCACAATCATTTTCACGGTGTCAATGTCAAATTAGTAAAATGTGGCGGACTTACTTCGGCCAGAAGGATGATTTCACAGGCAAAAAAGTTAGGTATGAAAACAATGGTAGGCTGTATGACGGAATCAACAGTAGGAATTTCGGCAATTGCTCATTTATTACCAGAACTGGACTTTGTTGATATGGATGGTGCATTATTATTGGCCGAAGACATTGCAACTGGCATAACAATTCATGACGGTATCATCAAATACTCCGAATTAAATGGAACTGGAGTTACTTTAATTTCTAAATAATGATTGTAAATGAATTTCCAGATCGAATAATACTCGTTAACGACGTAGAATATTTATATTTTGGTGGAACCAATTATTTGGGGATGTCTACTAATAAAGACTTCCAAAACATCCTATTTGAAAGCATCAAAAAATGGGGAACAACTTATGGAAGTTCTCGAAATTCAAATATCAAACTTTCGATTTACGAAACTGCAGAAAGGTTATTGGCAAAAAATATTGGCACTGAAGCAGCTTTGACTGTTTCCTCAGGAATGCTGGCTGGAAAATTAGTTGTTGAACATCTTTCAAAAACTACCGATGCAATGTTTCATTTTCCAGATGCTCATCCCGCATTAATGAATCCTCCAAGCTTACCTATACTAGTAAATGGGGAACTAAACTCAAAAATATTTAATGAAAACATTTCAACTATTAGTGTTTTAACTGACTCGATTCCTTCCCAATATGTCGCACCAATAGATTTGCAGCTCTTACTCACGATTCCAAAAGAAACGAAAATCAACTTGGTTATTGATGAATCTAATAGTTTGGGAATCATTGAAAACAAATGGCAAAACTCTCTTAAAAAAGAAAATATCAATATTATTAGGATTGCTTCTTTAGGTAAAGCAGTAGGAATTTCGGGTGGTGTCATTGCTGGCAACAAGCATTTTATTTCAGAAATTCGCAATCTGGATTGTTTTATTGGAGCTGCAGGAATGAATCCTGCATTTTTAGAAACTTATATTAATGCACAGGAAGTTTACCTTTCTCAACAACAAAAATTACAACAAAATCTATCTTATATAGATACCTATTTTACAAATAGAGAATTATTTATTTTCGATGCTGCCTATCCTATTATATATTTTGAAGAGGAGTCTATTTCAAAAAAATTATTGAAAAACAGAATCATAACTACTTCTTTCAAATACACTAATGCTTCGGGAAAACTTAATCGAATTGTCATAACTTCCAATCACACTACACAAGATTTAGAACAATTGTTGACACAATTAAATTCAAATTTTTAAATTTTCCCATTAACAAATTAAAGATTTTAGTAATTTATTTTACACACCCCCATAAATTATGGGGTATAAAATATAAATTTGATAAAAATGACTCATTATGTGAAATATTTTATGGGTATGTCAAATCATTTTATACTTTTATCAAAATTTAAAACTAAAAACTAAAATTATGCGAAAGATTATTTTAAGTGTGATTCTAATCACAATTCTGGTATTATCCATTTTTTCAATTTATTTATTTCCAGAAAGTACAACATTAGGAGCTCACATCGTTGCCCTAAAATTAGATACTGGAGATACTGCTTGGATGTTAACAGCTACAGGGCTTGTATTATTAATGACTCCAGGACTTGGATTCTTTTATGGTGGAATGGTAGGTAAAAAGAATGTAATTAGTACTGTGCTACAAAGTTTTATGGCTATGGTTATTGTAACTGTGCTATGGGTTGTAGTTGGATTTGGATTATGTTTTGGACCATCAATTGGTGGTTTTATTGGAGACCCAACTTCTAACATGTTTTTTAATGGTGTAAATTCTACAACAGCTTGGGAATTAGCCCCAACAATTCCTTTTATATTGTTTGCCTTATTTCAGGCAAAATTTGCAATCATAACACCGGCTTTAATAACAGGAGCTTTTGCAGAACGCGTTCGTTTCTGGGCTTACTTACTATTTATGGTTTTATTCATAATATTTATTTATGCTCCATTGTGTCATATGACTTGGCATCCTGATGGAATATTCTTCGGATGGGGAGTATTAGATTTTGCTGGCGGAACTGTAGTACATATGAGTGCTGGTTGGGCTGCTCTTGCAGGCGCTATTTTCTTAGGAAAAAGAAAATCAGAAAAATCAAACCCTGCTCGTATTACTTATGTATTATTAGGAACGGGTTTATTATGGTTCGGTTGGTTCGGTTTCAATGCAGGTTCTGCTGTTGGATCAGGAAGTCTTGCTGCACAAGCTTTAGGAACTACAACAGTTGCTGCTGCTGCTGCTGCAATGGGTTGGGTGTTTTTGGACAAAATTCTTGGACATAAACTTTCTGCAATGGGTGCTTGTATCGGAGCTGTTGTTGGATTAGTTGCTATTACACCTGCAGCAGGATTTGTGACAATTCCATCAGCACTTGCCATTGGTTTTATTGCCAGTATTGTAAGTAACCTAGTGGTAAGCAATTTCCCTAAAGGTAAAATTGATGATGCTTTAGATGTATTTGCTTGTCACGGTGTTGGTGGTATGGTTGGTATGCTTTTGACTGGAGTATTTGCTTCAAAATCTGTAAATGCAATTGTAGGAGATAACCAAGGTTTAATTTATGGTGATGCTACTTTGTTTTTAATTCAATTGAAAGCATTAGTTCTAGTTTCTGCATTTGCTTTCACTGCTTCTTATGCTTTATTCTTTATTGTAAATAAAATTACTCCATTAAGAGTTTCTGAAGAAAAAGAAGAATTAGGATTAGACATTTCTCAACACGGAGAATACTTATAAAAAAACCATTTATTTAATTTTTGAAACACGCTAAAAATTCGTTTTTAGCGTGTTTTTTTATACAATAACCTTTTTTACAAAGTAACAAAATTTGTTGTTATCGTAAATTATACAAAGTATAATCAAACAATTTGTAAAATCAACAAATAATGCTTTATTTTATGGTTTTAAATACAAAATACCTTTTTATATACTAACTATAAATAAAATTCAATATGAGTATTGCAACTTGTCCAACCTTTTCTAAAGCAGAAGCACTTACTATTTTGAAAAAAGAATGGGGAATTACAGAAATTTTAAAACCATTAGACAGTTATCTTGACCAAAACTTTTTGGTTCGGAATTCCATTGGA
This sequence comes from Flavobacterium psychrophilum, assembly GCA_945874225.1. Classification (GTDB taxonomy): domain Bacteria; phylum Bacteroidota; class Bacteroidia; order Flavobacteriales; family Flavobacteriaceae; genus Flavobacterium; species Flavobacterium psychrophilum_M. The sequence continues at coordinate 24,694 of CAMCFT010000028.1, forward strand.
GAAAAATTTGTACTGAAAATTGCCAATATTGAAACACCAGAATCTTGGCTTGACCTCCAAAACAAAGTAGTCGAACATCTTTATGCCGATGCTATTCCAAAAATAATTCTCTCCAAAGAAGGAAAACAAATGATTTTCGTAGCATCACATTGGTGGAGAGTTTTAAATTTCCTAGAAGGAACAATGCTTTCAACTGTTCCTTTTCGTTCGAAAGATTTATTACAAAATATGGGGGAATTTGTGGGTAATCTTTCAAAACAACTTGCAACATTTTCTCACGAAGCTGCGGAACGACCAATACAATGGGACTTACAACAATCAGCATCCTTGTTAGAAAACTGGGTGACTTTTGTTGAAGATGAAAAGACAAAAAATAGTATTTTGTCTATTATGGAAAATTGGAAAGCAAAAATTCCTGCTATTTCTAAAGTTCGGAAAAGTGTAATTCACGCCGATTTGACTCGCTACAATCTTTTATTGGATGATTCTGGTAAAAAAATCCAGGGAATTATTGATTTTGGAGATGTATGTTTATCTTGGACAATTGGCGAATTGGCTGTTATGGTCTTGGAATCAGCAATGACAGGAAGCCCAACTCCATTTGCCGATGCATATGAAGTAATTCAATCCTACCACGAAGTTTTTCCTTTGACAAAAGAGGAAATTGAATTATTATATCCATTAATTCAATTGCGTTCAGCTACAATTGTAGGTGCTTCGGCCAGACAATTATCTATGGAACCTGATAATGAATATGTGCGAAAACAAGCCATTGCCGACCGTGAAATGTTTCATCAATTGAGTTCCGAAAAACAAGATTTTGCCACTGCCCTATTCCTTAAAGCTTGCAAAATGGAAATAGAAGAAAATAGTAATATTCAGCATTTTTTGAAAACTGCAAAAATAAAATCAATATTTGAAAATAATGAAATTCCTAATATAATTGACATTAGCCCATCTTCAGAAATATACAATGAGGGCGCTTGGAACAATTTAGACCAATGCAAAAAGAACATAAAGAATCTATTGAAAAATGGTTTTGGACAAACTATCTACAAAACTTCTATCCTTAACCCTTTCAAATCTAATCCAAAAGAAAGTAAAACTATTGCATTGGGAATTTTTGCTTTCGCACCTGCCGGAACAACGATTTTTGCTCCAACCAACTTGACTTTTGTAAATAGAATTGATGATAAATGTATTTTCAAAACTGATACTTTTTATGTTTATTTATATGGAATTGAAACTTCTTTTAAAGTAGAAACTGCTATAAAACAAGGCGAGTCTTTAGGTACAATTGAAGTCGAAAATACAAATTCCCCTTTTCCCTCGCACGTTTTTATTCAAATTGACAGTTCGGGAGTTGCTCCACAATTTTGCTTGCCAAGTGAAAGCACTGGCTGGGAGATTTTGTCTCCTAATCCATCCGCTTTTTTAGGAATGAAATCCGAATTTACTATTAATGACGAAGCTGAAACTTTAGAAAATCGCAGAGCCAAAGTAATCCAACAAGCGCAGGAATATTATTATCAAGAACCTATGAATCTGGTTCGAGGATGGCAACAATATCTAATTGCCGATGATGGTCGTGTGTATTTAGATGCCATAAATAATGTGGCTCACATTGGTCACTCTCACCCAAAAGTGGTTGATGCTGCTACAAAACAACTCCGAAAATTGAATACGAATGCTCGCTTTTTGTATGAAGACAACATCAATTATGCTGAGCGATTATTAAAATATTTCCCTGAATCTTTGCAAGTTATTTTCTATACTTGCACTGGTAGTGAAGCTAATGATTTGGCTCTACGATTGGCCAGAGCCTACACCAATCAGAATGATGTTTTGGTAATTGATGGCGAATACCACGGAAACACAACCGCTGTTGATGAAATCAGCACAAATTTAATGGACAATCCAACGGCTTCAAAAAGCGTTCGACCTTTCACACATCCTTTAATCCAACCCAATACTTTTAGAGGGAAATATGCTGCTGATATTCCCAATGTTTCAGAACTTTATGCAAATGATGCGCAAGATAAAATTACTTATATTCAGTCACAAGGACGTGGAGTTGCTGCTTTTATTTCGGAATCTTTATTAGGCTCCGGTGGAGGTGTGGAAATGCCGAAAGATTATTTGAAAAAAGTTTACGAACACGTTCACAAAGCCGGTGGCGTTTGCATTGCCGATGAAGTTCAAATTGGTTTTGGCCGAATGGGAAGTCATTTTTGGGGATTTCAAAAAGAAGGTGTCTTACCTGATATTGTAACTTTAGGGAAACCAATGGGCAATGGACATCCGATTTCGGCAGTGATTACAACTCAAAAAATTGCCGATGCTTATCGAAAAAAATATACCTATTTCAACACCTTTGCAGGAAATCCAGTTTCGTGCCAAATTGCAAATGCCGTTTTAGACGTTATCGAAGAAGAAAAACTTCAGGAAAATGCTGCAATTGTCGGGAATTTTCTCAAACAGGAACTCGAAAAATTAATTGATGAATTCGAAAGTGTGGGAGCAGTTTACGGTCACGCAATGTATTTAGGCGTTGACTTAGTAACCGATAAAAAATCAAGAAAACCAGACAGCCAGAAGGCGTTATGGATTTCGGAAGCAATGAAACAACGCGGAATAATTATTTATCCAACGGGTGATTATTACAATATTCTTAAAATAAAACCCCCAATGTGTTTTACCAAAGAAAACGCAACTTTTTTAGTGGAAACACTGCGAGCAATTTTAAGTAAAATGGAAGATTAAGAATTTCACAAAGCTTCCAGCCTTCCAAAGGCTGGAAGCTATAAAAAGGCTGGAAGCTTTATATTATTTTTTAAACTTGGAAATTCCAGTTTTTAGCCAAATTTCATATTCATCAACACTAGTGTAACTAATTGTTGGCGTAATTTCATCCAAACTATTTCCGTTTAAACCAGTCAAAACGTACAATGGCTGCGTATTTGTTTTATATTTCGAAATCATAAAATCGGCCCATTTATCTCCAATTGTTTCAATTTCAGAACCCGTTGTTTTAGAAATAAACTGTTCATTTTTTGGTAAATCACGCTTGTCGTCAACATATAATGAAATAAGTACAACATCATTTTTTAAAATTGATAAAACGCGTTCGTCAGACCAAACGTTATTTTCCATTTTTCTACAATTCACACAAGCATAACCAGTAAAATCGAGCATTATAGGTTTATTTACAGTTTTGGCATAAGCCAGACCTTTTTCATAATCATCAAAAACCACTATTTGATGAGGCCCAAGTTTAGCTCCATCGGGCAAAACTGCAGTCAAAGTATTATTTCCGGAACTACCAAATCCAAGTGGACTTTCGCTATATTCCATTGGAGGCGGAAAAGCATTTATCAATTTTAACGGCGCGCCCCAAAGTCCCGGAATCATATATATCGTAAACGATAAAACTACTAATCCAAGCGATAATCTTCCCACAGAAATATGTTCTAATGGGCTATCGTGTGGCATATTGATTTTTCCAAATAAATAAAGTGCAAATGTTCCAAAAATTGCTATCCAAATAGCTAAAAAGACTTCTCTTTCTAATAAATGCAATTGTAAAACTAAATCAGCATTAGATAAAAATTTGAATGCCAAAGCCAATTCCAAAAAGCCCAAAGAAACTTTAACGGAGTTCATCCAACCACCAGATTTAGGTAAAGAATGCAACCAAGAAGGAAATATAGCAAACAACATAAAAGGTATTGCAATTGCTGATGAAAAGCCTAACATTCCTATAATTGGTGCAATTCCTCCTTGTGATGCAGCCTGAACGAGCAAGGTTCCTACGATAGGTCCGGTACAAGAAAAAGAAACAATTGCTAATACTAAAGCCATAAAGAAAATCGCAATAATTCCTGTTTTTCCAGCCTGTTTATCTAATTTATTAGCCCAAGAATTTGGTAGCATAATTTCGAACGCTCCAAGAAATGAAAAGGCAAAAAATACTAAGATTATAAAGAAAATAATATTGAATAAAACGCCCGTTGATAAAACATTCAAAGCATCAGCTCCAAAGACCCCGGTTATCGTCATCCCTAAAGCTACATAAATAAATATTATAGATAGTCCATAAAAAATGGCATTCGCAATTCCGGTAGCTCTCGTTTTACTTTGTTTGGTAAAAAAACTTACTGTCATTGGAATCATCGGGAAGACGCAAGGAGTCAACAAAGCGGCAAACCCTGAGAAGAAAGCAATAAAAAATATTGACCACAATCCTTTTTGTTTTTCTGGTTTAGAAGGAATGTCTTGAGCTTTTGATACAGTGACAACAGCATCTTTAATTTCTTCTGGTTTTGAAGTTACTGCACTAATTTTAGCAGTATCAATTTTAATAGTTTCTACTCCTGTCTTTGAAACTGTTGGAATTAAAAAACTAAATTTCTTCTCTAAATTGATACAAGATTCTTTACAAACTTGGTAATTTAAGGCAACTTCAATTTTTGAAATCTTTGGGTTTATTAAAAGGATCTCTTGTTGTATTTGGGCATTTTTCACAAAGAAAGTTTCATTAACTTCAAAAACATCATTGTAAGCGGTAGTGGTTTTTCCTTCTTTGGCTTTGCCAACCAAATTGAAATTTCCTTTTTGATTATTGAAAATCACTTCTAAAGGCAATGGTCCGCCGTCAGGAGTAAACTGAGAATACATATGCCACTCATTTTCTATAATGCCATTAAAGGTAAGTACATAGTTTTTTTCCGATTTCTTCTCGATTTTTGTGGTCCATTTTACCGGATCAAGAATTTGCGAATTTCCATTGGCGAAAGCCAAAAAAGTAACTAATAAAAAAATAATTTTCCTCATTATTTCAATTGTATTTTAAGTATTTTTTTTGTTGTGGTTCTTATTTTAAAATTCTCATCCTGTCTGAATCCTACAACCCAAACGATTTGGTTATCAGAACATAAAAGCCACACATTTTCCTTTTCTATTAAAGACAATTTTTCGTCTTTAAAAAATTTGCTCAATTTTTTAGATTTTCCTTCCATTCCAAAAGGTTGAAAAGAATCACCTTCTTTCCAGCGTCTTAAAACCAAGGGGAACCATAGCTTATCTTCGTCGACAAATATAGTTGTATTTGATTCTTTGGAAATGTCATTTACTTTACAAAACGAAAGATTTAAGGGAAATTTAACTTCTTTTTGGTTTTTATTGATAAAATATTCTTCACTTTCATCCACAAAATTTATTGGACTCAAAATTAGAAAATCTCTATTTTTCAACAATCGAAATTCATTTGAAAACACTTGCTTTCCAGATTGACTTTCAACTAAATCATAGATATCATCCCAAGCCGAAAAACCAAATTCATTGAGCCATTGATACAAATAGGATTTATAATTGGGCAATTTTTTTAATTGGTTCAGATCAAAATGAATATCCTCACCATTTTCGGCTGCCACTTGCTGATAAATCATAATCGATGCATCTTCGGCCATCGTTTTGGATTCTTGCAAATATTTTTGTGTTTTTTGAAAGGCGGAAAGGAAATCAGGGTTTAATTCCTTCAATATTGGAACCAAATTATGTCTGATTTTATTTCGCAAGTATTTATCCGAAGCATTACTACTATCTTCTCTCCACTCAATATTATTTTCCTTGGCATAATATTCAATTTCCTGACGGGAAAAAATCAGAAGCGGACGAATTACTATATCGTTTTGAGCCGGAATTCCAGTCAAACCATCTAATCCTGTTCCTCGAACGACATTGATAAGAAAGGTTTCTAAGTTATCATCAGCGTGATGCGCTGTAAGAATATAATCGAAATTTTCAGTTTCTGAAAGCTCATAAAACCAACTATATCGCAACTCACGAGCGGCAACTTGTGTAGAAAGTTTATAATCTTCGGCAAAAGCCCCAGTGTCAAATTGAGTTACAAATGTTTCAATATTATTGACTTCGGAATAATTTTGAACAAAAGCCTGGTCTTCAAAACTTTCCACTCCACGAAGTTGAAAATTGCAATGAGCAATTGCTATAGAATAGTTCAATTTGTGAAATAAATCGACCATCACCATACTGTCTAAACCACCACTTGTAGCCAAAAGGAGTTTTTTTCCATTTAAAAAGGGAAAGTTTTGATTGATATGGCTTAGGAATTTCTGTTGCATATTCAAATTTAGTCAATTGATTTGAATTTAACTCAAAACTTCGTGCATTGCTTTTGCTTTGAGTAAACATTCTTCATATTCTTTTTCGGGAACAGATTGAGACGTTATAGCACTTCCTACGGAAAACGATACATAATTACTTTCCTGATTGTACAAAATACTTCTGATTACAACATTGAAATCAAAGTCGCCAGTTGGAGAAAAATAACCAACAGCTCCACTATATAATCCTCTTTTTGTTTCTTCGAGTTCTTCAATAATTTTTAGTACTGAAAACTTGGGAGTTCCCGTCATACTTCCCATTGGAAAAGTCGTTTTAATGGCATCAATTACAGAATATTGACTGTCTAATTTTGAAGTAATCGTCGAAATCATTTGGTGCACTTGTTCGAAGGAATAAATGCCGCATAATTCTTCGACTTTCACAGAACCTTTTTGGGCTGTTCGAGACAAATCATTCCGAACCAAATCAGAAATCATTATGTTTTCGGATCGTTCTTTTGGGTCAGAAGCCAATTGATTTTTAGACTTTTCATCTTCAATTGGATCTAGATATCTTTTAGCAGTACCTTTTATAGGTTGCGAAATGAGCAGTTCTCCTTCTTTTTTTAAATAGCGTTCCGGTGAAGCACATAGCAAAAACTGCTTATTATTTTTAAAAAAAACAGCTAGCGGTGGTTTAGAAATTTCGTTTAGTTTAAGGAACTTTTCCAATGGATTGATAATCGCGTTTTCAGCAAAAAACTCCATACAAAAATTAGCTTCATAAATATCGCCACGATGAATATACTCTAGAATTTTTGATGTTTTTTCGAGATAATTTTCTTTTGAAATTCGTTGTTGTACCTCGACTGCGCTCGGTGTGACAAACTGCATTCTGCAATCTGCAATCTGCAATCTGATTTCTTCAAAATCTGCTTCAATTTCATCATCACACATATTGAGATATTGTATTTCAAGTTCATTCCCTTTTAAAAGAAATAACTTTTTTGGCTGGAAGAAAAACAAGTCCGGAAAATTCAATCCATCAAAATTATTGGAATTTAAAATCTCAATATCGTTTTTTAAATCATAGGATAAATAACCAAAAAGCCAGTCTTTAGTAGCTTGCTGATATTGTTTTAAGTCTTCGAAAGCGTTGTTATAATCTGTTTTTATTGCCGTAAAAGCATCAACAGCAAGGATACAATCATAACTGGAATATTTCTGCGGATAATCATTACTATCCATAAAAACTACTTCTCGAAATTGTTGCGACCAATTCAATAACTGTTTTTTGAACTGAGTTAAATTTCCTATGTTTTTTACAATTGATGTTCTCAAAGTGCTGAAATGTTTTAAAAAAGTCAAAATTACGACAAATTTATTTTAAATTTTCTTTACATTTATAGTATAATTAACCCCTAAAACCGTAAATTATGAAAACTGTTACTATTATTATCCGAACTTTAATTGGGCTTTTGCTTCTGATTGTAGCTATTGGTTATTTTTTGAAACTAATGCCAGAACCTGTAACTAATGGCGACTTCAAAGCTTTCAATGTTGGCGTTGTATCCTCAGAATATATAATGCCTATGGCAAAATTTGTAGAATTGCTTTGTGGGTTAGCATTTATCTTTGATTTGTATGTAACTCTGGCAAGTATTTTAATTTTACCTATTATACTGAACATCCTATTTCTTGACTATTACCTGACACCTGAAGCTATGCCAATTGCTATATTCTTGTTTTTAGGAAACTTCTTTTTAATTTATAAACATTGGGATAATTACAAAAGTTTGTTTTCACGCAAATAATTTGAACTTATAATAAAAGTAAAACCCGCTCGAAAGAACGGGTTTTACTTTTATAAAAAAATTATATTTTTAATTAAACGTGCAATGTTCTATTATCAGTTGCTGCCAATGCCGCTTCTTTTATTGCTTCAGCAAATGTGGGATGTGCGTGGCTCATTCTCGAAATATCTTCGGCAGATGCTTTGAATTCCATTGCAGTAACCGCTTCGGCAATCAAATCAGCACAACGAGCACCAATCATATGAACACCCAAAACTTCATCCGTTTTTGCATCCGCAAGGATTTTAACAAAACCATCTAAATCTCCGCTGGCTCTTGCTCTTCCTAATGCTTTGAAAGGAAAGCTTCCTGATTTAAATTCTACTCCAGCCGCTTTCAATTGCTCTTCTGTTTGCCCAACGGCAGCTACTTCTGGCCAAGTGTAAACAACTCCCGGAATCAAGTTATAATCAATGTGTGGTTTTTGTCCAGCTATGATTTCGGCAACCATTGTTCCTTCTTCTTCCGCTTTGTGTGCCAACATTGCACCACGAACTACATCGCCAATGGCATAAATATTAGGAATATTAGTTTGTAAATGATCGTTAACTTCTACTTGTCCTCTGTCCGAAATTTTTACTCCCGCTTTATCTGCATTCAAACCGTCTGTATATGGACGACGACCAACAGAAACCAGAGAATAATCACCTTCAAGAGTAATAGTTTCTCCTTTTGCATTTTCGGCTTGAACCGTTACATTATCGCCTTTTCTTTCCACCGATTTAACTTTGTGGGAAACATAGAATTTCATTCCTTGTTTTTTCAAGACTTTGGTCAATTCTTTAGACAATGAAGCATCCATTCCTGGAATAATTCTGTCCATAAATTCCACTACAGAAACTTGCGCTCCCAATCTTAAATAGACTTGACCTAATTCGATTCCGATAACACCTCCACCAATAATAACAAGGTGTTTTGGCACTTCTTTTAATTTCAATGCTTCGGTAGAAGTTATGATTCTTTCTTTGTCTATTTTTATAAATGGCAACGAAGATGGTTTAGAACCTGTTGCGATAATAATGGTTGCAGCTTCAACAGTTTCAAAAGTTCCGTCCGATTTGGCAATAGCCACATGAGTTGAATCTACAAAAGATCCCAAACCTTCAAGAACCGTGATTTTATTTTTGTCCATCAAGAATTTTACACCACCCGAGGTTTGATCCACAACAGCCTGTTTACGAGCAATCATTTTCTCCAAGTTTACTTTCACTTCACCAGAAACTTCAATTCCGTGGTCAGAAAAATGGGCAATTTCGCTATAATGATGTGAGGATGACAACAATGCTTTTGATGGAATGCAACCAACATTTAAGCAAGTCCCTCCAAGTGTGGAATATTTTTCTATAATAGCAGTTTTGAAACCTAGCTGTGCGCAACGAATCGCTGATACATATCCTCCAGGGCCAGAACCTATAATGACTACGTCAAATGAACTCATAGTTTGTGTGTTTTTATTTTAGAGTTGCAAAATTAAGTTTTTTTGTTTGAAGTTAAAGTTAAAAAATTAAAGATTTCGTAACGAATTACTCCTTTTTAGTTATCAATTTTTATATTTCAATTACTGTTGTGTTTTTCACTTCACTAATCATAAAGGTACTGTGCGTACTTCCAATATGCTCCAAAGTGGTCAGTTTCGTGACCAAAAATTCCCGATAAGCCTCCATATCTTTTACCAAAATTTTTAAGATATAATCATAATCGCCACTCACATGGTGACATTCCAGCACTTCTTTGAGCTTGATGACTTCGCTTTCAAATTTGGTTAGAAATTCTTTGGTATGTTGAATGAGCCGGATGTGGCAGAAAACCACAAATCCTTTTTCGACTTTCGAACGATTAACCAAGACAACATATTTATCTATAACACCTTCTCTTTCGAGTTTCTTGATGCGTTCATAAACTGCAGTAACTGAAAGGTTAAGTTTTAGAGACAATTCCTTAGTAGTTTTTTTGCAATCACTTTGCAACAGGAAAAGCAACTTTTTATCGATGGAATCAAGAGTCATTTGTTTTAAGATTTAAGATTTGACATAAAAACTAAAATAATTTGATTTTATGAGCTAATTTAGAAAATAAATTTAATATTATTATATATTTCAGTTTTAAAATCTAAAAAATAACAATAGTATTGATTTTAAGTCTAATTATTTAGAACTTTGATATACAAACACTAAAAAACCATACCTATGAAATTCAATCCAGCAGATGATATTCAAGATTTACAATACTTTGGAGAATTTGGAGGAGTAAATCCTTCTATTTCAGATAGTTCAACTTATACTTTTCTGTCTGCAAAAACGATGTTCGATACATTTGAAGGCAATGCCGATGGCTGCTATTTGTATTCTCGACATTCCTCACCGAGTAATTTGTATTTAGGTAAAGCATTGGCCGCAATGGAAGGAACTGAATCCGCTAATGTTGCAGCATCAGGAATGGGAGCGATTACTCCTGTTCTTTTACAACTATGTGGCTCGGGTGATCATGTTGTTTCAAGCCGAACAATTTATGGAGGAACATATGCTTTTTTAAAGAATTTCAGTCCAAGATTAGGTATCAAAACTACCTTTGTTGACATTACAAAAATGGATAAAGTTGAGGCAGCAATTACGCCTGATACCAAAGTTTTGTATTGTGAAACTGTGAGTAATCCTTTGCTCGAAATCGCTGATATTGCAAATTTGGCCAAAATCGCAAAAAAACACAATATAAAACTGGTTGTCGACAATACTTTTTCACCTTTATCAGTTTCTCCTGCAAAATTAGGAGCCGACATTGTTATCCACAGTTTGACAAAATATATCAACGGAAGCAGTGATACTCTGGGTGGCGTGACTTGTGCATCACAAGAATTCATTGATAGTTTGAAGAATGTGAATAATGGTGCGAGTATGCTTCTTGGTCCAACAATGGATAGTTTACGCTCGGCTAGCGTGATGAAAAATCTGAGAACATTGCATATCCGAATGAAACAACACAGTAATAACGCTTTGTATCTGGCGGAGCGTTTCGAAAAAGACGGATTGAAGGTTGTTTATCCAGGTTTGAAAAGTCATTCCGGTCATAATTTGTATAAAAGTATGATTAATCCCGAATATGGTTTTGGCGGAATGATGACTTTGGATGTTGGAACTTTGGACAAAGCCAATGAATTAATGGAGCTGATGCAAAGCAGAAAATTAGGCTATTTGGCCGTTAGTTTAGGATTTTATAAAACCTTATTTAGCACGCCTGGAACTTCAACATCCAGCGAAATTCCATTAGAAGAACAAGTAGCAATAGGATTGACAGATGGGTTAATTCGTTTTTCAATTGGGTTAGACAACAATATTGAGCGTACTTATCAAATGATGAAAGAATGTATGATTGAACTTGGAGTTCTTGAAACCAAATCTATTTCTATGATATAAAATAGTTGTTTTTTATAACTGCACAATCCGTTTGAAAACAATTTTTGAACGGATTTTTGTATTAATTAAACTTGTTAAATATAAAGTTTTAAACACTATAACGAAATAGTTGAGTTAGTAGAAATTATGTATAAAACTAATGATTTAATTTTAATAGCTTTATAAGCCCAAAGTAATAAAAATTTCAATAGTCGTCATTATGAAAAACAAAATACTCCTACTAATTATCATTTTTACTAATTTCATCAATTCTCAAGCGCAAGTACATACAACCTATTTATGGCATTTACACCAGCCAACTTATTGGGGTGATATTAGTGTCCTAAATCCAAATCGTTACCAAATTGTCAAAGAATCTCAGGACATGAAAAATTCTGGTGCTAATAATGATGTTAATGGTTTACCGCATCCTACTAATGATTTGTATTCCATCTTCAGTACAGGAGATAGAGTTGCAGCCTATCAATATGCTCCAAAAAATGCAATAAGTTCAATAAAAGATTTACCCGAATCTGGGGCTCAAATCACTTATGGCGGTTCATTGCTAGAAAATGTAAACTCATTGGCACAAGCCAATCAATGGGGCTATTCAAATACTTGGATTCAAAACATAAAAGATGCAAAATCTTGGAAAACTTCAGGTAATTTCCCAAGAATGGAAATGGTTTCTTTTACTATGCACCACGCACTTTCTCCCTTATTGAGTGATGAAGCCTTGAAAAAAGAAATAAAAGCACATCAATATTATTCAGCACAATTATTTGGAACACATGATTCCAAAGGATATTGGCCTGCAGAATGCGCCTTTTCCGAAAGAATAATCAAAACTCTAACAGAATGTGGTATAGAATGGTCTGTGATTGCTAATAGCCATTTGGCTCGAACACTTTCAGATTATCCAATAAAAGCAGGTTCTGGAGGTTCAATGTGTGATTACCCAAACAAAGCGGATCAAGTGGATACCAAAGGAAATACTTGGTTTTCTGCCCAGAAAGATGCTCGCGGTGGTGAATTTGCAGTTCCATATTGCTATATGCCTTATAAAAGTAAATATATAGATCCTGAAACCGCACAAGAATATAAAATTACAGTTGTGCCAATGGCGGATTATGAAAGTTATGAAGACGGATATGCCGCCATTGGAACCGACTTGATTGCTCCTATTGCTGCTCAAGCTTCTACATCTCCAAGGCCACCACTAGTATTATTTGCTCATGACGGAGACAATGCTTGGGGCGGAGGATCATCTTATTATAATGAATCTGTTACAGGATTTTCTCATGCTGCAGCAAATCTTGGTTATGTTCCAACTACAATTCCGCAATATTTAAAAGATCATCCAATATCAGACACCGAAGTAGTTCATGTAGAAGATGGAGCTTGGGTAAATGCCGATGGTGATTTTGGACATCCACAATTTGCTAACTGGCTTTGGCCTTTTTATGATTCTAATTATAAATTCAATCCAAATGGTTGGACAGAAGATATGATGAACCAAGCTATTACTACCGCTGGTGAAAACCACGTAATAATGGCCGAACAATTAGAAGGAAATAATCTTCGAATAAGTGAAATTGTAAGTCCAACTTCAGCAATTAGTCCCGCAGAAAAAGCTTGGCATTTCTTGATGGCTAGTTACGATAGTGGAAATGCTTATTATGGTCTAGCCGAAGATTTTGAAATAAAAACTACACTTGCCGTAAATAGATGTGTTCAGTTTGCTAAACCAACATTAGATGCCAATCCCGGAGTTGACAACACAAAACCTTCTGTGTTTATTCCTCAACGTTGGCCTTATAATCCTGGTGAAAAAGGATATGGAGCCCCTTATGGTTATAAAGAATTTCTGAATTCTGCTGATTTTACCGTTTATACTTTTGCCTATGATGTTAGTGGAGTTCAAAAATCAGAATTAAAATATCGAATTGATACTGACGGCAAAAATAATCTTAATTCTAACCACAATGAAACCTATGCTGGAGGAAGCGAAGTTGGAACCTGGGTAACTTTGCCAATGACAGAAAGGATTTTTCCAAAAGGAAACATTACTAGTAATACACAAGCAAATTTATATATGTTGCCTACCGTTATTGCAAATCAATATTATGCTGAAGTTGCTGGAATATCTGAAAAACTATTGGATTATTATGTAGAAGTTACCGATAATAATGGAAATATTACCAAATCGAAAATTCAGCATGTTTGGGTAGGAAAAAATTTAGATGTTGCTCCAAAAATTGCTTTTTTACCAGCATCAAACTATTCTGCAACTCCTATCGATGTAATAATTACCGCAACCGATTCTAATGATCCAAGCCCAAAAGTATATTATACTACCGATGGAAGTACTCCAACAACTTTGTCTTCAAGTTTTGTTTCGACCAAAACTATTAACATCACGTCAACAACAACTTTCAATATTTTAGCTGTTGATGCTGATGGAAACCAAAGCACAGCAACTCAAAAGTTTTCTATAGGAAACATTAGCCCGATTACAGTCTATTTCAAACCTTTAACCAGTTGGGGAATTCCAAAAATCTATTATTGGTCGGCGGTTCCTACTGGTGCGGTTCCAACTATCGATTGGGCACATTCAATTGCGATGACAGCTGATACCAATGGCTGGTATAAATATACTTTTACAGGAGTAACTTCTGTAAATGTAATTTTCAGAAACGAAGCCGGCAACATTCAAAGCCCTGATTTAACTGGAATTACCGCAGACAAATGGTTTGATTCTAGCTATAACAATGTCCCTTTATCAATTTCTGATAAAGCAATTTTAAAAGATGATTTTATTCTATATCCAAATCCTACATATGGAACTCTAAAAATTGAATCCGTAGATAAAGTTAGCGAAGCCGGAGTTTTTGACATAAAAGGAGGACTCGTTTCTTTCCAAAGCATTGGTAATAACCAACAAATAGAATTGGGAAATATAGTTCCTGGAACCTATATCATAAAAATGATAACCGAAAATAGAAAAACTGTATACAAACAAATCATTAAAAAATAATTAGCTTTCATAAAAAAGGGCAATCTCATTATTAAGATTGCCCTTTTTTTATACCAAAATTTTTGTCAAAATCTATTTTCCAAAAATATGTAACTCCGTAAATTCTTTGTCTACAATTAAATAATTTTCTTTTTCTAAAGCCTTTCTATCAAAAGTAAATTTCTCATTGTCAATTTCAATTTCTTTTACTTTAAACGGCAATCCAAATAGGTTTATTCTATATTTAGAATACTGTGTGTCGTATTTTCCTTCCTTATGCAATTGAATAATAAGTTCTTTTTCTTTTCCAATGGTTTGGAATGACAAGAAGCTATATCTTCCTTTTTTATAATCATAACCGTCTTGTGCATCTTCATAAACCACTGATTTTTCCTTGCCTTCTTTGAAATATAAATCCAAAGTCAACTCATCAAATTCTAATTCGCCAACATATTGTTGAACTGGATATTTAGGAATTATGGCTCCCGCTTTTACAAAAACTGGAATCTGATCAAACTTAGTGTCAACCCAAATTTCCTTACCTCCAGAAATCAATTCGTTAGTCCAATAATTATACCATTGGCCACGAGGGATGTACATTCTTCTTCCTAAAGAATTTGGTTCAAGAATAGGACAAACTAAGATTTGGTTACCAAAAATAAATTCATCATTTCGATAATGGGTCTGAATATCTTCTTGATCATAATAAACTAAAGGTTTCAACATAGGAATACCTTCTTCTATATATTGCCAAAACATAGTATACAAATACGGCAATAATTGATATCTTAAATTGACAAACTTTCGGGTGATGTCAATAACTTCTTCGTCAAAAGCCCAAGGTTCCTGATCGCCGTGATCACCAGAAGAATGCGTTCTGCAAAAAGGATGAAACACACCTAATTGAATCCAACGAGCATATAATTCTCCAGTTGGTTGTTCTGCAAATCCACCAATATCAGAACCTGTGAAACCCATTCCTGAAATACACATTCGTTGCACTTGAATATTGGCAATCCATAAATGTTCCCAAGAAGCCACATTGTCTCCTGTCCAAGAGGAGGTATAGCGTTGTGCTCCAGAATAAGCAGATCGAGTTATAATAAAAGGTCTTTTTGGATAAGAAAATCTTTTCACACCGTGATAAGTAGCTCTTGCCATTTGGGTTCCATAAATATTATGCGCTTTTCTGTGACTACAAGGATTTCCATCATAATCGTGACGCACATCCATTGGGAATGTTTTATTGGGAACCTCCATCACGGCTGGCTCATTCATATCATTCCAAACTCCTTTTACACCAATATCTGAAATCAATTCCTTAAATAATCCTGCCCACCATTCTCTAACCACAGGATTGGTGTAATCAGGGAAATTACATTCACCTGGCCAAACTTTTCCTTTCATATAAGGACCATCGGCTCTTTTGCAGAAATAATCTTTTTCTAAAGCTTCTTTATAAACAGAATATTCTTTATCAATTTTAATTCCCGGATCAATAATTACAATGGTTTTAAATCCGTCTTCAGCAAGCTCAGCTACCATTCGTTTTGGATCTGGAAAATATTCTTTATTCCATGTAAAGCATCTAAAACCTTCCATATAGTCAATATCCAAATAAATGGCATCGCAAGGAATTTTCAATTCCCTGAATTTAGAGGTTATTTCTTTTACATTACTCTCGGGAAAATAACTCCATTTACATTGATGATATCCTAATGCCCATAGTGGTGGTAATTCAGGTTTTCCAGTCAAATCAGTATAGGTTGTAACTACATCATGCATTTGCGGACCATAAATGAAATAATAATTCATTTCTCCACCTTCGGCCCAAAAACTGGTTACATTTCTTCGTTCGTAACAAAAATCAAAGTGGGATTTAAATGTATTGTCGAAGAAAATACCATAGGATTGTTTATTTTGAAGTCCAATATAAAACGGAACTACTTTGTATAATGGCTCTTGATCTTTGCTAAAGGCATATTGATCTGTCGCAAAATTTTCTAACCTTTTGCCTTTTAGATTCAGTTGGGTTGCTTTGTCTCCAAGTCCGTAAAAACATTCTCCATCTTTTGAAGTCTTACTCATTTTTACAATGTTGCCTCCATACTCATAACTTTCTTCCCAATGAAAGCCCAATTCATCTTCTAATAAAACATTTTCATTCAAATCTAAAATAGAAACTCTCAAATCTATTTTTTGAATTCGACATTGTACCTTACTCGTTTTTATTTGGTAAAATTCCTTCTCATCAGTTACTTCAAGAAAATTATATCCGTGAGAATGGCTTTTATCAATGGCATACGAAAAATCATTGCTGAAATATCCTTTTGTAGTGTATCTAAAGCGAATCATACTGTCCCTTAGTACAGTAACTTTTAAAATTATACTATTTTCTGTGTAAAAATAAACGGAATCTACTTCGTGCTTAAAAGAAATTATTTTGGTAGGATACAAATCTCCTTTATATTCTAATTCTGTATTTGTAATCATTTTTTTATAAACTAATTTTGCTGTATTTTGATGCCAAAAATACAACAAATACTTTTTAAGATTCTAAAAATATTGGCTTTATTAACTAAAAAAAATAGCGTTTATATTAAATAAAAACAAAAAAATAATCCCCAAATACGCATTTAATGTATTTAGGGATTATTTGTAAAATTATATTTAAGAATATTTATATACTGTAACGCTTAAAGGTGGCAAAAGTAATTCAATTGAATAATCTCTTCCATCATAAGGAAATGCTTCGACAGATAATTTATTCGGGTTTTTCACACCACTTCCACCATAGACAATAGCATCGCCATTGAAAATTTCAGTTAGTTTTCCTTTTTTTGGTAAACCAATACGATAGTTTTGACGAACAACCTGAGTGAAATTACAAACTACAATCACGTCATCTTTTGGCTTGTTTCCTTTTCGAATAAAAGTCATTACGGCATTTTGATGGTCCGAATAATTTATCCATTCGAAACCTTCTGGACTGAATTGTTTTTCATGCAGTGCAGGTTCTGATTTATACAAAGCATTCAAGTCGGTTAACGTTTTTTTGATTCCTTCGTGAAAAGGATATTGCAATAAATGCCAGTCTAAACTTCCCTCAAAATTCCACTCAGCACTTTGTCCAAATTCACTTCCCATAAACAATAATTTTGTTCCCGGATGCATAAACATATAGCCATAAAGCAAACGTAAATTAGCAAATTTCTGCCATTCGTCACCAGGCATTCTTCCTGCGATGGATTTTTTTCCATAAACCACTTCATCGTGAGAAAGCGGCAACATAAAGTTTTCAGAGAAAGTGTAAGTCATCGAAAAAGTCAAATCGTTTTGATGGTATTTTCTATACACTGTGTCTTTTTGAAAATACTCCAATGTATCGTGCATCCAACCCATCATCCATTTCATTCCAAAACCTAATCCACCAACGAAAGTTGGTCTGGAAACCATTGGAAAAGAAGTACTTTCTTCGGCAATAGTTTGAACTCCTTCAAAACTGGAATATACAGCTTCATTGAATTCTTTCAAGAAACTTATCGTGTCTAAGTTTTCTCTGCCTCCATAAATATTAGGTTCCCATTCTCCATCTTCTCTGGAATAATCCAAATATAACATGGAAGCAACGGCATCAACTCGAAGTGCATCGGCATGATAATGTTGCAACCAAAAAATGGCATTACTTATTAAGAAAGAGCGTACTTCACTTCGTCCATAATTAAAGACCAAACTTTTCCAATCAGGATGATAGCCTTTTTTTCTGTCTGGATGTTCGAAAAGATTAGAACCATCAAAAAATCCTAAACCGTGTGCGTCATCAGGAAAATGCGATGGAACCCAATCCAAGATCACTCCGATTCCTGCTTGGTGTAATTTATCGACCAAAACCATAAAATCCTGTGGTTTTCCAAAACGAGATGTAGGTGCAAAATAACCAACCAACTGATAACCCCAAGACGGATCATATGGATATTCCATTATTGGCATAAACTCAACGTGAGTAAATCCAGTTTCTTTCACATAGTTTACCAAGTCTTCGGCTAATTCTAAATACGTCAAGAATTTTCCTTCTGAATTGCGTTTCCAAGAACCCAAATGTACTTCGTATACCGAATAAGGTTTATCTAAATCATTGTGTTCTTTACGCGTATCCATCCATTTTTTGTCTTTCCACTTGTAATCTAAATCCCAAATGACTGAGGCTGTATGTGGCGGATGCTCACAGTATAAAGCAAATGGATCTGCTTTTTCGGTGATAATTCCTCCATTGTTGGATTGAATTTTATATTTATAAGTTGACCCTTTTTCAATTCCCGGAATAAATCCTTCCCAAATTCCTGATGAATCCCAACGCACTTGCAATTGATGTTCGCCCTGAATCCAATAATTAAAATCCCCAACCACAGAAACAGAACGTGCCGATGGTGCCCAAACGGCAAAATAAACACCTTTTACTCCATCAACTTCTAGAAGATGTGCGCCAAGTTTTTCGTATAATCTGAAATGTTTTCCCGCTTTGAATAAATCAATGTCAAAATCTGTAAAAAGGGAATAAGGTTGTACTTTACTCATTTTAATTTTATTATTTTTCATTATTTTTTTATGCATTCTTTACTTTGCGATTGCCACTTTATTAAACTCCATAATACTGGCAATTCCGGTCAAAGGAATTACAGCCCAGCGTGGTCTTGAATTTAATTCATAACCCAGTTCATAAACTGCTTTTTCAAGTAAGCAATATTTCAGTAAAAAATCAATTTCTTTTCGGTAACCAATATTTAAATTTCCTGCTTGTGCAACTTCAGTATAAGTTTGGATAAAAACACCTACGAAATATTTAAATAAAATTTCTCCAGCTCTAAAAAGCTCTTCTTGCTCATACGGATATTTGTCCTTATTGTTGAAAATCGTGGCATAAATAGCGTAATGAAATGAGCGGAACATTCCCGCAACGTCTTTCAACGGCGGTTGTTTTACTTTCCGATCACGAATAGTGCTTTCTGGTTCACCTTCGAAATCCAAAATAAAAAAATCGTCACCATTCACCAAAACTTGTCCCAAATGATAATCCCCGTGAATACGGATTCGTTCCGATTTCATTTTTGTCCAGTCGAAATCTAAGAATAATTTTCGAATCTCTTTTTTATGATCCAAAAACTGGTTGGCCAATTCCAAAGCTAATCCGTCTAACTTATGAAGGTTATTCTCAAGAATATTCAATCTGTTTTGAAACTGATAAGTTAATCTGTTTTTGAGCCAAACCGTATAATCTCCGTTATAAGTTGTTGTTGTAAATGCAGTATCGTGAATGTCGCCTCCTAGCGCAATATGCATTTCAGCTGTACGTTTCGCTAAAGTTCGGATTCTCATAAAAATACTCAAACCAGCCCAGTCAATAATTTCGTGGGGAACTTCATTGATTTTTAACCTTTTGAATAACTCAATATCTGGTAATTTTACGATATTTATTTTTTTATTTTTTAAATTTTCGAAAATTTTATCAACTTCATCAAGCATAAATTGCCATGCATCCCCTTGATTTGGCACCAATTCTTGCATTAATGCCAGCGAGATATTTCCTTCGGATAAAGCAACACTTATACTTCCCATATAAGCTGGTGAGTTTTTAAATTTCATTCTTTCAGTAAGAAACCGACTGATTTCATAATCCGGATTTGTACTAATATAGATTCTTCTAAAAATCTTCAAAACTAAAGTGTTGTTGTAAATTATGGATGTATTGCTTTGCTCCACTCCCATAAATTTTGAGGACTTATATTCTTTTTCTACAAGCTTTTCCCCTTTGTGAAGTTTAATTTTTGAATCTGTTTTGTTTGTAGAATTGACGATATTATCGAATAATAATTTTCTAAAATCCTCTTGGTGCAAAGCATCGACAAGAAAACCTACTTGACCATTCATTTTTACTGGAGCAATTATTGTATTAGTGTCCAATTCATCCTCTGGCATAAAAGCCACTGGCATAAAATAATGCTGATAAAAAGCTTCTTTAAAGTTGACTTCAAGCAAAACGCCATAATAAGTATTCGATTTTGAATTGATTTTAAAAAAATCAACCACTTCAATATACTTCAAAGTACTTGCTTTACCACCGTACCAACGTTTATTAATTACGTAGTTTTCAAGAATATCTGAAGAAAAAACTTTTACAAATTCTTCATCTTCAAAAGCATTTTTCCAGTCTGTTTTGAAAACAAACGGATTTTGAAATTCATCTTCATTAATCTTGTTATCTTTCATTATCAGTGAATTTTAAATAAATGAAAAGGCAATTCTGATGGAAGCTCCACAAAATTCCATTCTTTATCCCAAATATAAGTATTTCCTGTAATTAAATCAGTAATCTTGATAGGCAAATTTCGTAATAATGAACTTGGAAGTTTCACCATTGCTCGACTGGTGTTGAATGCATCGAGACTTACTATCATTAATGTTTCATTTTGTTTGTCATCATCAAATTTGTAATAGGCCATAACTTGCTCGTTATTCGTATCACAAAAAACAATATTATTGGTTTGCTGCAACGAAATTTCCTCTTTTCTTATCGCATTGACACGAGTGATTAAAGTCGTTATTTTATTTTGTTTGTCCCAATCCCATTTGTAATATTCATATTTTTCAGAATCTAAATACTCTTCCTTTCCCTGTGCCATTGGTGCGCAGACCATATATTCAAAAACAGGTCCATAAATTCCAACACTGGAACTCAACGTAGCTGCTAAGAAATATTTTTGAAGGTGAATGGATTCATTTCCGCTATGCAAAGCATAAGGATTGATATCCGGTGTATTGGGCCAAAAATTTGGACGATAAAATTCTTTTTGCTCAGATTGAGTTAATTCTTCAACATATTCAGTCAATTCTTTTTTAGAATTTCGCCAAGTAAAATAGGTATAAGACTGAGTAAACCCTTGTTTTGCCAATTCATTCATGATTTTTGGACGCGTGAAAGCTTCCGCCAAAAACAACACATCAGGATGTTTTTTCTTGATTTCGGCAATTAACCAACCCCAAAAATAGAAAGGTTTGGTATGTGGATTATCAACTCTATAAATTTTGATATCACATTCTTCAATCCAGAATAGCGCCACATCCAACAACTCTTTCCAAAGATTTTTCCAATCGCCGCTTTCGAAATATATCGGCAGAATATCCTGATATTTTTTAGGAGGATTTTCGGCATATTGAACCGTTCCATCAGGTCTCCACTTGAACCATTGCGGAAAATCTTTTACATAAGGATGGTCTGGTGCTGCTTGCAAGGCATAATCCATTGCCACTTCAATTCCTAAATCTTTCGCTTTTTTCACTAATGATTTGAAATCATCAATACTTCCTAATTCAGGATGGGTGGATTTATGTCCGCCATATTGTGAACCAATTCCCCAAGGCGAACCTACATCTCCAGCGTTTGCATTAGTTGCGTTGTTTTTTCCTTTTCTGTTTACTT
Source organism: Flavobacterium psychrophilum (assembly GCA_945874225.1). Taxonomy (GTDB): domain Bacteria; phylum Bacteroidota; class Bacteroidia; order Flavobacteriales; family Flavobacteriaceae; genus Flavobacterium; species Flavobacterium psychrophilum_M. Next base: position 46,551 of record CAMCFT010000028.1, read on the forward strand.
CTCCAATAGGATGAATTGGTGGAAAATACAAGGTGTCAAATCCCATTGAGGCAACTCTAGGCAACAATCTTTCGCAATCTTTGAAAGTACCGTGTTTTCCTTCTTCGGCGGAAGCTGAACGTGGAAAAAATTCATACCAAGTGCTGAATAATGCTTTTTTTCTGTCAACGTAAACTTTTAATTCTAACGATTTATTTTCTAAGAAACGTATTGGATATTTCTTAAAAATTTGGTGCAGGTAAGAAGAAGTTGCTTCTTCAATTGCCTTATCATAATCAGATTCATTTGTGAAATAGGCCGCCAGTTTTTCGAGATATTCTTTCTCTTGATCGTTGCCAAATTTCAAGACCGCTTTTACATATTCAGCTCCTTCTAATAATTCCGAATTCACGTGCTGATTGTCTTGAATTTTTCGTTCGATTCCGTGTTGCCAGTTCAAGGCATAATCGACCCAACCTTCGACAAAATAGTCGTAAAACCCTTGTTTTTCAACCTTGAAACTCGCATGCCATTCATCATTTACGAAAGAATTCATCCGAACTTCCTGCCATTTTTTATCTTTTTCGTGTTTGAATTTGACACAACACTCAATGACATCGTGGCCATCAGAAAAAACATTGGCAGTTACATTTATATTTTGATTTACAATTCTTTTAATTGGATTGGCACCGCAATCAAGTTGTGGCGAAACATTTTCAATTATTATTCGGGTTTGATTCTGCATTTTGTGTTTTTAAAAATTCTACTAAATTTAGCAAAAATAATATTATAAAAACTCTAATAACATAATAAATTTTTCATTTATTATGTTATTAGAATCAATATAATTTTAGACCATTAATTAATTAATTTATGGTATAATTATCAGGGATGGTTACTCCTTTTTTGACTACTACAATTCCATCTTTAATAGTGTATAATTCATTTGAAAAATCTTCTAAGTGCTTACCACCATTGATATGAACATCATTGCCTATCCTGCAATTTTTATCTATAATTGCATTGTTTATAAAGCATCTTTCTCCAATTCCCATTAACTGTCTATTATTTCTCAAATCCTCTTTCATATCTTCTATATTTTGATAAAAATCATTACCCATAATATAGCTGTTTTGAATTGTGGTATCGTCACCAATTCTGGAACGATTTCCAATTACAGAACGAATAACTTCTTTGGCATTTACAATACAACCATCAGAAACTAATGATCTGTCTATATTAGTTTTTTTGAACTTTGTAGGAGGCAATAGTCGTGGTCGTGTGTATATTTTATTATCGTCATCAAATAAATTAAAATGAGGTACATCATCTGTCAGACCAATGTTAGCTTCAAAAAAGGAATCAATGTTACCAATATCAGTCCAATAACCTTCATATTGAAAACTAAATATTTTTTTATGTCCAACTGCTTGAGGAATAATTTCTTTTCCAAAATCTTTAGTATTTGGATTTGACATAATATCCACCAATAATTTCTTGTTGAAAATATAAATTCCCATTGATGCTAAATAATGTTTCCCCTCGCTTTTCATTTGATCACTTACATCAGATTTCCAATCAGGCAATAGATCTTTTGATGGTTTTTCGATGAAAGATTCAATACAACTTTCTGAATTAGTTTTTAAAATTCCAAATTCAGGAGCGTCTTTTTCGTTAACAGGCAAAGTAGCGATAGAAATATCAGCTTCGTTTTTGATGTGCTCTTCAATCATCTCATTCAAATCCATTTGATACAATTGATCTCCTGAAAGTATCAAGGCATAATCAAAATTATGATTCAAAAAATGAGGCATACATTGTCTTACAGCATCAGCAGTTCCTTGAAACCAGGTAGGATTGTCAGGGGTTTGTTCTGCTGCCAAAATATCGACAAAAGCATGGCTAAATATGCTAAAATGGTAGGTGTTTTTGATGTGTGCATTCAAGGAAGCCGAATTGAATTGTGTCAAAACGAATATTCTATAAATATCCGAATTCATACAGTTTGAGATTGGAATATCTACCAATCTATACTTTCCTCCAATTGGCACCGCTGGTTTTGATCGTGACTCCGTCAATGGATACAATCTGGAACCTTGACCACCGCCCAGAATAATTGCGATTACATTTTTCTTTTTAGATTTCATTTTTTTTAATTATTAAATTATACACCTCTATATATTCCTGACAAACACTTTCCCAAGAGTGGTCAATGTTCATTCCTGTTTTTCGAATTTTATTTAGACTTCTCTTGTTTTTATACAATTTTACTGCTCTTTGAATGGAATAACAAACATCCGTAATTGATGCCTGATCATGACAAATCCCGTTTCCATTGTCTTCAAAATCGATTACTGTATCTTTCAATCCACCGGTTCTTCGCACAATAGGAATTGTTCCGTATTTAAAAGAATACATTTGGTTTAAACCACAAGGTTCCACTCTTGAAGGCATTAATAAAAAATCTGAACCCGCATAAATCAAATGTGCTAATTCTTCGTTATAACCTATAAAAACATTGTAATTTCCTTTAAAACTGGTCAATAAATGGCTCAATTGATTTTCAATTTCTGTATTTCCGGATCCTAAAATTAAAAAATTTATAGCCTCAAAATTTTCAGATAAAGCCAATGCTGCAACGTGTGGCAATAAATCAGCACCCTTTTCTTCTAACAATCTTCCAATGAAACTAAAAAGTGGCTTTGTTGGATCCAAATCAAATTGGCTACACAACTTTTCTTTATTTTCCTGTTTACCTTTTGCAAAATCCTTAATAGAATAATTTTTTTCTATCATTTTATCTTTGATAGGATTCCAAACTTCCATATCAATTCCATTCAATATACCTTTAGATTTGTGACGTACAAGATTAAATAATGATTCTAATCCGTAAGCAAAATTATTGATTTCGTTCAAATAATTTGGCGAAACCGTAGTTACTGCCGAAGCACATTTTATGGCTGTTGCCAATGAATTAATTCTGTTACCCCATTCTAAAACAGTCACTTTCGACAAATCAAATTCAGGCAGATAATACAATTTATCAAAACCAAACTGCCCTTGATAAATTGAATTATGAATAGTAATTACCGTGGAAATATTTCTTAATTTCTCATATTTATAAGCATGTTGCATCATAAACGGAATCAAACCGGTATGATGATCGTGGCAATTGATAATGTCAGGGACTTCGGCTCTCGAATTTAACCAATCCAGGGTAGCAATTTGAAAAGCTAAAAAACGTTCGATGTCATCTTCATATCCATACACCTCTTTTCTGTCGAACAATTCCGGAATTTCAACCAAATACAATTCAAATCCCAACTTATGAGTCTTTTCTTTTAAAACGTTAAAAGGAAAATTAAAATTTCCCAACTTCACATAATCATTATGAACAGTTTCAAATTTATTTTCTTTTATAAATTTTGTATCATAACAAGGTATTACAACTCTCACAAGGTGTTTCGCACAATTTTGATACTTTGGTAAAGCTCCCACAACATCTCCTAAACCGCCGACTTTTGCTACTGGATAACATTCTGCAGCTATATGAAATATTTCCATTAGAGAAATTTTGTCTTTTTTGAATTCTTAATAAAAATAGTGCAATTTTTTATATAAATTATTCTAATGCTAAAATTCCAAAATTTTATTAAATACCCGATTAAACCTATAATTAATAGTTACTTTTATGTTTTTCTAAATTTAGTGAAAAAAATATTAAATAATAACTCGATTGAAAATTTATTGAAATGCCAAAAAAAGCTCTTAATCACAAGCAATCATTGAAAATTCCCAAACTAATACTGCAAGTTAGTAAATTTATCACTTTTATTTCTCCAAAATTAGCAACACTATTTGCTGCAAAATTATTTTCGACACCTATAAAACATAAAATTCCAAAAAGAGAATTGGAAATGGATAGCAAAAGCATCCAAAATCTAATTGAAATTCCAACAATTAATAAAAAAGTAGTAATATATCAATATGGCAAAAGTGAGAAGAAAATCTTATTGTCACACGGATGGTCAGGAAGAGGAACTCATCTTTTTAAAATTGCCGACGAATTGATAAAAGGAGGATTTTCTATTGTAAGTTTTGATGCGCCAGCTCATGGAAAGTCACCTGGAAAAACTACTATAATGTCTGAATTTGTTGAAACAATTTTAGAAGTCGAGAGACAATTTGGTCCATTTGAAGCTGCTGTTGGTCATTCTTTAGGAGGAATGTCATTACTAAATGCTGTAAAAAAAGAATTATCAATTAATTGTTTAGCAATTATTGGAAGCGGCGATATTGTTCAAGATATTTTAAACGGTTTTGTCGCAAAATTAGAATTAAAACCAAGCACAAGTGAACAATTACGCTTGCACTTTGAAAAGAAATATGGTGAAGAAATGGACAATTATTCTGCATACAAATCAGCTATGGAAGTATCAATACCTGTTTTAGTAATTCATGATAAAAACGATGAGGAAGTTCCCGTAGAAGCAGGAATTAACATCCATAAACATCTGAAAAATGGAGAACTATTTCTAACCGAAGGCTTAGGTCATCGCAAAATATTAGGGAATCCTGCAGTAATTGAAAAAGTGGTGCGGTTTATACAAGCCAACAACTAATTACAAAAACGATTCTTTAAATGCTAGTTTGACTCTGTTATTTGATACTTGTTCATATGGATATGCGATTCCTATTAATTTTGGCTCGCTATCGCTGTAAGCAGTCCCAAAAAATGATAAACCCACGGGTAAATCATACACTTTTGATAACAGAAGCACAAACGCTTCGGCAGAATCTTTCAATGCCAAAATAAAAGCATTTAGAGCCCAATTTAGAGGCGTTAGAAATATTGCCTTTTTCCTTTTTAGGCTAACTAATATTTATGCTTAATTTTTAATCCTCCACAGGTTTTGGGATTGATCCTTAGAAACAGGGTTTTTCAAAAGAAAGGCGACGAACCGAGCTTGCGAACACGTCGATCCAAAACAAAAAACCCTGTTTCGTTAGAAACAGGGTTTTTCAAAAGAAAGGCGACGACATACTCTCCCACATAACTGCAGTACCATCTGCGCAGGCGGGCTTAACTTCTCTGTTCGGGATGGGAAGAGGTGAGCCCCGCCGCAATAACCACCTTAAGGCTATTTGTCGTAAAGTTTCAATGTCTAATGTCTTAATGCCCTAGGACATTTTCGACTTTTGACTTTCGACTTTCAGACTGTCCGCGCGGCGGACAAAT
>CAMCFT010000029.1 GCA_945874225.1 Flavobacterium psychrophilum
GAACTAAAGGATGAAATCAAAAAGTACATAAGCTACTACAATAACGTAAGAATAAAGTCAAACTTAAACAAAATGAGCCCGATACAATATCGAGCTCATTATTATCAAAATTAATTATAAATTTGTCTAAACTTTTGGGTTCAGTCTATTTTGGCGGTTTTTTTTTATTCTTCTTTTGTCTGACATTGTGTCATTTTTCTATAGTTGGGAGTTTTTTGAATTCCACATTTTTGGTAAATAAAAAATCCATTAAACTCAATGGATTTGTGTTTTCTAAAGCGACTTTTGATTTGGGGTCAGCATCACAAAACTCGAGAAAAAGTGCTATTTCTTCGGGTCTTAATTTTAAAGTTTTACAAAAAAAATCTTGATTGCAAGTGGTTGTGGCCACTTCCTTAAATTTAATTTTATGAATTTTCTTTCTGCTACTGGATAAATTTATAATCATCCCTATGCCATTTTCAATACTTCCATCATAAACATCTCGATTTTTGGATCTGCTGGCTGTTTTTTCAATATTTAATTGGCTTGCAATATTTTTATCAAACTTTATTTTTGGTAATGAAATTTTTGTAATGACAACTTCCTCCAGTTGTTCAGGTTTTCGTATCAATATAATTATTTGATTGATTTTGTCAACATCCTCTTTTTCTAAAAACAATCTTTTGTATTCATAATTTTTCGAAATAAACATGAGGGTGTCTTTGGCTTTTGCCAAAACACTAAATCTACCATTAGTATTAGTAATCGTAGTCCTTTTAGAAGACAAATTGATGACTTCAATACCTTGAAGGGGGAAATCTTCACATATAACCTTGCCCTGTATGAGTTTCTCAGTTTGAGTAAAACCTAATTGAAACAGGAGTAAACATAAGATAACTAAGAGTTTGTTTTTTATCAATTTATAGTAATTTAATTACAAAAGTAATGGCGTCACTCATAAATAAATCTAAAAAGAATATAAATTTTTGTTAATTCACCTTTTTGAATACTATCACTTAGCTTCTATTTGCAAGTATGACTATTAAAAAAATGAAATTTTTTCAAAATATTTCTTGTTGCAATAGTTGAATTAATATTGGTTTTATTAAACAAAATAGAAATTGAAGTTTTTTGTTTATAATATTTTGTTAATACTCGTAAGTAAACTTGTATTATATAATTGAATTCTTATTTTTGTTAGCTATAAGTATAAAGAATTCTTGACAATTGGTTATTAAAACAATTCTATTTCTTGATTCTTAAATGTATATTTGGTCAAAATTAATCAGGACTATTTTGCAATTGAATTCAATGCTGGTTTCACAATAATTTATAATTTAAATATAATATAATTTCAAAATAATGCTTTTAAAAACAATACAAATGAAATCTATAAATAATAAAATTGCGCTTACATTTTTTATGTTACTATTTTCGAGCGGTATCGTAATAGCACAAGAAATTATCAAAGAAAGTGTCGTTGATACAATTAAAAAAGTTGCTCCTTACAAGAAACAAAAAATAGATGGTGTAATTGCAAAAGTTGGGGATTACATTGTATTAGATTCTGATATTGATAAATCATACTTGGAAATTTCAAGTCAAGGGGGTTCCATAAAGGACATTACAAGATGTCAAATTTTAGGAAAAATATTGGAAGACAAATTGTATGCCCACCAAGCCATTCAGGATAGTTTAAAAGTAACAGATTCTGAGGTTAAATCGATGATGGATGAAAGACTGAGCTATATGGTAGAACAAATAGGTTCTATGGATAAAGTGGTGAAATATTACAAGAAAAATTCTGAAGAAGAGTTTAGAATATATTTCTTTGACGTATTGAAAGAACAAAAGCTTACTTCTGAAATGCAGAAGAAAATCATTGATGGAGTAGAAATTACTCCTGAAGAAGTTCGTAATTTTTTCAAAAAAATACCTACAGCCGATCTTCCAGTTTTTGGTGCTGAAATGGAAGTAGCACAAATTATAGTAACTCCTAAAGTTTCTGAAGTAGAAAAGCAGAAAGTGATTGATAAGTTGAATGAGTTCAAAAAAGAAATTCAAGAAGGCGGATCAAGTTTTGCAACAAAAGCAGTTTTGTATTCTCAGGATCCTGGGTCCAGAGCAACGGGTGGTTATTATAAAATGAATAAAAAAACACCTTTCGTAAAAGAATTTAAGGATGTAGCTTTCAGCCTTGCTGAAGGAGAAATTTCTGCGCCTTTTGAGACTGACTTTGGATATCATATTATTTACATCGAAAAAATAAAGGGACAAGATGTAGAGTTGCGTCATATATTATTAATACCGTCAGTTACTCCAGAGGATTTAAAAGAAGCTAAAGAAAAAATCACGTTAATTAGAAAAAGAATCGTTGACAAGGAAATTACTTTTGCTGAAGCAGCAAGAACTATGTCAGACGAAAAAGAGACCAAGGCAAACGGTGGTGCATTGATTAATCCGAAAACACAAGACACACGTTTTGAAATGACAAAAATGGATCCAGCTTTATACAGTCAGGTTTCTAATTTGAAAGATAATGAGATTTCTTTACCATTAATGGATGAAGACCAAAATGGAAAGAAAAAATTTAAGTTAATTACAGTTACTAATAGAATAGATTCTCATACTGCTGATTACGCCAAAGATTATATCAAAATTAAAGATTTAGCTTTAAAAGAAAAACAAATTAAAGCTATCGGAAAATGGTTTGATGAGAAAATTAAAGACACTTATATCAAAATTATTGGCGAATATAGAGATTGTACTTTTACTAATAATTGGCTTAAGAAATAAGCCCATCCCAACCCTCCCAAAGGGAGGGAGTTAAAAATTAATAATTTAAATCCTGATTCCTCCTATCAGGAATTCCCCCTACGGGGGTTAGGGGGCTTTTATGTCAGACGTTGCAGCAATACATAACTTGGTTCAAAAAAGGAACGAGCTAAAAGCCGAAATCGCAAAGATTATTGTGGGTCAGGATGCTGTCGTTGACCAAATTTTACTTTGCATTTTTTCTGGTGGGCACGCACTTTTGGTGGGAGTTCCAGGATTGGCAAAAACCTTGATGGTTAATACGCTCGCTTTGGCATTGGGACTAGATTTTAAAAGAATCCAATTCACACCTGATTTGATGCCCTCGGATATTTTGGGAAGCGAAATATTGGATGAAAATCGCCAATTCAAATTCATTAAAGGACCTATTTTTTCGAATATTATTCTGGCAGATGAAATCAACAGAACACCTCCAAAAACGCAGGCAGCTCTGCTTGAGGCAATGCAGGAACGTTCCGTTACTATTGCAGGTCAAAACTATAAATTAGCTTTGCCTTATTTTGTTTTGGCAACCCAAAATCCTATTGAACAAGAAGGAACTTATCCTTTGCCGGAAGCTCAATTAGACCGATTTATGTTTGCTATCAAACTGGATTATCCTTCTTTTGAAGAAGAAGTTCAAGTAGTAAAACGAACAACTTCCGATTCACATTCTACAATAAATCCTTTGTTTACTGCACAGGAAATTATCGATTTTCAACATTTGATTCGCAGGATTCCAGTTGCTGATAATGTTATTGAATATGCAGTTAGCTTGGTGAGTAAAACCCGTCCTGACAATCCATTGTCAAACGAATTTGTAAAAAACTATTTGGATTGGGGAGCAGGACCTAGAGCCTCTCAAAATTTAATTTTGGCTGCCAAAGCAAATGCAGCTTTCAATGGAAAATTTTCTCCAGACATCGAAGATGTGAAAGCCGTGGCTACAGGAATTCTCCGTCACAGAATCATAAAAAACTACAAAGCTGACGCCGAAGGAATTACTGAAGAAATGATCATAGACAAATTAATTTAAGAATCGATAACGTCAATTTAGAAAGAGTCTTTATTCAAATGGGAATAAAGCCTCTTTTTTTTGGTTACATAAATTCCAACTTTATAAATAATTAGAATTTATATTGTTGATAGCGCAATAGAATAATTTATTTTTATATATATCGCAATATTTTACGTTGAAAATCCTTATTTGGTAATAATAATTTTCAGAAAGCTGTCTTTTGTTATTTTTTTCATATTCTCATCTTAAATCCTTAAGTTTGCATCACAAATAAAAAAATTAATATTTTGGCTTTTTGACTTTAAAATAATCAAGAAAATTTGCCATTAACATTGTAAATACATCATTATGAACATTTATAACGATTACATCAAGGAGATCGAAGAACGTGTAATTCAGGGACTTCACCCAAAGCCAATTGATGGTGCCGATTTGTTAAGCGAAATCATTGCGCAAATTAAAGATTTAGATAATGAATATAGAGAGGATTCTCTTAATTTCTTTATTTACAATACTATTCCAGGAACTACTAGTGCTGCTGGTGAGAAAGCTAAATTTTTAAAGGAGATTATTCTTGGTGAATCTATTATAAAAGAAATCACGCCTACTTTTGCTTTTGAATTACTATCGCATATGAAAGGTGGTCCTTCGATTGAGGTGTTGCTTGATTTAGCTTTGGGTAGTGATATTGCAATTGGCAAAGAAGCTGCAAAGGTTCTAAAGACACAAGTATATTTGTATGAAGCAGACATGTTTCGTCTTAAGGAGGCATTTGAAAAAGGTAGTGAAATTGCTAAGGAGATTTTAGAAAGTTACGCACAGGCTGAATTTTTCACAAAACTTCCAGAAGTAGCTGACGAAGTAAAAGTGGTTACTTATATTGCTGGCGAAGGAGATATTTCTACTGATTTACTTTCTCCAGGGAATCAAGCTCACTCAAGATCTGACCGTGAACTTCACGGAAAATGTATGATTACTCCTCAAGCGCAAGACGAAATCAAGGCGCTTCAAGCACTACATCCTGACAAAAGCGTGATGTTGATTGCTGAAAAAGGGACTATGGGTGTTGGTTCATCAAGAATGTCAGGTGTAAACAACGTGGCTCTTTGGACTGGTAAACAAGCAAGTCCATATGTACCTTTTGTTAATTTTGCTCCAATTGTTGCGGGAACAAACGGTATTTCTCCAATTTTCCTTACTACTGTTGATGTTACTGGAGGTATTGGTCTAGATCTTAAAAACTGGGTTAAAAAGCTTGATGAAAATGGTAATCCTATTCGCAATGAAAGTGGAGATCCTATTCTCGAAGAAGCCTACTCTGTTGCTACGGGTACTGTTCTTACGATTAATATAAAAGAAAAGAAACTTTATAATGGCGACCAAGTGCTGATAGATATTTCTAAAGCATTTACACCTCAAAAAATGGAATTCATTAAGGCTGGTGGGTCTTATGCTATTGTTTTTGGTAAAAAACTTCAAACATTTGCTGCTAAGACTTTAGGTATTGAAGCCCCTCTTGTATATGCTCCATCAAAAGAGATTTCTCACGAAGGGCAAGGTCTTACAGCAGTAGAAAAAATATTTAATAAAAACGCTGTTGGTGCAACTCCGGGTAAAGTGTTACACGCTGGTTCGGATGTTCGTGTCGAAGTTAATATTGTAGGTTCACAAGATACGACTGGTCTTATGACTGCCCAGGAATTAGAATCTATGGCGGCTACAGTAATTTCACCAATCGTTGACGGTGCCTACCAATCGGGTTGTCACACGGCTTCAGTATGGGATAAAAAAGCTCAGGCTAACATTCCAAAATTAATGAAATTTATGAACGCTTTCGGTTTGATAACTGCTCGTGACCCGAAAGGAGTTTATCACGCAATGACTGATGTAATTCACAAAGTACTTAATGATATTACTGTAAACGAGTGGGCTATCATCATCGGTGGTGACTCTCATACAAGAATGTCTAAAGGTGTTGCTTTTGGTGCTGACTCAGGAACAGTTGCTCTTGCACTTGCTACTGGTGAGGCTTCTATGCCAATTCCTGAATCAGTGAAAGTGACTTTCAAAGGAGATATGAAGAGTTATATGGATTTCCGTGATGTGGTTCATGCTACACAAGCTCAAATGCTTAAGCAGTTTGGTGGAGAAAATGTATTTCAAGGTAAAATTATTGAGGTTCACCTTGGAACTCTTAATGCTGACCAAGCATTTACGTTTACGGATTGGACTGCAGAAATGAAAGCAAAAGCTTCTATCTGTATTTCTGAAGACGCTACCTTAATTGAATCATTAGAGATAGCGAAGAGTAGAATTCAGATTATGATTAACAAAGGTATGGACAACCATATACAAGTACTGAAGGGCTTGATTGCTATAGCTGATAAGAGAATCGCCGAGATTAAATCAGGTGAAAAACCAGCTCTGACTCCAGATGCAAATGCGAAGTATTATGCTGAAGTTGTAATTGATTTGGATCTAATTGCTGAACCAATGATTGCTGATCCTGATGTGAATAATGCTGATGTTTCTAAGCGATATACTCACGATACCATTAGACCACTATCTTTTTATGGAGGAGTGAAAAAAGTGGATCTTGGATTTATCGGTTCTTGTATGGTTCACAAGGGAGATATGAAAATTCTTGCTCAAATGCTTAAAAATATTGAAGTTCAAAAAGGTAAGGTAGAATTTTTAGCACCGCTTGTGGTAGCGCCACCTACTTATAATATTGTAGATGAACTTAAAGCTGAAGGAGACTGGGAAGTTTTACAGAAATATTCTGGTTTCGAATTCGATGATAATGTTCCTAAAGCTGCGGCACGTACAGAATACGAAAATATGTTGTATTTAGAGCGTCCAGGTTGTAACCTTTGTATGGGTAACCAAGAAAAAGCATCCAAAGGAGATACTGTAATGGCAACTTCTACACGTCTTTTCCAAGGAAGAGTCGTTGAGGATACTGAAGGTAAAAAAGGAGAGTCATTGCTTTCGTCTACACCAGTTGTGGTTCTTTCTACAGTTCTTGGTAGAACTCCTACAATTGAGGAATATAAAACGGCAGTGGAGGGTATCGATCTAACTAAGTTTGCGCCTTCTCATAAGTTGTTAGTGAAATAATTACAATTAGTTTTGATCCTATTTCAAAAGCTCGAGTTTATTTAACTCGGGCTTTTTTTATATAACTGCTTAATTTTTTGTATCTTGTGTTGTTTAAAATGGAATAACGAAAACAATTATATTATGGCATTTGATATTGAAATGATTAAAAAAGTGTACGCAAATATGACAACTCGTGTGGACAAAGCACGCGAATTAGTTGGACGCCCACTTACATTGACGGAGAAAATTTTGTACAACCACCTTTGGGAAGGAAATCCGACACACACTTTTACACGAGGTGCTGATTATGTAGATTTTGCTCCAGACAGAGTAGCTTGCCAAGATGCAACAGCTCAAATGGCTTTATTGCAATTTATGCACGCTGGAAAGAAAACGGTTGCTGTTCCAACAACGGTTCACTGCGATCACTTGATTTTAGCTAAAAATGGAGCAGAAAAAGATTTAGCTGTAGCCAATACGCAATCAAAAGAGGTTTTTGACTTCCTTTCTTCAGTATCTAATAAATACGGAATTGGTTTTTGGAAACCAGGTTCGGGAATTATTCATCAAATCGTTTTAGAGAACTATGCGTTTCCCGGAGGTTTAATGATTGGTACCGATTCGCATACTGTAAACGCAGGGGGATTAGGAATGTTGGCTATCGGTGTTGGTGGTGCTGATGCTGTTGATGTAATGTCAGGAATGTCTTGGGAATTGAAATTTCCAAAATTAATAGGTGTAAAATTGACAGGAAAATTATCTGGTTGGACGGCTCCAAAAGACGTAATTCTTAAAGTAGCTGATATTCTTACTGTAAAAGGTGGAACTGGAGCTATTGTTGAATATTTTGGAGAGGGAGCAACTTCAATGTCTTGTACAGGAAAAGGAACTATTTGTAATATGGGAGCTGAAATTGGTGCCACTACTTCTACATTTGGTTATGATGAATCCATGAGAAGATATCTTTCGGCAACAGGTCGTCAAGATGTGGTTGATGCTGCCGATAAAGTAGCTTCTTACTTAACAGCTGACCCAGAAGTTTATGCTGATCCCTCAACTTATTTCGACCAAGTAATAGAAATCAACCTTTCGGAATTGGAACCACAAATCAATGGTCCTTTTACACCAGATAGAGGAACTCCGGTTTCTAAAATGAAAGAAGAAGCTGCTGCAAACGGATGGCCATTGAAAGTCGAATGGGGATTAATAGGTTCTTGTACGAACTCTTCTTATGAAGATATGGCTCGTGCAGCGTCTATTGTAAACCAAGCGGTTGAATTAGGAATTAGTCCAAAAGCGGAGTTTGGTATCAACCCAGGTTCGGAACAAATTAGATATACTATCGAAAGAGATGGTATTATTGCTACATTCGAAAAAATGGGAACTAAAGTATTTACCAATGCTTGCGGACCTTGTATTGGACAATGGGATAGAGCAGGAGCAGACAAGCAGGAAAAAAACACCATTGTTCACTCTTTCAATAGAAACTTCTCTAAACGTGCCGATGGTAATCCAAACACACACGCTTTTGTAACTTCACCAGAAATGGTGGCTGCATTAGCCATTGCAGGTCGTTTAGATTTTAATCCTTTGACCGATACTTTAATAAATGACAATGGAGAGGAAGTAAAATTGACTGTGCCTTTTGGTGATGAATTACCAAAAAGAGGTTTTGCAGTTGAAGATAATGGATTCCAAGCACCAGCAGCTGATGGTTCAAGCGTTCAAATTTTGGTAAGTGAAACTTCTGATAGATTACAACTTTTGGCACCTTTCGAAGCTTGGGATGGAAAAAATATCGTGGGAGCTAAATTGCTTATCAAAGCTTTCGGAAAATGTACTACTGACCACATTTCTATGGCTGGACCTTGGTTGCGTTTCCGAGGACATTTGGATAATATTTCAAACAATATGTTGATTGGAGCAGTTAATGCTTTCAACCAAAAACCGAATTCAGTAAAAAATCAATTGACAGGCGAATATGATACTGTTCCTGCTGTAGCTCGTGCTTATAAAGCTGCCGGAATTGCTTCTGTAGTTGTGGGTGATCATAACTATGGTGAAGGTTCCTCACGTGAGCATGCTGCTATGGAACCTCGTTTCCTTGGGGTGAAAGCGGTTTTGGTAAAATCATTTGCTCGTATTCATGAAACAAATTTGAAAAAACAAGGAATGCTTGGGTTGACTTTTGCCAATGAAGCTGACTACGAAAAAATTCAGGAAAATGACACTATTAATTTCGTTGATTTAGTAGATTTTGCTCCAGGAAAACCATTGACTTTAGAATTCGTTCACGCTGATGGAACAAAAGATATCATCTTGGCTAACCATACGTATAATGAAGGACAAATAGGTTGGTTCGTTGCTGGTTCAGCATTAAACTTGATTGCTGCCGCTGGAAAAGCCTAAAAATTTAAATACTTTTATTTCAATAAACTCTCAAGATAACTTGGGAGTTTTTGTTTTAAAATTTGTTAAATTGAATATAAAGAGTTGTTTAAAAATTGCGATATTTATATTTATTAGTTAAATTTGTTTTTCAAAATACTTTTTTGGTAAATTTTGCCGTTAAAGTAAAAAGAATTATCAATTTTTTGGATAATAAATTGGTGATTAAAGGTGAAATTTAAATTGAGTTTATGAAGTATTTTAGTTGTGTGTTTCTCTTTATTTTTTTTAGTAGTATGAGTATTTTTTCGCAAGAAAAGTACACTCGACATACTGTTTCAAAGGGCGAAACTATCAGCGAAATTGCAGAGCAATACAATGTAAGTCCTAAAGCAATCTACGAGCTAAATCCAAAAGCCAAGAAAGGAATAAAATCCCATACGGTTTTATTAATTCCAACTAAAGCTAAAAAACATCTAGTTTCAACTCCCGAAATTGCAACCAATTATTCTGAAAGCACATACGAAGTTCAGACTAAAGAAACCGTTTATGGAATCGCAAAACAGCATAACATCAGTATTGAAGATTTGTATAAATTCAATCCAGAGTTGGAAAAAGAAGGATTAAAAAAGGGACAAATAATTAAAATTCCTCAAACTGCTTTAGATAATTTGGTATTGTCAGAAGCACCTGAAAAGGCGAAAGAAATTCAAAAAACAAACGTTTCAGAAAAAATTATTCCAAAGCAAGAAGTTGTCGTTTTACCAAAATTTGTTGGGAAAGAGGAAGCTTCAACCGAAGGAATTGTTCGCGAAGTTTTACCTAAAGAAACTTTATATTCTATTGCCAGACAATATGGAATTAAGGTCACCGATATTCAAAATGCCAATCCAACTATAGGAACTAAACCTTTAAAAGTTGGGCAAAAGATTATTGTTCCTGTTAAAGCGGAAAGCAATTCAAATTTGGTGGCAGAAAAAGAGGCAGCTAAAACTGAAAAACACCAGAATAATATTGAGCAACCGAAGCAAGTTGCTGTTAATCCACAAACTGTTGTTAATGATAATTCAGCTGAAACTGAAATCACTCATACCGTTTTGCCAAAAGAAACCAAGTATGGAATTGCAAAGCAATATGGTATTACAGTTGCCGAATTGGAGAATCAAAACCCCAATATTGTAAAAAAACTTACTAAGGGAAGCGTACTAAAAATTCACACTTCTAAATTTATTGAATCTACTGTTCCTGTTGAAGAAGTTGTTGTCAAAGAGAAAGTTGTTAACGAGGAACCAAATGTTACAACAAGTATGGCGCATGATGACGCTTTTGTAGATCAATTGATATTGACCGCTTCCGAAAATATTGGGACGCGTTACCGTTCAGGAGGAACTACAAAAGATGGTTTTGATTGTTCCGGATTGATGTATTCTACCTTTGGCACTTTCGATATTAGGTTGCCAAGGTCATCAATTGAAATGTCCTCTTATGGTTCTAAAATTAATTCTGAGAATGCTCAGAAAGGTGATTTAATATTCTTCAAAACTAACGGACGACGCCACATCAATCATGTGGGAATGGTAGTCGAAGTTTGTGACGGTGAAATTAAATTCATTCATTCTTCGAATCATGGTGGTGTCATAATTTCATCTACCAAAGAATCTTATTATGAGAGGAATTTGGTTCAGATTAATCGTGTATTATAAAATTTGGTAAGATATTTTTACTTTTCCAATAGTAAAATTGCATTAGAAACAAGTCTTTCTCCTTCTTTATCACTCGGATAATTTATAATCCCCTTGTTTTTAATCCACATTGTTGTAGAACCTCCTCCGTCTAAATTTATGGCGTCATAACAGCCTAAATCCATTAGATATTTTTGCGTTTCAATTAGGCTCATTCCTGCAGCTTGTTCTGATCTGCCATCAATAGCGACAAAAATCACAGATTCTTTAGTAATACACAAACATGTTCTGGGATGACGTTTGAACGTAAACTCCATTTTTGGTAATTTATGTAATTTTGAATGATAAACTAGCAAAGGTCCGGTTACCAAAACAGCGGCTTCTTCTTTTGATTCCTCATAAAATTGACTGGTTCTGGCTGGCTCAATTATTAATTTATGATTTTTGGTTAATACAATAGAGCCGTTTGTCAAACTATCAGGGACTGCCCATTTGATTTTGTCAGGTCTTTTTTGGCTAATAACGGAATCATTCAATTCAAAATAAGTTACGCTTCCTCCGTGGTCTCTATCGAAAAAACCTCCGTTAATTGCTGCGATAGCATTATTTTTCTGAGCAATTATGCTTGTTTTCACTAATTCCGGCTGGCTGTTGCCAATGACAATGGTATACCGTTTAAAGGATTTGTTTGGTAAAACCAATAGGTTTATAATTTGCTTGCTTTTAAATAAAGTATCAGTTTTAATTTGAACAGAATAGATAGAATCCTTGGTTGTTTTTAGGGACTCATGGGATGAATTATGAAAGGAGGAACAACCATTGACAAAAATCAACAGAAGGAAAAAACGGAGTAAATAAAGTGTCTTTTTCATATTTTTTTTACTTTTTATATTGTTGGTTCTAATTTTACACATTCGTTGCTAGCTCGAGCTTCTAGCTCGTGACTATTCCAATTTATTTTTATTGTTTTATTGCTTTTGTTTGTAGGCAAGAGCTAGAAGCTTGCGCTAGCAGGGGTTAATAGGTATTTCAAAATAGTCACCAACTTTTGATTAGAATAACAAAATCATCACAATCAACTCCTATTTGTGTGACTTTGTCTGAAAACAATCATCCTTTTCTTATTGTAAAAATAGGAATAAATACTAACAAACCATCTCAACTAATTTTCTAATTTAAAACCAATTATTAGGCTGTTTCCAAAAAAAGTATATCTTTAGCCAACCAAAAAAACCAAAAACTATGAAAGACGACAATCAGGAACATTTTAAAAGAGAACTCGGATTACTCGACGGAACGATGCTCGTTGTGGGCTCAATGATAGGTTCGGGAATATTTATTGTAAGCTCAGATATGGTGCGCCAACTGGGTTCTGCCGGCTGGCTTATTGCGATGTGGGTTCTCACAGGATTTATTACCGTGATTGCTGCCGTGAGTTATGGCGAGTTGAGTTCGATGTTTCCCAAAGCTGGCGGACAGTATGTTTATATAAAAGAAGCCTACGGAAAACTGATTGGGTTTTTATACGGTTGGAGCTTTTTTGCCGTGATACAAACTGGTACAATTGCTGCTGTGGGTGTTGCTTTTTCTAAATTTGCCGCTTATTTGTATCCACCTGTGAGCGAAAAAAATGTTATTTTTGAGTTAGGTGATTTCAAACTTCACGCTGCCCAAATAGTTTCGATAATTACTATTATTTTATTGAGTTATATTAATAGTCGTGGAGTGAAAAACAGCAAGATTCTGCAAACTGTCTTAACGGTTATCAAAATCGTGTCCATTTTTGGATTGATTATTTTCGGTTTTGTGGCTGCAAAAGCAGAAGTTTGGGATGCCAATTGGGCAAATGCCTGGACTTCACAATCTATGAATGTCGATACTGGTTCTTGGCTTCCTATTAGTGGAGTAGCTTTGATTTCAGCAATGTCGGCTGCTTTAGTAGGTTCATTGTTTTCGAGTGTGGCTTGGGAAGGCGTGACTTTTATCGCTGGCGAAATTAAAAATCCAAAACGCAATGTAGGATTGAGTTTATTTCTGGGAACTTTGATTGTAAGCTGTATTTATATTTTGGCAAACGTGATGTATTTAGCGGTAGTTCCATTGCAGGACATTGCAACTGCAGAATCAGATCGAGTAGCTGTTGTGGCATCACAAAATATTTTTGGAAATATTGGAACTATAATCATTGCCTTGATGATTATGATTTCGACTTTTGCTTGTAACAATGGATTGATTATGGCTGGTGCAAGAGTCTATTATACGATGGCAAAAGACGGCTTGTTTTTCAAAAAAGCATCACATCTTAATAGCGCAAGCGTTCCTGCTTGGGCATTGTGGGTGCAGTGTTTTTGGGCTTCGGCTTTGTGCTTGACAGGAAAATACGGCGACTTGCTGGACTTTGTAGTGATAATAGTTTTGATTTTTTATATTCTTACCATTTACGGTATTTTTATTCTTCGCAAGAAAATGCCCGATGCCGAAAGACCGTATAAAGCTTTTGGATATCCATTTTTACCAGCACTTTATATTGTAATTGCAAGTGCTATTGGGATTGCTTTATTATATACTAAAACCAGTACTTGTGGTTGGGGAGTTTTGATTATGTTAATAGGAATTCCAATTTATTATTTGACAAAACAAAAAGAGTAGAGCTCAGATAGCAGGTTGCAGATAGCAGAAAAAGGAAAATCCGTTTCAAAATTAATGAAACGGATTTTCTTTTTTAAGGAAAATTTCTAAAATCTGCCATCTGCCATCTGCCTCCTGAAATCTAATAATAAGTAAAACGCCTTACTTTAGCAATATATTTTGCCAACCGAATCACTTGGTGACTGTATCCATATTCGTTGTCATACCAAATATACAATACAATATTCTTCCCGTCTTTTGATACGATTGTCGCGTTGCTATCATAAATCGCCGGCGCCGAAGTTCCAATAATATCCGAAGAAACCAACTCATTATTCAGGGAATATTTTATTTGCTCTACTAATTCTCCTTCTAAAGCATATTTTTTCATAATCGAATTTACTTCGGCAATAGAGGTTTGTTTGGTCACTTCAAGATTTAAAACTACCAAGGAACCATTAGGAACTGGCACTCGAATGGCATTGGATGTCAATTTACCATCCAATGAAGGCAAGGCTTTTGCAACGGCGGTCGCAGCACCAGTTTCGGTAATTACCATATTCAAGGCGGCTGCTCTTCCGCGGCGGTATTTTTTGTGCATATTATCGACCAAATTCTGGTCATTGGTATAAGCGTGAATGGTTTCTAAATGTCCTTTTACAACGCCCAAAGTGTCTTCGACCACTTTTAAAATCGGCGTTATAGCATTGGTAGTACACGATGCTGCCGAAAAGATATTGACTTCATCCGGATTGTATTCGTTTTGGTTTACACCATAAACAATATTTGGAACGCCTTTTCCCGGTGCGGTAAGCAATACTTTTTGGGTTCCTTTTGAGGTCAAATGTCTTGTTAAAGCTTCTTCGGTTGTGAAAGCACCCGTGTTGTCAATTACGAGAGCATTCTCGATGTCGTATTTTGTATAATCAATTTCTTCCGGACTGTTTGCCGTGATTACATGAACTGTTGTTCCATTTATAATTAAAGCTTTGTTTTCAGAGTCAGCAACTACTGAACCCATGAAATCGCCGTGAACAGAATCATAACGCAATAGAGAAGCTCTTTTTTCCAATGAAACAGCATCGTTTTTGTCACGAGTTACAATGGCTCTCAATCGCAATTGATCCCCTTTACCTGTTTTTGACATCAATTCTCTGGCGAGCAATCGTCCAATTCTTCCAAAACCATAAAGAACAACATCTTTGGGTTGAATTTCCTCAGTGTTTTTGGCATCTTTTAATTTGTCAATAACAAATTGAGTAGCGTTTTTAGATTTGTTATTTTCGAGTTGAAATTCATAGGTTATCTTTCCAATGTCTAGTTTAGAAGGAGGTAAATCCATAGTCAGAATTGCTTTTGCAATTTCAACCGAATCAAAAATTGAAATTGGCTTGCCCACAAATTCACCTGCATATTCATGTAAGTTGATAATTTCACTTACGTTTCTATCGATTAATTGGTTTCTGAACAGAACAATTTCTATGGATTTGTCATACCATAAATCACTTATGATTTTGATAAATTCTACTCCGGCTTTTCGTCTGTCGGTTTGAAATAAAACTTCTTTTTCGTATAAAAGGGTGTTTTTCATATTGAAAATTTGAACAATGTTTTTTGAAATTTTGTGCAAAAGTATGATTTAATAATGTTTTACGAAAACGATTTCGTAACTATTTTTTAAATAAAAAAAAGCCACCTTACATTTGCAAAATGGCTCCCATTTTTTTGAATTATAATTATTGGATGATAATCCTAATTATTTCCCCCTTATTATTTATCATTTCCATTTGGATGCTTTGGTTTTCTCCTTTACTATTCAAAAGTTTAGAAACGGTTTCTATATCTTTTACTTTTACATTATCAATACTAAGAATGATATTTCCCTTGAGTTGGCTTTCATATTGTTTCAAATTTTCATTGGTTATAGATATAATTTTTACGCCGTAATCAATATGAAAGTTGCTTTTATCAGTTGCATCAATATTTTCTAATTCCATTCCCTTGAACTCGGTACTAAAAAATTCTTTTTTGCTCAAAATTACCGGAAGGACTTTGTTTTTTCCTTCTCGGATAAAAGTGACTTGTACTTTGTCGTTCGGTCTTTTGGTATTGATGTAACCCGAAAGGTCAGCATATGTGGCAATATTTTGATCGTCCAGTTTTATAATAATATCACCTTTTTCTAATCCGCCTTTATCGGCACCGGAATTTTTAGAAACTTTTTGGATGTAAAAACCCTGTGTTTCCGGGACACCCAATTCTTTTGAAGCCAAAGCATTTAATTCGCCTCCTTCAACGCCTAAAATTCCTCTTTGTACATTTCCAAACTCCATTAAATCCTCAATTATTTTTCGGGCAAGATTTGAGGGAATTGCAAACGAATAACCGGTATAGCTTCCTGTTGGCGATGAAATCATAGT
Source organism: Flavobacterium psychrophilum (assembly GCA_945874225.1). GTDB lineage: Bacteria > Bacteroidota > Bacteroidia > Flavobacteriales > Flavobacteriaceae > Flavobacterium > Flavobacterium psychrophilum_M. The sequence continues at coordinate 16,035 of CAMCFT010000029.1, forward strand.
ATTGATTCCTATTAATTCTCCGCGAGTATTGACTAATGCGCCACCACTATTTCCTGGATTTACGGCTGCATCAGTTTGAATGAAAGATTGAATTCCGCTGGTATCCAAGTTTCTGGCTTTCGCCGAAATAATTCCCGCTGTCACGGTCGAAGTTAAGTTGTATGGATTACCAACTGCCAAAACCCATTCTCCAATTTTCACCGAATCAGAATTGGCAAAAGCCGTATAAGGTAATTTTTCATCGGCATCGATTTTTAATAAGGCAATGTCCATTTTTGAATCAGTTCCAATAAGTTTTGCTTTATATGATTTCTTGTTGTTCAATGTGATTTCAATTTCCGATGCGTCTTTTATCACGTGATTGTTGGTCACGATATAACCATCTTCAGAAATAATTACGCCAGAACCTGTTCCAACTTGTTCCTGCAATTGGTCTCCTCTATAGCCGTAGAAATATTCTAAAATAGGATTGGAAACACTTTTTCGGGAAACATTTTTTACGTGGACAACCGTATGAATAGTTTTTTCGGCGGCTTCAGTAAAATCAAGGGTTTCTGAAGATAATCCTACTTGTCTCCCATAGGAATTAGGAGCTAAAGTTACAACGGAGTTTTTGTTTTTAGAAAAATAGCCATTGTCGTCAAATAACAATTTGTAGGAACCAAGTGTGATAGCTCCACTTAACAATGACAGTAGTAATAGGCTTGAAAATCGTTTCATAGTTTTATAGTTATTTAAGAATTTACACTGTAAAATTATGAATTTTGCTATTTCAAAAAAACAGTTTAACGCTCGTTTAACATTCTTTAACGTATCATTAATATTTGTACTTTTGTGCAACACAATTCAACTGAAATGCAAATAGAATTTTATAAATACCAAGGAACGGGAAACGATTTTGTGATGATTGACAATCGGTCGGATTTTTTTCCAAAGGAAAACGTTCAACTCATTGCGCATTTGTGCGACAGACGTTTCGGAATAGGCGGTGACGGACTGATTTTATTGGAAAATGATGAAGTTGCTTCGAAACTCGCAATGACCGCTGATTTCAGAATGGTCTATTACAATTCCGATGGAAACCAAAGCTCTATGTGTGGCAATGGCGGTCGGTGTTTAGTGGCTTTCGCCAAAAAGCTGAACGTGATTAACAACAGTTGCACTTTTATAGCAACTGACGGTTTACATCACGCTACAATTGCCGAAAACGGGCAAGTTTCTCTCCAAATGATTGATGTTCCTAATGTAAAAATCACTCCAGAATATATCTTCCTCAACACGGGTTCGCCGCATCACGTGCAACTAGTAGAAGATTTGGAAAATTATAATATAAAAGAAAACGGTGCAGCCATTCGATATGGGGAATTATATGGTAAAGCAGGAAGTAATGTAAATTTTGTAAAACAAATAAACGACAATACTTTTTCACTTCGTACTTATGAAAGAGGCGTGGAAGACGAAACGCTTTCTTGCGGAACTGGTGCAACCGCTGCAGCCATTGCGATGAATGCAACAGAAAAAACAAATTCAACCTCCATAAATTTAAATGTAGAAGGAGGAAAACTAGAAGTTTCTTTTGATAAAAAGGGCAATCAGTTTACCAATGTTTTCCTAATAGGTCCAGCAGAGTTTGTATTTAAAGGAGAAATTTCTATTTAACCAAAATTCGTATTTCGTAATTTCAAATTCGTAATTATTATAAATGATAACACTTAAAGGCGAAAATATCTACCTCCGAGCACTCGAACCCAATGATTTGGAGTTTGTTTATGCTATGGAAAACGACCAAAGTATTTGGGAAGTAAGCAACACGCAAACACCATATAGTCGGTTTTTAGTGAAGCAATATCTCGAAAATGCGCAACAGGATATTTATGAAGCCAAGCAATTGCGATTGGCGATTTGCCAAGATCAGGATTTTCCGGCTTTGGGATTAATCGATTTATTTGATTTTGACCCGAAGAATAATAGAGCAGGTGTTGGTATTGTCATTCAGGGAAATGAAAATAGAAAACAGAATATTGGTTCAGAAGCTTTAGAACTTTTGATTAAGTATTCTTTTCATCATCTTAATTTACATCAATTGTATGCAAATATTGGCACAGAAAACGAAGCTAGTATTGCACTTTTTACTAAATTTGGATTTCAAAAAATTGGCACCAAAAAAGATTGGACTTTAGTCAATGGAGTGTATAAAGACGAGGCTGTTTTCCAATTAATTAATCAACTATAAAAATTTTAGTTTTGAACTTAAAAAAAATCATAACAATCGCATCCGTAGTTTTAATGTCAGTATTACTGATTTACGGATTTATCTTGGCAAAGCAAGTTTTTTCTAAAAACACCAAATTTTCCGAAAATGAATTATACGTTCACGTGCCAACAGGCGCTACTTATGAAGATGTCAAGAAAATAATTGAACCTTTTGTGGAAAACATGGATCGTTTTGAAATGGTAGCCAACAAAAGAAGTTATCCTGAAAATGTAAAATCAGGGCGTTTTTTATTCACCAAAGGAATGAACAGTTATGATTTGGTCAAAGCTTTGAGAAGTAATGTTCCCGTGAAACTGGCTTTCAACAATCAAGAGCGCTTAGAGAATTTTGCAGGACGAGTGGGTTCCCAAATTGAACCAGATAGTTTGACTTTATTGAAAACCTTTAAAGATTCAATTTTCCTTAAAGAAAATGGTTTTACCGAAGAAAATGTCTTAGCGGTTTTTATTCCGAATACTTACGAAGTATATTGGAATATTTCTGCTGAAAAATTCCGTGATAAAATGATTAAAGAATATCGTAATTTTTGGAACAAGGAACGAACCGATAAAGCAGCAAAACAAGGTTTGACTCCAATTCAAGCAACTATTCTGGCTTCAATCGTTCACAAAGAATCTGTTAAAAAAGATGAAAGACCGAGAATCGCTGGGGTTTATTTGAATCGAATAAGACAAGGAATGCCGCTTCAGGCTGATCCAACAGTGATTTTTGCCATAAAAAAGAAATCAAATGATTTTGACCAAGTAATCAAAAGAGTCTTTTACAACGACTTGTTTTTGAATTCCCCATACAACACCTATAAAGTGATTGGTCTTCCTCCTGGGCCAATTGCAATGCCTGATATTACGGCTTTAGAAGCAGTTTTGAATCCTGAAAAGAATAACTTCATTTATTTCTGCGCCAGCGTAGATCGTTTTGGTTATCATGAGTTTGCCGCTACTTTAGAGGAACATAATAAAAATGCCAAGAAATATTCAGATTGGATCAACAGTCAAGGAGTAACAAGATAATTTTGAAATACAAATGTCAATGTTATTTTTTGTTTCTGATTGTGTTCCAAAGTGTTTTGGCGCAAAACTCATTTGAAAATTTTCTAAAACCATCCGATTCATTAAATAAGAAAAGACAAAACGCTGTGTTAATTTCCGAAGCAGTAGTAGCATCGGGAGCTTTGATTGGTTTGAACCAACTTTGGTATGCCGATTATCCTCAATCAAATTTTCATTTTATAAATGATAATTCTGAATGGATGCAAATTGATAAGGTGGGACATTTATTTTCTTCCTATCAAATTGGGCGATTTGGTGCAGAAACGCTGAATTGGAGTGGAACCAGTAAAAAAAACCAACTTATTTACGGAGCCAGTTTAGGATTTGTATTCCTGACCGCTGTTGAGGTTATGGACGGATTCTCTGAAGAATGGGGAGCATCAATGGGCGATGTGATTGCTAATGCTTCGGGAACAGCTTTGTACGTTTCGCAAGAATTGATTTGGAAAGAACAACGCATAACACCTAAATTCTCCTATCATAAAACCCAATATTCAAATTATAGACCTGATGTTTTGGGAAGCACAGTTCCGGAACAAATCCTGAAAGATTATAATGGGCAAACCTATTGGCTTTCTTACAATTTATATTCTTTTTCTAAAGGTTCTAAAATACCCAAATGGATTAATCTCGCTTTTGGTTATGGAGCGGAAGGAATGATCGCCGGAAATAATGACAATAATTCTCCTTTTTTAACTCCAAAACCGGAAATATTCAGGCAGTTTTACCTCAGTTTGGATATAGATTTGACAAAAATTGACACAAAATCCCACTTTTTGAAGACAATTTTTTCAGTTTTGAATACAGTGAAAATTCCAGCGCCAACGATTGAGTACTCGCCTCACAGCGGTTTCAAGTTTTACGCCTTGTACTTTTAGACAAGTTTAACAGCTTGATTTTCAGGTTTATGATTTTTATTGTATATTTGTACCGTAGAAATTTCAATACGGGACAGCGTTTGAAGAAAAACAATTTATGATAAAGAAGTGGTCTTTTTATACAATTTTGACTCTTATTATTGCTTTTTTAAGCTCAGGTTTTAAGCCTTTCGATTTAGATACCAACCAATGGTTTCTTACAAATGACACCGATGGAACATCCTACTTATATCCATCTCAAAAACAAAACGATTACACAAATTTAAGTGTTCCTTATACAGGAAAATTCTTCATTGGTTATAAGGAAGCAATTGCTTTTAGGGAATCTCAAGGCAAATACAAAAAAATTAATTCTCTGGGTTATTTGGGCAAATATCAGTTTGGTACTGAAACTTTAAAAACTGTTGGTGTAAATAATAGAAACCAGTTTTTGAACAGTCCTAATTTGCAGGAAAAAGCTTTTGTGGCACTTCTTTCTCAAAATAAATGGGAGTTAAGAGATGTTATCGACAAATATGAAGGTAGAATTATCAGTGGTATACGAGTTACTGAATCTGGAATACTAGCGGCAGCACATCTTGGCGGTGTAGGTTCTGTAAAAAAGTTTTTTAGAAATAATAGAGGTCGTTATTTTAAAGACGCTTACGGTACATCGATACGAAGTTATATGATCGATTTTGGAGGTTATGAAACTTCCGGAATTGTCGCTGATAGTAATGCAACAGTGCAATAATTTAAGCTTATATAAATTTTTTAGCCACGAATTACACTAATTTTCACGAATCAATTTGTGTAAATTAGTGTAATTCGTGGCTAACTTTTTTTTACATTTTATGAATAATAAAAATCGTGGGGCGATTGTGTAAATCAACCTTAATTTTTTTCCAATCTGATGCTCTCATCGTTTTGATGAATTCCGTTGGCAAAGTGATGTCAGTGGCAACGCATAAATAAGTTGAAGGATTTAAAGCCTGAACAATATCTTCGAGCATTTTGTTATTTCGAAAAGGAGTTTCAATAAATATTTGAGATTGATTTTTGTCCTGAGATAATTTTTCTAAGTTTTTTAAAGCAGTCTTTTTTTCGGCTTTGTCAATTGGAATATATCCGTTGAATGCAAAACTTTGCCCATTCATTCCAGAAGCCATAATGGCCAATAAAATAGAAGAAGGACCAACCAATGGAACCACTTGAATTCCTTTTTCGTGAGCCAATTTTACAATCACTGCGCCAGGATCAGCTACTCCGGGACAACCAGCTTCGCTCATTAAACCCACGTTTTTTCCTTCTAAACAAGGTTGTAGCATTTTGGCGTGTTCAGAAACTTCGGTGTATTTATTTAAAGCACTTAATCTGAGTGTAGCTTGAACCTTTTCAGGTTTAATGCTTTTTATGAATTTTCGAGCGGTTTTTTCATTCTCCACAATGTAATCATCAATGAAATCAATTGTTCTTTTTACAGTTTGTGGTAATACATCATTAGGATCACCTTCTCCTAAAGTTGTTGGGATTAAGTATAGTTTTCCTAGAAGAGGGTTTGGTTTCATTTGTGTGATTTTATTATTCTTACTAGGTAACTGGTGCTTGAAAAGTTATAATATAAAAATTGAAAACATTCTATTTAACAGTGTTTTTCGATAAGTTTTTTTGCAATTACATCACAGGCTTCATCGAGCATTTTATAAACGGAATCAAATCCATTGGGTATTCCAAAATAAGGGTCAGGAACATCTACATTTTCCTCTGGAAATAATTCATTCAAAATGAGTTGTACTTTTTCGGTTTGGGCTTGATTATCAGCTAACTGAATGACATCCCAATAATTGGAATTATCCATGACATAGATGTAATTAAATGTGTCAAAATCATTTGCAGTGAATTGTCGTCCTTTTTGATGCGAAATATCTAGTTTGTTTTTTTTTGCAATTGCAATGGAACGTTCATCAGGTTGATGACCTATATGCCAAGAACCTGTTCCGGCAGAATCTACCGTGAATTTGTTTTTTGGAAGTTTTGAGGCCAATATTCCTTCAGCCAAAGGTGACCGACAAATATTGCCCAAACAAACCATTAAAATTTTTATGGGCATAATGCGTTTATAGCGTTAATTTTTTGTTGATGTCTTCGACAAATTTTTTGAATTGTTTGTCAGTTGCAACTAAATTGTCAACGGTTTTACAAGCATGTAATACAGTAGCGTGATCACGATCCCCTATTTGGGAGCCAATGTTTGCCAAAGAAGCTTTGGTGAATTTTTTAGCAAAAAACATGGCTAATTGACGAGCCTGAACGATATGTCTTTTTCTGGTTTTGGATTGAAGCGTTTCTAAATCCAATTGAAAATAATCGGAAACAATCTTTTGAATGTAATCGATAGAAATTTCTCGTTTTACATTTTTAACAAATTTTTCAACCACATTTTTGGCAAGCTCAAGCGTCACTTCTTTTTTATTGAAAGAAGATTGGGCAATCAAAGAAATAATAGCGCCTTCCAGTTCTCGTACATTTGATTTGATATTTCGGGCTACATATTCTATAATTTCTTCAGGAATTTCAACACCATCACGATATAAAATGTTTTTCAGGATTGAAATTCTGGTTTCATAGTCAGGTTGGTGCAGTTCTGCCGATAATCCCCATTTGAAACGAGATAATAATCGTTGTTCAATGTCTTGCATGTCAACTGGCGCCTTGTCCGAAGTCAAGATTACCTGTTTGCCATTTTGATGTAAAAAATTAAATATATGGAAAAACACATCTTGAGTTCCTGATTTTCCAGAAAGGAATTGAACATCGTCAATGATTAATACATCAATAAGTTGGTAGAAATGAATAAAATCATTTCGATTATTTTTCTTTACGGAATCAATATATTGTTGAGTAAAAATTTCTGCTGAAATATATAAAACGGTCTTTTCGGGATATTTATCCTTGATTTCTACTCCAATAGCGTGTGCTAAATGGGTTTTACCTAGTCCAACACCGCCAAAGATTAATAATGGATTAAATGAAGTCCCGCCTGGCTTATTGGCTACAGCCATACCTGCTGAACGAGCTAGTCTGTTAGAATCTCCTTCAAGAAAATTGTCAAAACTATAATTTGCATTCAGTTGTGATTCGATTTTTAAATTTCGAATACCAGGAATGACAAATGGATTTCTTAATTCTGGATTAAGATTCTTATATGGAGCATCAACATCTTGTGGTTTCATAGGCACACGATTAGCACTAGGCAATTGTTCCGTAAACGGTTGTTTATTGCCATAAGTGTTTTCCATTTTGATTTTATAGAGTAACTTTGCATTTTTCCCGAGTTCTTTGGTTAGTGCTACTTTTAATAATTTAACATAGTGTTCTTCCAGCCATTCGTAGAAAAATTTACTGGGAACTTGAATGTATAATGCATTATCGGTAAGCTCAACTGACTTAATAGGTTCAAACCAAGTTTTGTATGCTTGGTCTGCGATATTGTCTTTAATAAAAGATAAGCAGTTTTCCCATACTGATTGAGCAGTCTTGTTCATAAATTTGGTTAAATTATTTCGTTTGGTATTTGTTTTCTAATAAAAAATGGGTTGAATTAGTATTGTTTTTCGGGATAACAAATATGTGAATAAAATTAACCAAAAAAAAATATTTTGTATGTAATTTTTATAAAATATTGTCGTATGGAGTTTTTAAATTTTTAATTTTTTTAATAAATAATTTAATGGAATATCATCAAATTCAAATTCGGGTTCGCTATTCAGAAACGGATCAAATGCGTGTTGTTTATCACGGTAATTATGCCCAATATTTCGAAATAGGAAGGGTCGAATGGCTTAGAAACAAAGGGATTTCTTATAAATGGATGGAAGAAAACGGGATTATGCTTCCGGTGGTTTCCTTGACAATGAATTACAAAAAACCAGCTCGTTATGATGAGCTATTGACTTTGAAAACAATATTGAAAATAAGAACGTCTGTCAAGATTGAATTTGACTATGAACTTTATAATGAAAGTGATGAGTTGTTAACAACTGGCAACTCCATTTTGGTTTTTGTCGATATGAAAACAGGAAGACCCGTTACTCCACCGCAATATATTTTAGAAATCTTGAATAGAACGGAATAATGGCATTGCTTTTTTGATAATATGACAAAAAAGACTAATTTTTGATTGTTTTAAAGAAGCTTTATTTCTATCTCAAACATCGAATTAAAAATGTCGAAAATCATATCGGCATTTTTTTTTCGGGTGATAATTTCGATTTCGCAACTCAGTTCCATTTTTTGGGTTGCAATTTCTATGTTTTTTTCTTTGATCACTCGCATCACTTTATTGATGTTTTTATAGTCAAAGGAAACTAGATAATGAATATCTATTGTTTTTTCGATTATTTCAGAAGATTCCAAAGTCATTTGAGCTGTAGTTCTATAAGCAGAAATTAAACCGCCAACTCCCAATTTAACTCCACCAAAAATTCTTACAACTACAAGCAATACATTAGTCACTGCAAAAGACTGAATCTGTCCATAAATAGGCATTCCGGCTGTGTTACTTGGTTCGCCGTCATCATTTGCTCTGTAAACTATGGTATCAGTACCAATTTGATAAGCATAACAATAATGTCCAGCATTTGGATGTAGTTTTCGTAAAGTATCAATTATGGGTTTTACTTCTGCTTCAGATTGGATAGGAAAAGCGTAGCCAAAGAATTTGCTGTTTTTTTCTTTAAAAAGAATTTCATCCGATGGACAAGCTATGGTTTTGTATGTGTCTTCCAAATTTCTTAAAATCTGAATTTATGATTGCCATGGAAATTCTTCATTGCAGTAAATCATTTTTCGAAAATAGTTCCACAACATCTTCTTTACCTACTTGTAAATTCCAAACTTGGAAACCTAGCGAAAGTGCTGCATCAGTATTTTCCTTTTTGTCATCTACAAATAAAGTGCGTTTTGCAGATAAATCGTGTTTTTTTAATATGTAATTAAAAATTTCTTCATCCGGTTTTCGCATTCCCATTTCAAATGAAAAATAGATTTTTTCAAAACATTGGTAAAAATCACTGTAAAAGGAAACGCCGTTTTCTTGTTCGAAAGTTTCTATGTGAATGGCATCAGTATTGCTTAAAAGAAACAGACGATATTTTTTTGAAAGTTTTTGGACAAACTCCAATCGGTATAAAGGAAAATCAAGAAGAATGGCATTCCAAGCATATAAAATTTCATCGATAGAAGCATTAGGGATATGTTTTTGAATACCGAGCAGGAAATTTTCTTGCGAAACTTGCCCTTTTTCAAATTGAAGATTCAATTGATCCAAGTCTTCATTCCATTGTGTCAATCCCAATTTCTTCAAGGAATTAATTGTAGCCTTTTTGTCTAAGTTGATGAAAACATCTCCAAAATCAAAAATAATAGTATTAATCATTATTTCTAGAAATTATAAGTATATCGTTTCCAATGGAATGTTTTTTAATGTTTTTTAAAGCTATAATTGGCGCTTTTGTTCCATTTTCGAAGCAGCTATTCCCAATGAATATCCGTGCTTCATCCCAAAGGTTTTCATTAATAAAAGTTTGCAAAGTCTGTAAGCCGCCTTCAATAATTACGGATTGAATTTTGTGTTTATATAATGCTTTCAGAATTTGTTGCGAGAGACTTTGTTCAAAATCAATTATCTCAAAGGTAGTGTTTTCTTCATTATTAGCATTTGTCAAATTTGAAAAAATAATAGTTTTTACCTTGTTGTCAAATATATGACTGCCTTTAGGAATTCGATTATTTTGATCCAGGATTATCCTAATTGGGTTGTTTCCTTTCCAATCTCTAACATCTAATTTTGGATTATCATCAATAACAGTGTTGGTTCCCACAAGAATAGCTTGTTCTTCACTTCGCCATTTATGTACTAACTGGCGCGAAAACTCATTGGTTATCCAAACAGGTTTTTGTTCTTTGCGAATATTTTTCATTGGCGCAATAAAACCATCTTGACTTTCGGCCCATTTCAAAATCACATACGGTCTTTTCTTTAGGTGAAAAGTAAAAAAGCGGTTATTCAACTCCATGCATTCGGCTTCAAGAACTCCAACAGTGACGTTTTTGCCAGCTTCGATTAATTTTTTAATTCCGTTTCCTGCAACTTTTATATTGGGATCAACGGTTCCAATAACTACATTTGGAATCTCGTTTTCAATAATTAAATCACAACAAGGCGGCGTTTTTCCAAAATGACTACAAGGTTCTAAACTCACATAAATAGTCGATTTTTTTAACAATGACTTGTCTTTTACGGAATTTACAGCATTGACTTCGGCGTGAGGTTCACCTGATTTTTTATGCCAGCCTTCGCCAATGATTTTGTTATTATACACAATTACACTGCCTACTAATGGATTGGGATACGTTGTTCCCAAACCATTTTTTGCCAATTCTAGGCAACGTCGCATGTATTTTTCATCTTTTTTCACAAATACAAAAGTAATGATTTTTGTGTTTAGGATTTAGTTTTGAATCTTTTGAAAATAATACCGCTAGTTATTTCAAATTAGTCCAATGAAAATTGAACTAAATCAAATATACAGCGGCATTATACAAAACCTTTGGACTAAAATATAATAAGTAATGGTATAACAATAAACAATATCTATTTTTGTACAATAAATTAGCATTTCAAAAAATGGAAAATTGGGTCATCAGAAAAATTGAAAAAAAAGATAATCCTGCAGTTGCACAATTAATAAGAGCTGTTTTTGACGAATTAAATATTCCAAAAGTAGGAACCGCTTATGCTGATCCCTATTTAGATTTGATGTTTGAGGAATACAACAAACCAAAATCGATTTATTTTGTTGTTGAAAATGATGGCAAAATCGTTGGTGGAGCAGGAGTGGCACCACTTGAAAACGAAGCGGCAACTATTTGTGAATTGCAAAAAATGTATTTTCTGCCTGAGATTAGAGGATTAGGAATTGGAAGCCAAATGATGCACAACTGTTTGCAAGCTGCCAAGGATTTTGGTTTCGAAAAATGTTATCTCGAAACGATGCCTTTTATGTATGATGCCCAGAAACTCTATAAAAAAGTGGGATTTGAATATATTTGTTCTCCTATGGGAAGCACAGGTCACGTATCTTGTCCGGTTTGGATGTTGAAGAATTTAGCCCCCTAACCCCCAAGAGGGGAATTAAAAAACCAGAATAACTAATGAAAATCAAAGATTACAGAGCCCAATTTATTCAAGAACTTTCGCCAATTTATGATTCTGGCGAAGCAGAGAGTTTCTTCTATTTGATTTTAGAAGAGATACAGCAATTGAAGAGAATTGATTTGGCTTTGAATCCCGATTTGACTTTTTCTAATGAAGAAATCCAGATTTGGAATTCGATTTTAGAACAGTTACAACAAGAAATTCCAATTCAATATCTATTGGGGAAAACCAATTTTTATGGTTTGGATTTTGAGGTTAATGCTACTGTTTTGATTCCAAGACCAGAAACCGAAGAATTGGTGGAATGGATTATTGAAGATTGCGTCGTTCCTCGCAATGACAATGATTTAAAGATTCTTGACATTGGAACGGGAAGTGGTTGCATTGCTATTTCATTAGCAAAAAATATTCCGAATGCTCAGGTTTTTGCGATTGACGTTTCTGAAACAGCTTTGGCTACAGCCAAAAAAAACGCCAAAATCAATGAGGTAAATGTCACTTTTATTCAAAAAAATATTCTTGAAGTTGTCTCCCTGAGCGCAGTCGAAGGGTTAAATCATAAATTTGATATTATAGTTTCAAATCCACCGTACGTTCGAGAGTTGGAAAAAATGGAAATCAAGAAAAATGTTTTGGACAATGAACCTCATTTGGCTCTTTTCATAGATGACAATGATGCTTTGGTATTTTACAAAAAAATAGCTGAATTAGCCCAGAAAAACCTATCCCAAAATGGACAACTATTCTTCGAAATTAATCAATATTTAGGAAAAGAAATGATTGATTTACTCGAAAAAATGAGTTTCAAAAATATCGAATTAAGGAAAGATATTTATGGAAATGACAGAATGATTAAGGCAAAAATCAGGTAGCAGATGGCAGGTTTCAAACAGCAAATTCTCAAAAATTATTTATTCCATTCAATAATTTTATAATCTTTAGCAATGGAATTATTATCCAAAATGATAATTAAATCTTTGGTGTAAACAGGATCAATGTCCCAACCAAAATCAACTACAACATTAAAAAAGACTTCTTTTTTGTTTGAAGAGTCTATTTCAATTTCACCAAAAAGTTTTTCTAATTCTGTAATGTTTAATCCCTTGATTTTATGATTTTCAAGTAAATCTTTTAGCATCGGTTCTCGATAAGAATAATAGCCAACATCATCTTTAAGATTCCATTTTTGTTTATTGTATTTTTCTTGATTAAAAGAGCAAGAAGAAAAAAATAATATAAATATAATTGCTATATATTTTATTCCCAATAGTGTTCGTTTAAATCTTATTTTTCTATCATCTGAAACCTGCCATCTGCAAACTACTCATAGCGCAACGCTTCAATTGGATCCAGTTTTGCAGCTTTGATAGCGGGATATAATCCAGAAACTATTGCTACGGCAAAACTTGTTATAAAGGCCGACATAATTGCAGCCCAAGGAATTACAAATACAAAATCCATTGCAGTTGCAATTGCAAAACCTATAGAAATACCGAAAACAATTCCCACTAAACCGCCCATTTGACCAATAAGCAATGTTTCTATAAAAAACTGAAATGCGATAGTGCTCTTTTTGGCTCCAAGTGCTTTTCGAACTCCAATTTCACGAGTGCGTTCTGTAACCGAAACAATCATAATATTCATAAGAGCAATTGACGATCCCAGAATCGTAATAATACCAATAAACCAAGAGGCAATTCCCAAATATTGGGTAATGCCCAGGATTCTGTTTATAAGATCATCGCTTCGTACGACAGCAAAATCATTGTCTTGTACTGGGCTTAATTTTCTAACTCTACGCATTGTACTGTTGGCGTTGTCGATGGCTTCGTCCAGCATTTCTTTTTTGGCAACCATAACACTCATAGTGTAATTTATATTAGGTGCCGTAAATAGAGAACGTGCTACCTGAATAGGAATTAAAACCCTTAAGTCCTGGCTGTTGCCAAATGTGGAACCTTTCTCTTTTAGTACGCCAATAACTTTGAATTTGGCTCCGCGAATCGAAATTATTTTATCGATGGGATTTATATCTTTTAATATTCCTTTTTGAAAATCCGAGCCTACTATGCAATTATAGGTATTGTTTTGGATGTCAAATCCAGTAAAATTTCTTCCTAAGCTAGTTTCTAAACCTGAGTTGACCATAAAATATTCATCAACCCCAACAATTGTATTTTCGGGATCAGTTTTAGTGGCTTCATATTTAATTTCGGCTGTAGAAGTTGCCGTAAAAGAAACCGAAGTTTCAGTAAGAGGAAATTTATATTTGTTTTTAAAAGCTACCGCTTCAGGATATGAAATAATGGGATTTATAATTTCCCTTTCTTCGCCACCGTGTCTTCGAGAGGTATTCTCGTATTGATTGATGTTGAAAGTATTCGCTCCCATCGAAGCAAAATCAGATGAAATGGTGTTCTCTAAAGCAGAAACAACCGTTAAAATTCCCACCAAAGCAGTAATTCCAATAGCAATAATCAGCACAGTAAGAATGGTGCGCAACAATTGGGTTCTGATTGAACCAAAAGCAATTCGGACGTTTTCTCGGAATAATTTAAACATAGTGGCTATTTGACACGAAATTACAATTTTTGTTACAAGTTTGCTTTAGAAGATGTGATATTTATTTTAAAAACAAGATATTTGCAGTAAGAATTAAGAATTTCAAACAACGAATTACGATTTTGAATAAATCGATTTTATTTTTTGAAATTCATAATTCGTAATTCGTAATTTATTAAAATGGCTCAAAAACCTAGTATTCCAAAAGGGACAAGAGATTTTTCACCTGCAGAGGTGGCAAAACGTCAATATATTATATCCGTTATAAAAAGCAATTTCGAGAAATTTGGTTTTCAGCCGATAGAAACTCCTTCGTTCGAAAATTCCGAAACCCTGATGGGAAAATACGGTGAAGAAGGCGACCGATTGATTTTTAAGATTTTGAATTCGGGAGATTATTTGGCGAAAGCCGATGTCACATTATTGCAAAATAAGGAAAGCAATAAACTGACTTCAAGCATTTCTGAGAAAGCCTTGCGCTATGATTTAACTGTTCCGTTTGCTCGATATGTGGTACAACATCAAAGTGAAATTGAGTTCCCTTTCAAAAGATACCAAATACAGCCAGTTTGGCGAGCTGATCGTCCACAAAAAGGGCGTTTCAGAGAATTTTTTCAATGTGATGCTGATGTTGTAGGTTCAAAATCCTTGTGGCAAGAAGTTGAATTGGTACAATTATACGATTCGGTTTTTACGGAATTAGGTTTGGAAGGCGTGACGATTAAAATCAATAATCGCAAAATTCTTTCGGGAATTGCTGAAGTTATTGGAGCAAAAAATAAATTAATCGATTTCACGGTGGCTTTAGACAAACTCGACAAAATAGGCGAAGACGGAGTTAAAAAGGAAATGATTGAAAAAGGAATTTCTGAATCTGCGATTGAGAAAGTACAACCTTTATTCAATTTCACAGGGACAATTTCGGAGAAAATCAGTAAACTTTCCACATTATTAGAAGCTTCCGAAGAAGGAATGAAAGGTGTTGAAGAGTTGCGATTTATTTGTGACAATGTGACAAATCTTGGATTGAACAAATCAATTTTAGATTTAGATGTGACTTTAGCTCGCGGATTAAATTATTATACAGGTGCTATTTTTGAAGTGGCTCCGCCAAAACAAGTTGCAATGGGTTCCATTGGTGGCGGCGGAAGATATGACGATTTGACCGGAATCTTTGGTTTGAAGGATATGAGTGGCGTTGGGATTTCCTTTGGTTTGGACCGAATTTATTTAGTTATCGAAGAATTGAATTTATTCCCTGAAACAGTAACTTCAACATCAAAAGCATTGTTTATTAATTATGGTGAAATGGAAGCGTTGCATTCAATGAAAGCAATAACAAAATTGCGTAGTTTTGGAATAAAAGTGGAACTATATCCAGATAATGTGAAGGTGGGTAAACAATTTCAGCACGCCGATAAACGAGGAATTCCCTATGCAGTGATTGTTGGGGAAACTGAAATGAAAGAGGGGAAATTTGCCTTGAAAAATTTAATTTCTGGCGAACAAGTTTTACTTGATTTTGAAGGTTTGAAAGAAGCGTTGTTGTAGGCTACAATTTTTAACCCTATAAGGAAATAAGTTGATTTAAGTTGAGGTATTTATAGAAATACAGTTTTGATATAAACGAAAAATGTCTCGAGAATATCGAGACATTTTTTTGGGTAATCAGTAAGTTATGCTTTTTTAGCACAACAGCTTTTAGTCGTTTTTGCGCATTTTGCTTTTTCTTCAGCTATACATTTTGCTTTTTCTTCGGCAGTACATTTTTTAGTATTATTTTTTGCGCAACAAGCTTCTTTTTTTACAGGAGCTTTTGTAGTAGGTTTTGTTTCTTGAGCACTAACACTAATAGTGAAAAGGGCAATTGCTAAAACGGTAAATAAATTTTTCATTTTTTTTATTTTTATTTATGGGGTTACTATTTATTTTTAATTCGGAATAACATTCAAAATCGGTAACAAATATATTAAGAAAAAACACTATAAAAACACGAAACAAGTTAATATTTCCTTAATAAATTAGGTTTTATAATATTTATTTGATGATAATTTTTTTGCTAATTTCACTTTTTGATGTTTTAACTTTTACAATATAAATTCCAGAAGGCATATTTTTAATTGGAATCTGAATATTAGTTTGCTCTTTGTCTTCAACATCCCATTTGTTGATAACCTGACCTATCATATTATAAAGGGAAACAGTATTTACTGTTGAATCCAGAATATTATTTCGGATTATTAATGTTTTATAGTTGTTAGAATACAACACGACAATTCCGTCACTCGAATCTGTTTCTACTACGTCTAGAGTTTTCGTTTGACTTTCAAATCGCAATGAGAAGCGTTTGTTATATTCTCCTACTGCAAGTGCTATTTTTAAATCACTTGACTTAAGGTCGTGATATATTCCTGTTAGCGTATCGTGTAAGTAAATTTTAGTATTGGAAGCAACATTTTCCAATTCATCAATTTTTATGGTTACTTCTCCTTCGTTTGCAATGACTAAGCCTAAAGGAAGCACTTGATTAACATTAAAATCGGGAACACCTTGGATGACAAATTGACTACCGCTAATTTCCCAGAACATATCATTTTCATTGGTGTCAAACATTGGAGCATCATAACCAATATCAAAAAGATTGGTAGTATTAGGATCAGTTCCAACTAATAATTGTCTGTGCGCTCCAATTGGTGAGTCAAAGCCCAATCTAATTTTTTGTTTAACCTCTGAACTTGCTTTAGAAGTTCCTCTTTTTTTCATAAAAACAGAACTTGCTGCGGACTTAGCATCTGCATCTTCTCTTTTGAAAACACGCTGGCTGTTTTTGAAATTTAGGATTCCACCTGTAACTGTTGCTGTTCCACCTGATATTGAAGAATCTAAGTAGGCATCTACAAAAAATCCTTGCCCCACAGGAATGAATTGTTGAGGTATAATTGATCCTCTGGCACCATCATTTAGATTTAAAGAACTGTTATTAATAGCTTCTACACCGCCAATTAATGTATAAGAAGCGTAGCCACCTTCATATTCAGCAAGGTTATGATTATTTGACAGTCCAAAATGATCCCAGAAATAGAGTGCTCCATTAAATATGTTGGAACTAGCTCTGCCTGCCAAGTTATCTAAAATAAATTCATTAGCATCAAGGGCAGATGGATATGGATTTCCTACTAAATAAGTTTGGTCAAAAGGTAACGATAATGAAATAGTTCCGTTATTTGGTTTACCAACAAAAACATAGTTTTGAGTTGCATCAATTGTCGTAATTCCACCTGTTCCTTTCATAGTAAATCCTTCGCCTGTTTTTAAAAGCCCGATGTTTCCAATATAGTTCCATTGGAAATAATCTTCCCAGTCGGTATTCGTCTCGAGAGTTTGGGAATTGTAAGACCATATCCAACGGTTACTTGTTTTTATAGGGTTTGATAATGTTCCATCCGCAAAATAGGCGCCATCGCCAAATGTTATTGTGCTTGGACTAGCTGAATTTGTTCCATCTTTTAAAGAACTTGAAGGCGAGTATGTTGTATTGTTAATTACTCCTTGAATATTGCTTACTGGTGATGACCAATAATTGTAATTGTAGCTATTTTTTTTGCCTTGTTGATCACGCTCAATATATCCCGTACTAGTTACGTCTAAAATACTTTCGCTGAACTGAGTTGGGGTATATCTCTTTTCTAATAATTGTGATTCACCCACAAGATCAATATTACCATTCAGTTTTAGATAATGGGTAATCCATAAACCTTGACCATCATTTTTTTCAATAGGTGTGGTTACTATTGGATCTGCAATTGTTAATTTACCATCGGTTGAAATTAATCCTAATACTGTAATATCTTTATCTCCGGAACTAATGTTGTGAGAAGTTTGAACAATATTCCAATCAATTTGAGTTCCAAAAACCGTGCTATTTGGAGTATACCAAACAACAGGTTGTGCCCAGGTATTATTGTTATTCCAAAGACCGTTGTTAGCAGATTTGTATGGTAACGGAGCTGTTTCTTGTTGAGGTGAATAAATATTTCTTAATCTACCATTTAGGCTGCCTTTATATGGAGATAAATATCCACAATTCACAGTCATACGATAATATCCATCTAAATCTGACCATAGTAAAGGGTCGTTATCATCATCGGTGCCATTTTGTGTTAGATCAGGACCATAAATTTTTATAGGTACTACTTCTCCCATCACATTATCACCACCGTCCAGTTTTATTTCTTGATTCATCATTTGGCGAATATGCTCTATGTTTAGTGCTTTGTTCCAAATTCTTAATTCATCTATCCAACCATAGTAATAGTTTACAGGTTTATTAGGAGCTTTATTCGCTTGATCCATAGCTCCTAATATGCATTGCATACTATTATTTGTAGGAGCGATACCATTTTCGCTTGCTTTTTCTACACCATCAATATATAATTTATAGGTAGTGCCATTAAAAGTTACTGCAATATGATGCCATGTTATTGCATCTATGGCATTACTTGAAATAAAATTAGTAAGACCCCAATGAAATTCTACGTAGTTTCCATTTAATCTTAAATCGTATCCTGATGCTAAATTATTAGCATCACGTTTTGATATTAGACTTTGAGTGCCTATTAAATCACCAGCTTTTATCCACATTTCAATACTAAATGGTCCTGTTTTATCATAATTATCTTTAAAAGTGATGTAGTCATTTACGCCATCAAAATCAATCTGATTGCAACTATTAATAGTTACTTGTACGGTGCTAGCACATTCATTTACAGTCCATCTAAGAGTATATGTTCCTGGTTTTCCAGTAAATGTTGCATTAGGATCATTAGGATTAGAAAACGAAGTGGTTCCAGTACATGCAGTTGGCGCTGAAGCTATACTCCAAGTTCCAATTTTACCAGTGGCTGGGTAATCTGGTGAAAGTGGAGTTGCGTTAGGGACTTTATAATTATTATTGTAAACGCCTTTATCATAATTATATTGAGCCGTTTTAGTATTATCATAAGCAGACAAGGTTACTGTATCTTCACCACATTCACCAACAATTGGGTCTATGTTTTTACCTGCATAAGATAATGTAGCTTCTATTTTGATAAATTCCGTACCAGCTATATCGTCGCTCCTACAACCATTAATTAATGATGTTGCTCCATAATTTTGTATACCAGGAGTTACAGGTTTTATATTTACAGTAGAACCTGTTGCAACTACTACGCCAAAGTCATCAGTCCATTCAATCACTTCAATCACAGGATTGTTTGGAATTTTAATATTATCAATCGCCCAAACACTGTTTGTCGTGCCACTATATGTAAACCGAATTCTTAAATTTGTTAAACCAATATATTGTTGTAAGTCAATAATAACGTGATTATCATTAACTTTAGTTCCAGGGAGATTTCTACATCCTCCAACAAAGCCAGGGTAGGGGTTTAAAAATCCGGTACTACTAGGTCCTGTATAATCATATGTCGGACCAGGATTTAATTCAGTCCAATCTACTCCACCTCCATCTGTTGAGATTTCTATTTTTAGCCAAGCACCAGCTTCAAGATAGTAGGCTTGATCGAATTCCAATTGCATTGTGGTTAAACCCAAGGTGCTAAAAATAGGGGTTTCTAATGTTGATAAAGGGGTAATTTTATGAACGTCATTAGGCATATCGATATATTGCGGAATTCCTGCTACAACAGCAAATTTTTTATCAGTACTGTCATAACAACGACCGTTATATTCATTGGGGCCATTGGTTTCTTTCCAATAAGTATTCTTGCCATTGTCGGCTCCAGCAGACATTTCAGCTTCTCCATCTACTTGCCATCCTAAATTATTAAGATTGGCAGTATTAAACAAACCACCCTGGTTTACCTCTGAACCAACACCATATTCACTTTCTACAACTACTTGAACAGTAGCTCCCAAG
The DNA here is from genome assembly GCA_945874225.1 of Flavobacterium psychrophilum. Classification (GTDB taxonomy): domain Bacteria; phylum Bacteroidota; class Bacteroidia; order Flavobacteriales; family Flavobacteriaceae; genus Flavobacterium; species Flavobacterium psychrophilum_M. Next base: position 35,917 of record CAMCFT010000029.1, read on the forward strand.
CAAATAGTATTAAATTCTGTACCATTAATAATGGTAGGGGGTAAATCTGGAGGTATTACGCTTATAATAGCTATTGGTGAAAAACCAAAACAATCACCTATCTTTATTACAGCTCTTACCAATGTAGTAACTTGAACATCAAGAACTGTGTAAGTAATATTTGTATTAGCTATTGCAGACCAATTTAGACCACCATTTGTAGAATATTCCCAACGGTTTATGCTGCTAGACAATGCAGGATTTATATTCAATTTTAGAGCTACATCTTGTTGTATAGTATTGCCGTTAACATCTACGGGACAAGCTGTTATTAAAATCACATTAGAGGCATTCGCAATTGTTTGAGTTTGTACATTAAAACCAGTAAGTGTTCCACTATTAATAGTAGGTGCATTTATAGTAATAATAGTAGAGCACGTGTCGAAATTACCCTGACTGTCTGTAACTGTTAATTTTACAGTATTTGTGCCAATATTATTGCATCCAAAGGTATTCTTATCAAGGCTAAGCGTTATTGGACCACAATTATCTGTAGATCCATTGTTTATTTGGCTAGGTAAAATGGTTGCTGTGCCTGTAATGCCATCTAAAGTAACAACAAGTATATAAGGACTAATACATCTTGCTATAGGTTTTATTGCATCGTTGACTGTTATTGTTTGTGTGACAGTTATAAAATTCCCAGCATTATCAGTTACCTTATAAATTCTAGTTACTATAACTGGACAAGTACCTAATGATGTATCGCTTACAAATGCAACTACCGGATTGGCAGTACAATTATCTGTTTCATTGATAACCACTGTGATGTCAGGTGCTGGAGCAGATCCTGATGCAATAATTGGAACAGGGTTAGATGCAGTTGGTTTTTCATTATCGGTTACGGTAACTGTTTGATTGCAAGGAAGAGAAATATTACCGTTCTGGTCAGTTGCTGTCCATACAACGGTAGTTGTCCCAGCTCCAAACAAGTAAGTGGCAGGGTTTATAATTGTTCCTCCAACTTTAGCAATAAAAGTGAAATTTCCAGCAGTAGTGCAGTTGTCTGAAGCTGTAGGAGTTCCTAATAAAACTGTGGTTGTACAATTTCCTGAACCATCACTGTTAGTATTTGCTATTGCTGTTGCAGGACAAGTAATTGTCGGCGCTTGCGCATCTACTACTGTTACGGTTTGTGTTGAAGTTGTAGTTAAACCAGCTCCATCAGTTGCAGTCCAAGTTACGGTGTTTGGTCCTTTCACCAAACTTGCCGGTGAGCGAGTTACGATTACTGTTGTGCAATTATCGGAAGCAGTTGGCGGAGTTAATTGGGAACTCGCATAAGTACAAACCCCAGCATCGGCGTTGACGCTGATGGCTGTTAAGGTTGCTATTGCCGGTGCTTGCGCATCTACTACTGTTACGGTTTGTGTTGAAGAAGCCGTCAAACCAGCTCCATCAGTTGCAGTCCAAGTTACGGTGTTTGGTCCTTTCACCAAACTTGCCGGTGAACGAGATACGATTACTGTTGTGCAATTATCGGAAGCAGTTGGCGGAGTTAATTGGGAACTCGCATAAGTACAAACCCCAGCATCGGCATTGACGCTGATGGCTGTTAAGGTTGCTATTGTCGGTGCTTGCGCATCTATTACTGTTACGGTTTGTGTTGAAGAAGCTGTCAAACCAGCTCCATCAGTTGCAGTCCAAGTTACGGTGTTTGGTCCTTTCACCAAACTTGCCGGTGAACGAGTTACGATTACTGTTGTGCAATTATCGGAAGCAGTTGGCGGAGTTAATTGGGAACTCGCATAAGTACAAACCCCAGCATCGGCGTTGACGCTGATGGCTGTTAAGGTTGCTATTGTCGGTGCTTGCGCATCTATTACTGTTACGGTTTGTGTTGAAGTTGTAGTTAAACCAGCTCCATCAGTTGCAGTCCAAGTTACGGTGGTATTTCCTAACGGAAAAGCCGCAGGAGCATTATTGGTAACCAAAGCTACCGAACAATTATCACCACTAGTTGGAGTTCCCAAAGCAACACCAGTTGCAGTACAAGCGGTATTTGTAGTAGTATTTACATTGGCGGGAGCAACTATTGTTGGTAGAATAGTGTCATCCACAATTACGTTTTGGTTTGCAGTTGTAGAGTTTCCGTTTCCGTCATTAAAAGTCCAGGTTACAATGGTTGTTCCTTGGGTTGTTATTGGAAAAGTGGTTGCAGTTGTCCCTGTTATAGTTCCAGCGCAAGCATCGGTAGTAGTTGGAGCAACGGGAGTTCCGCTACATTGACCCACATTTACGTCTGCCAAGGTTGGGGTTACTGGCGCAACGGTGTCATCCACAATTACGTTTTGGTTTGCAGTTGTAGAGTTTCCGGAACCATCAGTTACCGTCCAAGTTACGGTGGTATTTCCTAACGGAAAAGCCGCAGGAGCATTATTGGTAATCAAAGCTACCGAACAATTATCACCAGTAGTTGGAGTTCCCAAAGCAACACCAGTTGCAGTACAAGCGGTATTTGTAGTTGTATTTACATTTGCGGGAGCAACTATTGTTGGATTTATATTGTCTGTAACAGTAACTGTATAAGAGCAGGTTGCAAAATTTCCTGCAGCGTCTTCTGCTCTATTTGTAACTGTAGTTAATCCTAAATTAAATACTTGTGCTCCTAAATTATTAATACCTATTGATGCTGAACTTCCAACGGTCGCTCCGGTTAATTCCCAAGTCAATTTTGTTATAAAACAGTTGTCCGCTATCGTTGGATTTGTAGTTATAATATTAGCAGTACATAGACTTGCGTCAACATTCTGTATACTATTTGATGGACAAGTAATTGCTGGGCTAGATATTGTAAATTGAGCTTTGTAATTATTGCTATTATTACTAATATATTCAGTAGTTTCACAACTAGATGTGCTTATATGAGAACCAATATAGTCATAATAAATCTCAAGGGTATAAGTACCAGGAGCTAATCCGGTAGCAAAATTTGTAGTTAAAGTATAATCTTTCCATTTTTGATCATTGTCTGAACACGGACCAAAACCATCTAGGAATGTGTTAATTACTGTGTCGCAATTATAAAGAGAAATTAAGGGAATAGTATTAAAAGTTCCAGAGGGAGAACCACTATAAACTCGCCAATATAAGTTAGCACTGCATACGTTACCACCACTATTTTTCCAAGTTTTAATTTCGCCGGCAGTTATTTTGGCACAACTAGAATTTGCTCCAAAAGCACCTAAATTTGCACCATCAAAATTGGATGCTCCTAAATCCGAATTGATTAAATTTGGCGCACTTCCAGTAGTATTATATATAGTATTATTTATTCTGATTCCAGATGCAAATTGACCAAAGTTTTGACCAAATCCGGCAGAGTAACTAAAGAAAAGTACAATTATAAAGAGGTAATTTTTTCTCATAGTATTCACATTTTAAAATAAAATAATTCATGGTTTATGCCTTATTTGATCTATTGGGTAATACATACTTACTTCAAAATTAAGTATTTATAAAAACATTTAATTAAATTGGCGTTTATTTCCGATTAACTGATTTATTTTATCGATAAACGGGTTTTTTTAACAAATTATTTTTTTATTTTTTGATATTAATGAAATTTTTTGCGCCTTATTTTTACTTTTAGAATAAGAATATTATATTTAATTGATAGAAAAATTTTGTTGCTATATCACATAACACATTTGATATACAGTTCCTTATCTTTTTTATGGAGTGGTGAGGTAGCGTGATTAAAAGAGGTTCATAAACCGTTTGAAATTGCTCAATTAAGCTGTCTGTTAAGACAGCTTTCAATTTCTAATTATTGTAATTTCAGTTTACGGAATGATAATTTTTTTACTAAAGTCACCATTAGAAGTTTTTACTTTTGCGATGTAAATTCCTGAACTTAAATTTTTTATTGGCAGTTGTATGTTTTGTTGATCCTGATTTTCAATCTTCCAAGTGGAGATGGATTGACCAAGAATATTAAATAAAGTCACTTTTTGAACTGGTGCATCTATCGAATTATTATTAATCATAAGGATGTTATTATTCTTAATATAACTGATTTTTAAATTATTATTAATGATGTTCTCATCAAGGCTTAGTGTTTTATTATTGTTGTTACTGTATCTAAGAACAAAACGATTGTCGAAAGTGCCAACTATAGTATTGAAAACATAAGGTTTTTGCTTTAAATCATAAATAATATTGAGGTCTTTATCCTCTAAATAGATGTTTTGATTATCAAAAAGACCATCTAAATGATCAATACGAATAGAATAGTTTCCTTCTTTTGCGGCATTAAAACCTAAAGCAACAGTGTCATTTGAATCAAAAGGTAATGCACGACCTTGAATAGTTAAGTTTGCTTCTGGAATGATAGAGTAGAAGGTAACATCGTTTCCTCCAAAAGATTCTCCATCAAATCCTCTGTCCAAGCCTTGTGTTGCATCTGTAATATATCCAATTAATGTCTGACTGAAAGCGCCAGAATTGTCGGTTAAATTTAACCAAATCCTGTGTTTTTCTTCTGCTATTGCAACTTTAGAGTTTTTACGAGATTTAAAGAAATCACTGTTTGTTCCTGTAGTTGGGTTTGCGTTATTTGTAACTCGCATACTATTATTAAAAGTTGCGTTTGCAGTAGTTCCGTTTAACCTAGTTGTTGCCGCTCTTACAAAGAATGCTTGTCCAGATGCAATATATCCTGTAGGCGCATTTCCACCGGTAGTAGCCGAGGATTTAGTTCCTGTTGCTCCAGTTTTGTTAAATGAAGCATAATCTTCGGAAGTGTAGTTTAATACATAATCACCATAAAATGGGTCTGGAGCCGCGGCACTTGGTTGTGTATTGTGTGTCCAAATGTATATTGTTCCATCAACAACTGGCACATTAGCTGGTAAATCTAAGAATGCTTTTGCATCTAATCCTGAAGGATATGGATTACCTATAAGATTCCATTCATCATCTTCATCCGCAACCGATCCCACTCCTAAATTTGAATTAGATCCTTTAGATACAGGTGCTAATATTGGGCCATTGTTTGGTGTTCCAACAAAGGTTGCAGTGTATGCCTCTTTTGTAGATGGATTGCTAGAAAACGTATCCGGCGCTTTTACTATATATCCTTTAGTAGGGATAATTACTGTTGAAGGAGGTAGATTTATCCAATTTCCGCTACCGCCTGAAACTGTTGCGCTATAACTCCAAATGTCACTTGATGTACTAGGGGATAAACTTGCAAAAGTAAAATTTGATCCAGCAGTTACAGGTGAATTCCAATACGTATAATCATAATTGTTCATAGGTTGAGTAATTCTTTCGATGTTTACATTCCCTGTATTTTGATCGTCGTTTATTTGCACAATACTGGCATTATTTTTTACATTGAAAACACCACCAGTTTCTACATGAATCCAGTCTTCAACAATTAAATTGTTCCCAGCTTGTAACTCAAAAGTACCGGTTGATTTAACCACTACATTTTTAGCATGAGCAACTAAATTGGTACCAGAAATCAATGTATTTTCAGGTCCTATTACACAATTTGTTGCATCTGGCACTCCAACAGGTCTCCAGTTATTAGGATTGTTCCATTCTAAAGTTGTATCAGCAGTTCCTGTAACATCACCACGCCACACTTTAGTTTTATTAGCTACATTTATCAATTGAGAAACAGGACAACTATTATCTAAAGTAGCAGTTACTGTAATAGGGAAGATATCGGTTTCTAATTGTGATAAATCCGGTTTTAAATAAATAGTAGTAACTTTCGTTGCAGGATCATAAGGAATTGTACAAGCAAGATTAGAATATGCATTTACGGTTGTACCAGGAGGACTAGTCCAAGAAAAGGCAGTATTTAATAATTTTGTTCCAAATAATCGTACATCATCAATCGCCCATCCATCACACCAACCAGCGGTATATCTAAATCGGAACTTAAAGGTTTGTATGCCAACATACGCCGATAAATCTACAGTTTCTGTTTTGAATTTAGAGGCAGATCCTGTATCAGTGGTGTAGCTTGCCGCTACTACATCTACCCAAGAAGTACCATTATATACCTGAAGTTTTGCGTTATCTGCAGCAGAATAATTAGAATAATAATGATTAAACGTTAAGGTTAAGTTAACATAATTTCTAGTGTCAATATTTGTTGTGGTTTCCATATCAGTTACCAATGTACAGTATGAATAATCAGATGAGGTAAAAGCAAAACCCTCACCAATGTTCCCAGAACTCATTGCCGGTTTCCAAACACTAGTGTCTGTAGGCTGATAGGTGTTTGTTTGTACTCTCCACGGAGCATTAGATTGAGGACTATCTCCGACATGATCGCCATTGGTATCATATAAATTTGTGGTAGTTGCGACAGAGAAATTTCCCAAAGTTTCATCTTCAAAACTTTCTACTAATAAGTTGACAATTTGGGTGTCACCAGCTGCATTTAGAGTTATAATGCTGTCTTCACCACAAGCCACAGGGTTTGCTGGGGTAAAAGATAATACAGTAGTTGGAACAATAGTGGCAACTACAGGAGTTCTCACTAAAGATTCGCAACTGCCATTAAAGGAAGTAACATAATATGTTGTTGTTACAGTTAAAGAAGGGGTAGTCCATGAACCAATTGTTGTTGTATCAAGTAGGGTTCCTCCTTTAGCGGCAGAATACCATCGATATTCAGTTGTTCCTCCAAGTCCAACTGCACTTAAAGCAACAGTGTGTGTGCCACATTCTGACCCATTAGTAACACTTTCTATTTTTGCTGCACAATCTCTAACCACTGCAATTGTATAATCTTCGGTTTCTCCACTTGTATAATTAGTGCATAAAACAATAGCAGTACCATCGGCTATTTTAGATCGTACTCTCATTCTATAATTTGCTGGGGCTTGAGTTGTCGGAACTGGAAATCCAAAAGAGGTTTGCAAAAGTCCTGTAGTTCCTGTAGTATATACAGTTTCTCCAACATCTACAAAATCACCGTCACCATTCCAGTCTACATAAGCGCTTAAATATTGTCTGTTAGCAGGATTTACTGTTTCTGTTGTTCCTAAGACAACCGAAAAATTCATACCACCACCCGGAACTTGTGTAGCAATGGTTATGTTTGAATAATCATTATAAGCAACATTATTAGCAGAAGAACCAGTATATGACACATCATTTAAATTTCCTTCAGAAGCAAAGCTTGCTATCCAATAGGTTTTAAAAGTTGCTGGTGTTGCTCGCGAAATAGTACAATATGCAGAAATAGTAACCGTCAAAGTAGCAGTAGCACTAAGACTTGAGATACCACAGGCATTGCTAGCCGAAATCCTGTATTTATAACCACTCATATTGCCAGTTGCTCCATTAATTGTAAGTGTTGCTGTAGTTGCTGTTGAATAAACACCGCCATTTGCGATAGGAGTAAAATTGATACCACCATCAGTACTTTCTTCCCATAAATAACTGGTAGGCGTGTTAGCAAATGTAGCAGTAAAAGCTGTATTCCCTCCATTTGCAATAGTAGTGTTAGCTGGATTTGAACTCACAGTGGGAGCTAGGCTACAAGTGGATGAAGATGTTACATTTAATGTATAATCTTCAAACGCCGCTTTAGTTTCATTGTCACTATGACAGGGCGTTGGTAGAACGTTGTTATTTTTACTACGTCGTGTTATCCCTATTCGCATTCTGTGGTTTCCTACGCTTGCTGTAGCTGGTATATTTATGTTACCACTACTTGTATTTGATGTATTGTCAGTAAACACTTGTTCGCCAGCATCTGCAAAATCTCCATCGTTGTTCCAGTCCACCCAAATTATAAGGTTGTACTTGTTTTTTCCTACACTGATTTTTACAGTAATAGGCATTGCTGAACCTTGAATCGCGGTGCCTATTTGTGCTGTATAATTATTGTAAACACCCGTATCGCTTGATGCATAATTTACAGAACTATAGGAAACATTGGTAATTCCTTTGTCGTCAACTCCGCTTGTAGTGCTAGGAGTGCAATAAGTGACACATGGAGAAGCTGCAGTTGTAAAAGTCCATTCGGTAGAACCTACAGCATCACCACACCCATTTTTTGCGACTACTTTCCAATGATATGTCGTATTAGCTAATAAAGTGCCTGTTGTATAAGAGTTTGTTGTTACGTTTGATGTAACCGTTCCAGGTAAACTTCCTGCGCCAAAATATACATCATAAGAAGTTGCTGTAGCTGTAGCAGCCCACGAAATACTTGTAACTGGACTTGCTCCTCCATAACAAACTCCTGTTGCAGCAGTCGCTGGAGAAGGGGTTATTGAAGGTGTTGGAGCTGAAATTTTTGTAATAATAACATCGTCAGTTGAAGCTCCGCATCGACCATTATTAATAGTCCAACGTAATGTTGCTGAACCAGATAATCCTGTTATTCCGGATGTTGGTGAATTAGGAGTAGTTATTGATGCTGTTCCTGAAACTAATGACCAAGTTCCTGTTGTTCCTGATGGTATTGCACTACCAGCTAAAGTTGCTGTAGTAGTACATATTAATTGATCTGCTCCTGCAGCAGCAGTTTCTGATGGGCAAGTAAATGTTATTATCACTTTACCGTTGGCTCCATCTCCACCGCTTCTATTAGTAGCACTTGTTGTTTTACCTCCTGAACCACCACCACCGTATATATCACCGGCATTAGGGGTTGTAGAAGTTGAACCAGCTCCTCCGGCAGCACCTCCACCAGATGCACCACCATTACCACCTTTTGAACCGCCTGCCCCGGTTCCTTGTAAGCCTGCTAATCCATAAACATCGGAAGCTGTACCACCAATATTTCCAGTTGAGACCGCAGCACCTCCAGCAGCCGAAGTAGTATTTGAATTTGAGACTAAACCTCCATTTCCACCTACTGATTTAATTATATAAGTCGTTGGCGTTAAGGTTAACGCAAACGTTGATGGATTACCATTTCCGCCATTTAACGATGAACTTCCTACACCACCAGTTCCAACGGTTATAGAATATGATGTTCCAGGTATTACAGTTAAAGATATGTTTTTTACATAAGCTCCACCAGCTCCACCACCACCAGCAGAGGGGTTTCCAGTTGCACCACCACCAGCACCACC
>CAMCFT010000030.1 GCA_945874225.1 Flavobacterium psychrophilum
CACCACCACCACCCCAAGCTTCAACTTGAATTGAAGTTACACCTTGAGGGCAAATCCAATTTCCTGAAGAAGTAAATATTGTTGGTGATTGTGAATATCCAAAAAAGCTAATGAGTAAAAGTATTAAGCTAAGGTATCTTTTCTTATAAGATAGAGTAGTTTTTTTCATAATTTGGGGGCTAAATGATGAATTATATTTTTGTTTGGATGCTAAATAGTAATTCTTTGATTACTAATTATTTTTCGTTATATATTATGTTATTATTGTTCTCATATTTAAAATCCTTCTGATTTAGAGGTCAAACATAAAATTTATTTTTTAAATAAAAAAATAAAATAACGATAAAGTACGTTAATTAACGATAAAATACACAAATAATATATATTTGTAAGAAAATATGTTTATTATAGGAATTTTAATTAATTGAAATTTAATAAAAAGGAAAACCTCTTAAACTCTATAATAAGAATCTAAGAGGTAATCTTTATAATTTTTTTAGTGGTAAGCAAAAAAAACTGTCTATAAAGACAGTTTTTTCAGTTTGATATTTTGTTCTATAGTATGATAATTTTTTTACTCATATTGCCCTTGGAAGTTTTTAATTTAGCAATGTATACACCTGGATTTATGTTTTTAATTGGTATTTGAATATTTTGTTGTTCTTGGTTTTCAACCTTCCAAGTAGCTATAGATTGACCAAGAATATTGAATAAAGTTACTTTTTCAACTGTTACATCTGATAATTTGTTGTTGATTAAAATTATATTTCCATTTTGAATATGTGCAACTTTTATATCATTAATTTTAGTATCGGTAACCTTTAATGTTTTGTCCACAAATCGCAAAGAAAAACGGGTGTCATTCACTCCAACAGGCATAATAATCTCAAATTTTTCATATCGAATATTATGATAAGTATCTGTAACATTATCATAAATAAATATGGCTTGTTCTGGATCAAAGTTTTCCAATACATCTACTATAAAGGAAACTTTACCTTCGACATCCGTTTTTACACCAATAGGGTAGGAAGCATTCACATCAAAAAATCCTTCTCCTTCGATTACTAATTGGTTTTCTCCGTTCAATAAATACATATCATTAGGAAATTCATCCATATTGTATCCATCATAACCATAGTCGATTCCGCTAGTAGCTTTTTCATTCATGAAGCCTAATAATACTTGTCGGTGGAAAGTATCTTGAAAATTGAAACCTAATCGAATTTTCTTAAGACTTTCATTTGTATTTACTTTCCTGTCACTACTATTTTCGCTTGCGGTTTTTTGTGTTTTATTGCCAGCAGTTGTTTTATACATTACATTGGAACCTGATTCATTTTCTTTTTGAAAGCTTCTTTGACTATTTTTAAAAGTAACAATTCCATTGGAGACAATTCCATTTACGAAAAAACCTTGTCCCACAGGAATATATTGACTTGGTATTCCTCTTGTGGGAGTTCCTAATTTACTTATATAATCAACATCGGTTGAGGTTGGGGCTGCACTTCCTCCTGTTAAATTTAATACCGCATAGCCACCTTGATAATCTCTTAAAATATGAGTGTAATTAGAAGTATAATGTTCCCAAAAATATAAATTTCCGTCGATTGAACCTGCATTATCATTGATGAATGCAGTAGCGTCTAAAGCAGAAGGATATGGATTTCCAGTTAGTAAAATTTGGTCAATACCTACTTGATTTGATTCGATCAAGCCATTATTTGGTTTTCCAACAAAGGTATAATTCTGAGTGTAACCTTCTGTTCCACTTCCTTTCATTGTATATCCTTGACCCACGCGGATAGGAGTGGTTTCTGATATTTGATTCCAATTAGCGTATTCACTGATGTAATTATCAAAGGTATATAACCAGTATCGTGCAATACTAATGGGAAGTGTTGCTGCTCCATCATAACCGTCAATCCAAGTTATATTTTGTGGAGTTGTACCAGTTCCGTCCTTCATAATATCAGTTACAGTGTAATCAACGTTATTTGCAGTATCATTAATTGTGCTTACAGGGGAACACCAATAGTTATAATTATAAAGATTGGCTTGCCCTTGTTGATCTCTTTCGATTGAGCCTTCACTTGTTACATCTAAATCACTTCCTGTGGTTTGTAGCAATTGAGACATTCCAACTAAATCTATTTTACCGCTTAATTTTAGATAACTTGAAACTTCTATTTTTGAGTTATCTACAGCGCTTAATGTATTGTTATTTACTAATAATCCCAAAACAGTTTTATTGCCATTGGAAATAATATTATGTTCGGTTTCAACGATATTCCAGTCTATTTTTGTTGTGCTGTTTATTCCAAAACTATAAGGCACATCCCAAACAGGGTAATTTGTCCAAGTATTATCGATTTCCCAAGCTCCATTAGCTCTTGAAGTATAAGGTAGCGGAGCTGTTTCAGGCTGTGGAGTATATATGTTTTTTAATTTGCCTTCGATAGAAGAAGTTGATATGTCTAAAACATAGCCATTATTGATATCTGTTTCTCCGTTCATTTGGTAATAACCATTTAGATTGCTCCAAGTTAATCCTGTAATATTTTTTGGGACAATTGCACCTTCAATATTTCCACTTCCATCATCTTTAATTTCCTGATTCATCATTTGATGGATTTGATCAACCATTAATGTAGTATTCCAAATACGTAGTTCATCCATCCATCCATTAAAATAATTAAATGGAGTGACATTGTTTTGATCCATTGCTCCAACAATAAAATTCACACTATTTGAGGTTGGATTAGCCCCTGAAATAGGTCCTGCAACTAAAACTCCATCAACATATAAATTATAATTTGTACCAGAAAAGGTAACTGCAATGTGATACCATCTATTGCTGTCAATTGGATAGGTTGAAGTTATTGCATTTCCGTTGTTCCAATTAAACGAAATAGAATTATTAACTAATCGTAAGTCATAGCCATCAGTTGAGCTATTGCTGAAGCGTTTTGAAATAATTGTTTGTGTGTTACTGTTAACAGCTCCAGATTTTATCCAAGCTTCTATGCTAAAAGCGCCACTGTTTAAATTAAATTCATTTTTAAAGTTAATATGATCATCGGTTCCGTCAAAATTTATCACATTACAATTCTCAAAAGTAATTAATACATCATCTGTAGTAGCACAACTTGTTGTCCATCGTAAGGTATAAGTACCAAGATTTGGGCTGTAAAATGTTGAAGTTGGACTTGTATTATCTGAAAAAATTTCTCCACCAACAGGGTTGACGATAGTCCATGTACCAGTTGCCTCAGTTGCTGCTAATGTAACGAATTCTCCTCCACAAGAAGCTATTTGATCAGGACCCGCCATAGCTGACAGGCACGAAGCGGTGTTAATTGCAACTTTAATTGAGCCGGAAATTGGTAAATGACAAGTGGTTTCATCATATCCCTGAAAAAAATATTTCGTAAAAGCGGATCCGGATATTGCACCTGTTCCTGTTATGGTTCCATTTTCTAAAGAAACTTCTGGGCTGCAACCAGCATTTAGGATAATGCTACAATCTGTTGTAACATCTAAAGTAAAGCTTAAATTTGCATATACATATTCAGGATGACCCGCAGTTATTGGTAAGGTGCCTAAATTCCAAGTAATTGTATTTGTTCCTGAATTATATATAGGAGCGCTAACTTGTGTAGCACCATTTAGGAGACTAGAGGTTATAGTCCCAGTATGGAAAATGGCGGTTGCTGGAATAGGAATTGTTATAATAGTGTTGTTGGTTGCTTCAGTACCTTCATTGGTAATAGCAAGGGAATAACTGATTGATTCTCCTGGTAATGCATTTAAAACAGTAAGACCACTAACGCCGTTTATTGAATTTACACTTGACAATCCTTTTGGTTCTGGAATATAAGCGTCTACAGACATTGCAAAACCAAAGATGGTAAATACGTCAGAAGAAGATCCAAATCTAAAAGTAGTTGCTGTTTGATTGTTACCTATGACCAAATTATCAGTATTTGGAATTGTAAACATACTGATATCAATTCCTGTATTGTTTACTAAACTAAGATTGCTATTCCCTCCCGGAAATGGAAATATAGAAGAATTGAAGAAGTTATTGGTTAAATTCCCTGCATGATTTAGAGTCAAATAGTTGGTTGTATTATAAACAGCTGGATCTGCATTTAATTTTTGTACTGCTAAATAATCTCCTATTAATTTCACATCACCTTCTGCAGCCATAACTCCCAGTTTCATATTCACATCACCTGATCCTACTGTTGTAAATCCTGATATTGGAATCGTTCCATATTCACCTTTGGCAGTATATGGGGAAGCAGCCGGAAGTTGTCCGTTTACATAAGCATAGCCATCAAAAAGAGTCACGGCACGACTTTTCATTACAGGATTTTCATAAATAACAACCATTCCCCAACCTCCTGATAAACCTGGATTGGAATTTGATCCTTCAATCAAAGCGATATCGGCAACAGTATAATTTCCGGCACCGTGTGCTTTTACATAATCAGTAATTTCTTGATAACCTATGTAAATACCACTATTGGTTGCTCCAGGAAATCGAATAGCAGAAGTAGTTGTTATGGTGGTGTATACAGAAGCTCCGGGTCCTTTTAAAGAAACTACTTTTTTATTGTAATTTTTTGTAACGCCCCCTATGGTTACTGAAAAGGTTTCATTGGCATCATCTGATTTACCTGTCCAATAAAGTCCTGCAAAAAGTACAGTAGAACAATTTGGGGTTGCGCTATTTTCCCCGCCATTAGTAAGTTCAAGGGTAGCCATAGAAGAATTCAATGTGTTGGAATCCCCATCAATGTCTACGTATTTCATTGAATTACTTTCGTTGTCAGTATTAACTCCATAATTAACAAGTGTTAAGTTAGTATTACCTAACAATGTAAAATCACCTTTAACATTATATATTGTTTGGGCGGGAGTTGCTGCAGCGGTTCTTTGCGAAAAAGCAACTTGTGGAGAAGTAGGAGCTTGTTGTGAAAATCCAAAAAAGACTATAAAAAGACACCCGAAAGTTAGGTAGGTTTTTATTCCAAGGGTGGTAATTGTTCTCATTTCTTTTTTGGGGTAAAAAGGATGATGAATTGTTGTTTTTGTTTATAAAATTTTTAAATAAATGGGGGTTTTTTATTTATAAATCGGCTCGTTAAAATGGGTTTCTAAACTTTTTATGTTTAAATTCTAAAACAAAGATAATCAAAACAAATCCAATTAAACGATTAAAAACAAATATAATCGATGAAATACACAATAATGAATTATTTATAGGAATATACCAGTTTAAATTATGTAATATTTTAAATAGTCTTTTGCAAAATATTATGTTCTTGTTTTTTAATATTTAGTTGACTTCATTATTTTTTCAGTTAAAGAAAAGAAACGGTCTGAAAAGACAGTTTCTTTTCTTATTATGCACTTGTTTTATTTTAGATAAATGTCTAAAATTAATAATAAGTATATCAAGAAAGAACCATACAAAAGAATTAAAAAAGTTTGTGGTTCAATAATAAGGCTGAAGGTTTTGCTAAATATTTTTTTCAAAATGGAGGGTTATTAGTTAATTATAATTTTTTTGCTCACTTCACTTTGTGAAGTTTTCACTTTGGCAATATAAATACCAGAACTAATGCTTTTAATTGGAATTTGAATATTTTGTTGTTCCTGATTTTCAATTTTCCAGGTTGAAATAGATTGACCAAGTATGTTGAATAAAGTTACTTTTTCTACAGTTGTATCTAATGAATTATTATTGATTATGAGGTTATTACTGTTCTTAATATAGCTAATTTTTATATCATTATCCTTGAAGTTATTATTGTCAACACCTAGTGTTTTTCCGCCATAACTTAATACGAATCGGTTGTTGAAATCCCCCACTTTTGTACTGAAAACGTAAGGTTTTTGTTTTAAATCATGAATAATATTAAGATCTTTATCCTCTAGATAGATACTTTGATTAGCAAAAACACCGTCTAAATGATCAATCCGAATAGAGTAGTTTCCTTTTTTGGCTGCATTGTATCCGAGAATTACGGTATCATTTGCATCAAATGGCAACGCACGACCTTGAATAGAAAGGTTTGCTTCTGGAATAATAGAGTAGAAGGTAACGTTGTTCCCGCCAAAAGATTCTCCATCAAAACATCTATCCAAACCTTGTGTTGCATCAGTAATGTAACCTATTAACGTTTGGCTAAAAGCTCCAGAATTGTTGGTTAAATTCAACCAAATTCTGTTTTTTTCTTCGACTAATAAGGTTTTATTATTGTTACTTGATTTTAACAAATCAGGGTTATTTCCTTCAATTCGCATGCTATTATTGAAAGTTACATTTTTTGTTGTTCCATTTGCCATTGTTGCTGCTGCTTTTACAAAGAAGGATTGTCCTGTTGCTATAAAACCAGTTGGAGTTGTTGCTGTATTAGTTGCAGAAGAAGCTGTTCCTGTAGCTCCAGTTTTGTTGAAGCTTGCATAATCATTAGCGGTATAGTTTAAAACATAGTCTCCGTAGAAAGGATCTTGAGCCGTAGCTGTTGGTTGCGGAATCTGTGTCCAAACATATATTGTCCCGTCTATAGCAGCCAAATTTTCAGGTAAATCCAAGAATTTTTTCACATCTATTCCAGAAGGATAAGGATTTCCTATAAGATTCCATTCGTCATCTTCTTCGGCAACTAATCCACCTATGTTTGCATTTGTTCCTTTTGATACTGGTGCTACCATAGTTCCGTTGTTAGGCGTTCCAACAAATGTTGCAGTATAGGTTACTTTTGTTGTGGTGCTGCTCGAAAAAGTGTCAGGGGCTTTTACTATATACCCTTTAGTAGGACACATAACTGTTGAAGGGCTTAGGTTTAACCAATTTCCGCTACCGCCTAAAACTGTTGGGCTATAACTCCAAAGATCACTTGATGTTTGAGGGGAAAGACTTCCTAAAGTGAATCCGGAAGCTAATGTTACAGGCGAATTCCAATAGGTGTAATCGTAATAATTCATTGGTTGTGTAATTCTTTCTATTCTTATATTTCCAGTATTTGCATCATCGTTAGTTTGTACTAAACTGGCATTGTTTCTGATGGTAAATACACCACCTGTGTTTACATTTATCCAATCGGTTACTGTAAGGTTATTGGCTGCTTGTATTTCAATATTGCCAATAGGTTTAACAGTTACATTTTTTGCATAAGCATAGTAATTTGTTCCAGAAATTATAGCATTTTCATTTACTACCACACAATTTGATGCGGATGGTACACCATAAGGTTTCCAATTGTTTGGATTGTTCCAATCTGTATCTGAACCTCCACGCCAAACTTTAGTATTATTTTTTACAGTTATAATTTGAGAAACTTGAGATTCATCACTTAAGGAGTTAGTTGCTGTAATAGTAAAGGCTTCTGACTCTAATTGTGATAAATTTGGTTTTAAATAAATAGTGTTAACTGCTTGATTGGTATAAAGAATAGTAGGTGGATAATCAATATAAGCATCTATAGGCGTTGCAAAGTTCCAAGTAACAGCACAACCTGTGGCATTTATTGTTAAAATGGTATCTTCTCCACAAATAGTAGGATTTGTTGGAGTAATAGTAATGGTTTGTGCAAATCCCAAAAAAGCAATAAAAAGACATCCAAAAGTAAGGTATTTGTTTATTGCTAGGTTGGTAGTTGTTTTCATTTTTTTTGGAGTAAAAAGGGTAAATAAATGCTGTTCTTTCTAATTTAAAAATAAAACATCTTGATACTTTATGTTTTAAATTCTACATTAAAGGTAATTTAATTTTTAAAAATTAACGACTAAAAACATATTTAATCGATAAAATACACAATTAATTAAAATTTTATAAGAAAAAAGCTCTAATATTTATTAGAAAGGCGCGAAGAAAAATTTGAAAGTGAAAGTTGAAAACACGAGGGAAACCTCCTTGCTTAATATTTTAGCTGGAGGTTTTTACAAAAGGATATATGTTAACGGCAAAAAATATTTTCAGACCGTTTTTGTTCTATTCATCGAAAACAATTACTTTTTTACTAATCTCTCCATTTGAAGTGTTAAGTTTTGTAATATATATACCAGAATTTATATTTAGTATTGGGATTTGGATGTTAGTTTGATCTTGGTTTATTACATCCCATTTAGTAATAAGCTGACCTAGAATATTGTAAAGTGATACGGAATTAACGGTTGTATCAGTCTTAGTATTAGCAATTTTCAGAGTACGGTTTGATTGTGTGAATTTTGTTTTAATGTTATCATCATCATTATCATCGTCTTTTTCGTCTTGACTTTTCTTTTTATTTTTAAAACACAGATAAAAACGAGTGTCAAATGTTCCTTCTGGAATCTGGATTTCAAAGGATTTTTTTCTTATGTCATGATATATTTTGGTTTCTTTATCATAGATAAAGATTTTCTGATTCTCTCCAAAATTTTCTAAATCATCAACCATAAAAGCTATTTTCCCTTCGGCATCTGTTTTTACGCCAATAGGATAGGAGGCATCTTCTTTGAAAAAACCTTCTCCTTGAATAGCCAGTTGGTTTTCACCATTTATAAAATACATATCATTTGGAAAATCATCCATATTTAATGCATCATAACCATAATCCATATCGCTAGTTGCTTTTTCATTCATAAATCCCAACAAGACTTGTCTGTGGTATTTATTATAAGTGTTGAAACCTAATCGAATTCTCATATAATTATCCTTTTTTATTGGATCATTATTGTTCTTGGCTGAGCCTTTCGGCTTTTTAGTATTAACCGCAGTTTTAAACATAATATTTGAAACTCCAGCTTCATCTTCTTTATGAAAACCTCTTTGGCTGTTTTTGTAGGTAACAGTTCCACCGGAACCTATTAATCCATTTACAAAGAAACCTTGGCCTACAGGAATAAATCGCCCTGGAGTTCTTGAACTTGAGCCTAAACCACTAATTAACAACGGAGCCACAGGGGCTAATCCTCCAACTAAATTTCTTTCGGCATAACCGCCTTGGTAGTCACGTAAATCGTGAGTATTGTTAGATGCATAGTGTTCCCAAAAATACAAAGTACCATCGATAGAACTTGAATTGTCATTTATGAATTCATCAGCATCCAAAGCTGATGGATAAGGATTACCAGTTAATAACAATTGATCATCTCCTACATGATTTGAAGTTATTAACCCGTTATTTGGTTTTCCTGTAAAGACATAATTTTGTGTTCCTGAAGCTCCGCTTCCTTTTAATGTAAACCCTAAACCAACTCTGAAAATATCGTTTTCTGAGATTTGGATCCAATTGAAATAATCATTTCCATAATCATCAAATTTATACAGCCAATATTTTGCTAAACTAATTGGCGATGTTGGCGCTCCGTCATATCCGCTGACCCAATTGATATTTGCTGGTGAAGCCGGATTAGTTCCATCTCTCATTACACCATTTATAGAATAGTTAGTATTGTTACTGATGGTGTTAATAGGACTTACAGGAGAACTCCAGTAGTTGTAATTGTATATGTTTGACTGTCCTTGTTGGTCTCTTTCAATCGAACCGGCACTTGTGACATCTAAGTCGCTTTCAATAGTTTGTACCAATTGTGATTTTCCAACTAAGTCTATTTTCCCGTCTAATTTCAGATACCAATCATTTTGAATTTTTGTGTCATTATTCATTACTATATTTACTCCCGGATCTACAAACATTCCTAAATCTATTGAGTTTGAAGTTTCGGTAATGTCGTGTTTTATTTTTACTATTGAATAATCATTATCCATAATATCTAATCCTCTAACCTCATTTGCAGGGCTATTTACTGCTGTTGCAAAATCTCCAGTTCTTTCTGTAATGAAAGGCATTGGAGCTTGTTGTACATAAATATTTTTATGATTGTAGATTTTTGTTCCGGTAAGATCAATTACTGGAGTTGTTAAATCATCAATAATATCATCTTTATAAGTATCCATTCTGTAATAACGTAACAAATTGGCATAAGGCAAAGAAGCTGGTGATGTTGCAATATTTTTTGGAACAATAAGTCCTCTAATTTGTGAACTATTATCTTGAATTTCCTGATATACCATTCTTTGCAATTGAGAATCTGTTAAAGCAGAATTAAAGACGCGTACTTCGTCAATTTTACCTTTAAAGTATTTTGTATTTGCTATAGGATTTTTTCCTAAAGTAAGAAGAGATGCATCTGCTGCAATTGCTCCTGTTTTAGCTTGAGTTCCTACTAGGACTCCGTTTAAATATAATCGTAAATTGCTTCCGTCATAAGTAGCGCCTATATTGTACCATTGCGAAACATTTAATACTGTATTGTAAGTTAAAGTTGTTCCGTTTACAACTGCTTCTAATTTCTTAGCACTTGTAATTCTAATTTGAAATTTATCTTGGCCTACAATAACACCATCTGTCGAAAAAGCAGGATTCAAATCTATCCAAGCCATAAGCGAAGCATTGGATAAACCACCTAGAATTGCCGTGCTTTGACCGTAATCATTTCGACCATCAAAGTCTAGGAATAGTTTAGTATGCATATCTCTTGGTGAGCCAAAATAAGCTGGTGAAAATGCGGTATCAAAAGTATCAAGAATACCATCTTTGTCTATGTCTGCTGTACCATCTATAATACCATTAGTATTAGTATCTAAAGTTTTATAATCATAAATTAATAATGTGTTTGCAATATCATAAGTTGAACCATTTGACATAACATCTAAATAATCCGGAATGCCATCGGAATCAGTGTCTTTTAGATAAGTAGTGTCTGGATTTACATTTACAATTCCTTGGTTTAAATTTCCATATTGACTGTTGAATGTTACTCCGGTTCCGTAATCATAAGCGTCTAATATTCCGTCTCCAAAACCTTCGACAATTGTATCGCCATTAGTGTCTTTGCTTCTAAAAGTTTCTGATTCTGGTCCGTCTCCTCTTCCGTCTCCAGTAATGTCTCCATCACCATTTACAAATCCCATTACTGCATTTGTATTTCCAGCTCCAGATTCATCCACATCAAAAAGACTGTCATTGTCACTATCTAAATCAATATAATTTGGGATTCCATCTCCATCAGAATCTAATGCTGGTAATGCTGCTGCGGATTCCGCTCCATCGTGAAGACCATTTATATTTGAATCTGACCAAGCTACATCAATTTTTCCTCTTGCATTACTAATATCTCCTAAACCAGCTTCAATTACATCTTCAATACCGTCATTATCTGCATCTAAATCAAACATATCTGCGATTCCATCAGTGTCTAAATCGCATAATTTTTGTGTAATCAAAATATCGTCCAAAGCTAAATCGTTTCCTAAACCTCCTGTTTCATTGTTGATAAAAATAACTTTAAAAGTACTTACAGAGAATGTTAAATTTGAGGTAAATTGATACCAATCTCCGGCTAGATTTCCATTAGTAGTTGGGGCAATCGCACCGGTACTTATGGTTTGCAAAACGTTGTCATTGATATCTCTGAATTCTACTCTAATATTGGGTCTTAGCCTTGTTCCAATGCTTGGCGCATCAGTTCTATCTATATTTAGAACCCAAAAACTATAGGTAATAGGAATATTCGGCAATGCACCAGAAATTAATGCGGTATAGAAAATACCTGGAGTATAGGAGGCATTAAATATTGCCATTCTACCACCAGCATTTCCCGTGTGATCGACTCCTTTATACCAGAATTGGTTTGCCCAAGAGGCTATTTGTGCACTTGATCCAACTGTATATTTACCATCATGCAAATCAGCAGTTAATGCACTTCCTTCAATAATTGTAGGCGTAGTAGCATCTTGGTAACCATAAGTAGTAGTCGCTGCATAAGTGGTGTTAATAGTCGTTCTATCACCTGTACCAAAGGTTTCATACAAAAATTTATAATCTACTTTGTGTCCATTTGAATTATTGCAATTTACTTCCTCAGTTATATCGCGAATTCCATCATTATCATCATCAATATCCACGTTATCATAAACTCCATCGCCATCGCTATCAAAAAATGTCTGAATTCCAGTTCCTTGTATAGAAAAAGTATACGGAGCTTCGTTAGGATCGTTATTCGCAATTGTTATTGTTGCTGTTTTTGTTCCTAAACTGCTTGGATTAAATTGAATAGAGAATGTTGTTCCTCCTAAGCTTACAATTGGAGTAGTAGGGTTAGTTATTAATACAAAATCAGCACTTCCTGAAATAGAAACCAGTGAAGCTCCAGATAAAATTAAATTACTAGCACCATAATTTCGAATGGTGAAGGTTTTTATTTGTGGGTTTGTTATGATTTGATTGGATCCAAAATCAGTCCAATCATTGATTGACGGAGTGATGTCTCCGTTAGCTATTGAAACAGTATTTCCTTGTACATCAATTTCTGGAGTTGCGACAGAAGTAAATGCATTACCTTGAATGGCAAAGTTATAAGTACCTTCAGTAGTGTCATTATTAAGAATAGTTATTGTTGTTGTTCTTATACCTGCAGCTAACGGTGTAAATTTTACAACAAAAGATGTAGAGCTTCCTCCAGCAACTGAAGGGCTTGGTGGTGTAGTTACAACAAATTCAGCAGCATTTCCTCCTGAAAAACTAATAGCACCAATGGTTAAAGTAGTAGCTCCAGTATTTTTGATTGTATAAGTTTTGGAAATAGGTATGCTAACAAATGTATCTCCTAAAATAGTCCAATTGTCAGTATAAGTTAGTAAACCATTATCTGGAATAACCATAGCATTTCCTAGAATTTCAATTTCTTGGGCAACACCTAAATTAATTCCGGTTCCTCTAATTGAGAAATTATAAGGATTTTCGTTGCTGTCATCATTTATTATAGATATTGTAGCATTTTTCACTCCTGCTAATGAAGGATAAAACCGAATTGTAAAAGTTGTAGAGCTTCCTACTGCCACTGTAGAACTTGGTAATCCAATAACAGTAAAGTCTGCAGCATCAGTTCCTGAAATAGTGATAGCTCCAATGTTTAATGGTGAGTTTCCAGTATTTTGAATGGTGTAAGTAACATTATTTGCAGAACCAATGTAAGTGCTGCCTAAATCTGTATAATCTGCTGTAATTGGTGTATTATCGCCATCTGCAATATTTGTAGCATTACCTTGTATGTTTATTTCTGGAGAATCATAGGAAATAATAATTTGACCATTGCCTCCAGCTCCACCAGTTTTTGTGCCCGAAGAAGTTCTGTATGCACCGCCACCGCCACCTCCAGGTAAACTACCCGCAGTTCCATTTCCATCTGTACTACTTCTCCCATTACCACCTTTTCCACCACCAGTTGGTGCTGCAGGTCCGGTTGCATTTGTAGCTGTATTTCCAATTTGTGCATTTCCCGCAGATGAACCACCTCCGCCGCCATAAGTTCCTGAGCCATTCGCTCCATTTCCACCAGCAAAAATGAAACCGACATCTCCTTTGCTTGTTGGAGCTCCAGCTCCTCCATTTACTCCAGTTGCTGAATTGTCTGCCACACTGTTACCTCCTTTTGCAAGAACGGTTGTGTTATCTATAAACCAAGAATCACCACCTGCCGCTGTAGTACTACTTCCAGAACCAACAGATATATTATAAGAATTTCCAGGGATTACTGAAACAACTTTTTTTGAGTAAGCACCACCACCGCCACCGCCGGCATTACCATTTAAAGTTCTTGTTCCTCCTTTTCCACCGCCACCCCAGGCCTCAACGGTAATTTGAGTTACGCCTGCAGGTGCAGTCCAAGTTGAACCTGAAGTAGGAGTTAATGTTATACTTGTTTGGGCAATACCAAAAAGAGGAATAATTATTAGCACTAAAAAGAGGTAGGCTCTTTTAGCTAGTAGGATAGGTTTTTCCATAACGTTATTAGTAATAATCGTTTTACTTTGTTTTTGGAAAAATAAATTTGGGGCACAAACTAATTTTCAATTATAAAAGTATTATCTTTTTACTAAAATAACTGCTTAAGGGTAAATAAAATCGATGAAATACTTATTTATTAAAAAAATATAAGTAAAAACCTAAATATTTTATTTTTTTAAATTATAAAATAATTGGGAGATGAATCTATAAAATAAAAAAATCTTCAATCATAATTATGAATTTGAAGAGTTTTTTTTATTAAAAGTTATGAAGTGTTGTTGCCAATCAACTTTTTACAAGTTGAAATTTTTGAGCCCACATTTTATGGCCGTCCTTTGATAATCCATTTAGTGATTGTGAAAATAATAAATAACCGTCTGTTTGGGAACTGTTCGAATATATTAAGGTTGGGTGCCACAAATATGGTGTTGTTGTATTAAATGGAACAGCCCATCCTGATTTGATTTTTTGAGGTGGTTTATTCCAATTTATACCATCTTCAGATTCCCTTAAATATATACCGGATTTAGTTGGTTGTCCAGTTTTAAAATATTCATCATAGTCATTTAAACAATAAACCATTAAGAAAGTATTGGTTGTTTTGTTAAAAGTAACTTGGGGAAAAATGGCATCTGCAATTTCTGGGCCGATAACAACTTCTTTTGATCTAATTAGTTCTGTAGTAAATGTATTGTCAGTTTTTAAAAAATAACATTTTGTAAAGTCGGGAGTTCCATTTTTTGACACATCAAATTTCACCATATTAATGTTTACATTCCTGCCTGTTCTATTATGGTCATCGTAATAAACAAAAACTGCAGTACTGTCTTTATTATAAGTAATTGAAGGTTCAGCTAGACCTGAATCTGCTTGTCCACTGTTATGATTCCATCCGTAATAATCAGGTATAATAGGAGTTGGCATCACTTGAAAAGTTTCGCCATCATCTACAGATGTTGTTATTCCAATTGATGCATAAAAACCAGGAACATTATTATAATTTATAATTTTTCCATTATGCCATTCCCCATGGGTAATACTATAAATTTTGCCATTTCTATCCCTTATTAATTGACCAGCTCCAACATAATTTCTAAAATGTGAATTTGTTTCAGAATAATTAGGTCTTATTACGGTTTTAACGGAACTAATGTGTTCTAAATCAGTTCCACTAAATATAACTGTTTGAACGTTTGCAGAAGTCAATAACTTTACGGAGTTACTTGTAAATTTTAGAACTCCAACTGTTATATCATTATAAAAATTAGCACCAAGATCTCCTCCAACTAAAAAAGCTGGTTGACTACTGAGGCTAAAACTATAATTAGTATTAGTTGTTTGTTGATTGTATACCTGATGTGCATCTCCCTGACTACACCCATTTGTGAGCAATCCAAGAATGATTATGACAAATAATTTTTTCATAAGACTATTTTTAAAATAAAATGAGTGGTTTTTTATAAAATCAGATGTTCAAATGTAAGAATTCAAAAAATATATTTAAGAAAAAACAATAAGAACTATAATTATTTTCAATTTACCATTTAAACTAATTTTTTTGATGTGTATGTTTTTGAAAGAGAATATAATATGAATAAGAAAAAGTATCTATTGTCGATAAATGCAACTGTAGTATCATGAAAACCATCGCATCACCCGAAGAAAGAGGAATTATCATCAGTCAATTAAAAATCAAAAAGGTTTGCACAATCCCAGAGTTTGAGCAATTATAAAAAATTTAAAACAAACATAAACCATTATTAAATCAGATAGTTACTGTTTTAAAATTATTCAAAAATTGTCAAGCCATCGAAATTCCTCACGCAATTCCTCACGCAAAAAGAAAAAGGACTTAAGTAAAATACCTAAGTCCTTGATTCTGTTGTAGCGAGACCGAGATTTGAACTCGGGACCTCAGGGTTATGAAAATAATCAACCCTTTCAAAACCCCTATAAAACAAAGGGGATTTAGATGTTTTTTACTTATTTTTTGTTAATTTCCTTACTCCATTTCCTTACTCCGGATAATTTGTTTTCAGGACCCTCTACTTTATAGGTTTTACTCTTTTGAACACCTTTTTCAAAGTATCAAATGCGACACAACAAAATTATCTAACATCTTCAAACATTTAATCAGGTTACCCCAACCTTCATAAAAATATCTTTCTTCTTTTGATGATGATTTAAGCTATTCTCTCAAATCTATTTTTTATCAATTCTTTATAGGTAACCTTAAATTCATCACTAATAAAACTATCATCAATACATTTCATCCATTTATCTTTAGAGTTCTCCATTTTTTTGAATATATTTTCTTGTTGTTTTGTGTCCAACTTAAAAGAATTGAATGTTACAATAAAATCTTTTCTACTGATTTTTTTCTTCTTGGCATTAAGAGTTAGTGCCAAATCTTCATCATCAGCAGGGTTAACCACGGCAGTAGCGACCATATCATAAGCAGGAGAAAGAGTATATCCTTGTTCTTCTGTTTTTATAATGGAAAAATTTTTCAGGTGCATATCTGCATTACCCGTTAAGAATGAAAACAGCACTTGCTCAAAGAAATTGACCACATCTAATCCCGGATTGGATGAATATTTCAAAATAGCTTTAGCAATTTGCTCGTATGACCCGTGATACTTGTTTTCAGTCATTCTTTCAGTCAATTGACACATATCTTCCATTAAAAGTTTTTGTCCTTTTATACGGTCAATTCTCTTGGTTATGTAAGCAAGATTTCCCGATTGTAATCGTATCAAACTATGTGGTACCATTTTTATTTTGGCGATTGTTCCCAAGTGCATAGTTACATCTTCTATTTCCGGTAATTGGCTGAATTTTTTGGTGGGTGGTTTTAATATATAATCCCCCCATAAACCAACAATTGTAAATCGTTTTGCTTCCCCTTTTTCACTTGGGGTTAATTCCAAAGATAATTTAGCTTGAACACCTGTTAAAGTCGTTTGACTTTTTACCACTTTTAAAGCCAATTCTTCCATTTGGTTCTCTGTATAGGGTAATTCCGGAAGTACGGATTGTCCGAATATCTTTTTACAACAAGAAGTATGAAAATCTATTTCATTTTCAGATAGCGGTTCATAGCAATAAAGACATCTTTTCATAACTCTTGTTCTATTAATGGATGAACACTTACTGCACCAATACAATCTTTACAACAAGCTAACAATAGTCCCATTCTGTCTCTTGGATTAAGTTTCCAATTATTTTGGGCAATATCTAACAACCATCCTTCGGGAATAAGACCATCAAAAAAAGGAAACAATATTTTACTTGTAAATGGTTTTACTTGTAGAGGTAATGTTAAACTAATAGGGTCAGGACTCGGAGAATTCAAATAAGAATTATCATAGTTAAAATAATATCCATTTTCATCCTCTACTAACCAACCTGCAGTTTTATCATATATCTTAATCTCAGCCTTTCTCATCTTCCTCTAATTTTAGTGGGACTGCTCCAACCTCATATCCAAATAATTTTAACACCTGATTTACCTTGTCTAATCTCAAGGTTTCTTTGCCTTGTTCCAATTCCCTTAGGAAACGAAGACCGACTCCTGCTTTCTCCGCCAATTCAGGTTGAGTTAATTTAGCCGAGCTTCTTTTTTGCTTAACAAACTTACTTAATTCCATAATATGTACCTTTTCGGGTATAAAGATATAAAATATTTTTAATTTATACCCTATGAGGTGTAAATTTAATTATTAGACAACTAATGTACCTTTACGGGTATAATTTAGCTACTTATTTTGATTTGATAAAAATAATCCAAATCTTAACAAGCAAATAAAATTATTGGGATACTACGGCACTCAAGGTTCGAGTTTTCGGAAATAAAACACCTTAAGTGACAATAATGAAACACTAAATAAGAAGAACCTCAGGTGAAAACTTGAGGTTTTTTTATGGTAGGTCAAAAAATAGTTTCCTCACGCAGTTTCCTCACGCAGAGAATAATAATTAGAGTTTTTAAGTCACTAAAATCCACAAAAAAACCCTTAACTATTGACTGTTAAGAGTTTGTTTCAGTAGCGAGACCGAGATTTGAACTCGGGACCTCAGGGTTATGAAAAGTTTAAAATAGACCTAAACTATCAGTAAATCAGATAGTTATATTTTTTAAATTATTCAAAAATTCTCGAGCCGTCGAAATTCCTCACGCACATTTCCTCACGCCAAGGATCGCCATTACTGACTTTGTTGAATTATTTTATACTTTTTCCTCACTCAAATTCAAGTTTTGAGGTCTGATGTCATTTTAGGAAAATGAAAAGGTTGAATATGTTTAAATTTAAATAAAACCTTTCTATTGAAAAGTCCAAATTAGGGTGAAGACATACTCGTTAACATTATTCACATCATTTGAAATCTCTTTGCTTAAAAGTGGTAAATTAAATGGGAAACTTTATGAATTTTGGACCATCCTCAAATATTGCCTTAAAGCAGATTTATAATTTGAAATAGTTTTTTCGCTTTTCATCCCGCTTAATTTTTTTGAAATAATATCTATACAATTTTCATTAAATAAGTTTTTTTCAGATATATCTTCCCCAATTAATTTAGAAACTGAATTTAAATATGAAATATATGATTTTGTTGAAGACGCAACTTTATCATTAGAACCAACTCCATTATATTCAATCCATTTCAGGTACTTTTCTTCGTTTTTTATCATAATATATTTATTTAATAATTACTTCATTATACATAGTATAAGTATTCAAATTTAATGATTTTATGAAACACTCTCATAGTTTCAGTTTGTTTTTTGTAGATGATTTGAAATTTCTTTCAAATTAGAATAAATAATCAATGGAATGTTTATTTTATTTCTGTATTTTTAAAAAAAATGTTTAAAAAAATGAGAAACTCAAATAATCAAATCATTTTTTCAGCTTCAGATCTATCCAATCATATTCATTGTAAGCACTTAACTAATCTAAATTATGATGTTGTTCAAGGTCTAAAAGAGAAGCCTATCAGTAATAATAGGGTTTTAGATGTTTTAAGAGAAAGAGGTATTGAATTTGAAAATTCGTATTTAGAAATTTTAGAGTCTGAAGGATTTTCAATTATTAAAATTGAGCAAGATAATCCAGAAGCGAAACAAAAAACAATAGAAGCGATGCTTCAAGGTGCGGATTATATTTATCAAGCAAGATTGAGTACTGATAAATGGCAAGGATGGGCTGATTTTTTAGTTAAAGTAAATAAACCAAGTAAATTTGGAAATTGGTCCTATGAAGTAATTGATACTAAATTATCTACTCAAACAAGAGCGGGCACTATATTACAAATAGCTCTTTATTCTGAAATTATTGGACAAATACAAGGTGTTTTACCCGAAAATATGTTTGTAAGAACACCTGAAAGTGAGATATCTTATCGTGTTAATGATTACATTTCTTATTTAAGATTGATAAAAAGGAGATTAGATATTGCAATAACCGCTCCTATTTTAACCTATCCAGAACCTTGTTCACATTGTGATATTTGCAATTGGTGGGAACATTGTAATAGAATACGAAGACAAGATGACCATTTGAGTTTTATTGCAGGTATGGGAACTTCTCAAATAAAAGAAGTAAAACAACATGGTATTACTACATTGCAAGCTATGTCTGAAATACCTTTACCGATTCCATTTAAACCAACAAAAGGTTCTAAAGAAACTTTCACAAAGCTAAGAGAACAAGCAAGAGTTCAAAACGAAACTAGAACAACTCAAAAACCCATATATGAACTATTAGAACTCATAGAAAACACAGGTTTTTATAATTTACCCGAACCCTCTGATGGAGATATATACTTAGATTTTGAAGGCGATCCATTAGTAGAACCATCAGGATTAGAATATTTATTTGGTTGGGTTTTTCAAAAAAAATATTATTGTATTTGGGTTTCCAATTTGGAAGAAGAAAAAGCTGCATTAGAGCAGTTCATCGATTTTGTTTTTGATAAAAGAAAAGAATTTCCTGTATTACATATTTATCATTATGCTCCTTATGAAACCATTGCCCTGAAAAGAATGATGGGTAAATATGCTGTAAAGGAAAACGAAATAGATGTTCTACTACGAACTAAAAGTTTTGTTGACTTGCACAGGGTTCTAAAACAATCAATAAGAGCAGGAGTTGAACGTTATTCGTTAAAAGACCTAGAAGTTTATCATAGTTTTATTCGAGAAATGGATTTACGAACCTTGTCCAAATTTAAAGCAGATTTTGAATTTTTACTTGAGAGTAAAAAATTTGAATTAATTACTGAAGAAATGAAAGATGCCATTCAACTATATAACCAAGATGATTGTTATTCTACTTTTAATTTGCATTTGTGGCTTGAAAAAGAAAGAGAGTCTCTACTATTAAAAGGAAATTCAATACCTAGACCAATTCCAAATGATGTAGAAACTCCTGAACATGTTACTGCTCATTTGGAACGTATTATGCCTATTTATGAAGCATTAATGCATGAAATCCCACTCGATGTAACTGAACGTACCAAAGAACAACAAGCAAGTTTTATTTTGGCTAATATGCTGGATTGGTATAGACGAGAGGAAAAATCGTTTTTTTGGGACTATTATAGGATATTGGAATTAGAATCCGATGAATTATTAGATGAAAAAACGGTTTTAACATTTTTACAATTTACGGGTCAACGAGAACCTGATAAGAAGAGCTTTGTTGATACTTACACCTATACTAACCAAGAATGTGAATTAAAACCAGGGAATGATGTAAGATATGATGCTGAAAAGAAAACAATGAAAATTGTAGAAATCGATGAATTACAAGGTATCATAAAATTAAAAAAAGGTCCAAGTATTAAAGACGTACACCCTGCTACAATTATTAAATATGAATATATTAGTGCAAAAGAAAAAGAGGAAAATATAATCCGTTTTGCAGAATGGGTTGTTGCAAATGGTTTTGATAATGATTTACCCAACTACAAAGTTACACGAGATTTATTATTAAATAATTTATCCCGAACTACAGAGCCTTTGAATGAAAATGCTGATTTATTAGAAAAAAGTATTGAGTGGTCTAAAAAATTAGATTTTAGTTATCTTCCCATACAAGGACCTCCTGGAACAGGTAAAAGTTATACTGCTAGCCATATGATTTATGAACTCATAAAAAGTGGAAAAAAAATCGGTGTTACTGCATTAAGTCATAAAGTAATAATTAATCTATTAAGTAAAGTTAAAGATGTTGCAGATAAAAATGGAGTTACTATAAAAATTCTATATAAGGATTCTGCAACAAACAACGAAGAGTTTACTTGGGATGTTGCCAAAAGTACAGCAGATGTCATTTCAAGTATGAAAGATTATAACCTCATTGCTGGAACTAGTTTTATGTTGTGCAATGAAAATTTTAAAGAATCTCTAGATTATCTTTTTATAGATGAAGCTGGACAATATGCTTTAATAGAAACTGTCGTTGTATCACATGCCGCAAAAAATATTGTTTTATTAGGAGATCATCAACAATTGAAGCAGCCGATAAAAGGTGTTCATCCTGAAGGTACAGATGTTTCTTCATTGGAACATTTGCTTGAAGGTAAAAAAACAATTTCAGAAGAAAAGGGTATCTTCTTAGAAAAAACATATAGAATGCATCCTGCAATTTGTTTCTTTGATTCTGAAATGTTTTACGAATCAAGATTGCAATCTATTGATGGTTTAGAACATCAAAGAGTTGAAGGTAATACTGAATTTCAAGGTTCTGGATTATTTTACAAAGCGGTAACACATGAAGGAAATACTAACTTTTCATTAGAAGAGATTGAAGAGATTGAAAAAATAACAACTGAATTGACCAAAGGTGATGTGTTTTGGTATGATGATAAAAACAATAAAAAGGTTTTACAAAATTCAGATATTAAGATTATTACACCCTTTAATAGTAGTGTGTTTGAATTGCAAAAAAGAATACCCAATATTGAAATTGGAACAGTTGACAAGTTTCAAGGTCAAGAAGCTGCTGTAATCATATATAGTATAGCTAGTTCATCTCCAGAAGATGCACCAAGAGGAATGGATTTCCTATATAGTCCTAATCGTTTTAATGTTGCAGTATCAAGAGCTAAAACTATTTTCATTATGGTTGGTTCACCAAAAATATTTGAACCCGATTGTAAATCACCGGAACAGATAAAATTAGCTAATCCTTATTGTAGATTTATAGAACTTGCAGAAACCTCTAAGTCTTCAAACTAATGTGAACTTTTCTCAAAGGAGTATTCGTAAATTAACGATAAGTCGACTAATTCATTTTTTACATCTGAACTTATTATTTTTATCATCAATTAATAAATTCTCAATGTATTCCAATTTTTTTTCTTCTGAATCCATATATTGATTAAAGTGATTCGCACCGATTTTTAAATGATATTTATCTTTTTCAGATAATTCTGTTATGTCAAATTTCGCGTGGATTATTTCATCCCATTTCTCTTTTCCAATTTTTTTAATGTTATCAATTGGGTTTGTTGTTTCTTTGAAACTGATTCCAACAGGGATTTTTGTGTAATTTTCAATAGATGTTTTTAAAGATTTAGCCACTACACCAGCATTTTCTTTAGGTACTATTATTCCATCGTGAATAGTTATAAATGGGATATCTTCTAAGGTGTCATACAACTCTTTACACCCTACTTTGAGAAACAAATGAGATTCACATCGTTGAAGAAGTAATGAGAACGCAGATGGTAAATTTTTTAAAGAATTGAATTTCTCAATGATTGAATTTATTATTGGGAATGTTTCTTTAAATTTTCTAATTACATCAATATTATTCCTCATATTTTTATTACTTGCATTGAGTAAATACATTACGGACTTTTTGATTTCTTTAGCACTAACTTCATTATTGAAAAACACTTCACTTAAATGGTAGTAAATACCAGTTTCAAAAGGTAGATTTCTATAAGTTTCAAACTCAGATAAATGCCACAAGGTGCCAGACATACATGATTCATCTATAAATGAATGATAATAGATAGATAAAGAATTACTAGTATAATTACTATATGTAATAGAGGCATCATAGGTACTAGTACGTTCACTATTTTTTATTTCATTATACTTTTCAAATCTTAATACTTTATTATATAGCTGGGGATAAATGTTATTTAATGAAAACTCAGAAGTTGTACTAGCAAAGAAATCATATGTTAATATAGTAGCCAATATGTATGGTTGAGAATTCTTTGTATCAACTTCAATAGTATCTAGCCCATTAATTTTTATGTAATATCGAAGTTCTTTATTTAGATTAGTTATCGTAGAATTAAACCGGTGATTCTTTTCTGAAATAGAAGTTGAGAGTTCTTTACTTTTAACTTTTTCACATTTTGATAATAGTTCACCAATTTTCATATGAATCTGAATTTTAATGTTTTTATCTCTATGATGATGTTGAAATGAATTTTCGAATAATTCTTTTTGAAGAGACCATATATAATCGTAAACATTATCATCAATTGTAATACACGATTCGTCAAATTTTTGTTGAATATGATTATATTGGCTTTCGAATAGTTTTCTTTCCTCTTTCTTCTTTTCTAGATGTGCAATGAACCTTTTAGATGTATTTGAATCGAGGGTAACATATTTTTCGCCGGGGTTGTTATATAGTGTATCATTGAGTTTATATTTTTTGGAAACAACTCCAACTTGATATGATTCATCTTCAAGTAAAATACTTCCTTCCGGAGTGACATCTGGGTCCAATAGAAGACTTTTAACATCGCCAAAACGATTCCTTGTAAGTTGGTTCATCTGAACATTTGATAGCGGTTTAAATCCGTTTGTTTTTCTATATCGATGTTTATATTTTCCCTTTGGATATACTAATGATAGAACCAAATAAACAGAATCAATTAATTCTTTTTTTGATATTGGTTTTCCTTCAATTTTACTAAATAAAGAGTCGTAATCTATGTTCAGCGGTACTTTTCTTGATATTTTTTTGCTCATATAAAAAATATAAGAAAAAAAGACGAGAATACCAACAATGACGCGGGATTATGTCGTAATACGGTGTGGTTTTTGTCGTGAATTTTGAATGAATCTATAAAGTTATTTATAGTTCAAAAATGAAAACATTTTTACGATTTTGATTATTGCAACCGGATCTTCGGATGATCCTGGATCTATTCTTTGTCCGGTATTACATTGGTGGGACATCGACCTTTTCGTCAATCTCGAACCACATTTTTAATTATTTGATCATAACATTGGTTTCTGTACTTTTTTGATAATTTGCGAGCTTCAACCTCATAGGTGTTAAAAAAATAGCCTTGCGTGAGAAGTTTGTCATAATATTTTTTTTGATCTTTCTTTGAAATCATTTGACAATGATGTACAAATTCGTGCAAAACTACAGTGATTATTTCCAAAATACTGAGTGAATTGTCAACATAAATTACAATCTCTCGATTCCAAGGTTGATAGTACCCCAGCATTTTAGTTGGTTTTTTATATATTATTTTTAGCGTATAGGGAATATTGTTGTTATGGATGTTCTGGACACACCAATTTAGAACAAGTTGAATAAACTTTTTCTTACCAATCTTCAAGTCCTTAACTTTAAGAGTTCTTCGTTTATAATATGATTCAAAAAAATGGAAAAGGAAATATGAAACTACAAAGGAGATGAAAACAATTTTCATAATTATTGAGAATCGGTATAAGTAAATGATTTTAGCTAATATAAAGCAGCAACATAGTTTGCGCAGCATTTAATACAATCTCAATAAAATTGTGTTTTGCTTATACTTATGACATAAGTATAAGGTCCGAAATTTCAATAAATCCTTTGTTAATAGGGGTTGGGAGTGAATTTTGTTTTACAATTTAAAATTTAGCTTATTCTTAACGATTGAAATGCGGCAAAGTATAAGGTTCGCGGTAGATTAGCCTCTAACCATAAAAAACAGAATATGTCACTTCAAGGTCAAAAAACGACAACAACCAGTATGAATTGGGATGATTTCAAATCATTGACACTAAAATTAGAGAGAGATCAGAATTTTAAATACTGTTTATTAATCTCAATAGGAGTATTCACTGGATTAAGAATCTCAGATTTATTAAAATTGAAGTTCAATCAATTTGAAAATGAATATTTAACTATCGTTGAACAAAAAACCAAGAAAACCAGAAAGATTAAATTAAATCCTGATTTGAAATTGATTGTAGAAAGAGTTAGAATTAAAATGAAAGTTACCAATTTAGATAATTTCATCTTCATAAATCGTTACGAAACCAAACCTATAGATAAATCTTGGGTGAATGTTAATCTTAAAAAGATATTCAAACAGTATGGAATTCAAACCGAAGGTAATATCAGTTCCCATTTATTCAGGAAAACATTGGGGAACCGAGTTTTGAAGTTGAATAATTATTCCAATGAATCAATTGTGTTATTGATGGAACTTTTTGGACATAGTTCAATGGCTATTACGAAGAAATACCTTGGAATCCGAGAACGTGAGGTTATGAGTGTGTATGACAGCTTGAGTTTATAATGATGAAATACTCATAATTATAGGATTTTACCCTACCGACTCTATTATTGATATATTATGAATTATTAAATAAATATTGGTCGCCTAATTTAGTTAATAGCAACTCTCAAAAAGTGGTATACGCTATTAATGGGAGGTGAGAGTTTATCTGGTGGAAAATTATATTGTTGCAATGCCGGACTAAGAATGATGATTGGACATGTAGATTGGAATCGGAAAAAAATAAATCTAAAAGAGGTGGAATGATTGGAAATGCCGGACTATGATTTAGTTTTCGAGTCGGTGATTATTTTTTTGAAGGAATAATGAGAGTGTCTATTTGGATAATTTTATCAACTAACTTCCCGTTTTTATAATAACCAATAGATTCTGTTCTTATTCCATTTAGGCATATTTTAGAATAATTCACTGCCTTTACATGATAAATTTTTGATAGTGAATCTAAACTAACATTAATTTCCTTCTCTGTATCAGAACCATTTCCCTTTTGGTTTTTTTGCGAGAATGAAACCGTTGATAAAATTAAAGCCGAAAGTAGGAATAGATTTTTCATGCCGTCGTAAGTTGAATGCATATAACGAGCTGTTCTCTAACTTTATTGTTCAACCATAACCCGGACAGACTTTTTGATCATGGGACGATCGGATCTAAAAAAATTAAATCAAAAAGGTCAGGGAATTCAAGGGAATACAGGTTAGACTATCAATGAAATTTGTTAACCCGGACAAAGATGAGGAGGACTCCCGTCACCATGACACCGCCCTGCCGGGGTGGGTGGGTGATCGTATCCCGGCATACTATAGGTGTTTCTTATGTTAGATAGGGGGGGATGGATATTTTTGCCAAATTAAAATATTTTTGCCAAAAAGTTGAGACACACTTTTATTATGTCATTTTTGTAAAAATAATTTTTAAAAATTTTTCAAAAATTAATGGAGTTTCTAGCTTATCCATTTTTCGATTATAGTCTGTTCATTTTAATTTTTCAACAATTTTTTTAGTTTCTATTTCTAATTCTGGGTAATGATTTTCCAAAACAAAGAATGATTGTATATAATCGTCATCATCCAAGAACTTAATTACACCGCCATCTTCAAATTCTATTTCGGTTCTTATTCCATCATTGTTTTCTTTTGTTGCGGTAATCTGTTCTTCTATACCCTCCCAATTTAAATCTAATTCTTGAAAAAAGGGCACATCAGGATCAAACCACTTTTGGTTAAAATTATTTAAATAGTCAATATTCTCTGCCATTTTGTCTTTTAAGACATTAGGTACAAAATCCTTAGAATTGTAATTCATTAAATAATAATGCAAGGTCAATATTTGCTCACCAATTGATAAATTCACAAAGTCCAGATACCATTCATTATAAACCATTTCGTCCTCTTTGAATAATGGCAAAAAGTCGTAATGTTTTTCACAAGCTCCAATATCAACGTATCTTTTGAATTGATTTGAATTTGACTCTTTATATTCTATAATTCTCAAAATTTCTTCCATAATAAATTGGCTATTGGAGTAATATACCTTCGCAAATAAAACCTTATTTTGATAAATTAGTGAAGGGTTGTTTGTGTCTTTCAAATATAATATTATTTTATTTAGGACTTAATATCAATCCATATTTTTCCTTCATAGAAATGTTACCATCTTTTCTTTTTTTCAATTTGAACTGTTTTTATTTCTAATAATTTTTCGTCATTGGGGTTCATCATAATTGCTATATTCAATCAACAATAATTCGTCCCATACGTGGAAAATAACTTCTTTTTTTGAGGTATTGACAGAGTAAGACATAACATAAGTGTATTGTTTGAAAATTACAATTTGTTTAATTCTGCCATTTCTTTTTGGCTCAAAAAAGCATTACAAACCCCGAATTCAGTTAATCGGTTGTTTTGAATATCTAAAAAAAAGGCGGTCTTGTTTTCATATACAACACGATTCATCGGAGGCACTGCCATTTTGTGTTGATAGGACCATTTATACCCTTTTACCGATTTACCTATGACACAGAATATACATTTTGAATCGAAAGGAGTTACTTCTAAAACAACAGAACCTTGTCCTGGTTCAATCCAATTGGTCATAATGAGTTTTATTAAATCATATACATCTTGGTATTCGTCGATAAATGTTAAATCGTATTTAATGAAAAGTTGGGTAAATACTTTGACATCCATTGTTTGACAGGCTGCATCGAGGTCTTTTAAGAAAGCGTTCGTCGTTTCTACAGTGAAGTATTCCGGGTTTACTTTAAAGGTTGTACTGCTCATAATATTGTTTGTTTTATGTTAATCATTGCAATTAAAATGAAGGTGATGTGTTTAATTACATACCCCTAAATGTGTCCTGTTTCTATTCGATTTTGATAGAAATTATACAAAAATTCGGAGCTTAATGCCAAGACTAAACCCAATAGGCAACCTGATATATTGTACATAAAATCATTTAGGTCACATTTTCTGGAGCTATGTGTAACAACGGGCTGGATTATCTCAATTATGCCGGAAATCATTATTGCTCCAACAAAAATGAATGTTCTCCATTTGGTATTTTTATAGGCCATTATGAAAAAAAACACGAGAAGGAAATAGAATATAAAATGAACATTTTTGTCCATCTCGGGTCTGCCCATTATCCGCAATAGTTTCTTTATCACTTGGCGAACATAGGATTTTGGTTTAGGAACCAAGCTTGCCACAATGATTATTGAAAGCCAAAGCCAAGATAGTATTACAAAAAGCGTGTTTTTTTTCATTGTGCATTTCTTATTAGATTCAAGAATTCGTGAACAATTTGTTTTATTTCTCGATACCGAATCGACTTTTCATTTGATGGTTCGTTTAAATAGAGTGCTCTGTTAATTTCTAACATAATTGATTGTACGTTTTTGTTTTTTTTGTAAAACTGTAATGGTACTATTGCTCCACTATATGGTGAGTCAACTCCCAACGAGAAGCCTTTTTCTTTGAAGAACGTAATAGATGCGTCAATCAACTTTTTAGGTGTGTGAAACGCATCAGTGCCTATATTGAAATCTGGCCGGAAAGTCGATTGGTCTAACGCACTGGTTAGTGGTTTAGAAGGAAAGGAGTGACAGTCCACTATTGTTGACTTACCAAATTGTTCTAATTGAATTTTAACTCTTTCTGTAAACTGGTTATGGTGTTTCCAATAGTACTGATTCAGGATTCTGGTGCGCAAATCTGCTGATACTTGTCGAAGTGTTTCTCCTGCATCGGTTTTTTCATATAAGACACCTCTGCCAAATTGGGCCATTATTTCTTGGCTATCATCTGAAAATCTTTCCGTATCGCAAAATATTCTCGAGAAGGATGCCATAATACTTATGTCAGTTTCATTTTCAAATAAATCATCAGTGTACCAATCGGTTAGTTTCAGTATTTCCTGATTTAGTATTTCGTCCGACACACAGTAACCTTCTTTAAAAGGGATTATAGTTGAAGAATGCGGAATGTGCAGTATTAGATTTTTCATAAATGATTCTTTCTGAAACATAAGTTTATAGTTGGATATTAGGGTCAATAGCATTGGATTGTTCCAACATTATTGTTTCGTCCGTAAAGACTATCACAACCCTATTTTGTTCGAGTTCCAGCATCATCATTTCTGTTAGTGCCAGTACTGCTTTTTTGAGTGCTACTACTTCTTGGGAAAATTTTGGATATTGAATAAATTGCAACTCCATAGAAGGTTCTTCCTGTCCCAGGAAAAATATTTCGCAAGGCATAACTTTAGCACTCAGTTCTATTTGATACTGAGTCAGGATATTCTCCTGAGCTTTTAACAATGCCTTTTTAAATTCCGGTAAAGAGATACTTTTGTTTGAATAACCCCTGAATAAACCAATTGTTACTTTGGCGGTGAAAGTTTTACAGATTACTGATTTCATATTTATCGTTTTAAATTTCAATGTAGTGTTCTCTATTCATTGCCATCACTTTGTTTCCTTGTGTCAATAATGCACCACCTGTTGGAATAATGCTACTTTTTTTGATAGTATCGTTGCTAAAATAATGACCTTCGGATGCATTCATTACTAAGCAGAGTTGAGCTTGAGTTTTTTTGACTTTTTCAATTTTAGTTTTCATTTTTTGAGTATGCTCAATCAATAAATCACGAAATTGTTCGGCATCTTTTAGTACTTCTTCAGAGACATTATTAATATTAGTGCCAGGGAATTTTACCAAATCATCGTTTTTATTTATTTGGATGGGTATTTGCATAAATAAAGCAAAGCCAGTTTTTAAAATGACATAAGGAAATGTGCCATAACCCGGCAAAAAGGTATTTAATTCAAAAGGATCTTCGTCTGTTATTTTGATGGAATGACATTTAAAATCCGTAATCAAGTTCGTCTTGTTTACTTTCTCATCCTTAAAAGGTATTAAAGCGATATAACGAGCTTGAGTTTGAATTTGGAAAGGAGCAGCACCATTTTGCAGACTAAAACTTTTCGC
Source organism: Flavobacterium psychrophilum (assembly GCA_945874225.1). GTDB lineage: Bacteria > Bacteroidota > Bacteroidia > Flavobacteriales > Flavobacteriaceae > Flavobacterium > Flavobacterium psychrophilum_M. The sequence goes on from CAMCFT010000030.1 coordinate 29,897, forward strand.
AATGAAAACTTGCTGCTGATCAAAGTACCAAAGTTCATAAGATGCCACATTGGTCAAATCTAACAGGGTATTGATATAGTTGTGTTTTACTTCCAACAGCACAATTATTGGATTTTCTATTAAAAGAGATTTTACTACTACAACTGCATCATTTAACTCTGTTTTTTGACAAGGCAAAACGATTGTTTCTCTATCAATTGTAGAGAAATTTAAAAATAAAGTATTCATAACATAACAAATTTAAAGTTACACTTTTGTTACGCCGTGAAATGATGATAAGAATTGTGGTTTCTCAACACATTTGAACGACTGTTCCACATACTAAGCCACCGTGTCTTGAGCTGATCGGTTGGCATCCCGATGAATCGGGATTCTTGATGCTGATGCAAATATTATAAAAAAGATTTTAGATATGCAACTATATTATTGTGTTTCAGTGTAAATAAATCAACTTGTAAAAAGGGATTCTTTTTTAATGTAAAGATAGTTTGCATTTATATTGAAATAAAATTAAAATAAGGATCTCTATAATGAAATTCTTCAATTTCATTTATACCATTAATTATCAGAAATGATTTGATGAATAATTTTTTTGAAATTTTTGAAGTAGGGTTCTGCTTATTTTCAAATTTATATATTCCTGTTGCAGGTCTTTTAAAAAATTTTGCTTCTAAAAACATTGGAACCACACTATAAATTCCATTTTCAGTAGCTCTATTCCCACCATAAACATTTGAGATGGCTTTTTTTATTACCTCTGTATTAATTTCATCTTGAACACTAAAGTATTTACCAAAAGTTTTTAACACAAAAAATGAAAAAGGAAAGGATGAATTTAATAATGCTATAAGAATTAAATTCTTATCCTCTTTTTTCTTTAAAGCAATTAATACTTCCTCTTTGTTTTGAAGTAGAAAATCCTTTAATGGACTTTTAGTAATTATTTTATTTACAATTCTTAATGCTTTTTTTAATCTGTTTTCACCATCAAACTCAATACGTAATTGTTCAACAACGTAGTCATTTGAATAATTACCTGAAAGGAAAGTAATCAAAGCCACTTCAAGTACATCAAGTGGAATTCTTTGATTTATATCTATAGATAATTCGTTCATATCTACTTTTTTGTAATGTTAATAAATGGAATTATAACCTCCAGAAAATGACTTCCTCCATGTGTAATAACACTGTCTTTTGATGAGAAATTGTAATTATTTTTGAAATAAATGGCATTATCCACTCTGACTACTGACTGTTGAATTTCTGGGTTTGCTTCTAAAAATTCATCTGCTAGTGTTTTGTCGGTATATTCAATATGCCTTTGGCTTCTACTACCTGATTTATTAGTTCCTAACTTTTCTCTACTGTGTAATCCTCTCCATCCATTAGTTAATATGTTGCCATGGTCACTTGTGATATAGACTTCAAAACCAGTTTCAATTAATACTTCTATTTTTTTTATAATCTCACTACGTTCAATCCAATTTTGAGTAAGACCTTTTAGATCCGTATAATCTGTAGAACTGTGCATCTTGTCATCAAGGTCTTTTAATACAATTGCAAACTTTGTTATTCTTTCTAAATTAGAAGTGTCTATTTTGTCGTGATTGTATCTGATTTCAAACTTATCTAATCCTTTATTTTTCCAATAATTTGTCCATAACTTTTCTTCATTTTTAGGATTTTGAATGTATTCTTTATCTGGATAATCTCCTTTAAAGATTGCTTGTCTTGATAATTGGGTAATTGATGGAAGCCATGAGAATGTAAAATCCTCAATAGTATTAAAACTGGAAGGATATAATGATTTAATGCTATTATACTGCCAAAACCCCATACCATCAATAACGATGAGTGCTATTTTATTGTTTTTATTATTATGAGCTATGTAGTCTAAAATTTTTGATACAATTTTCGGTTTTTTAATTGCACTTGAACTAAACAGATGCTTAAAGTTTTGATCTAATTCCTTTTGGAAATGGTTGTTTATTTTATCTCCAATAGCAATTATTTCTTCTAAATATTTTGTGTTTATAACCAATAATAAAGCAATCGAGTATTCATTTATTATTTCTAACCAATCTATTATTTTGCTTTCTAAAAGTTCGTTGATTTTACTTTCGAATACTACATTGTTAAAAACAGTTTCTTCTTTTGGAAATAAATTATATATATAATTGTCTGTTTCTGCTTTAGAAAGAGATTTTATACTTGGATTTTTAAAAAGAATGTCAAGGCAATCTAATTCTGCATAAAGGATAGAAGAACTATGATAACCTTTAATAAAATTAGATAAATGAAATGTCGTTCTCGCTGCATTACGTTTTATATCCTCTAAATAATTTTCATTGTCATCTGATGTGAAAATTAAAGTTGTATCTGAACTTTTCAATTCAAATTTAATTCTTTGTTCAATACCAGTTACGTTGACGATTGAGATATTATTATCCTCGAAGATTTTTATAATATCTTCACGTAATAAAAATTTATCTGGGTTTTCTAACAGAATTATTTTTTTATCAAACGAATTGAAATAGGAAACAATATGTTCTATGAAGCTATTATTCATTAATTTTGATACTTATTAGGTGTTTTATGCCCGGTAATGTTTTTTTATTCCTTTTAAACTCATTTAACCATAGGGTATGTTCTTCCTCTAATTTTTTTAATTTAGAAATTCTGATGTTTTCAATTCCTATTTTTTCAATTCTAGATTTTTGAAAGTTAAATGATTTTATCTTGTTTTCTTTTTTCATAATCATCTTTTCAGAAACTTCAGCATCTAAATTTTGATAACTAGATAACAAAACATTTTTTAGACAATCCTTGTAGGTGTCTTCATGAATTTTGTAATGTGATTCAATAAAAGAAAATTCAGTAGCATCGGAAATCAATCTGTTCCAAATATCGTTTGCATAAGCAGAATATAATTTACCATTGTCTGCTAAAAAGAATGCTTGATAGGTTACTTTTTTATCAAAATAATTTTGAGCTGATATTTCCCAAACACTCCAAATACCAGCTGTTTCATTGCCATTTATTGTTTTAATTACAGGAATTCCATTTGATAAATTGAATTCAATTAATTCATTTAATATTTTTTTTATCCAATCATTTTGTAACGTAATGTTTTCTATTCCCGGGGAATTTAAGGCAATTTCAGGATCAAAAGTGATGTACTTGGATTGGTTTTGTACATTCACACTAAATCCTCCAAAAGCATCTTTCTTTATGCTTCCCTCATTTATAAAAGTATATTGGATGATTAGATTTTCTAACCATTTGGGTAACGGACTGTGTTTAATTTCAGCTGCTTTTTTAAATTCAATATCTTCTTCTTTCACTTGAGGAATGATTCCTTCTGTACTTTGAAAATCTTTCAATTTTAATTTTATTTCATGTAACCATTTGTCACCGGCAAATTCAAACTTGCTAGGATCTAGTAAGCTTTGCAAATAGAGTTTATTAATTTTCTTCATGTCAATTGCAGAATCTAAAACATCTGAAGTTTTATCTATACCCAATTGCTCAATAATATTATTTAATTTTTCCTCAATTACTTCATAAACTCGAAGGTCAACACTATTATTCGTTAGCAGATTGAATGCCTTTACTTTTAGTTTTTGACCAATTCTATCTACTCTACCAATCCTTTGCTCAATCATCATAGGATTCCAAGGCAAATCATAATTGAAAACGATATTACAGAATTGCATATTTAAAGATTCACCCGCAGCATCTGTAGCTACTAGAATTTGAGCATTGTTTTTAAAATCGGTTAATGCTACTTTTCTTTCGTCTAAATCCTGACCACCATTTATAGTTGCAATTCTATATCCTTTGCTTTTAAGATAATTTGCCAACATTTTTTGTGTTGAACGAAACTCTGTGAATATTAAAATCTTTAGATCTTTATTGTCATACCCTTTTTGTAATTCTTGATACTTTAACAATAAAGCTTCGGCTTTTGCATCTACTTCAGTTGTTAAACAGTCTTTAGCTTGTTCGATTAAATCACAAAGAATACTTTCTTCATCTAAAAGACCTTCGCCAGCTGAAGCATAAACACCATCAAAATCTAATACTTCCAAATCATTGTCTTCCGATTTATCATAATCTGCAGCGTAATTTTCAATTGAATTGTCATCGCCGTATCTTAACCTTTCTAATCTGCCTTCCATTGCTGATAGTATGGCAGATGTTGAACTACTTACTAATCTTTGAAACAATATCATTATCAGTCCAGTAGCTGTGTTTTTTGTCCTTTTGGCTGTATTAAATCCTTGAATTACATAATTTGTAACTGCATCATATAAAGCAATTTGTTTATGATGTTTTATACCATCTAAAAAAACATCAAAACGGACCGTTTCGCGTTCATTAAATAATTTTTTACCTTCATAATCGACAGCTAATCTTTTCTCCGTTCTAATTACATAGGGTTCTAATTCATTAATATTAGGTAATCCTTCACCCGCAAAAGCATCGGGATCTAATAATTGAAGAATTCTTCTGAAATGGTCTGATTTTCCTCTATGTGGAGTTGCTGTTAAAAGCAATACATTATTTACTGTATTACATAATGCTTGTGCTAATTGATATCTTGAAACAGTTTGTGAAGCACCTCCCATTTTATGAGCTTCATCAATAACAACTAAATCAAAGTTGGCTTGCAAGACACCTTCCATACGGTACTTGTTGTATTCGTCTACTTTTTCCTCAGGCCACCCTTGTCTTTTTTCTAATGGTTTTAAAGCATCGGTAGAAACAATTATTTGATTGTGTTGTTCCCAAAAATTAAATTCATGGTCGGCATTGATATTAGAGAATGTTCTTGTCATAGAAGTAATCATTTCTGAATCGTAGATATGAAATATCTCATTGAAATGGTCTTTTAATTCACTTTGCCACTGTAACATTGACGATTTTGGAACAATAATCAAAATACGTTTTATATCTCCTCTTAATTTTAATTCTTTTAAAATCAAACCTGTTTCAATAGTTTTGCCCATTCCAACTTCGTCTGCTAATAGAAATCTATTTTGGGATGATTGCATTACTTTTTCGAGTACTAGTATTTGGTGAGGCAATGGAATTAAACTACTCTCGTAAGGTGCTAGAATGTTCTTTTTGGCTACTTCTTCTTTGATTTTTGCGGCTATTGCAATAAAACGGACAAATGGCAAGGAATGTATTGTTTTTTCTTCTTCCAGCTCGTCAAAATTCACTTCCAAAAAGGAATTATCAGCTAAAATTTTAATCCAAGCTAACTTTTGACCAAAAATTTCTTTGGTTCCGACTACTTCTACTATTTTTTTTTTATACAACATACCTAAACTCTTGAACTTGCAATGTCATAAAACTGCAACAATACTTCGTCTTCCATTAATAGATTGTTTGGAATCCTATCACCAATAATTACAATGGTTTTGAAGTCTTTATCTTGATAGCATTGTTTGAAACCAGCCCGAAGGGACTCAACGCGTACTTCTTTTAGTTTTCCTTTAGGTTTAAGTACTTCAGTTTTATATGTTTCAAATTGTTTTAGTAAACGTTTTGAACGTAATTTTTCTAAATCAATTTCATTTTCAGGATTTGGAACATACCATTTATCTTTTTCGTCTTTTAGAAAATTTTCCTCTAAAATGATTGCTAATTCAGGTATAACATCTCCCTTTCTAACACCTGCAAGGGCTTGCATCCATTGTGGTTGAATGTCTTGATAAGTCAATGAGTTTTTATCCAAAAAGTTTTTTAACCATAATACACCATCTTGTTCTGAAGATACTAATAGTGTTAATTGTATAAACTCTGGATTGTCAGCTTTCTTTTTATCATATTCTTGAACTTGTTCATTGGTAAAAAACATACCATCACGTTCAATAAATCGTTCTCTTAAACCTAGTTGAAATTTCCCCGCATCAATAGGTACCGGTAATCCTTTTTGAATATAAAACGCAATTAATCTGTCAAAAATAATTTTTGGGCTTCTTTCAATAATGGCAGTCGTTGAACTACCTATTACTAAGTGAATTGGTAAATGATATAAATGTTCTTCGACAAAATCCCAAACTGCAATAATATTATTTTGATTTTTATAAAATTTTTCAATAAATACCATTGAAGGTTTGTAGCAAGAAATTACTAGGTCTTGTTTTACAGCTGTTGGAGACATAATCGCTTTGTATGAACCTTGTTTCTTATCTAATCCACTTACATTTGAAATCACAAAACCACTTTGTTGTAAACTATACTGAATCGCATTCCAGATTCCAGCACTTGTATTTGAAAATTCTACGGTCATCCATTTCCCTGGTTTTAGAATTCTAAAAAACTCATTAAAACACTTTTGCATTAAAGATTGATAATCAAAAACAGATTTTTTTTGACTTTTATTTTCAATTGCTTCTTCTTTGATATTTGTTTTTACTTTCAACCACGCTTCCCATATAAAATTTAATTCTGCATACATTAAATTACCACCGAAAGGTGGGTCTGTAAAAATATAATCTATACTATTATTTTCAATCTTATTATTTGAAGCCGAAAGTGTTTGAACTATATTTTCTGTATTTTCTATGAATGGAAGAATTCTCTTAACAGCTGCAATTTTATTCTTAATTGTTCTAAATGGATTTGTTTCGGTTTGTAATGAACCTATGTATAATGTTCCTGACATAGGAACATTACCAGATCTACCAAATTTATAACGAGCTGTCCTTAATAAATTTGTTAGCGTTCCGGTGAAAATATATTTTAAAAAACGGTCTTCCTTTATGTGGTCATAAATTTTGGAAATAATTAATAATGATCTGCTAAAATGAAATTGGTCTACTCTAGTTATGCCTGAATGAACCCCAGATCTCCATGTATCTCCCCAGTTTTGACCAACTCCCATTATTTCATCTAAAGGATACCATTCTTTATAATGCTTTGATATTGTTGTATCTAATTCGATATCTAATGTTGAAGGTTCTTTTACTGATAATCCTTTATTGTCTACGTAATTTATAAATGCAATTTCTTTTTTAGGAATTGAGATTGTTGATTTAGATACTTCATCATAAATGGTAATCATAATTCTATTTAATTGCCCTTTAATAGATTTCATAGAACATTTTGGACATTCAATTTCATCTAAAACTGTAGTTCCTGATATTCCATTTTTCCAAAAATTTATTTCATTACTACAAGAAGGACATTCAAATATTTCGGTCCAAACAATAAAATTAATCTCTCTTGAAATTCCTTTAACATCAGTTGAAAATACCCATTGATATTGTTTCTCAAGGTCATCTAAAAATTTATTAAACTTTTCAATTTTTTTATAATTATTATCATATTGATAATTATAATTTGAAGCTATATGAGATGCTATAGGAGACAAATCTCCACAAATCGAATGTCTTTTACCCCATTTGACTTTTTTATTTTCTATATCAATTAAGTGTTTAAATTCATTCTCTGGTTTTCCACATAAAGTAGCTGCCAAACCTGTCATTCCAGTACCTGCAAAACCGTCAAAAATAATATCTCCCGGTTGTGTATAATGCAAAATATATCGCATAATTGCAGGATGAGGCACCTTGGTATGATAGGAATGTGCATTGTAAATAGGATTATTTTTCCCTTCACTTACGTCAGTGGCATAAGGCTCTACAACTTCATAACCGGAAGTTCTTTTACCTTTTTTCTCCAACTCTTTTTTTTCTTCTTCCCATTCAGCAATAAAGTCATTGAGCCAAGGATTAGGGCATGCGGTATAAAATGGAGGGTCTGAAAGATTAAGAACGTCTTCATCTTCACCAATAGGAAAGCCTTCCATTTTTTTTAACTCTGGAAGTTGTTTGCGCAATTCTTCACGAAAATATTTTCTTCTTTCTTCTTCGGAATTGAAGGTTTTTCCTAAAACGGTTACCGGTTGGTTTTGGGTTGTATCTTGAAACATATTGGATGCCATTGTTTATTTTAATATAATTCTAATTTTATCTCTTTCTTTTCCTCTACATACTTCATCAATATAACTTTTGAATGCTACTATTGCTTCTTCAGGACTTAAAGGTTTGCTAAAGGCTGTTTTTAGACTATCTGTACTTAATTCTACTTTTTCAAGACCTTTGTGTAATTCCATTATGGCATTTCTAATGGATAAGGCATTGCTTTTTTCCATCTGAACCGTGTCATTTTTGAAATTTTCTAATAACGTAATCTTTCCTTTATCCAAAAGTCCAATATTCTTTTTAACTATTGGGTCATCAAGTATTTCCTTAAGTGCTGCTACCCAATTATTATAAATCTCTTTTAATTCTAGTTTCAAATCTTGAATTGATGAAGTTCCTTGATCAAGATAATCTAAAGGATTAAAATCATGATATGTTTTTTCCAGAATTGCCTCCATATTTACTTTTGAATTTGCTGGTTTTAGTTTGTCAATTTTATTTAACAACTGAGAGTATTGAGCAGATGGTAAAAAATCAGCTTCTTTTAAAATATCATTAATTACTTTTTCATTACTGTCTAAAACTGCTTGTTTCAGTGTATTGTCTTTTTCACTAATACGGTATTTTAAATACTGTTCCAAATAATATTTAGCATATTTGGTTTTTAAATCCTGAAGTTCTTTTTTGTAATTAGAAATAATAGCGTCATCCCCAGAACCAATTATATCTGATAATTGATCGATAGCTTGGTTGATTTTATCTTTTAAATCTTTATCGGTAATAAATTGTGTACTTAAATTTAAGTAGGTTATTACGTCATCAAACGCTTTTAATTCCTCTAACTGTTTCTCTACTTTTTCTACAATTGGTTTTGATTCTAAAATATGGTTTACTTCATCTAAGGAAAATTGAAAATTTTTAATCCTTGCTTCAGAATTGTATGTTTTTAATTTATCACAAAATCCTGAGAACGCAGTGAAACTTTGATGCATTCTTTGTGCTTCATTTTGAGATATTATTTCAATTCCTTTGAAAGAATATCCTCCATGAATTTTACTGTTAATTGTTACTGTTTTTTGAGCCCATTCAGATGCTTTCCTACCTAATTCTATATAGGTGTTATCATCTTTTAAATGCTTACTCAAATCTTTACCTAAAAGCCCCAAAAACATTGCTTTTAAAGCGGCTTCATTTACTCCTTTAGGATGTTTAATATGTGCAAAACCAAAATAATCTTCAACAGAAACATCTTTCAGCTCATTTAGATTTGTTGAATTTATTGATTTACCAGATGAAAGTGTAATCTCTATATCTCCCAAAGCTGTAAGACAAGATAAAACAAGAAATTCTAATTCAGCCTCAATTTTATAATCTTTTGATACCCATAATTTTGATTCAACATGAATACATTCTAGAATTTCATCACGATTTAGAACCATTCCTGTTCCTTTATCGTTAAGTAATTTTAGTATATTTTGAGCATATTCAGAATGACTAATATCTAATCTTCCTGGAACCCATAATCCTAATCCGGATAGTATTCCTTCACCATCTCTATTGGCTTGATCTTGTTTTTCAATTTTTAATAAAGCTTGTTTTACTAATCGATGAAAATTATCTTTTGTAATCGGAGTGTTTAATTGACTAAAGTTTGGATATTTAGGGTTTTCTTCTTTGAACCAATTTTCTAATAAAAAGGAAGTTACATCAGAAAAAATTTGTTCTTTAGAAGCACCTCTCCCAGGAAGAGAATAATTACTTAATGGTACCTCTTTACCCAAGTAATCAACCTTAGTTATATTAATAAATTCAATGTCGAATAAGTTTCTTGCTTTCGTATTGAGATCATCTCTTTTTTTACTGTAAATAGATTTTTGGGTAGAATCAGCATGTCCTTCTAAAGCAAAAGCCGCACCATATAAAGCAATAGTATTTTTAAATTCTTCCGATAAATCGTCCATTATAAAATATACTTCGTCCGCATCATGATTCCTCTTTTTCTTCGATTCATCAAAAATTGGCATAAAATACATATAGAAATGTTGCTTTGGATGGGTTGTTGATTTTTCATTTGGATTGCCAAAAAATATATATCCATCGCGGAGGCTTTTATGACTTTTCCATTCAATAGCGTGTTCCCAAATTAAAAACCCTGACCTATAGGTATCATGGTCTAATGCCATATTTAACTCCAAGAATTTATAAAAATATTCATCTTTTTGTGAGTCATCCATCGAGGCTGCATAATCCTTTATTTTTTGATCAAAATTAACACCTCCTTCAATTCTTAAATGATACTCTTGATTCTCAGTGTTTTTATCAAAATATTGGCCAGTAGTAGCAGTAATAATTTGTTTGGCAGTTGAGTCCATTATATCAAGTAGAAAGTCTCTATCCGTAGCTAGCTTATCTGTCAAACATAAATCGTCTACCAAATGTTCCGTATTTGTCCCATTTTGTTTGTTTAAATCATGCTGAAGGATTTTAATAGCACAAGCATTTGTAATTCTTTGAGCAATTCCCTTTTTCCCTTCACGAGCACCGGTGAAATAGGTGTCAATTTTGTCACTAATAGTATCAGTAACTTCTTTTACTCTTCTGATATCTGGGATAGCCATCATTGATTGATCCTTTTGGATGTCTTTCCAATAATTATCATAAGTCAATAAACCAGGATTATCTGTTGGAACTTCAGTTTCTAATATTTCTAGAAATTGATTGGAAAGTGTTTTAAGAATTTCCCTTTGACTTTTACCAATTCTTATTTTTTCAAAATTTTCAAAGTAAGAAGGATGCACTGGAAAAAGTTCTACATAATCTTGAGTTTTTGCGTGTAAATCTGTAAAATATTTTAAAAACCCTTCAAGATGTTTTTTTATTTTTTGTTTTTGATGTTCATCTTTTTTAAGTAATCTATTCTTAACAATAAATGCTACATCTTCTTTAGTAATCATAATGTCTTTATATCTATCATTTACTTTTTGAAGCATTTTCGCAGCAAATTGAAATTCTGAAGCGTGATAAATCATTTCTTGAACACCAAACACGAATTTGAATTTTGATGAATCACAAGCTTGGCCGAGAGCTTGTAAAACTTGTAAATCGCTATTCAACTTATCAGCAGTACTTCTCCCTTTTAGGTAGGCAAGCATTTCATCAATAACAATCATAAACCCTTTGTCCGGATATTTATCTTCGAAATCAGCCATCATTAATTGAATTTTTTCAAAATATGATATTGCACCATGACCATCAAAAGAAAAGACTATTCCAATTTTAGATAGATACTCCTCGATTTTAAAAGAAATAACTTCCCATAAGCTTTCTTGATGCCCTAATTCAAATCGTAAGACCATGAATTTACCTGCAATCTTTTTCAGTTCTTGTTTTGGCTTTTCTTCAGTTATTAATTCAATTAAGTCTATGTTTTCAGCTATCAAAGAAATTAATGACATTAAATGTGATTTTCCAGTGCCATAATTACCAACAATTTGTAATCCAAAAGATTCTTGTTTATTAGTGAAATTTAGATTTTTTACAATTAGTGGAATTAAATTTTCACTAAAGGCTTTAGAAAAAACAAATGTTTTAATCAACGATTTTTGATATTCAGTATCACCAGTTCTACTAAATTTAACAACCTCAGTTATGGGTTCGAAATTTAAAAGTTCATTATATTTCATATTGTATGTTACTTAAGTTCTTAATATTAATTTTCACACCTTTTGATTTTGTTAAAAAGTATAAATTTTCTTTGTCAGTTTCTCCTTCCCATTGAATGAAAAGGGAATTTGTTTTTGAAAAATTATCGATAAAACTATAGAAGTCAAATTTTAAACTAGGTTCAAAAAGAATACCTACATTTTTAATTGAAATTGAATCACCAAACTGTTGATGTCTGTGAATGGACTTATTAATTATTTCTTCCAATTTAGAGTTTGTTTTTAAAGTGAAT
>CAMCFT010000031.1 GCA_945874225.1 Flavobacterium psychrophilum
TATTGTTGTAATACTTGAAATCCATTCAGCTACATGTTGTTTAAAACCTAGTTTTTCGATACTTTTTGCGATTACATCTTTTGAAATAGATTCGAAATAATTTTTTATATCAACGGACAGTAATAATTTTTTACCTAAATGACATGAAGCATTAGTTTGAATATTTTTGCCTTTAATGAAACCATGTGAAAATTGATTAGGAATGAAAATTCCGTTTAAGTTTGTATTTAGAATTTTCAAAGTGCTTGAAAGAAAGTGTGACCAACATTTGTAAACAGTTCGAAATCCACCAGCTTTACCTTTCTTAGCAATATTGAATTTTGAAACTACAATTTTTGATTCTGAATTTTTGAATTCAACTCCAGCATCTTTTATATAATATTCATTCGAAATAGCGCTTTCCAAAAAATCAATATCACAACGAAGGTAATTTGCTAAATCTTTTAGAGTATCAATTTCTTTATGCTCCATAGTAAATATTTAAGAAAGTGGGCGCCAGAATAACATAGATTGTAATGTGTCATAAGCGAATACGGAGTCGTATTCAAAAATTTATCTGGTCAACCCACTTAATAGTTTGTTTTAATGTTTTTCAAATTTACAGTAAATTCTTCGCCTTTTTGTCTACTTAAAAAAATATTTTTATGAAGCAAATGTACAATTGCCATTTTTGGCGAAACAAGTTCCAAGTTTAATTCCATTCTTTCAATAGGCTTTGGATTAATAAGTAGGTAGTTGAAAATGAAATTTAGATAATCTATAATCGCCAAATTTTCTTCATCTTTTCCAACAACAGAATAATCGTTGTCATACTGGTCACCATAGGTTGCAAAGAAATCATCCAAAACTCTTATTAAGGATTTTTTCTTCAATTGGATAGTTTCAAAATAGAAAATGTTTTTATCATTTTTATTAGCTGAAATTCTATCTTCAAGCAACTTTTTCACGTTATAAGCATAGAACTCTGATTCATCTTTAGTTTTCATTGACTCCTTAAAATAATCAGAATCTTTTTTAGTTATTACGAAATAGGCTCTATAATTCATTAATGGCAATAGTTTATATAGTTCTGCCCTCATATCCATGGTGTTTTCAGTAGCATGGAATCCTTTTTCCAAGATTTGCTTTTTGAATTTTTGATAATAGATTTCACTAGCTAATTCAGATTTCAATTTAATCAGCGCATCACTAATAGCTGTTGGAGAATCAGTTTTAATACAACCAAGGATGAATATTTTTGAATCGTTATTTATATTGCCTGATTCATCAATGTAAAAATAATTTGTTTTCTTCTGCTGTTCCAATGTTAAGATGGTTTTGATTAAATTACCGCCAACGTTCCGGCTTGGCGAGGTCGCGAGCTTCGGAACTGATTATTTTCTGTTAAAGATAAAAATTCATGCGAACCGTAAACATAAATTTACTACAAAAATTCACAATCTCGCCAAACGCCTATTGTCTGCAGTGTTATGAGTAAAATGTATCAAAAAAATTTATCATAGGCGTTATTGTTTGAACTTGACTGACACATACTTGCTGAATTAATTGACCTTTAGCGTCAACTATTTTTTCAAAATGACCATCAATTGAATAAGAAAATGTTAAATGTTTAATTTGTTTGAAAATATACTTTGATTTGATAACTGTTGTTTGTTCATGAATTGATTCATGATTTTCTATATTAATACTATCACGTAAAATTGAATCCGTTAATTTAGCTTTTCCCATTATTTCGTAATCATCTTCGTATGATAATCTACAAAGCACTGGGTTTTTTAAGTCTTTGGTTGAGAATAGAGTAATCGATATTACTTCTGATTCTTTATGATAAGTTGTAATTAATACTTTTGCATTTCTAAAAATATAGAAAAACTGTTTTAGTTTCTTTTCATCTTCAAAATCATCTTGAATTCTATTTGGTTGACCAAAATCTTGAATTATTTTTTCTATTGAAACTTTTCCAGGTTCATAATCATAAAGAAAGTCACGATTTAAAATTTTTAAATTAGAATTTCCAACAATTAAATTCTCTTTATTGTTTTTACGATTTTTAAAATAATCAATGAATAATTGAATTACGAGAACTATTAATCCTCCAATTGCTCCAATAATTATATTTTTTACGGTTTCTGTCATTAGGTTTTTTTAATCATTATACACAACTTGTATATAGGAGTCATAAAATAGTTCCAATCCACCTAAATATGTTTGGATTTAAGCCATAAAAGGCTCAGGTAATTATTTAGCTAATGTATAATAAAAAAACATTAAGTATTCGTAAATAAAGTAAAGGTTGTTTCTCTTTTTGAATGTTAACAGGTTTTTTACCTTCCTAAAAAATTAAACGAAGTTAAAAAACAAGTTCATATAACAACCATTTATAAGAAATTGACAAGTATAACTTTCAAGAAAATAAAAACTTTAACGTATCAGTTTTCTTATATTTGCGTAATCAAAAAGAGCTTTCTGGCTGCAGCTTCCGTCAATAAGGGGAGCAAAAGCAGAAAGGCTATCAGAAATGATGGCCTTTTTTGGTTTTAGTACTGTAGTAAAATAAATACCTCACACGGTTTTATAATGGTAATTTTCTTCTTTCTTTTTAGATTTCTCACCTCTGCCATAATAAACATCCGCAGGTGTCAAGTTGTTTAATGACTCGTGATATCGTTCATTATTGTATCGGTTAACAAACTTTTCCAAGGCATTTTCTAACTCTTCAGGAGCAAAATAATTATCAAGCTTCACTAAGTTTTTCATAGTTCTGTGATGCCTTATTGCCAAAATTAATGAGTGATCAGGTTAAGGTTAAAATGTAAAAATAGAAGTTGTGAAAAAATAAAAGCCCATTAAGATAACATTTTTGTAAAAATAAGCCTTTTTTTAAATGCTTATTATTACATTTGTGTAAAAATAAGAACTATTATGAGTTTCGATACAGTTATTCCAACATCCAAAAGAATAGAACGCTTGCAATATGAAAACCCTTGGTGGACAACAGGCAACGTGCAACAAACCTATCAAGATATGTCTAAAAGACTGTACTTTGATTTGTTCTATCCTTTTGTAAAAGAAACCGACATCAAGCGTGCTGTAGTGCTTATGGGACCACGCCGTGTGGGAAAAACGGTAATGATGTATCATACCATTCAAGAGCTAATCAAGGAAAACATTGCGCCACAAAAAATCTTTTTCATAGGTATTGACAATCCTATTTATATGCATCTGAGCCTAGAAGACATTTTGCTCTTGGCAAAAGAAGCCGTGCAATTAGAAAGTATAGAAGGTTGTTTTGTGTTTTTTGATGAAATTCAATACCTCAAAGATTGGGAACGCCATCTAAAAGTATTAGTCGATTCCTATCCCAAAACCAAATTTATAGTATCAGGTTCGGCTGCTGCTGCCTTACGCTTGCAAAGTTCAGAAAGCGGCGCAGGTCGTTTTACTGATTTTATGTTACCCCCACTTACTTTTCACGAATACATACATTTAAAGGGTTTAAATCATTTGGTGCAACCTAAAACCATAATGTACAATGATAAAGAAATTCCTTTTTTTACCGCACACGACAACAAGGCATTCAACAAAGAATTTTTTCACTATCTCAACTTTGGTGGTTATCCCGAAGTAGTCTTGTCAGAAAAAATACAAAGTGATATGGGGCGTTATGTAAAAAGTGATATTGTAGATAAAGTATTGCTTCGAGATTTGCCTAGTCTATATGGCATTAAAGATGTGCAAGAATTAAACAGCTTTTTTAGTTATTTGGCTTACAATACTGGAAATGAATTTTCTTTTGAACGATTAGGAAAAGACAGCGGTATTACTAAAGAAATTATAAAAAAGTATTTAGAATACCTCGAAGCAGCATTCTTGATTAAAGTAATTCATAAGATTGATGATAACGCTAAAAAATTCAAAAGAGTAACCAGTTTTAAAGTCTATTTAACTAATTCTTCTTTGAGAACAGCCTTGTTTTCACCCATTGTTGAAACCGACAAAGAAACAGGCAATATGGTAGAAACCGCTATTTTTTCACAATGGATGCATCGTGAAAACCTAGATTTAAAATATGCCCGATGGAAAATGGGACGTTCAGAAGGCGAAGTAGATATTGTATTACTAGACAGCAAACTATTTAAACCACAATGGTGTGTAGAAATCAAGTGGAGTAATCGTTATGTAGAAAAACCACAAGAATTGAATAGTTTAATCTTTTTCTGCAAACAAAATAATTTCAAATCTACATTGGTAACCACCATTGATATTTCAGACAACAAAACCATAGAAGGGATAAATATAACATACGTTCCAGCAGCAGTTTATGCTTATAATATAGGGGCCAATACAATAGAAATAAAATCAAATTGGTAATGCAATCACTTACCAATACTAAAGATAAATTATTACTAAAATTAATGAGTGGGCAGGTTAGGGTTAAAATGAAAAAATAAAAATTGTTGTTGAATTTAAGTTTTATTACTTTAATTGTTTTCAACTTGATGCTTATTTAAAGGTAAGTTCTTAAAAATTTCAAGATTATGCCGTTTTTGTTGATACAAAAGACTTTGAAAGCACTATTGAGTTTTTAAGGATATTTAAAAAATGTATTGGGAGGATAAAGTCTTTTCTGAAAGTGAATTTCTAATAAATTATGAAAAAGAGATGAATGAACTGTTTTTTGAGTCGAATATAGGTCAAAAACTATCTTAAAAACAGATAAAAAAAGAATAATATTAAATGAAAAGGAATTGTAAGTCTTCAAACTAATTTGGACTTTTCAATAGAAATGTTTTATTTAAATTTAAACATATTCAACCGTTTCATTTGATTTGCTGTAAAATTACGGGAAGTAAAATAAACAATATAAAATGACAATGACTCTTTCAAGAAAAAAACTTAACGCACAAATTTTCTAATAGTTATGTATTCGTAAAGATAGTTTTGGCTGCAGCTTCCGTCAATAAGGGGAGCAAAAGCAGAAAGGCTATCAGAAATGATAGCCTTTTTTGGTGTTAGACCTAACACTTATCGTTTAGGACATCTTTCTTGAACTCTTCTATTTGGTTTTTCATTTCCTTAATTTCCTTCAACTTCTGTTCAAGAGAAAGTAATTTTTCGTCAAGAATACTTAATTTTTCGTCTTTAGTATATTTATTGTTATACCAAGCATCTATAACTTGTCCAATTTCTCTTATTGTGAAACCAACCGATTTAGCATCGCTAATGAATTCTAATTTTTCAATTGTTTCTTCATCATAGTGAAAATAATTGTTTGATTTGATAGATTCATCGCGCTTTCCTTCAATCAATCCTGACTTTTCATAGAAGCGAATGGTGTGGGAAGAAATCCCTGTGATTTTAGCTATTTCATTTATTAACATAATGCAAATATAAAAAATTATAAAAAAATAACAACTATAGACTACACTCTAATGTTGTAGGTTTGATTTTATACTACTAAGTTTGTTCAAAATTAAAAATACAATCATATGAAAAAGACAATTTTAATTACAGGAACCTCAAGCGGGATTGGGAAATCAACCGTTATTGAATTTGCAAAAAATGGATGGAATGTAATTGCTACCCAAAGAAATCCTGAAAAGGAAACTGACTTTAAGATCTTTAATAATGTCAAACTTTATCCTTTAGATGTTACGAACCTTGATAGTATCACTCAAGTATTTAAGAAAGTAAAAGAAGAATTTGGAACTATTGATGTTGTGTTAAATAATGCTGGTTATGGAGTAGATGGAGCTTTTGAAGCAATGTCTGATGAAGTAATTGAAAACCAATTTAACACAAATGTATTTGGATTAATGCGAGTTACAAGAGAGGCAATAAAAGCGATGCGTCCTTCTGGTGGCGGAACAATTATTCAAATTTCAAGTATGGGTGGAAAAATCACTTTCCCATTATACAGCATTTATCATTCAACAAAATTTGCTGTTGAGGGTTTTACAGAGTCATTACATTATGAATTAGCACAATTCAACATTAAATTAAAACTAATTGAGCCCGGTCCTATAGTAACGGATTTTTATGGAAGAAGCCGACAATTTATTAAGCCCGATTATACAGGTGATTATGATGTCTTTATTTCTAAATTTAATGCTGCTGCAGAAAAAGTTATGAAAGATGCAGAGGGACCTGAAGTGGTTGCTAAAACAATTTTTATTGCCGCAACAGACAATAGTAATAAAATGCGATATGCTATTGGGAAGCCTGGTCCAATGCTATTAAAACTTAGAAAATTACTTTCTGATAAATTCTATTTCTTACTTGTTAGAAAAAGTTATAACATTTAACTATTTGTTTTTCTGATAGTTAAGTAAACAACCGTCGCGTCAAATTTGCAACTTTCTCCAATAGAGGGAGCAAAAGCAGAAAGCCTTTACAGAAATGATAGCCTTTTTTGGTTTTAGCCTTTTGTTTAAATTAAATTTCAGATAAGTTCAAGAATTCCATTTCTCACACCTTTTGACTTCTAAACGTTTTTTTATTCTACTGAGTTACAATCTCATCGTATTGCAATAGCCTTTCTCTTATTGCAATAAAATCTAAAAAACTATAATAGTAGACATGTTATTGCAAAATATTGGTTATTTTTACAACATATAAATTCATATTGTAAATTCATATGCAAAATTTCAAGTCAGGAAAATACATTAATCAAGGCTATTACAAAAGCTTTCAACCTGAATTAATCAATAAAGAATGGTTGTTAGGTGATATGGAACTGTTGAATTTACTCTCAAAGGCAGATAGACACTTGGGGCGATTGGACATGTATAGTAATCACATTCCTGATATTGATTTGTTTATCAGTATGCACATTCTAAAAGAAGCTACACAAAGTAGTAGAATTGAAGGTACACAAACCAATATGGAAGAAGCTCTTTTAGACAAAGAAGATATAAGTTCTGAAAAACGTGATGATTGGGATGAAGTTCAAAATTACATTTCGGCCATGCACACCGCTATAGCTATGCTTAAAGAAATTCCGTTTTCAGGGCGTTTGATAAAAGAAACCCACAAAGTGCTTTTACAAGGAGTGAGAGGCGAAAACAAATTGCCAGGTGAATTTAGAACCAGCCAAAACTGGATAGGTGGCGCTTCTATAAACGATGCGGTATTTATTCCGCCAACTCATTCAAGTATTGGTGATTTGATGAGTGACGTTGAGAAATTTACGCATAATGAAGGATTATTACCTGATTTGATAAAAATAGGAATTATTCACTACCAGTTCGAAACGATTCACCCTTTTTTAGATGGTAACGGTAGGGTGGGTCGATTATTAATTACGCTCTATTTGGTAGACAAAGAAATACTAAATCAACCCATATTGTACTTATCCGATTTTTTCGAACGCAATAAAACCCTTTATTATGATAATTTAATGAGAGCAAGAACTCATAATGATTTAAAACAGTGGTTGAAATTCTTTTTAGTGGGTGTGATTGAAACTGCTAAAAAAGGTGTGGAAACTTTTGATGAAATTTTGAAATTAAAAACTAATTCAGAATTAAACATACAAACATTAGGGTCAAGAGCCAATAATGCACAAAAAATACTGCATTACTTATTAAAAAAACCAATTATAGATGTCAATAAAGTGATTGAAATCACAAGCGTTTCACAACGTACTGCTTATAGTTTAATAGCAGATATGGAAGAATTAGAAATTCTAGAAGAAGTAACTGGAGGGAAAAGAGGTAAGATTTATGTTTTTAAAAAATACATGAATTTATTCAAATAAAGAAAATGTGTTCGATATAGGGAGCAAAGACAAAAAGGCTATCAGAAATGATAGTCTTTTTTGATTTAACAATGTAGTGTTCCCAAAACTGAATATTAGAACTTATAGGATTATCTAATATTTAATTAAACAGTTCTTTTGGTGTTTAATGGTTTTTTTAGTAAAAAATTAAAAATGTTAACTGGAAAATTACGGGAAGTAAAATGAACAATAACAAAATTGACAAGTATAACTTTCAAGAAAACAAAATCTTTAAAACATTAATTTTCTTATAGTTATGTATTCGAAAAGAGCTTTCTGGCTGCAGCTTCCGTCAATAAGGGGGGCAACACTGGAAAGGGTTTCAAGACATTTAGTTTTGGAACCTTTTTTTTGCGCAAGGTTTGCGCAAAGTTTTTGATGTGAAATGATTATTTCACCCCTTGTTTCTTCATAAAATCCAAATTAATACTTTCCATTATTATTTAAACTGTATTGAGTGGACTTATACATGACGCACTTCCTTTAACATTAAAGACAGACTTTTTAAGACATAATTAAAGTTAAACGGTTGAGAACGTTTAAATTTAGACAATCTGTCTTAAAATAGACCAAATTTATTTTTTGTAATAAAAATTCTTTATAAAATTACCTAAATCAGTCCACTTTTTGCAGGGGATTAACAGCATTTATCTTTGAATTAATTAAAGAAATACTGTCTTAACAAAAGTTCAGATTAGTTTGAAGACTTACATTGAAATAATAAATTGCTCCTCTTTTTTAAAGGGTTTGTAAAAAATAGATTGTTGGAGTTTTATAATTAGGCAAATAAAATTTCATTTATAAATAAATTATTTATTAGTATTTTAATGTTTGGTAATCAATTTACTTTGATCTCTGAAGTCGCTGGGCGTAAGACCCATTTTTCGTTTGAACGTGCGATTAAAATTTGAAACGTTATTGAATCCACTATCATAGCATATTTCATTAATAGTTTGTTCAGATTCAAACAATAGCCTTGCTGAAACACCTAATCTTAAATCGGTAATGTAATCAGAAAAAGAACCCTTGGTACATTTTTTAAAAAAATGACTGAATGCGGATTCTGACATATTTACCAAATCTGCTACCTCTTTTAGCTGAATTCTATTATGCAGATTTTCTTTAACGTAACTATTCACTTTTTCAATACGTTGACTTTCGGGGAAACTATAATAATCGACATAAGAATGTGAAGAAAGCATTTTAGTGTTTTTAGCTATAGAGAGATCATACAATATGGAAAAAAAAATAAGGAGAGAATCAAAGTCTTGCGAATCTGAAAGCTGAAGAATTTTTGGTTTTAATACTTCTATGGTCTCTTTTGAAAAAAGAATTCCTCGTTTAGACCTCCCTAATAATTCTCTAATTGAAATTGACAACTTTCTATTTAAGGTTTTTTCGGAAAATAAATTTTCGTGAAATTGAACAGTTATTACGTGAGCATTGGTATTTTCCTTTATGCCCGTCCACATATGAGGGGTGTTAGGGCCGACAATAACCAAGTCACAATCATTATATTCCATAACAGAATCGCCTATTATTCTTTTTCCTGAAGAATTTAAAACCAAATTTAGTTCTATTTCTGGATGAAAATGGAGTGGAAAATCAAATTTTGCATTCGTGTGATTTAATACTATAAAAAAATCATCCTCCGAAATAGGGACTAATTCCCGCAATATGCTTCTTTTTTTGTTCATAAAAGTATTAATTATAAATTAGGTATAGAATGTATTTATACTCACAAAAATAGGAAACATTTTTTCATTAAACGTAATTTTATAGCTAATAAAAACTATTTTTATAAAAAAAACCTGTTTAAGTTATTAAAAGTATTATATATAATTCATAAAAGTATTATTATTGAGCCGCATTTACAAAATTTATAAAATAAGAAGGTTGTTCCTTTGTAAAGAAATTAAAAACTAATCCTTTAACCAATGAACCAATGAAAAACAAATGGAAAAAAAATATGCTTTTTTTTATTCTTCTAATTACATCGCTGTCTGCTTCCAGTCAGAATACAATTAAAGGGGTAGTTTTCTCAAGTGATGGACTTGCCCTTCCTGGAGTAAATATTGCTGAAGAAGGCAAAAAAAATGGAGTTAATACTAATATTGATGGAGAGTATTCTATTGTAGTAGCAAACAATAATACCACATTAGTATTCACAAGTATGGGGCATATCACGCAATCGATTAAGGTTGAAAATAGAACAATTTTAAACGTGACAATGAAGGAAGAAATCCAACAACTTGCAGATATAGTAGTAATAGGTTATGGTTCTGTAAAAAAATCAGACCTTACTGGTTCTGTAAGTACAATAAAAACGAAAGCGCTACAAGACATACCTACAAACTCAATTGAGCAAGTTTTGCAAGGTCGTGTAGCTGGTTTGCAAATTTCCACTTCTCAAGACCCAGGTTCTTCGTCAACTGTTCGAATTAGAGGAGGAAGTTCCCTTAGAGGTTCAAATTCTCCACTAGTAGTAGTAGATGGTTTTCCGCTTGGTGATGCCGGTGATTTAAAACAAATCAATGTTGCAGATATTGAAAAAGTAGATGTTTTAAAAGATGCTTCTGCTTCTGCAATTTATGGATCTAGGGGAGCAAATGGTGTTATCATCATAACCACTAAATCAGCTAAAAAAGGAAAAACACAAATCTTAGTTCAGCAACAATCGACCATTTCTGAATTTAATTCAAAATTAAATTTATGGAGAGATCCAGTACTTATGGCTCAATTGAGTAATGAAGGACTTGTTAATGGAGGCCAACAGCCATTGTATATTGGTGCGGAAAATTCTAATGGAGTTTATTACCCGTCAATTTATGAGTTACAATCAGGTTCATGGCCTTATTTCACGAAATGGGATGAGGTAGCTTTTAGAGATAGTCCCTTGTCGAATAGTACTTTATTGAGTATAAACAGTGGAAATGATAAAACTAGTTTTGACTTTACGGGAAACTATTATACTGAAAACGGGGTATATAAAGAAGATAATTATGCTAAAGGAGGATATAATTTACGTATTAAGCATAATGTGTTCGATAATTTGACAGTTCGGTTTTCTAACATCTTGAGTAAAGGAAAA
Source organism: Flavobacterium psychrophilum (assembly GCA_945874225.1). GTDB lineage: Bacteria > Bacteroidota > Bacteroidia > Flavobacteriales > Flavobacteriaceae > Flavobacterium > Flavobacterium psychrophilum_M. Next base: position 10,872 of record CAMCFT010000031.1, read on the forward strand.
AGAAATTCAAATAGCGGCTTGGCTTATTGGAGAAATCCTATTTACCCAATATATAATGAAAATGGAGATTATTATATGTTAGGCACAAATGATTACAGTCATCCTGTAGCGATTACTAATTTGAGTCTTAACGAAACCAAAACTAGTGATATTATTACTTCAGGTTCATTAGAATGGCAAGTTATACCATCCCTAAAACTAACAACGAGATTAAATTACAAACTGGGATCGTCCATAAACGACCAATATTTCCCTAGCGTATATACAGAAGAGGGTGACTACAATAACGGAGCCGGCTATATCAACAACTGGGAAGGACAAAATTTTGTATCCGAAACTTTTACAAATTATAACAAATCTTTTGGCAAACATAATTTGGGTATTACCGGTGGTTACACTTATGAAAGTTATATGTCCAGAAGTTCTTCGCTTGGTGCTTTTGATTTTGTGAACGAAACTTTGGGGAACGAAAATATGGGGGCTGGAAATCCTGAAAGAAATACCGTGTCTAATGAAAAAACCGAGACACAGTTAGTATCAGGGATTTTTAGAGCAAACTACGGATACAATGATAAATATTTATTGACTTTAACAGGACGTTCTGATGGATCTTCAAAATTTGGAGAGAACAACCAATGGGCATTTTTCCCATCGGGAGCAATCAGTTGGAAGGCACACAATGAAGAATTTGTTAAAAACTTAAACACTTTTGATGAATTAAAATTTCGTTTAAGTTATGGGGTTTCAGGGAATCAAGGAATTAGCCCTTATCAAACGCTTAGCCGATATGGCGTGAGTCAATATTATGATAACGGAAACTGGGTTTCTGCTATAGGACCTGGATATGAAGTTGGGACAACAGGACAAGATGGTATTGAAAAACTTTGGGGCGGGATACCTAATCCAGATTTGAAATGGGAAACAACAGCACAAACCGATTTTGGTATTGATATGGGAATCTTTAAAAACCGTTTGCATTTAGTTTTTGATGTATATAGTAAAAACACAAAAGACTTGTTAAGAGAAAGAATTCTTCCTGTATCCTCTGGGTATGATAGAATATGGGTAAATGATGGAGAAATCACGAACAAAGGTTTTGAAGTTACTCTTGATGGTGATATCGTTAAAAATGACGATTGGACCATTAGTGCCTCTCTTATCTATTCAAAAAACAAAAACGAAGTGGTTAGTTTAGGAACCAAAGAACAATCGGGCTTAAATGTTGACCTTAACACAGGGATGCAATATGAATATTCTGGAAACAGTCTGGAACAATTTAGACAATTCCCAAACATTTTGGCAGTAGGACAACCTATAAACGTTTTCTACGGATACAAAACCAATGGAATTGTCCAGAATTTACAAGAGGGAATCAATGCTGGTTTAGATGGCGCATTAGCAGAATCAGGGGAGTTTAAATATGTAGATATCAATCAAGACGGTATTGTAGATACAAATGACCAAACTATAATTGGAAATCCAAATCCGGACTTCTTTGCCAGTTTTAATTTTAGTGCAAAATACAAACAATTAGATTTTAGTGTATTTTTTAATGGTGCTTTCGGACAAGATGTATTAGACACACAAGCATTTGACCAACCAAGTAATGCGCCTTTGCGTTGGACTCCTGATAATCCAACTAATGAATACCCTAGTTTAAGAGAAGGAAGAACCTTAAAACTATCAGACTGGTGGATTAAAGATGGTTCTTTTGTCAGACTTCAAAACATCACGGTAGGATATACTTTAAAACCCGAAAAAAGTTTTATGCAGAGTTTACGCTTATATGTAAATGCAAACAATGTTTATACGTTTACCAAATTTGAGGGTTATGATCCTGAAGTAGGTACCGATGGCATATACTGGGGTGGTTACCCAAGATTAAGTAAATGGACCTTTGGATTAGATTTAACTTTTTAAAAAAAACAGGATGAAAACAAGATATAAAATTTTAACAATGGCCCTGTTGATAAGTGCCTTTGCATGTGATTTAAACGAAGATCCGTATGGATTTTATTCTGAGGATAATTTTTACAAAACTGCTTCAGATGCAGAATCTGCGGTAGATTACGCCTATGACGCTATGACTTTTCTGGAATATTCCCGAGCAATATTTTACATAGGCGATCTTCCAACAGAAGAATTTGGTCCAAAAGGAGATGAATCAGTAGATAATCAAAATTTAGACAAATGGGATGTGTCCAGCTTTAGCACTAACCGAACGCTTGCTAATTATTTCAAGTACGGATACATCGTTATTAATCGAGCCAATGCAGTAATAAAAAATGTTCCCGGAGGCAATTATGATCAAGCTTTAAAAGATAAGTTTCTTGGCGAAGCTTACTTTCTAAGATCTTGGAATTACTTTAATTTGGTAAAAGCATTCGGAAAAGTTCCAATGCATACCTCCGTTGTTGAAACTATAAATCAAACATCGGCTCCAATGGCTAAGGATTTAGATGAATTATATGATTTAATAATTGCCGATGCTCAAAAAGCCGAGGGATTATTAAAAATAAATCAAGCATTAGGACGCGCCGATAAAGTAGCAGCACAATCATTATTAGCCAAAGTCTATTTGTTTATTGCTTCAGCAAAAGAACACAATGTACCGTTGTACGCAGCAATGAATAAGGATGTTGATGCAATGTACCAATTGGCCACACAATACGCAGCAAAAGTAGTGACAGGACAAGCGGTATATGGTTTTGAAAATGATTTGGTTTCTATTTATGATGTAGAAAAACCTTTAGGCAAAGAAAATATTCTATTGCTTTCTATGGATAGAACCGGTGCTGTTGAAGGAGATTATTCTAAAATATCTAAATTATTTATTCCGTACATCGATGGAGCTACAATTTATTTAAAAAACACAGACAATACCTATACTAAATCGCATGATGGATGGAGTGTTTTTCAAACAAAATCGGACTTCTACAATAGTTTTAATGCCTCCGATAAAAGAAAAACGGACTTAATGATTGAGACCACATACAATGATTCGGGTGTTGTCTCTGCGCAATATCCTGGTGGAATTGAATATCCATTTACCCGAAAATATATTGATCCTAATTTTATTGGTGATAAAACCAGCACAAAACCTTTCTTGATTCGTTTTAGTGAAATTGCACTTACTTATGCAGAAGCAGCCGGTCCTACACCAGAAGCATACGCTATTATAAATCAAATTAGAACTAGAGCAGGGTTAGGCAATTTAACGCCTGGCTTAAGCGTAGTAGATTTTAGACTGGCAGTATGGAATGAGCGAGCTTGGGAATTGTCTTTTGAAGGCAATAGATTGTATGATTTGCGTCGTTTTAATAAAGTTTCACAGGTTGTTCCTGAAGCAGCTGGAATTAGTGCAGAACAAGCAACTTTCTATCCAATTCCTCAAACCGAAATAGATTTAAATACTAGTCTGTAATTTTAAAAAATAATTAATTATGAAAAAAATAATATATGCACTATTAGCAGTTATTGTAATAACTCAGTCAGGATGCGTAAAAGATCCTCTGGAAGATATCGTAAATGGAAACTGGAATAATGAACGAAATATATTGAGTATTAAATTTGAGAACCAGGTAGGAAACGCCATAGTGGTTCGAATAGATGACCAAACTGGAACTATAGATCTTGCTATAAACGTAGCTGCCGTTCCTAACCTTAGTGCTATTATTCTAAAAGAAATGGTCTTGTCCTATGGAGCAACAGCAACTGTGAAAGAAGGTCAATCAGTAAACTTTGAAAATGCTGATAATAGTACTGTAATTAAGGTTACTTCGCCTACAGGTAAAACTAGAGATTATAAAGTTGTTGTAAGTTCTTTTAGAGAATCACTAGTAGGAACTTACGATATTGATAATCTGGTTTTATTTGGAGGTACAGGCCCTGAGTGGTGGGGAGGTGAAGTATTGGCACTTACCGATAAACCATGGTTATGGTCAGCGAATGATGGCCCTGAAAGCGAATTAGACAATACACTCGTTTTTGAAATGACAGGTATTACCGAAACTGGTAATACGTATGGTACAGTAACTAACAACCCTGGGCCTGATGGTAAATATTCAGATTTCATTTTTATGGGTAATCCTCAAACGGATGTCAATAATTTTTATAGAAAAATACCTATTGATAAAGGAACGTGGTCTAGAAATTATACTCTAGGAACTATCACATTTACTTTTGCTGACGGAACCACTTCTACAGGAACTCTTGAGGGCCCAGGAACGGAAGAATGGTACTTTGATAATGATAATTATCATTCAAAAACTATTGTTAATAATGCTTTTGCATTCAATTTAAATGGAACAGATGATTGGGACAATATTTATAGTGATTACGACAAATTCGTAAAAAACCCAAGAAGATATTGGATTGATGTTACTAAACAGTAAAAAACACAAAAGTCCAAGCAAATAATTTTATTAGAAAAAGTATTTTAAGTATCGCATTATTTTGGTTAATAGTCACAGTAATTAGTTGCTCCGCATTGAGCGAAGCAACTCTTGCTGTTGTTTATAATATCATTAGCAAAAACAGTGACAGCGGCAACAATTGGATTCTAATGAACTTAATTATTGGAGAAAAAAAATTGAAAAGGTCTTAGATGAAATAGCAATAAAAAACAACCATTTTTTTCATTTCATAAACCAGAGTTCATCCTTCTAATAATACCCTTAGGTAATAGAAAAACATACTTTGGAGAGCGTCAATGCTACGGTTTTTATTAATAAATTGTAAAGACTACAAAAAAGAGGTTCCAAATTACTTTCTAATGAAATGGCTTTGGACCGAATATTAAAATTTCAGAAAAAAACCAAGATTCTCTCAAAAAAGTATCCCATTTTAACAAACTTTGATTATTAATATATAAAACACACTATGAATAATAGCATTATAACTCTCCTTTTAATTCTTTTATCATTTACAGGATGCGCTTCTGAAGAAACTACAAATCCTCCAGTTAGCAAAACCATTTTAAAAATGGTTGATTCAAATGCTACGCTAGAGACCAAAGCATTATATTCTCAACTATGGGCTATTCAAACTAAAGGCACAATGTTTGGCCATCATGATGATCTGCTTTATGGCACAAAATGGATAGCACAACCTGGCGGTTCCGATATTAAAGATGTCTGTGGTGATTTCCCTGCCGTTTTTAGCGTTGATTTTGCTGAAATTATGGACAACCGCAGTTCAACTACTCCGCTAAATTTGGACAGAGAACGCGTTATAAAAGAAGCTTATGCAAGAGGGGAAGTTATTATAGCGAATTGTCATTTAAATAATCCTTTAACAGGAGGTGATTCTTGGGATAATTCTAACAATACCGTTGCAAAACAAATACTCATTGAAGGAAATACAGTAAATATTAAATTCAAATCGTGGCTAGATAAATTAGCCGATTTTGTCAATAATTTAAAAGATAACAACGGAAAACTAATTCCGATAATTTTTCGTCCTTTTCATGAACACACACAGACATGGTCATGGTGGGGTTCAAGTGCTACCACTCAACAAGAATTTATTGGATTGTGGAAATACACTATTGATTACCTAAAAAATCAGAAAAATGTGCATAGTCTTATTTATGCCATATCACCTCAACTGGATCAACTAGGATCAAAAGAAAGCCTTCTATACAGATGGCCTGGTGATGATTATGTTGATTTCATAGGAATGGATAGCTATCACGGAACCAATACCTTAGCCTTTAGTGGCAATTTAAGAAACTTAGGATTATTGTCAACGGAAAAACAGAAACCTTGCGGTGTGACGGAAACTGGCTTAGAAACAATAATGACAAATGGAGTTCCTTATGATACCTACTGGACTAACGAAATCAGCACTCCACTTACAGGCAAAAATGTGAGTATGGTCGTGATGTGGAGAAACAAATTTGAACCAGGAGGGTCACATTATTTTGCTCCTTTTAAAGGACATAGCTCTTCAACTAATTTTAAATTACTCTTCGAAAGCCCCCACATGCTGTTTAGCAATGATTTGCCTGATATGTATATAATGGCTGAAAATGTAACAGTAGAATAAAAATATTTTAAAAAAAATTAAAGACAAAAATGAAACTAATAAAATGCAAACAGAACCCAGTTTTAAGTCCAAATCCTGATAATTATTGGGAAAATCTTGTGGTTTGTAATCCGGGTGTATGGTATGAAGACGGAATTTTTTACATGCTGTATCGAGCCGCAGGAGACGATGTGGATCATTATATCCGAGTAGGTTTAGCAACTAGTAATGATGGTGTTAATTTTATAAGACAATCAAATGAGCCTGTTTTTGGTCCAAGTACAGATGGCCCAGACATGGGAGGTGTTGAAGATCCAAGAATTGTAAAACTTGGAAATGAATATTATGTTACTTATGCGTATCGCCCTCATCCTCCTGGAAGATATTGGACATTTGCTCACGATGTAATACAACTTCCTGAAACAGGTACTGAATCTCCTGCGGTGATAAAACGTAATATTGCCAACTCTGGATTAGCAGTTACAAAAGATTTTAAAACCTTTAAAAGATTAGGTCGGATCACAACTTCAAATCTTGACGATAGAGACGTTATCCTTTTTCCTGAAAAAATAAACGGTAAATTTGCTATGCTGCATAGACCAAAAGAATGGATTGGGGAAAAGTACGGATGTGAATATCCGTCTATATGGATTCGTTATTCAGATGACTTAATGGTGTGGGAAGAGGAAAGTACTCTTTTGATGACAGGAAAAGTAGGGACTTGGGAAGAAAAAATTGGCGGAAGCACACCACCTCTTCGTACCGATGATGGTTGGTTACTTATATATCACGGTGTGGAAAACGGTGGCAATGGGTATTACAGAGTAGGAGCGGCATTACTTGACCTGGAAGATCCAACAAAAGTTATTGCCCGATTAGAGGATTGGATTATGGAACCAGAGCACAATTATGAAATCGAAGGTTTTTATAAGGGCTGTGTTTTTCCAACAGGAAATATGATTGTTGATGATGTTTTACATGTATATTATGGCGCTGCGGACAAATATATTGGCCTGGCAACGTGTAATATAAATGAATTGTTAACAGCCTTAAAAAACAACTAATATGAAATTTAAAAACTTTACAATCCTATTTATAGGACTGATGTGGTTTTCTTGTAAAAGCCAAAATACCGGTCTTGCTGCTTTGATTCAGCCTGATAAAATAATTTCAAAAGAATTTATTGGAAACGGCATAGAAATTTCTGCCTATCCTCATGCTGATGCAGCAAATGCAGAGTGGGGAAAATTGATGACTGATGCAAAATGGGAAAATGTATTTGAACGTGTTTCGTACATAAACCCTAAAATTGTTCGCGTTATGGATCAAGCCAATTGGAGATATCTTCAAGGGTTTGATACATCTGGGAATCCAATTATAGACTTTGAGAGCGAACAAATGCAGGCTCTCTACAAATTACTGGACTACTGTCAAAAAAATAAAATCATTGTTATTTTAGGAGAGTGGGGACAACCGTATAAAGTTCATGATACTCATTTGAAATTAGAAAACAGTTTTTCTGGTGCAAACGATCCAAAATGGATTGCTTTAATTATCAAAAATCTAAACTATCTTATTACTGTAAAAAAGTACACTTGCATCAAATATTACAACTTAGTTAACGAACCAAACGGTTCTTGGGCAACAACTGATGGTGATTGGACACAATGGAAAGAGGGAATTGCAATGCTGCATCAATCTATAAAGGAGGCTGGTCTTGGCAAAGACATATCTATTATTGGCCCTGACTCCACTCCCTATGACAATCCAAAATCAAAATATAAAGGTTTTGATTGGACAAAACAAGCTGTCCTTCAAATCCCTGAATTTTTATCCGCCTATGACGTTCACGATTATCCTTCAAAAGAAAGTATTCGTTACGGAGAATTTCAGGAAACGTATACTGCCCTAATTAAATATGCTGATTCCTTAGAAAGGAAACCATTCATTTTAGGCGAATTAGGAGTCACCGGAGCCTCTTCTTCTAAAAAAAATGATGGTGATCAATATTCCAGTCAAGACAGTCAGCTTTCTGTATATGATTATGATTATGGTGTGGATATGGCCGATGCTTTGATTCAGTCATTAAATAGTGGTTTTGATGCAGTAATTGCTTGGGATTTAGATGATGCAATGCATACTCTTGATGACAAGGGGGATAAACACCAATTAAAACGATGGGGAATGTTTAATATTCTTGGAGAAGAACTGACAGGAAAAAAAGAAGACAGCGACCTACGCCCTTGGTTTTACACTTGGTCAATTATGTGTAGGTATTTTGAGAATGATATGAAAATAGTAAAAATTGACAATTTAAATATTGAAAATGTAAGAGCTACAGCAGGGATCTCACCTTCTGGAGATATAACTATAGCTATAGTGAATAACAGTAATAAACACGTTAATTTTAATTTGGACATCAAGGATTTTCAAAAAGAAAAAATATTGAAAAAATATTTATACAGCGAAAACAATAGAATTGTCAACAAAAAAGGGTTTCCTATTCCACAAAAAGAAAAAAATTCATTAAGCAGCGAAAAGGGTATAAAGGTATCTATTCCCGAAAAAAGCGTCATTCTTTATACTTCATACAAAAAATAAAATATGTTAAACTTAAATATAATTGATTTAGTAGTAATAGTATTATACATCATTTTCATCATTTGGTGGGGATTAAAACATAGTAAATCCAGCGACTCGGACGCCTATTTTCTTGCCGGAAGAGATTTAAAATGGCCAATGGTTGGATTGTCTCTTTTTGCAGCCAGTATATCCAGTTCCACTCTTATGGGAAATTCCGGCGAAGGTTTTATAAACGGTATTGCCGTATTTAACTATAACTGGATCTCCATTTTGGTAATGGTTTTCTTCGCAATATTTTTTCTGCCATTTTACATTAAATCTGGAATATTCACGATGCCGGAATTTCTGGAACGAAGATTTGACAGCAGATCAAGAACTTATTTTTCATTTATCACCATTATTGGTAATATCTTTTTAGATGCATCTGCTACTTTATATGCAGGAGCCTTAATCATAAATATGATTTTCCCCGGAGTAGATATGATGTTAATCATTATCGGAATGGCCGTTGTAGCAGGAAGTTATACCATAATTGGTGGACTTTCTTCTGTAATTAATACAGAGGTAATTCAAGCATTTGTACTAATAATTGGATCCACCTTACTTGCTTTTTTTGCGATGGACAGTATTGGGGGATGGGAAGTATTTACAGAAAGATTCAATGATGGAGTATGGTTAAAACTAACCCGACCAATGGATGACCCAACAGTTCCCTGGTTAGGGATGTGGGTAGGGATTCCTATTTTAGGATTTTATTTTTGGGGAAATAATCAGGTTATGGTCCAAAGAGTACTATCGGCAAAATCAATCGATCATGGACGAAAAGGAGTTCTTTTGGTAGGATTTCTGTATCTTTTTACCCTATTCATCTTTATTATTCCGGGATTAGTAGCAAGAGGTATTAATCTCTTTGGTGTTGAAAATTTACCACACGAAATGATTAGCGGCAGCAATTTGAAGACACAATATGGGATCAACACAGATCAAGTGTACCCAAGATTAATTAGTAAAGTACTTCCCGTGGGACTCATTGGGATCATTCTTTCGGCAATGATTTCAGCACTTACTTCTGCTTTGAGCGCAACATTAAATTCTGTTTCTACCTTATTTACTATGGACTTTTATAGCAAAATAAATAAAACGGCCAGTAGTGAGAAAAAAGTAAAAGTTGGAAAAATAACAGCTGTAGTTACTATTATTATTGCCATTTTGTGGGCACCTTATATTGGAAAATTCGACTCGTTGATAGCCTACTACCAAGAAATTCTATCTTATCTAGCACCACCTGTGGTAGGTACTTTTTTTATGGGATTATTTTGGAAACGTTCTAATGCAATTGGCGCTTTTAGTGGATTAATGTCGGGTTTATTTATTGCAGTGGTAATTATGACATTGAAATATATATTTGGAATTGAATTGGGGCTTCACTTTTTGTTATTGGCTCCAATAATATTAGTTTTAAGTGTATTGACAAATACTATAGTAAGTTTAATGACTGCGCCGCCTCCAGTAGATAAAGTGAAAGAAAACACTTGGACTCGCGAGATATGGGCTGAAGAAACACTCGCTCTCAAAGGAGTGGTTTGGTACAAAAATTTTAGATTACAGGCGCTATTTTTAGTAATTGCTTGCTTCTGTATGTATGCTTGGTTCTACTAATAAATCAAAAGAATAAAATTTAAAAGAATATGAAAAGAATTAAAAACTGCTTTATTATATTGTTTTTAATAGCAATGGGGCCAATTACAATGGCTCAAAATTTTATAACCGTAAAGGAGGGAATATTCTTAAAAGAGGGAAAACCCTATCGTTATTTAGGAACTAACTTTTGGTATGGAATGAATTTGGGATTATCAGATAAAAATCGGTTAACAAGAGAGTTGGATCAATTAAAGAGTATCGGTATCCATAACCTTCGTGTTATGGCTGCTTCCGAAGGAAATGAATCTGCGCCTTGGTGTATCCAGCCCGCGTTGCAAACTGCACCCAATGTGTTTAATGAAAACCTATTAGTAGGCTTGGACTTTCTATTAGTAGAATTAAAAAAAAGGAATATGGTGGCCGTGATGTGCCTCAATAATTTTTGGCCGTGGTCAGGGGGTTTCGCCCAATATGTTTCCTGGGCAAATGCTAACGAAACTATTCCGTATCCTCCTCCGGCAGAAAACGGAAGCTGGAACACCTTTCAGCAGTATTCGGCGCGGTTTTACAGTGATTCTATTGCAAAAAAACAGTTTAATATTTTTTTAGAAAAAATCATAAATAGAGTAAATTCCATTAATAACATTCCTTACAAAGAGGATCCAACAATAATGGCTTGGCAATTAGCCAATGAACCTGAAGGAAGCAATAATATCCTGAACTACAGAAGTTGGATGCATGAGACTGCAAAAACCATTAAAAAAATCGACAGGAATCATTTGGTTTCTATTGGTAGTGAAGGAAATACAGCCTCATCTGAAAGCGGAACGAATTTTGAAAAAGATCATGATTCCCCTTATATTGATTACCTAACCTATCATTTATGGATACAAAACTGGAATTGGTATGACCCTCTTCGAACGAAAGAAACCTATCAACCGGCTTTGGCCAAAGCAGATGAATATATAAATACCCATATTCAAATTGCCCAAAAATTAAATAAACCAATCGTACTGGAAGAATTTGGAATTTCTAGGGATGAAAACAATTATGATTCTAATGCATCGGTTACTATTAGAGATGTATATTATGCAACTATTTTTAATAAAATTAGCACTTTAAGTAAAACAATCCCAATGGTTTCAGGAGTCAATTTTTGGGCATGGTCTGGCGAAGGAAGACCGAGAGAACCAAAAAGTGTATGGAAAACGGGTGATGACTTTACCGGAGATCCTCCTCATGAATTTCAAGGATGGTACTCTGTATATAATACCGATAAATCAACTATAGCAGTATTAAAAAAATACGCTGAAAAAATTAATAGCGAAAATTAAAAAGTTGATTTGGAAATTTGTTTTAAATACTCAAATCTTTTATTGCGCCCGAAACTCAAATATATTCTTGAAACAAGAAAAAGCTTGCTGTTTCCCAAAATTCGGACAATACATCAAGACTGATTTAGATTGGCACAAAATTTTTAGATAACAAGCGCTATTCATTGTTACTGCTTGGTTATGTATGTATGCCTGGTTCTACTAATAAATCAAAAGAATAAAATATAAAAGAATATGAAAAGAATTAAAAACTGCTTTATTATATTGTTTTTAATAGCAATGGGGCCAATTACAATGGCTCAAAATTTTATAACCGTAAAGGAGGGAATATTCTTGAAAGAGGGAAAACCCTATCGTTATTTAGGCACTAACTTTTGGTATGGAATGAATTTGGGATCATCAGATAAAAATCGGTTAACAAGAGAGTTGGATCAATTAAATAGTATCGGTATCCATAACCTTCGTGTCATGGCTGCTTCCGAGGGAAATGAATCTGCGCCTTGGTGTATCCAGCCCGCTTTGCAAACTGCACCCAATGTGTTTAATGAAAACCTATTAGTAGGATTGGACTTTCTATTAGTAGAATTAAAAAAAAGGGACATGGTGGCCGTGATGTGCCTCAATAATTTTTGGCCTTGGTCAGGGGGTTTCGCCCAATATGTTTCCTGGGCAAATGCCAATGAAAACATTCCGTATCCTCCTCCGGCAGAAAACGGAAATTGGAATACCTTTCAGAATTATTCGGCTCGGTTTTATAGTGATTCTATTGCAAAACAACAGTTTAATCTTTTTTTAGAAAAAATCATAAATAGAGTAAATTCCATTAATAATATTCCATACAAAGAGGATCCAACAATAATGGCTTGGCAATTAGCCAATGAGCCTGAAGGAAGCAACAATATCCTAAACTACAGAATTTGGTTGCATGAGACTGCAAAAACCATTAAAAAACTCGACAGTAACCATTTGGTTTCTATTGGTAGTGCAGGATACTTAGTGTCGCCTGAAAACGAAATGGATTTTGAAAAAGATCATGATTCCCCTTATATTGATTATTTCACTTTTCATTTATGGATACAGAACTGTAACTGGTATGATCCTCTTCGAACGAAAGAAACCTATCAACCGGCTTTGGCCAAAGCCGATGAATATATAAATACCCATGTGCTAATTGCTAAAAAATTAAATAAACCAATCGTTCTGGAAGAATTTGGAATTTCTAGAGATGAAAACAATTACGACCCTAGTGCTCCAGTTACAATTAGAGATGAATTTTACGCAACTATTTTCAATAAAATAAGCACTTTAAGTAAAACAATCCCAATGGTTTCAGGAGTTAATTTTTGGGCATGGTCTGGTGAAGGAAGACCGAGAGAGCCAAAAAGCATCTGGAAAACGGGTGATGACTTTACCGGAGATCCTCCTCATGAATTTCAAGGATGGTACTCTGTATATAATACCGATAAAACAACGATAGAAGTTTTAAAAAAATACACGAAAAAAATTAATAGCAAAAATTGAAAGAGTATTAAATAATAGAAAATCAAGAATTAAATTTAATAAAAAGAGTATAAAATGAAAAAAATTGTAGTATTCCTATTCTTTACTTTTTCATGTTTTGGACAAAATGAAACAAGAGGGACTTTTGAGTCTGTAATAAAAACACCTTATAAGCTTGATTACATATTGCACAAGCCAGATGATTATAAAAACAAAATGCCTTTAATTATATTTCTTCATGGTTCAGGAGAAAAAGGAAATGATTTAGAAAAAATAAAAACTCATGGACCATTAAAATATTTAAAAACAAATAAATTAGACGCATTTGTATTGGCACCGCAGTGTCCCGAAGGAAAATATTGGGATTCAGAAGAGCTTTATGCATTAATACTAAAAATAATTTCAGAAAATAAAATAGATACTAATAGAATTTATTTAACAGGTTTAAGTTTGGGAGGATGGGGCTCATGGAATTTGGCTTATAGTCATTCCGAATTGTTTGCTGCTTTAGTCCCTATTGCGGGATATCTAGACACCCTATCTATAGAAGAGGATTGTAAAATTGCATCTATTCCAACAAGAATTTTCCATGGTTTACTTGATGATGTTGTTGATGTTCAATACTCAATAACGATATATAAAAAATTAAAAAAATGTAATGGCGATGTTAAATTACAAATTTTTGACGATGCCTTTCACGATAGTTGGACTCAAGTTTATGATAATTCAAATATTTATAATTGGATGTTGGAGCAAAGAAAAAACCCATAACAAGAAAAAGTAAGATTATTAACAAGGGTCTTTTCAATAAATTAAATTTAATAGTTCGCAATACAATAAAAAAAATGAATTTCAATCTATCCAATAATTTAGAAAAAAAAGTGGTTTTCGAACAGATAGCTGCAGCACTAAAAGAAGAAAATTTCACTGTCATAAAACAAGATGAAACTCGTCCTTGGGGCGGTTTTTTTGTAATTGAAGAAAGCCAAGCGAATGCTTTTGCATCCCAATTTTTTCCTCATCTTGAAATGTCCCAGATTCAGATTACCAATAAATTGAGTCCGAAGATTTTAGTGGTGGCCCCAAACAAACGTTTATCCTGGCAATTTCACCACCGAAGAGCCGAAATTTGGAAAGTGGTTGCAGGAACTGTAGGAGTGAAAACCAGTAATACAGATGAAGAACAGGAAATACAACAATTATCTCCCGGAAATTTTATTCAATTGGACAAAGGAGAGCGCCATCGTTTAATTGGCCTAGATTCTTGGGGAATTGTAGCGGAAATTTGGCAGCATACAGATCCTGAAAACCCTTCAGATGAAGAAGATATTGTGCGCCTTCAAGATGATTTTGGGAGATAAAATAGTAGAAGAAAATCTTTGACATATAAAATGTCCTGTGATTAAATCTGTCCTCTATTTCAAGGAAATAAATTTCATAACAATATGAAATATTTTCACAAATTTCAACCAAAGTCAGTTCAACCTCTCATTACAAAATATTTCTCTGATAAAATATCGGAGAAATATTTTATCAGAAAAAACCAAATGTCAATTCAACTTTTTATTGATATAGTCAAAACTAGTTTTGATTGATTCAATTGGATTTGGAATATAATTGGATTCTTGCTCTAGGAAGAAACGTTCCGTTCCGGCTAACTTTGCTTGGGCATGAAATCGTCAGCAAAAAGTGAACTGATTTATTAATTTTTATAGAGAGTATTTATTACAAAAAATTGATTTTTCAAGTTTATATCTTCAAACTAATTTGGACTTTTCAATAGAAAGGTTTTATTTAAATTTAAACATATTCAATCATTTCATTTGACCTCCAGTAAGTTTACGGTAAGGTAAAGACAAATTAAGAAAACAAACAATAAAAAATGACAATGACTCTTTCAAGAAAAAAAGTTAACGCACAAATTTTCTTATATTTGCATAATCAAAAAGAGCTTTCTGGCTGCAGCTTCCGTCAATAAGGGGAGCAAAAGCAGAAAGGCTATCAGAAATGATAGCCTTTTTTGGTTTCAGCCCCGTAGTTCAACGGAAAATAATCATATATGTCCTCCTATAAGTAATCAGAAATTCAATTCGTACTTAAAAGAGATTGCTGACATTACTGGGATTGAAAAAAAACTTACCCACCACATTGCAAGAAAAACATTTGCCTCAATTGTCCTCCTGTACAATGATATACCAATGGAAATTGTTTCAGAATTGCTAGGCCATTCAAATATGACTATTACTCAGGAAAGATATGGTAAAATCGTTTAGAAAAAAGTGAGTGAAGCGATAAACAATCTGGCTTAGAGATTAAAGTAAAGCTCTCCCATCCTCCTCAAGATAAAATATAAAATTAAAACGTACTTCTATTCTTCAGAAGGATTTATTTTGATTATTTACTCTTTCTCGGATTATTATTCGAGCATTATTTTTTAAACTTTTTGATTGTATTGACAAACAACCATTATAATAAGTTCATCGATGTTCCTGCCTTTACATTAAAATTTTTATTGTTGATTTTTATAAAAACATTGATAGCACTTGTATTCACCACAATGTCTTTGTTTACAGAGAATTTTAGGTTTCTAAACGCATTGATATAATCCACCAAATCAATTTGTTTGGTGTAATATACAGCTTCATTATTGGACAATAATTTAAAGAATTTTTCGGTTTCATCCCATTTGTTTTGGTCGGTTCCCATTTCCCAACTGTGTCCCCAAATATCCAACACCGCCAATTCTTTGGTTTGCAAAAAATCATCAATTGTTTTGTAAAACAACTCCAATTCCTTTTTATCTTTTTCAGGTTGATTGGGCTCCCAATATGCCTTTGCAAATTGGTGCATCGTTGGAAACCATCTTAAAAAATCTTTAGGAATTTCAAAATTATAAGTATCACCAACTGTTCTGGCATATTCAATTCCTAGTCCGTTCATAGCCTCAATTACAGCATCGTTGGTGTTGCCAAAAGGATAGGCCATTCCTCTCACGGGATAGCCCATCAAGCGTTCGAGTTCTTTTCTGTCTTCTACAATTTCATAAACTAAATCTATCTTAGAAATATCAGGTAAATTGGGATGATTAGCAGTATGAACCGAAACTTCATGTCCTTTATAAAGTTCTTTTATTTCCGCTTTATTTAGATAGTCGAAATAGTTATTTGTTCCTAATTTGTTGGAATTCAAATGAAAAGTTCCAACAAGATGGTACTTATTCATCAATTTTACCAATTCTCTGTCTTGTTTTGCCCCATCATCATAGCTTAAAATTAGTGCTTTTGATTTTCCTTCTGGAAAAAGCATTTCAATTTTAATTGCACTTTTAGCTATTTCTGGATTGGTTTGAGCAGCAGCAGAAAAAGCAATCCATAGTAGTAAAATTGTTTTTTTCATTGTTTGTGTTTTAATTATCCAACCATTTTTTGAAATCATTAACGCGATCCCGGCTTACAATTCTGGAATCATTGTCCAAAAATTTGGTTGTAATAGAAAGCCGACTGTTAAAATAAGTACTCACTTTCTCGATGGATTGGATATGAAGAATTATTTTTCTGTTGATTCGGAAGAAGTTTTTGGGTTGCAACATTGTTTCCAGTTGGTCTAATGTATAATCAATTAGATGGTGATTTCCTTTATTGGTCACTAAAAAAGAAAGGCTTTCTTTGGTTTCAAAATGATGAATATCTTCCGTTTTTACGGTATCGATGGATTGACCTAATTTGACCAAAAATCGTGTTTTATACTCTTTATTCAGTTGCTGATAAGCCGTTGCAATACTCGAAATGAGATTTTTGTTTCCAAATTGTTGTTGCTTTTTGAACTTTTCCATAGCAAATTGCAAGTCTTGTAACCCAATAGGTTTCAATAAATAATCAACGCTGTTTTGCTTGAAAGCCTGAATGGCATAATTATCGAAAGCGGTGGTGAAAACAACAGGAATTTCAAGTTCTATTTGGTTGAAAATCTCAAAACTATTGCCGTCAGCCAAATGAATGTCCATAAAGATTAAATCGGCAGTTAAACCTTCCTTGAAGGCGGTTACAGAAGTTTTAATCGTATCAAAATACGCAATTACAGTAATCGATGAGTCTATTTTCTGCAAAAGAACGGTTAAATGTTCTGCCGATAATTTTTCGTCTTCTATAATTACAACTTTCATCTGCGTATTTTTATTGTTATTTATTGGTCAGCTGGAACGCCCAATTAACCTTTATACTATTTGAATAATTAATTTATTGGCGTTTCATTTTTTGTGTATTAAAGGTAAAATTACTTTAAAAACTTCTCCGTTGTTATTAACTACAACTTTTTCGTCAGTAAAAAAGGAATAGCGTTGTTCAATATTTTTCAAACCCGTTTTAGTGCTTTCTGCAACGTTGCTTCTTGGTAAAATGGGGTTTTCAATAATTAATGAATTATTCTGAGTATAAATTAAAACTTTCAACGGATTGGCTTGTGACGTTTCGTTGTGTTGAATGGTATTTTCGACCAACATTTGCAAACACATTGGTAATAAGAAATCATTTTTCTTACTTTCTTCCACTTTAATTTCGAACAAAATACTGTCTTCAAATCGTATTTTTTGCAAGTAAATGTAGTGATTTATGAAATCCAATTCTTCTTGTAAAGGCACCAATTCAGCATTTTTGGTATCCAAAACATAGCGGTACACTTTGGCCAATTCAGTGATAAAATCGGCGGCTTTGTCCTGGTTTTTATAAACCAACGAAGTCAAAACACTTAAATTATTGAATAAGAAATGGGGATTCAATTGGTTTTTTAAGTTTTGTAATTGCGCATTAGCACTTTCGGTTTTGTATTTTTCGACTTCGAGTAAACTGTTTTTTAAGGCATTAAAAAATTCACTTCCAATTTTGACAGCCAAAAGCGCCAAAGTGAAAAGAATGGCTGGTGGAAAAATTTCCATCATTTTGCGATTAATAATTCGGCCGTCACCAAACATTAATTGATGCAGCAAATACATCAAAGCAAACAAGGTAATTGAGGTATAAACAAACGAAAGTACACTCTGAATAATCAACCTCTTTTTAGTGTTTTCAATCCAAGGATACTTGGTATTCAACAAGTTGTCGATAGCTTCATTTCCTTGCCAAATAATTAATACAATCGCTATAATAAATAGTAAATCCAACTCAAAAAATTCCTCAATTCGAAAAAAAACGATTTTGAAAAAGAGTGTTATTGCAATCGCAATACCTAATTTGTTTATTATTTTAAATTTTGAATTATTCATTATTTTTTCTTAAAAAATGCAATTTATAAATTAAATTTGGAAAGAAACCCTGTTTACAGATTACTTGTTTATTGGAACCCTATTTCATAGTCGTTTGATAAGTCCTTTATTACTTTGGAGGATTTCCATCGTGTGGCGGACGAGTCGTTTTTTCGAGTTCGATGTACTTGTCAAATACATTTTCAGGGATTACTTTTTTCACTTTATTATCCCTGATTTTAGCAAGTGCATCTACTTTGGATTTTTCGGGCATACGAGGTGGATTTGATTTAAAATCAATTAACTTATCCATTTCTGTAAAAAATTCTTTGAAGGCAGCACTTACTTTTGCAGTTTGGTTTTTGTTGAGTTTGAGTGGCTGACAAATTTTTTCGTTGACCATTTTTAACCGTTCTTCACTGGTGGGTGGTTTACGTCCTTTGCCATCGGGTTGTGGTTGAGCAAAGCACACGCTTGTAAACAAACTGATAAACAAGGCTAGTATTACAATTTTTGATTTCATTGTTTAATATTTTTAATTATTAATGCCAATCAAGGGTTGAATTTATAACTATTGATTTTTAGAACAGACTTATGAGGTTTTTAAAACCTCATAAGTCTTAAAGCATCGAAAAATCTCAAATTAATTTCAACACTTGATAAACATTATTACTAATTTTATTGATTGTTTTATTTAATATTCCTAACTAACCTCACATAATTCAGTATTCGTACCGCATCTCCCTGAGGAGCATTGGCATTGTAATAACCATTCCCATTTTGTGTATATCCAGTAAAATTGTTGATTTTTGGATCGCTTCGCTGACTTCCAGCACCATGAACATCTGTCCAACCCAAACCAGAATAATAGCCCATAGCTCTTCCGAAGCAAACATAAATGGCGCTTGTTCCATTTGTTGGCGTTCCCGTAGAAAAGGTAGTGTTGCTCCAATACCAAGGATAATCTGCTGCACCTCCTTCATTAGTAATCTGGGTGCAACTGAATAGAGGGTTTATTGCTGCAGAATTAGTTGTTGCAGGGGAACGGGTATAGTCAACTATGCTTTGCAATTCTTTGGTATTGGGTAAACGCCAATCTGAATATCCAGAAAATGTTAAATTTTCAGCATAACTTAATGCGTTTTCCCATGTAAGACCTGTTCCGTTATCGTTTTGCATCCACATTAAACCAGTAGCATTATCGGAAATTGTTCCGTTTCCATTATTTACAAATTGATTTGTACCATACGATGTGTTGCCGCGAACATATAATACATAGAAATGCTTCGTTTGTCCATCTTCAGGAACGATGTAAGTAGTAGGATACCCTTTAATTCGTCCATCTATAAAATTGAAAGCAAACATAGCTTCTAATTGTCCGTATGTTGTGCTTACATATTTTGTAGAAGTTGCTATTTGACCATCAATTACCCGCTCATTTGCAAGGCCACCATGTGAAAGAGCGTTCACATCTCCGTAACCTACAGAGAAATAATTCTCATTAATATATTTTACACAAGTAGACTCTCCAGGACCTGGTTCATTTCCATAAAACATACCTAGGGAATATAGCTCTTTAATAGTTGGTAAACGCCAATCTGTATGTCCACCTGTTTTACAGGTTGCAGCACCAGCCAATGCCTCTGAATAGGTTAGTTTGTCATAGAAATTAATAGCACCGTCTCCCGTTATGTCTTCGGTTTGCTGCCACATCAACCCAGTAACCATATCTGTAACCGTACCATCACCATTTTTTACATAATTTGACGCATTTCCTGAATACATTGCATTTTGACCATAAAAGGCAGAACCAGTAGTAGGCGCAGAAATTTCAGTTGTGTTATCGTAAAATTTTGTTTGATTAGTGCTTACAATTGGATAACCCGTAATATTAGGGAGGTTGTCGGTAACAGCATCTGAACCGGTGTTATCGTTTGAACATCCTGTTAAACTTATATTCAAAAGGATTGCAACAGCTATAAAAGCTGACAAAAGCCTATTTTTATTTGTTTTTGATTTCATTTTTTTGAAATTCTATAGATTATTTACTATTTCTCACCAATCTTACATAATTCAATACTCTTTCTTCTCCTGCACCTGTTCCAACAGTCTTGCTGTCGAAACGCACAGCACCAGCACCGTGAAGATTTTCACCGTTTCCGTCTTCTGCTTGTCCAACAGCCACATACCATGCAGAAGGATAAGAGCCATTTGCCATTGACATAGCCGAAGTGCTTGTCCAATAATAAGGATAGTCTGCCTTTCCACCATCATTTTTAATGGCGGTACAACTGAATAGTGCATTTATTGCCGGGCCGACATTAGCAGCTTTTGTTGCATAAGGCGAACGTGTGTAATCTACAAGGCTTTGAAGTTCCTTTACATTTGGGACACGCCAATCGTTGTGCCCCAGATAATTTGCTGTATTCTGCGTTTGAGCATAGGCGAGTGCATGTTCCCAATCCATTCCTGAACCGTTGTCGTTTTTTTGCCACATCAGGCCGGTAGCTAAATCGGAAATAGTACCATCATTGTTGTTTTGGAATAAATTGACGCCATACGAAAGATTGCCGCGTACACAACGAACAAAGTGTTTTGGACCTACACTGATACTGTAAGATTTAATATGTCCGGTGCCAAAATTCACACCGAAGGCAAGTTCTGCACCGGGTGTTTCCCCAGTTACATTGCCCATTAGTCCGGTATATTTGTCGCTACTCCAGAATATTGCGTGACTAAGGTCTTGTTCATCTGTATATTTAATATCAAAATATTTTGTATCAATATAAGGCCATCCGACACTTACATTCCATAAAGAGTATAGCTCCTTGATGGTCGGTACTCTCCAGTCGCTGTAACCACCGTAGTTTTGTTTGTTCAGATTGTCAACCACAGTTTGAGTTTCTGCCCAATAATACGCACCACCAAAAGTCGGTTTTTCATAGGTTTTCTGCCAAGTTAAGCCGGTAACTTCGTCTTTTACCGTAAGTCCATCGCTGCTTTTGGTGTAAGCAGGAGTTGTATGTGTAAACTGAGCATCCTGTCCGAAAAATGCTGCTCCCAAAACAGGGGTGATACTGTTGCCGGTGGCATCCCAAATTCCGGTTTGACTTGTGCCTACAATTGGATAGGAACCGGCATAAGCCGCTGCTCGTGGAACTACTTGTAAATCACCACTAATTGTAGATGAATTATCATCTGGTTTACTGCAACCAATAATAGTACTAGCTATTGCAATGCTAATTACATAAATAAATTTTAAATTTTTCATTTCAATTGTATTTTAATTTTTGTCAAAAATAGTATCTCTATAATACAGTTAAAAGGTTAAAGTTGTTGAGTTGTAAAAAAACCGTGTTGAATCGTTAACTATTTATTTTCAATGTTTTATTTGCTTCTTAAAACTGCAATTTATAAATAAAATTAGGAAAGAAACCCAATTGATAGGTCGTATTCAAACTCGCTTTTTGGGTATCATACGTTTGTGAAAACATATTTTTATGATTGGTTACATTTTGTAAATCCAACGAAAAGGATTGTGATAGTTTTTTGGTTTTGCTATTAATGGTGTAGCTTCCTTTTAGATCCAATCGGAAATAATTGTCATAATTTGCTGAATAGGCATCTGTTGACAACACTTCTTGACCCGCATCTTGCGATGCCGAAATATCAATTGGAGTGTAAGCTCTTCCGCCAGCATTGGTGAACTTAAGGTCTGCCGAAATTTTATTTCTGTTTTCACTTCCTACTTTCCATTCTTTTCCTCCTAAAATATTGAAAACATATTTTCCGTTGAAAGCCGTATTTCGTTCCACGCCATCACTTCCTTTGTATTTTGAACTGTATAAAGACGAAGTAAACAAGCCATAATACCCCTTGCTGAAGAATTTTTCAATAGTAACTTCTGCACCATAATTGGTTCCAGTTCCTGCATTAGTAAGATTGTCTTCTAAATCGGTTTTAAAGCTTGAACCCGTGTTCAGCATTGAATAACTGCTCGAAAAAGTATTCACCGGAACATTAGAAATAGCTTGATAATAGACTTCGGTTTTCACACGCCAATCTTGAAACGGTTGCAAGTCATACCCTAAAACAAAGTGCTGACTTTTGGTAAAATCTAAATTTTTGTTGTTGTAAGAGTATGAACCATCCGTATTTTGAGTTTGCAGGAAATACACATTAATTGGCTGCATTTGGGAGTGTAAACCATAACCTAAACTAAAACTACTTTTGTTATTTACAGCATATTTCAATCCTAAACGAGGTTCCACTGAAACCGAATTATTCAAGAAAAACTTTTGCGAATGAACACCAGCATTTAAAATCAACTTTTCGCTGATGTTGTATTTAGCCTGAACAAAAGCTTGCGCCAAATTAGTAAAACTGCTTGTATCCCAAACTTGTTTCCAGGTATCGGAACTGTTTTGTTTTGTTTTATAGAATAAATCCAAGCCCATCAATTCATCTTGAATTCCCGCTTTTATAAAAAACTTTGGGCTTACTTTTAAATTGTAAGTAGAACTAAAATTATAACCTGTTTTGGCCACATTGCTCACTTCTTTGATAAAAGAAGTATTTGCCATTCTATCAAAATCATACGAAGTTTGGTCTGTTTTGGAATAATTCAATCCAATGGTTGAACTGATAAACGATTTAGTGTTAATTTGTTTAAAATGATTCAAACCAACTATCCCTATTTTACTGGCAAAATCAACCTGATTGCCATTTCCATATAAAGAATTTGAATTTCCACCTTCAATATTTATGGTGCTGGTAGCCAAAATTCCGAACATTGAAAATTTACCTAATTTAGAAGTACCGCTGTTCAATTTAAACGATAAATCTTGATAAGACGGTGTTGCTGTTGTTCCAATATCAACTCCAAACACTTTTGCTACACCAGCTAAACCATATCGATATCCAACTAAATAGGAGGAACCTTTTTCTTTGTTGATTGGGCCTTCAGTGGTGGCTTCAAGACCTGTAATGACACCCAATTGAATAGTAGTTTCTCTCTTTTTTGAATTTCCATTTCTAAAACCAATATCAAAAACTCCCGAAGTGGCATTGCCATATTCTGCTGGAAAAGCCGAAGTAAAGAAATCGGAATTCTTCAATAAATTGGTATTCAAAGCACTTACTGCTCCACCAGTGGTTCCAACTGATGCAAAATGATTGGGATTGGTTACGTTCATTCCGTCAATGCGCCACAAAACACCCACTGGTGAATTTCCTCTAATTACAATATCATTTCTGCTGTCATCGGGTGCGCTTACACCTGCAAAATTGGCTACCAAACGAGCCACATCGCTTCTTCCGCCTGCAAAACGATTGACTTCTTCCATAGAAAAAGATCTGGCACTAACAGTAGCTAATTTGTTAATGGTACTGGCTTTATTGGATGATTTTATAACTACTTCTTTCAGTTTATTGTATTCGTCTTCCATAGTTATATCCAAAATAACTTCTTTACCAGAAGTAACAATCACATTTGGAATTAAGACTTCTTTATAGCCTACAAATGAAACTTTAATATCGTAGCGATCCGGATTGATTTCGGTTAAAATATAATTCCCTTTTCCATCGCTTATCGCTTTGTTTTCGAAATTATTTATTTGAATCAAAGCACCAATTATAGGGGTTTGAGACAATTTATCGGTCACGTTTCCACGAATATTCTGTTTGTTGTTTTGAGCAAACGTAGCACTCGAAACAAATAAAAGCAAAAGAATTGTTTTCGAACCAAAATTAGGTTTAAATTTTATGAATAATAATGCAATACTAAATAGCAACACTATTATTGAACCCCAGAACAAAAAGGGCTCCATAGATAAATTTAAAATTGAAGTAGTGGATTGCCATTTCCCATTCTCCAAAACCAAATCAATTTGTTGCTTATTCTGGTCATTCAAAACGTATAATTGGCTGGGCAAACCTTTTTTTAATATAATTAAGGAGCTTTGATTATGATGAGTATCCATAAACATTCCATTTTTAAAATACATCGCGCTAATATTTTTAGGAAAACCAAATACTTCTACAACCAGTTTAGTTTCGTGTCCTAATAATACTAGGGGTTTGCCAAATTTAAGGGTGTCCTGAGCATTACAAATAAACAGCACATTTTTTTTGAAATGATCTATGACCAATGCTCTAAATTCTTCGGGAGTTTTATAAGCATTCTTTCCATATTTATAATCTACCTCCCCTTCAAATGCGGTTAGTGAACTGTATATTTGTAAATAGCATTTCCCTTTTTCGTCCTGAGAAATTAACACTGTTGACAAATCCGATTGATGCGCAAATAGGAAAACACTATTAAAAAGCAATAGAATTCCAATTATAATTTTTTTCATTGTTTTAGTATTTAATAAATTAGTTAACATAAGCTCCTTTTATGCAGTTAATGAAATTATTTGCTCCTGCAGTATCAACATGATAATGGTATCCTCTTACAGCATCAGTATGTCCTCTACATTCATCTAAATCAGAGGATTCAACCCCTTTTGTATCTAGTCTCGCAAACAATCCATGTCCATCTATGGCATACCCAATCATGGGTGCATGTCCATCGGTTTGAGCAATTTCTTTCGATTTTCCATTGGCTGCATGATAATGGTAACCTGCACCCAAATTGATATGCCCACCAGCATCGTCAAATGGGGCTAGCGTATACGCTGCCAAAATAATGTTGACTGGTGCAGGAGCATCAAATCGAACTCCGTTAAAAGCGATTCCTCTAACGCTAGGTCCTGAAGATTGCGGTCCCATTCCGAATGATATGGAATTAGTTAATTTCACTGGACTTACTGGAATATAATAGGTTTGTGTTAAATTAGCAATATACGAAGGCAAACATTCCACACAAAAGTTTTTATATTCCGCCCCTACACTCGGGTTTGCAGCAGCTTGACATTCAGATTGAGTTTTAGTTCTAATCACTTCGCCAGTACTACTTTTATACATCATCCAAGTAGGATCCGAAAAAAATGTGGCTAAATTTTTTATAAATGCGCCATCAACATCATATACTTTTCCGTCTTTTAACCAAATTCCACCAGCAGAGGAATCATCCGAAATATTTGTAGGACACCATGGACCCATTGCATGATCTGCCGGAGTACCTTTGCTTACTATTTTATAACAATCTGCAGTTGTTCCGTTTGAAAGTGTTTTGGAAACAATGCTAATAGGTTCAGCCAATCCCGCAGCAATAAAATTATCCGAATTTACTTTAACAATGGTCCCAACCGATGTGTCAACTGCATTTTCGCTGTCATTGCTGCATCCGAAAGTACCCAATAATACTACAATTAGTGCTGGTGCAATTAGTACTACTAATTTTTCGATTTTGAATTTTTTGCTTTTCATTTTAAGTTTGTGTTTTTAGTTTTTCTAATTCTTCTCTTTTTCTAATGTTTTAATATCGTCTAACATTTGTTGCATTTCAAGTGATAAAGTACCGTTGTAAATGCCTCGTATTCTTTTGGCTTTATCCACTAATATAAAATGTTCCGTATGCAGGAATTCGTTGCTATCTTTACTAAAGCCAATATCTTCTTCGGCAAAATAGGATTTGCGAGCCAGACTGTAAATGTTATTTTTAGAACCCGTTAGAAAATGCCAATTCGGATTCGTTATTTCATTTTTAGCTTTGTATTTTTTCAAAACTGTTGGTGTGTCAATCCAAGGTGTAACCGAATAGGAGAGCAAAACAATATCGGAATGGTTTTTCAAACTGTCGTTTACAATTTTTAAGTTGGTGGT
>CAMCFT010000032.1 GCA_945874225.1 Flavobacterium psychrophilum
GCCAAACCCAACACCCACACCCATTCCCCCTGTCATTGCGAAGTATAAGCAATCAGGAGCTAGTGGGCAACCACCCACCACCCAATGTCATTAAGTTAGAAGTTTTGTCGATGATTTTGTCATTCTGACGAAGGAAGAATCTCAACAAACGTGAGCAACTAACACGAGATTCCTCCTTCGTCAGAATGACAAATAAAGGGTAACTTAATGACGAGACAAACCACCCCAAAATATAATAACATCAAAATGAGGAAAACCGTAAAGGAATTATTTTAGAGGACATTACTTTTGTAAAAATATAGCAACAGAACATTTCATAACTAGTTAACCCATTAACACGAAGCCTCACCAACACCAAGACCCCAAAATCTTATGTCTATTTTAAAAATATTTTCAACCTACCGTTTTTCACGTTACTACAAGTTGGGTCTAGTTGTTTGGGATCTAGTGCTGCTTAATGTGTCTATAGCACTTTCCTTTCTGTTCCGATATGGAAATTTTGACTTAGAAGACGGCAGAGAGATTCGGACTGTTTCTTTACTATCAAACGTATTCTGGATTTTCTTATTATTATTCATAGATTCCTATAGAATCATCCGGACTGAACGAATTGAGACTATTCTGATGCGAACATTTCGGTTACTTCTAGTTCATTTTGCCATGATTGCGGTATTTATTATTATTCTGGGCTATGACGAGATATCTCGGTTGAGGATGTTTTATTTTTATATAACCTTTTTCATCTTTCTTATCGTCTTCCGAATAGTATTTATGAAAGCCTTAAAGTACGTTCGGGCAAAGGGATATAATTATAGAAAGGTAGTTATAGTAGGTGCTAATGCAGCAGGGGAACGTATGAACAGAATACTCTCCAATGACCTTACTTATGGGTATCGGGTAATGGGATTTTTTGATGATGAAATAGATTCGGATATACAGCTAATGAGTCCAATTTTAGGTAGATTTGAGGATGTTGAAGATTATATTCTCGCCGAAAAAATAGATGAAATGTATATTGCTCTTCACATCAGCAAAATTGAAGTTATCAATAGCCTCACCGCGCTTTGTGAGCGCTATATGGTTCGCATTAAGTTTATTCCTGATTTTCAGCAATACACTAAAACGAACAGGGTTGAAATATCTTTTTACGGGAATGGTAATGTTCCCGTTTTGATGCTGCGCAAAGAACCTCTTGAAATAACACTCAATCGTGTGATTAAGAAATTATTTGACCTTTGTTTTTCGGTGTTTGTAATAGTAATCCTCTTTCCGTGGTTGTTTCCTATCCTGATGCTACTGATTAAAGTAAATTCTTCTGGACCTGTTTTTTTTGTGCAACAGCGCTCGGGCAGAGAAAATGAATCGTTTCCGTGTTATAAATTTAGAACGATGCGCATCAACAAGGATTCCAATAACATGCAGGCCACCCAAGACGATATGCGGATAACTAAAATAGGAGCCTTTCTACGCCGAACCAGTATGGATGAGTTGCCACAATTTTTTAATGTATTATTAGGAAATATGTCCGTCGTGGGACCTCGTCCGCATATGTTGTCGCATACAGAACAATATTCAGAATTGATCAACAACTTTCTTGTGCGGCATTATGCCAAACCAGGCATAACTGGCTGGGCTCAGGTGAATGGCTTCCGTGGCGAAACCAAGGAACTTGCCGACATGAAAAACCGAGTGGAACACGATATATGGTATATCGAAAACTGGAGTTTGCTGCTGGATATAAAGATTATATGGAATACTGCAACCAGTATATTTAAAGGAGATAAAAATGCTTTTTAGTTTCGTTTGTCGGGATAATAGTTTTAACGGATTAATCAACACGCAAACCCCCACACCCAATTCCCCTGTCATTGCGAGTGTAACGCGGCAATCTGGGGCTAGGGAGCCTGTCCCGACTTTTCGGCAACCAGGGGTCAACCATCAACCCCCAAACGATAATATCATTAAAATGAGGAAAACCGTAAAGAAATTATTCTAAAAGGTACTACTTTTGTAAAATACAGCAACAGCATAATCCATAACTAGTTAACCTATAAACACAAAGCCTCACCAACGCCAAGCCCTAAATCAATGTCATTTATAAAACTATTAGCTACATACCGTTTTTCCCGCTACTTCAAGCTGGGTATAATACTATGGGATATTGTGTTGCTGAATGTCGCTATAGCAATTTCCTTTATGTTTCGATACGGGAACTTTGACATCTCAAATGATAAAGAGGTTCGGACAATTTCTTTTTTATCAATGGTGGTATGGGTTCTTTTGTTGTACTACAATAATTCCTATAAAATCATCCGAACGGAACGAATTGAGAACGTTCTGCAGCGGATATATCTTATGACAGTAGAGCATTTAGCTATCATTTCGATAATTATTGTGGTCCTGGACTATGACGGAATTTCTCGTTTGCGTATAATGTATTTTTATGGAACCTTTTTTGTCCTTTTGTTGGTCTTCCGAATTATATTTTTGAAGATTCTCAAGCATTTCAGGGCACAGGGCTATAACTATCGAAAAATTATCATAGTGGGAGCTAATGACACTGGACAACGCATGTACGACATCCTGTCAAAAGACCTGACCTTTGGATATAGGGTAATGGGTTTTTTTGATGATAAAGACGTTGTAAAAAATAGTCTTTCAGCTCCTCATTTGGGTCAATTTTCGGAAATCGAAAAGTATATTATTGCTGAAAATATTGATGAAATATACATTGCTCTGGGTATCAGCAAAATTGGAGTAATCAATACCATCACCACCATTTGTGAGAAGCATATGGTTCGCGTGAAGTTTATCCCTGATTTTCAGCAATATACAAATTCTAGCAAGGTTGAAATCGTTTTTTATGGAAACATCCCCGTTCTGATGTTACGGAAAGAACCTCTTGAGATAACGCTCAATCGCGTGATCAAGAAGCTATTTGATTTTTGTTTTTCCTTGTTTATCATTGTGTTCATATTTCCTTGGTTATTCCCTATCCTGATAGTGCTAATTAAAATAAATTCTCCTGGGGCTGTTTTTTTTGTACAGGAACGCTCGGGCAGAGACAACCAGCCGTTTCGCTGTTATAAGTTTCGGACGATGCATACCGATACCGGATTCCATAAGGATCAGGTCACTCAGAATGATAGTCGCGTGACTCGAGTGGGTGGCTTCTTGCGCCGCAGCAGCATGGATGAGTTGCCGCAATTTTTTAATGTGTTAAAAGGAGATATGTCGGTAGTGGGTCCGCGTCCTCATATGTTGTCGCATACGGAGCAATATTCAGGACTGATCAACAACTACATGGTGCGTAATTATGCAAAGCCAGGAATAACGGGCTGGGCACAGGTTAATGGGTTTCGTGGAGAAATCAAGAAATATTTCGACGTGAAAGGCCGGGTGGATCATGACATTTGGTATATCGAAAACTGGAACTTGTTCTTGGATATAAAAATTATTTGGAAAACTTTCTTTGATGTTTTTAAAAAGGATAAGAATGTGTATTAGTGTCCTTCGACAAGCTCAGGATGACAGTGAGCAGTGAGCAGTAAAAAGTAAAAAGGGATTGGTGTGAAAACCTTAAAATAGATGATAAAGAGATTTTTTGACCTATTGTTTTCTTTCGTTGGTCTGCTTGTTGTAGGTTGGCTGATAATTATTTTTTGGATACTGGCCTCCATCGACACTCGATCTAACGGCGTTTTTATTCAGGAACGAATCGGACAATGGGGAGGTATTTTTAAAATAGTCAAACTTAAGACAATGCATCCCACAACAGCTAAAATCTCTAGACTGGGTATGTTTTTAAGGAAGACAAAAATTGATGAATGGCCCCAATTGTGGAATGTTCTGATAGGGAATATGAGTTTTGTGGGTCCACGACCGGATATTCAGGGGTACTACGATTTATTGGAAGGAGAAACCAGAAAAATTTTGGAATTAAAACCAGGGATTACCAGTGAGGCTTCTATTAAGTATAAAAATGAAGAAATGCTGCTGGCAGGACAAGAGAATCCATTGCACTATAATGACAGCGTTATTTTTAAGGACAAGGTGCTCATGAATCTGGATTATTTTTACAATCGAAGTTTTTGGGGAGATCTTATGATTATAAGCAGGACAATTTTCGGCTAGTTAGGAGTATAGCCTCTTTGATTGGATGCCTTTAGAAAAGGCATTGTCTATTTTGGCAGATGCAATTGAATCTGTCCATTTATTAATAATAATTAATTTAAAGCAAGAGGTTAATGCCTATATTTGCAACCATTAAAAAATTAAAAATTATGAAGTATTTTTTTGTATTAAAAAAATCAATTCCCTTTCTTTTTGCCGTTTTATTTTTTTCCTGCGCGCCTAAAAAAAGCGTGGTATATTATCAGAATATTGATGGTTTGGCATCAGGGGAAAAATCAAATTCCTATGAGATAAAAATTCAGCCCGATGATTTGCTCATGATTATTGTTTCAGCCGAAGATCCCGAAACCGCCATTCCTTTTAATTTGAGTACACTAAGCATTCCTTCGGCTTACAGCCTAAACCCTTCAAAAGGACAGGAAACGATGCAGTCTTATTTAGTGAGCGCAGATGGTTATATTGATTTTCCCGTATTAGGAAAACTCAAAGTGGCCGGACTGACTCGTTCCGAAATCATGCAATTGTTTCAGGATAAAATCTCGAAATACATTAAAAATCCCATTATAAACCTGCGCATCCTGAATTTTAAAGTCTCTGTACAGGGAGAGGTTACTTTGCCGGGTACTTATACTATTGCTTCAGATCGCATTACTTTGATAGAAGCCCTTACTCTGGCCAAAGATTTGACTATCTATGGCAGAAGAGACAATGTCTTGATCATAAGAGAAATAGATGGAGTAAAATCCTATAACCGAGTAGATATTACCAAGGCTGATTTTATCAACTCCCCTTTTTATTACCTGGCTCAGAATGATGTGGTCTATGTGGAACCCAATAAAGTCCGAATTAACGGAGCTGCTGTAGGTGCCAATACCGGAGTAATTATCTCCATTACCTCTCTATTCATTACCCTAATTACATTAATCGTTACTACTAGCAAATAAATTTTTCCATGGAAGATAATTTTATGTCAGACGAATATCAGGAAGACGATATTCATTTAAGAACTATTTTAGACAAGTATCTCGTCCATTGGCAATGGTTCGCATTGGCTGTGATAGTGTGTCTTTTTGTAGCCTATGCCTACTTACGCTACACGATCCCTCAATACAAGGCAACCACAACTGTATTGGTCAAAGACGACAAAAAGGGTGGTGTGCTTTCGGAACTTTCTGCTTTTGCCGATATGGGACTTGGGTCTGGAATGAAAAGCAATGTGGACAATGAAGTCGAAATTTTGAAGTCAAGGACCTTGGTCGAAAGTGTGGTCCGAAAACTGAATCTGAACACTAGCTTAATTGTGAAAGGAAATATTGTCGACAGAGAAATTTACAAGCAAACACCCATTACCGTTAATTTCAGCAATGCCAAACCGGATTTTGACACGTCAAAAATGCGTCTTAAATTTACGGAGTTAACGTCCAATACCTTTGCATTGGAAAGTGAATCGGAGACTGATTTGGTATCTGTAATTCTAAAGAATAAAAAAGAATTCCGCTATGGGGAACTAATTGCCACCAAGAATGCTGACCTGGTTATTAACAAAATGGCGGGTATTGTATTTCGTTATAAAAACGATGACAAATCGGTTGTCATTGTGGTGAGTCCACTTGAAAATGTAGTGGCAAGTTTTAAGGGCAGACTCGATGTGACTCCCATCAGTAAAACGAGTAGTGTGGTTGCCATTTCGCTTAACGATGTCGTGGTTAATAAAGCAGAGGATTTCCTAGATAATCTGATTCAGATTTACAATGAAGATGCTGCTGCCGACAAGAATTTTATTTCAGAAAGCACCTCAAAATTCATTGCGAACAGACTAATCTTAATTACCCAGGAACTGGATGGAGTGGAGCAGGATGTGCAAAGTTTTAAAACATCGAACCAGTTGACCGATATCGAATCAGAAGCCAAGCTTTTTATTGAAGGGTCTAGTGACTATAATAAAAAAGTAGCTGAGACCGAAATACAAATGAATGTGGTCGCTTCGATGCTTGATTACATGAAAAAAAGCAGCAATGGTGATTTGCTGCCTTCCAATATTATTGCAGGTCAGGGTGATGCATCCGGACTAATAAGTGCGTTCAATGAATTGGTTTTGCAACGCAACCGGATTTTGAAATCGGCTACTGTGGCGAACCCTTCAGTGGTTAAATTAGATCAGCAGATTACTTCCCTAAAAGCCAATGTAGTGGAAAGTTTAAGCCGTATGCAGTCCACCTTAACCATTCAAAAAAGAGATTTAAATAGCCGTGAAGGAATGATGAATTCTAAAATTGGCAAAATTCCGGTTCAGGAACGCCAGTTTAGGGTAATCGCCAGACAACAAAAGGTAAAAGAAGAATTATATCTGTATTTACTGCAAAAAAGAGAAGAAACTGCCATTACGCTAGCTGCTACCCAACCTAATGCGCGGGTTATAGATGATGCGAAAGCTTCTAAATCACCGGTTTCTCCAAAAAAGAATATCATTTACCTGGCCGCCTTATTGTTGGGTTTACTGATCCCATATTTAATTATTTATATAAATGAGCTCTTAGACACCAAGGTAAAAAGTCAAAGGGATCTGGAAGGAAAAACACAAATTCCTTTTATCGGAGACCTGCCCAATTCAGAATCTTCAACCCAATTGATTGATTCTGAAAGCAGAACCAGCTCGGCCGAAGCACTGCGAATTATAAGAACCAATCTTGACTTTATGCTGAATGAGGTTCCTGAAGGCAGGGCCAGAACCATCATGATGACATCGACCATTCCCGGAGAAGGAAAAACATTTGTCGCCGTTAATATGGCGGCTATTTTTGCCCTTTCAGGCAAAAAGGTGCTGTTGGTAGGATTGGATATCAGAAACCCCAAGCTGTCTGATTATTTCGATGCACCCCTTAAACAAGGTCTGACGAATTATCTGTCTTCCAAAAATGTTTCGATCGCCGATTATATCACAAAAGTAGAAGGCTTTGAAAGTCTCTATGTCCTTCCCACAGGAATTGTACCTCCGAATCCGGTGGAGTTACTGATGAATAAAAAGGTTGACGAACTCTTTGCCCAACTGAAAAAAGAATACGACTATATTATAGTTGATACGGCTCCGGTGAGTTTAGTTACCGATACCCTGATTCTGGCAAAATACGTTGATACAACAGTCTATGTGGTCCGGGCCAATCATCTGGATAAAAGGATGCTCCCAATTCCCGAAAGACTATACAAAGAAAATAAACTGCCTAATATGGCCTTGTTGCTCAATGATACCCAGACCTCAAAAGGATATGGTTATGGTTACGGCTATGGATATGGCTATGGATATGGCTATGGTGTCAAGGTTGAAAAAAAGCCGTGGTACAAGACCATTTTTAATAAATAAAAAAGTAGGCGAAAGCCTCTTTTTTCTATGGGTTGCTCCCTGACTCCCGAAAAGGAGGGACTGGCTCCCTAAAGAGAGGAATTTATTTATAGAATGGTCATAGGTTTTTTCTTCACCCTTTAGGGTAGAGGAAAAAAGAAAAAACAATCCTAGAGGAATTTATAGAATGGTTATAAGTTTTTTCTTCACCCTTTAGGGTAGAGGAAAAAAGAAAAAACAAATCTAAAAAGAGGAATTTATTTATAGAATGGTTATAAGTTTTTTCTTCACCCTTTAGGGTAGAGGAAAAAAGAAAAAACAAATTTAGAGGAAGGAATCACTACATTTGTCTTTATGGAATTTTCATCAAAACTTTTAGAAAAAGCAGTCAACGAAATGGCGCAGTTGCCGGGAATCGGAAAGAGAACAGCACTAAGGCTGGTTTTGCATTTATTGAAGCAGCCCAAAGAGCACACTGGTTTTCTGGCTCAGTCTCTGACAACCATGCGCGAAGAGGTGAAGTTTTGTGTGAGCTGCCATAACATTTCGGATGTGGAGGTTTGCGAGATTTGTTCGAACAATAAGAGAGACCATCAGATTATTTGCGTGGTCGAAGATATTCGCGATGTAATGGCTATCGAAAACACTGGGCAATTTAGAGGGATTTATCACGTTTTAGGAGGTAAGATTTCGCCTATAGACGGTGTGGGTCCTAGCCAATTAAATATCAATTCTCTGGTCGAAAAAGTGAAATCAGGTAATGTCAGCGAGATTATTTTTGCTTTGAGCTCAACGATGGAAGGGGATACCACCAATTTTTATATCTATAAGCAAATACAGGATTGCGACATCATTACCTCTACCATTGCCCGTGGAATATCTGTTGGAGATGAACTGGAATATGCAGATGAGGTTACATTAGGAAGGAGTATTCTGCAGCGCGTTCCGTTTGAAAAGTCTTTTAAGGCATAGGGTTATCGGTTATTGGTTATCTGTTATTGGTTATCTGTTATTGGTTATCTGTTATTGGTTGTGGGTTATTGGTTGTGGGTTATTGGTTGTTTTTTCAAAACAGGCATTTGATACAAACAAGCTATTAACAATTAATCCATTTAATGAATGGCGATATTTTTAAATTATTAAATGAAAAGCTATATTTGTTATCTAAAATATAAAAATGAACAAATCCGTATTCTATATATTGCTGGGAATTAGCCTGTTTTTTACTTCATGCATTCCTGTCAAAGACCTTGTTTATCTCCAAAATAAAAGTGGAACTCCCGCCGATGTTCCAATTTCGGAGGTGATGTTAAAACCCTACCGACTTCAGGTGAATGATGTTTTGAGTATCACCATTAAAGCCGATGATCCCAAACTAGTTTCTATTTTTAACCCTACCAACAAGGGTGAAACCGATAATGCAGGTTCTTCTTTGTATTTTTCTGGTTACACAGTAGACAATCACGGGAATATCCGCATTCCGGTTTTGGGTGAAATCAATGCCATTGGTTTTACGGTCGAAGAATTAAGGATAAAAATTGAGCAACAACTTCTTGATGAATATTTTAAAAAAGAAGCTAATATTTTTGTCATCGTACGATTGGCTGGATTTAAATACACCATTAATGGGGAAGTGGGCAGTGTAGGAACCAAGTTTTTATTTCAGGATCACGTCAACATTATGGAAGCCATCGCTAATTCAGGGGACATTACCATTACAGGAGACCGTAAAGCAGTGACAATTATTCGTCAGTTGCCTTCCGGAACTGAAATGCACGATATTAATCTTACGGATATCAATGTGATGCAGTCTCCCTATTATAATTTGCAGCCCAACGATTATATTTATGTAAAACCACTCAAACAAAAAACTTGGGGAACCGGTAAAACAGGTATAGAATCTATAGGTACCATCATCACCCTGCTTTCGTTATTTACGACCACCTTAGTACTATTAAAATTATAATAAAAGTCAAAAATGTTAGATATAAAAGATTTTTCTATTTTTGAAGCAGAGACTGGATTTGATTTTAAGGGATTCCTAATTAAAATCGGTAGTTACTGGAGATGGTTTTTGCTGAGCTTAGCCATTACATTCACTATAGCTTACCA
This sequence comes from Flavobacterium psychrophilum, assembly GCA_945874225.1. GTDB lineage: Bacteria > Bacteroidota > Bacteroidia > Flavobacteriales > Flavobacteriaceae > Flavobacterium > Flavobacterium psychrophilum_M. The sequence goes on from CAMCFT010000032.1 coordinate 9,584, forward strand.
AGTGAATATACGTAAGGAAAAGATTTTTGCCATGGAGTCTATGATTTCCGTGAAGGAAGAAAGCAATCCGCTGTTCACTTCTAATACTAGTCTGGTTTTTAATTGGGGAGGCACTTCTGATCAGGTGCAAACGGTAGCCACCACATTGCAATCCCGCTCTCACAATGAGTTGGTTGTGGATAAACTGCAATATTACATTGGGTATCTGGCACAGGGAAAATATAATTTGGTAGACGCTTATGGTGCCGTGCCTTTTTATGTCGATATCAACAAATCTAAAGGGCAACTCGCCGGAACCCTCATTGGTGTTAAATTCCTGAGTGAAAACGAATATCAAATAAGAATTCCTTTTGCAGGTAATTCGGTTTCTATCATTACCTATGCGGATAATTCCTATAGCAGTACAGCTGTGTCCTCAGGTGATTTTATCAAAAGTTACAAAGTGGGTGCTCCCGTGACATTGCCTTTTTTGAATTGGAAACTCCAGATAAAAGACAATCCTGGTTTTTATAAAGGGAACGAATATTTTGTCCAATTCAATGATTTTGATGGTACTGTTTCTGGTTACAGAGGAATCAATGTCAAGTCGGATGATAAAGGAGGTTCCATTATTACACTTGGAATGCAGGGTACCAATAAAGCCCGAATGGTCGAATATCTGAATTCTACTGTCAAAATGCTCATTAAAAGACAACTAGACAGTAAAAACCAATTTGCCACTAATACTATCCAATTCATTGACAGCACGCTTGTGGCTATGGAGTCACAACTCAAAGAAACCACTAACGAGTTGAAAACCTTCCGGAAAGATAAAAACATCTATAACATTGAAGGAGATGGATCTAAATTTTCGGATAAAGCATTGGAATACGATGTAAAGAAAGATGAGATTAGCCGAAAAATAGCCTATTATAATTCCTTAAAATCCTATTTAAAAAGCAGTGACGATTATGGCAAGCTTCCGGCGCCTTCTGTAGCCGGAATTGAAGACCCGAATATTGTTGTGAATGTTTCGAAATTAATTTCGCTTTCTACCCAAAGATCAGAGATGGCTTATGCCGTAAAAAGCGAGAAGATATTCAGGGATTTTGACAATCAGATGGAAGCCGTGAAAAAAGTATTACTCGAAAATATTGCTACAGCCAAATCTTCCCTGCAGTTTGATCTGGCAATGGTCACCAGTAAAATAAATGAAACCGAAAGTACCATCAAGCAACTTCCGGAAGACCAGCAAGAGTTGATTAAAATCAAACGGAAATACGATTTAAGCGACAATATCTACAGCACTTTTCTTCAAAAACGAAGCGAAGCTGATATTGTAAAAGCGGCATCACTGTCAGACATTCACTTTATAGATCCTGCAAAAGACATCGGCGGCGGCCTTATTGGACCGAAAACATCAGTAAACTATGTACTGGCCTTATTCTTGGGATTATTGTTTCCCCTCCTTTTTGTTTTTGCCATTTTCTTCATCAACAATTCTATTCAAAACACAGAGGACATCAATAAACTGACCAAGATTCCGTTGATTGGAGTCATTGGTCTGAGTAAGGATAATAGTAATTTAGCGGTTTTTGAAAAACCAAAATCAGCTTTGTCAGAGTCTTTTCGAGCCATCCGATCTTCGCTCCAGTTTCTGTACAAACAGCAAAAAGCGGATGGAGCCAAAACGCTGATGATTACTTCCTCGGTCAGCGGGGAAGGTAAAACATTCTGTTCGCTGAACATTGCCACGGTATTTGCCTTAAGCGAAAAAAAGACTGTAATTATCGGCTTGGATTTACGAAAACCCAAAATGTTTGAAGAATTTAATATTTCGAATGAAATCGGTGTGGTGAATTATCTCATTAAACAAAAAACACTGGACGAAATTATAATTCCTACTCACATTCCTTTTCTGGATGTTATTGTTTCCGGACCCATCCCGCCAAATCCCGCCGAGATGATTATGAGCGACGCGATGAAGGAGATGATTGAAGAGTTAAAGAAAAAATACGATTATATCATTTTGGATACACCACCCGTTGGTTTAGTTTCGGATGCCTTGGAACTAGCTCAATATTGTGATGTTACCTTATACATCGTAAGACAGAATTTCACTAAGAAAGACATGATAACCTTATTAAATAATAGGGTAAAACGTGGTGAGCTCAACAATACCAGTATTATTTTGAACGGATTCCAAAACAAAGCCAAGTACGGAGCTGGTTATGGGTATGGATATGGGTATGGATATGGAAGTACAACCTACTCGAACGGATACAATGATGATGATAAACCAAAAAGTATTTTAGAAAAGATTTTAGGCCAATTTAAAAAAAAACAAACTCGATAAGAGGTTTGTTTAAATGAAAAGAATGAAAGAAAGTACAAAAAGCACGATATTAATTACAGGTGGAGCAGGTTTTATAGGTTCCAATCTATGTGACTATTTTTTATCAAAAGGACATCAGGTAGTTTGTCTGGATAATTTTGCCACAGGACACAGGCATAATCTAAAGGATTTCATCACGAACGAAAACTTCCGTTTGATAGAAGGTGATATTCGGAATTTGCTAGATTGCCAGAATGCCGTGCAAGGTGTGGATTATGTTTTGCATCAGGCAGCTTTGGGTTCTGTTCCAAGATCAATTAATGATCCCATTACCACTAACGATGTGAATGTCTCCGGGTTTTTAAATATGCTCGTGGCTTCTCGCGATGCTAAGGTGAAACGATTTATGTATGCCGCCAGCTCTTCGACTTATGGAGATTCAGAGGGATTACCCAAAGTGGAGGAAGTGATCGGGAAACCGCTTTCGCCTTATGCGATTACCAAATACGTCAACGAACTCTATGCTGAAATATTCAGTCGGACTTATGGATTGGAAACCATAGGGTTGCGCTATTTTAATGTTTTTGGAAGAAAGCAAGATCCCAAAGGAGCTTATGCCGCCGTTATTCCAAAATTTGTGATGCAGCTGATGCAGCTCGAAAGCCCAAAAATAAACGGTGATGGGAATTATTCGCGTGATTTCACGTATATCGATAATGTGATACAAATGAATGAACTGGCGATGACTACCCAAAATCCGGCAGCCGTCAATACGGTTTATAATACGGCTTACGGCGACCGAAACACCCTTAATAATTTGGTAGAATATTTAAAAGAATATTTGGCGGAATACGATCCGCGAATAGCTGATGTTGCTATAGAATATGGTCCTAACCGAGCAGGCGATATTCCCCATTCTCTGGCCAGTATTGAAAAAGCAAAAACTCTGTTGGGGTATGACCCACAATTTTCGTTGCAGCAAGGGTTGAAAGAAGCGGTGAGTTGGTATTGGGAGAATTTGAAGTAGTTGTTGGTTGTTGGTTGTCTGTTGTTAGGGGCTTATGATAAAAAATCGACTATTAATAAAAAAATAAAGTTATAAAGTTAAATATATAAATGATTTATGGGTTATCGTTAATCAGTGCAAAACTGAAAACTGAAAACTGAAAACAGAAATACAGAAAATGAAAATTACAAAAATTTGTTGCATTGGAGCAGGATACGTTGGAGGACCGACGATGGCAATTATTGCGCAAAAATGTCCTCACATTCAGGTTACCGTTGTAGATTTGAATGCGGAACGCATTGCAGCTTGGAACGATGAAGACCAAAATAACATTCCCATATACGAACCAGGATTAAGCGATATTGTTGCCGAAGCCAGAGGCCGAAACCTGTTTTTTTCGACTAATGTGGATCAGGCGATTGATGAAGCCCAAATCATTTTCATATCAGTAAACACTCCAACAAAAACATACGGTAAAGGCAAAGGAATGGCGGCCGATTTGAAATACATCGAATTGTGCGCCAGACAAATTGCTAAAATTGCCAAAGACGATAAAATTGTGGTCGAGAAATCGACCTTGCCCGTACGTACTGCCGAAGCTATCAAGAGCATTTTGGACAATACTGGGAATCACGTAAAGTTTCAGATTCTTTCCAATCCGGAGTTTCTTGCCGAGGGAACAGCTGTTCAGGATTTATTGAATCCCGACCGCATACTGATTGGCGGAGATCCGTCGGCTGAAGGTCAGGAAGCGATACAAGCCCTTGTGGATGTTTATTCCAACTGGGTGGCTCCTGAAAAAATACTGACTACCAATGTGTGGTCATCTGAATTATCGAAACTGACTGCCAATGCTTTTTTAGCACAAAGAATATCATCTATCAATTCCTTGTCAGAACTTTGTGAAAAAACGGGTGCCGACATCAATGAAGTGGCCAAGGCTATAGGAACGGACAGCAGAATAGGACCCAAGTTCCTCAAAGCTTCTGTTGGTTTTGGAGGTTCTTGTTTTCAGAAAGACATTCTGAATTTGGTTTATATCGCCAAATCCTATGGGCTAAACGAGGTAGCCGATTATTGGGAACAGGTGATTATAATGAACGACCATCAGAAAAAGCGGTTTGCCAATAAAATTGTACAGACACTTTACAATACCGTTTCCGATAAGAAAATTTCATTTTTAGGATGGGCTTTCAAGAAAGATACTAATGACACTAGAGAATCAGCGGCGATTTATGTAGCCAATGATTTAATTAACGAACACGCACAAATAGCGGTTTATGACCCCAAAGTCTCCCGTAAAAAAGTGCTGAATGATTTGGATTATTTAGAAAGCAGAACTTCTGAGAAAAATGCCAATGCCATCAGTTCCTTTGACAGTCCTTATGAAGCTTGCAAGGGGGCACACGCAATTGCCGTACTGACGGAATGGGATGAATTTGTTTACTATGACTGGCAAAAAATATATGACGGTATGCAAAAACCAGCCTTTGTCTTTGATGGAAGAAATATTCTGGACAAGAAAGCATTGGAGGCTATTGGATTTGAATTTCATGGGATAGGGTCGTGAAGGAGTTGTCGGTTGTAAGTTATGGGTTGTCGGTTTTGGGTTATGTGTCTTAGCCGCAATATCATTTAGTTAAGAATAAATATACAATAACTTTGTCATTTCGACTTAGGAGAAATCACATTAGTTGCTCTCGTTATTTGGTTTACTTCGTCCGTTCGCTTTGCTCGGGTCTCCCGTTGGTCGAAACGACAAAGTAACTCTTTACTTAATATCGTAGAAATTGAACTGATGCGGTTCTGAATTAAAAAGAATAAAACAATGGTTTTCTCATTGGAAACAAAAAATAAAAAATGAAAACAGATATAAAAATAGCTATTATTGGTTTAGGTTACGTAGGCTTGCCCTTGGCGCGATTGTTTGCAACAAAATATTCAGTGGTAGGATTTGACATCAATCAGTCCAGAATCGATGCACTTAAACAAGGAAACGACAGTACTCTCGAGATCGATTCTGTCAGCTTGCAGCAGGTATTAGTTGAAACTTCGACTAATGGCATTGGTTTGTATTGTACTTCAACACTTTCTGATATAGCGGATTGTAATTATTTTATTGTTACCGTTCCCACGCCAGTGGACAAAAATAATCGCCCTGATTTAACGCCTTTGTACAAGTCCAGCGAGACAGTGGGCAAAGTATTGAAAAAAGGAGACATTGTCATTTATGAATCTACCGTTTATCCAGGAGTTACTGAGGAGGAATGTGTGCCAGTTCTGGAAAGAATTTCAGGTTTGCAATTCAATGTTGATTTTTTTGCGGGGTATTCACCTGAAAGAATCAATCCTGGCGACAAAGAGCATACTGTGGATAAAATTCTGAAAGTCACTTCGGGTTCCACTCCTGAAATCGGACAGAAAGTCAATCAATTGTACCAATCGGTGATTACGGCAGGAACACATCTGGCTCCTTCGATAAAAGTGGCGGAAGCTGCTAAGGTAATTGAAAATTCACAGCGCGATATCAACATTGCTTTTGTTAATGAATTGGCTAAAATATTCAATATTTTAGAAATCAATACGCATGCCGTGCTTGAAGCAGCGGGAACCAAATGGAATTTCCTGCCTTTCAAACCGGGTTTGGTTGGTGGTCACTGCATTGGCGTTGATCCCTATTATTTGGCTCAAAAAGCTCAGGAAATGGGATATCATCCCGAAATTATTCTGGCAGGACGCCGTTTGAATGACAGCATGGGTGAGTATGTGGCTTCGCAGGTGGTCAAACTCATGATTAAAAAAGGAGTCACAATAAACGGAGCAAGTCTTTTGATGTTAGGCATTACTTTTAAGGAAAACTGCCCCGATGTTCGCAATACTAAAATTGTTGACGTTATCAAAGCATTGGAAGATTATGGGATTAAAGTGAGTATTTTTGATCCTTGGGCCAATCCAGTTGAGGTCTTGCACGAATATGGATTGAATACCAGCAATCAACCACCAACAGTCACTTTTGACGCTGTGGTTTTAGGTGTGGCACATCATGAATTTTTAACATTGGACATTGATGCCCTCAGAAATCAGAACAGTGTTCTTTATGACGTAAAAGGAGTTTTAGGCGATGGTGTTGACGGGAGGCTTTAAGATTTGTAGTTATCAGTTATCGGTTGACGGTTTGAGGTAGCAGAAGGCAGAAGGCAAATTTCAGAGAAAAGAGAAAAGAGAAAAGAGAAAAGAAGAAAGAGAAAAGATAAATAAAATGAAAAAAATATTGATTACCGGTGGTGCAGGATTTATTGGTTCGCATGTGGTGCGACTTTTTGTTCAAAAATATCAGGAATACCATATTTATAATTTAGATGCCCTTACTTATGCGGGGAATCTTGAAAACATTACCGATATCGAAAAAGAATCCAATTATACATTTGTAAAAGGGGATATTACTGACGAGCCTTTTATTGCTCAGTTGTTTCAGGAGCATCAGTTTGAAGGTGTCATTCATCTGGCTGCCGAATCGCATGTGGATCGCTCCATCGAAGATCCGATGGCTTTTGTAAAAACTAATGTGATAGGAACTGTGAATTTACTTAATGCGGCTCGAAAACAATGGGCGAATAACAGTGAAGGGAAACGTTTTTATCATGTAAGCACTGATGAGGTATATGGTTCCTTGGGTGCCGAAGGTTTGTTTACTGAAACTACTCCTTACGATCCCAATTCTCCTTATTCGGCTTCCAAAGCCAGTTCAGATCATTTTGTGAGAGCCTATGGCGAGACCTATGGTTTGCCGTTTGTGCTGACTAACTGTTCCAATAATTATGGGCCCAACCATTTTCCTGAAAAATTAATTCCGTTGTTTATCAATAATATTATTAATAATAAACCCTTGCCCGTTTATGGGGACGGAAATTATACCCGAGACTGGTTGTTTGTAAAAGATCATGCCGTGGCGATTGATTTGGTTTTTCATCAGGGAAATAATCATGAAACTTATAATATTGGAGGTTTTAACGAATGGAAAAATATTGATTTGGTTAAGGTGTTGTGCCAAATTATGGATCAGAAATTGGGCAGAGCAGCAGGTGAATCGTCAAAATTAATTACTTATGTCAAAGACCGACCGGGACATGACTTGCGTTACGCTATTGATGCTTGTAAAATAAACAGGGAATTGGGATGGAAACCCTCAGTCACTTTCGAACAGGGACTGGAAATTACCATTGATTGGTACTTGAATAATCAAGAATGGCTGAACAATGTGACTTCGGGAGATTATGAGAAGTATTATGAGAAGATGTATTCGTGAGAGGGTTGTCGGTTATGAGTTATCGGTTATGAAACATGATATTGAACCTACAACTTAACAATAAAAGAGATCTGTTAAAAGTATTTTTGAATAAATATACCTTCGTTTAAATTAAATAAGATCCGACAACCGACAACCGACAACAGAAAACAGAAGAAACTATGAATTGGTATGTAGTGTACACCAAGCCCAAGTGGGAAAAAAAGGTAGCAGAGCGATTGAATGAAATTGGAGTGGTGACTTATTGTCCGTTGGTTACAAAAGTGAGTCAATGGTCTGATCGGAAAAAAATTGTAAGTGTGCCTTTGTTTAATTCCTATATATTTGTTCATATTGAAGAAAAGGAACGGAATCGTATATTTGAAGTAACGGGTGCCGTTCGTTATTTGTTTTGGTTGGGAAAACCTGCAATAGTTAAGGATTCAGAAATTGAAGCCATTAAAAATTGGCTTTCTGTACCAGAAGTTTACGAAGTTTCTTTGGATCAATGGAAAAAAGGAGATAAAATTGTGTTGGATTCGGGTCCGTTTATAAGCCAGTCTGCCATAATTCAGGAAGTAAAACAGCATCATTATATTTTAATTTTGGAATCGTTGGGTTGTGTGCTCCGAGTGGATAAAAAAGAGCTTTAAATATTTTTTAAGCATTTATATTTAAAAATAATTGGGCATTAGAATTGAATTTATCAGGCAAGTGGTTTGTATATAGTAAATTATGCATAAGAAATCTGCATAATTTTATCTGTTTAAAAGCACTATATTGTGCGAATAAAAGACGGCAAATCTTTTTAATTTACTATAAATTTGCAAATGCCTGAAGTTATGGTGCACCTGTTATGGGAGTCACTAAGGCGAAGCCATGAAAAGTTGTCGGTTAGCAGTTTTGGGTTGAGGGTTATTTTAGCATATTACATAATACCCTGAAATAGCAGAAAGAGATTACTTTTTTAACAATAATAACCATTTAATTGCGTTTACTTTTTTTAAAATTTAATATTAATTACTATAGCATTATGAGAAAAATAGTTACTGTCATTTTATTTTTGTTTGTCCTTTTTCAATCGGGAACACTGATGGCTCAGGATTTGTTAAAAGGCTCTGACTTGAGCACGCTCAAAGTGGATTATTTATCAGATACCGATATTTCTAAAATAAAATCACAGTTGCAAGCGAACAACACCACTATTGAGCAGGTGGAGCCGATGGCATTGGCCAAAGGGATGTCGGCAACTGAGTTTGCTAAATTAAAAGTGCGATTAGGAGTTCCGATTACTACGACGGCAGTTCCAAAAAAAGAGAATGTGGATGAGAATACAGTAGAACTGACTCGGAAACAAGATAAAATTGTCAACAAGAAGGTGAAAGACACCTTGAATTCGCTGGTTTTTGGATCGGAGTTGTTTGATAATCCTACCTTGAATTTTGAGCCCAATTTAAAATTAGCCACCCCGGTAAATTATATTTTAGGTCCTGGAGATGAATTGCAAATCAGTGTTTATGGAGTGCAGGAGTTTAATGCCAGTATTCCCGTAACAATGGAAGGCAAGGTTAATATTCAAAATGTAGGCCAAATTCCGGTTTCGGGAATGACTATTGAGGCAGCCACCCAGAAAATAAAGGGAGCTATAGCCAGAGTATATAGAACAGTACAATCAGGACAATCTCAAGTCGGAATTAGCCTGAGTCGCATCAGGACCATTAAAGTAACCATTATTGGCAGTAAACAACCCGGTAATTATTCTGTTTCTTCTTTGGCAACCGTGTATAACGCCTTATTTTTAGGAGGTGGACCCGGGAAAAACGGAAGTTACAGAAACATTGAGCTGTTAAGAAACAACAAAGTATACAAGAAAATTGATATTTATAATTTTTTGGTCAACGGCAATCAATCGGATAATGTTGGTCTGAAGGACAACGATGTCATTCGAATTCCAACCTATACGCAAAGAGTTACTGTGGAAGGTCAGGTAAAACGTCCCGGTATTTTCGAGATGAAAGCAGGGGAGACTTTCAAAGATTTACTGACCTTTGCTTCCGGATTCAATGAGTTTGCCTACACGGCATCGGTGAATGTGCTACAAAAAACATCCAGAGATTTTAAGGTAAAAGACATACAAGCGGCTGAATACAATAGCTACAAACCACTTGCCGGCGATGTGTATCGGGTTTCTAAGATTTTAAACCGATTTGAGAATCGTATTAAAATTGAAGGAGCGGTTTTTAGACCCGATGTCTATTCCTTTTATGAGGGAATGCGTATTGCTGATTTGATCGCTCAGGCCGATGGACTTAAAGAAGATGCTTATACCAATAGGGCTACCATTGTTCGATTGAAAGCAGATTTGACATCAGAAGTAACCAATGTAAATTTGGCCAAAGCTATGGCAGGAGATCCCGATGCCAATATCAGCCTGAAAAGAGAAGACATTGTAACGGTCTATTCTGTTTTAGATTTCAAGGAGGAATATAAAATCACCATTGACGGGGAGATTAAAAAACCGGGAGTATTTGAGTATCACGATAACCTGACTTTGAATGATTTATTGGTTCAGGCAGGCGGATTGACGGGTTCAGCATCCAAAAGAGTGGAGATTGCCCGAATGATCAAATCGGATGAAATAGACGAAACTAATCCTAGCAGAGTACAATTGTTTAATCTGGAGATTACAGCGGGGTCCAATGAGCAAATCAAAAATTTTGAATTGCAGCCCTTTGATGTAGTCAATATCCGCAGAATGGCTGTTTATGAAAAACCAGAGATGGTAACCATTAGCGGAGCAGTAAATTATTCCGGGAAATATGTGTTGGCCAATAAAAAGGAAAAAATATATGATGTCATTCAAAGAGCTGGAGGGCTGACTTCGATAGCCAATTTAGATGGAGTAAAAATCAAACGCCCTATCCAGGCCAAACAAATTGAAGAATTGGAAAATGTGGATCTTAATTTAGGAAAGAAAGACTCTATTCAAAATAAACTAACCAAAAAATTAAAAGAAGATTTAAAATATTCAACCATTCCTGTTGAGTGGAGAAAAATTCTAAAAGACCCTAGCGATAACACCAATGTTACTTTATTTCCTGGTGATGAAATCGAAGTTTCTTTTTACAATGAAAGCGTAAAAGTAACAGGTAGTGTTCTTTTGACCTCGGAGATTCCCTACGAGAAAGGCAAAGAATTTGGATACTATCTAGGAGCTGTTGGCGGCACTGATGCCAAGGGCTGGAAGAAAAAATCCTATATCATTTATCCCAACGGTAAGGCGGCAGTTTCGAGTACTTTCTTTTTTATACGATCTTATCCTAAGGTTTTGCCGGGTTCTCAAATTGTAGTTCCTGAAAAACCGGAAGGCAAAAAGATGAGTACCGGAGAATGGGTGAGTATAGGTAGTGTTATGACGAGTCTGGCCTTATTGATTGTAACGGCGTTTAAATAGTAATTCAGGTTTCAGGCAGCAGATTTCAGAAAAACAAATAATTGAAAAACGAATAATCGAATGACAACAAAAGAACCAATAGTTAAGGAAGAAATTTCTTTGAAAGGGCTTATAGAAAAAGGGAAGGAATGGTTTTATTATTTTTTGTCGAAGTGGAAAATCATTTTCTTGGCCGGGTTTGTCGGTGCTGTGCTTGGCTTATCATATTCCTTAATAAAAAAACCAGTTTATACCGCTACTTTGTCTTTTGCTTTGGAAGACGAAAAAAACGGAGGAGGGTTAGGTGGTGTATTGGGGCTCGCGAGTTCTTTTGGATTTGATTTAGGAGGAAGCGGGGGTAGCATTTTTACGGGTTCTAATTTGACAGAATTGTTTAAATCACGTCAAATGGTGGAAAAAACCTTGTTGTCTCCTGTTGTAGTAGATCAAAAGACAATTTCTTTGGCCGAAATGTATATTCAAAATGCAAAATGGCGAAAAGATTGGAACAAGAAACCAAAATTGGCAAGCATCCAGTTCTTACCAAATGCTGATCGTAGAAATTTCACTCGTGTACACGATAGTATTTTGGGGGTAATCTATTTGAATTTATCAAAAAGTAGTTTGACAGTAGCACAAAAGGACAAGAAAATATCCATTATTAGTATTGATGTATTCTCCAGTAGCGAATTATTTGCTAAGTATTTTTGTGAAGCATTGGCTAAGGAAGTCGGAAAATTTTATGTAACGACCAAAAGCAAGAAGGCCAGGCTCAATATGGCTATTTTACAAAAACAAACCGATTCTATCCGTGGTGAATTGAATAGAGCCATCACAGGCCTTGCGGTAGCCAATGACAATACTTTTGGATTGAATCCTTCACTTAATGTACGCCGGGTTCCATCAGCACGAAGACAGGTCGATGTTCAGGCCAATACAGCTATACTTACCGAGTTGGTAAAACAAACCGAATTAGCTAAAGTGACTTTGAGGCGAGAGACGCCATTAATACAGGTTATTGACAGACCTATCTTGCCTTTAAAGATGGAAAAATTTGGAAAAGCCAAAGGTATTCTTTCCGGGGGTTTTTTGGTGGGGCTTTTTTTAGTTATCATTTTGATTATCAAAAAAATATTTTTGTAAATCCATAGTATAAGCGGCTGCATTCAACTAACAATTGGAGTATAGTAGTGCTAATCTATTCTGATGTTTTTAATCCAATACCCTTTTTAGGGAAGCTTCTTGTAGTTAGAAGATTTACAAATTTAGAATGTTCAAATCAAACCAATTATTTTTAAACAATTTTTCGATTTATTTTTTAGGATTAATATCCAGTGGTGTGATTAGTTTTATTACAATACCTCTGATTGTTAAATATTACGGAATCGAGAGTTACGGTAGGTTTTCATTGGTACAGAATGTGATTTTAGTTTTGATTTCATTTGGTGGAGGATGGCTGAATCAGTGTGTTTTGAGATTTAATGATTACAGTACCCATTTTAAGTTTACCATTTTCCAATTGTATTTTGTTGTTTTTTTTCCATTAGGTCTTTTCTGTTTTGGTATTTTATCACTGATGGAAAATGGCATTTTAATTTCGACATTAGGCACTATAACAATGTTTTTGGGTAGTTTCGTGTCCTTATCCATTGTTTTTTATCAATCGAAATTCAATGCTCGAAAATCCTTTTATTTTGATTTTGTCAGGATTTTGATTTATGTATTGATGGTAGTGTTTTTTAACTTTGTGTTTTATCAAACATCAAGTTTACTGAGATTGATTTTAAGTTTTTTTATTAGCTATTTAATATCCTTTTTTTTTCTGCTTCGGATAGATTATAAATTTTTTAAAATTTCGGTCGATTTATTTATTAAGAGGTTTAACATAGATTATTTTAAGTCACTTATTAAACAAAATAATTATTTATTACACTATGGTTGGCCTTTGGCTTTCTGGTTTACCATATACTCCATATTGAATGTATCCGACCGATACATTATTGATTATTACCTGACCGATAAAGAATTAGGCACTTATTCCGCTATTTATGATTTATTATATAAAGGGGTATCACTTCTCTATGCCCCTATTTTAGTGGCCGGGTTTCCTATTATGTCGCAAAAATATAATTCTGGGAATAAAAAAGAGGCTTTTCAGTTTTTAAAAAAATTAATTCTGTTTGAAGTACTGATCTTTATTGTAATTGTGGTTACCGCATTCTTTTTGAGAGGTTTTTTTCTTGAAAAAATTGTGGGTATAATTATTACTGACCAAGCGCTGGAGCTCATTTTGCCAATAATATTTGGAGCATTCATTTGGCAATTAGCGGTGCTAGTCCATAAACCTCTGGAATTTGAATTAAGGACCAAAACAATGCTTCTTTTTAGCATCATAGCTTTGTTGGTTAATATGGTTTTGAATATTGTTTTTATTCCTAAATATGGAATTGTATTTGCGTCTTACACAACATTTGTGAGCGCATTAGTATATTTAATGTTAAGTGTTTTATTTATTGGCTATAGAAAGAAAAAGAAGGTATGTGGTACATAGTTTTTTTATTCATTATTGGGCTCAATGTCTTGTTTAATTATTATATTAATAAAACAGCAGGATATCCGCCATTCTTATATAGTCTGGTTTGGTTTGTTGTCATTTTTTTCCATTTTTTATGTGTTACATTTAATCTGATAGTAGTTTACGAATTATCCTTTTTATCTTTACTTATTTACAGTTTTGGTGTTCTTATCTTCACCTTGGGAGGTTTGGCGATTAAATTGAAATTTAAAGTTGAAAAGGTTAATTTAGAAGAAAATTTATATTTTGAAATTAGAAAGAAAACAGATGTAATTCTCATTATTATAACATTGATTTTTTTGCCTGTTTTTATACTAAAAAGTTACGAATTGGCTATTGAATATATGATATATGATAGTTTGTTTGCTGGATTAAGAAATTCTTCTGTACAAGATCAGGATGTTGGCTTTTCTAAATATGGTTTAAATTTTGCCTATGTTAGTTTCTTTCTTCAAAGCTACCAATACGTATGCTATAAAAACAATAAATTTAAACTGTTTCTTTCGGCTTTAATTTTATTAGTCTTTTGTGTTTTCTCCACAGGCAGAACTTTTTTTATTCTGTATCTCTGTCTGATTTTTGGAATACTGATTATTTTTAAAAAATTAAGAAAGAAACATTTGGTTTATGGAATATCAAGTGTATTAGTATTGTTTTCAACAATTGGTATTTTGCTAAATAAAGGAGGGTCAACCGAGAATAATTTACAAGAAAACATTTCCGGAGTATTTGAAAGTTTTATGGTTTATTTTATTGGGAGTTTAAGCGCTTTTGACTCCTTTATTCATTCGAATTATATAAACACCTTTGGAGAAAATTCCTTTCGTTTTTTTTATAGTATGTTATACAAAATTGGTATAGTGGAAAATAAACCAAGTGATTTAGTAGATCAATATGCATCAATCCCATTTGAAACTAATGTTTATACTATTTATAAAATTTATTTTCAAGATTTCGGATTTTTATTTATGACAATTGTTGTATTTAGTATGGCTCTTTTGCATACTTTTTTTTATTTAAAAGCTATTAATGGGCGTAAATTTATGGATACATTCATATATTCCATTATGTTGTATCCCCTATTTATGTCTTTCTTTCAGGAACAATACATGTCTTTATTGCCCACTTGGATTTATATGATTTCTATTGTACTTTTTTTTAAATTTTTTTTTAAAAATGTTAATTTAAATTTGTAATACTATTTAACTGTTTATGCAAAACTAATGGGTTCTGTTTTGTAGTAAAATCAAAAAACAACTTTTAGAACCCACATCAAAAAACAATGAATAAAACTATCAAGAAAATTTTGGAAGTAGGATTTAAATTACCAGTATTAATTGAGTCACTATTTGATAAACAATTTTTAGCCGCAGATGTGCCTATGTCTAAAACAGTCAGTCATCAAAATTGGCGAAAACATTTATATGAAATTGGGAATAAGCCCGGAATGAGAATTTTAGAAATCGGTAGTCGTGAGGTAACAGGAAAATCAAATGCCCGAAAAGAATTCTCTAATGCAACATATATAGGATTTGACTTTTATGCTGGAGATAATGTCGATGTTGTAGGCGATGTCCATAAGCTTTCTTCCTACTTTAGAGAAGAAGAAAAATTCGATTTGATCTACTCAAGTGCTTGTTTTGAGCATTTTGCAATGCCTTGGGTTGTAGCTACTGAAATTTCAAAGCTTTTAAAAATTGGTGGAATTGTTTTTGTTGAAACTCATTTTTCGTTTTCCTCTCACGAAAGGCCTTGGAATTTTTTCCAATTTAGCGATATGGGATTAAGGACTTTATTTTCAAAAGCTCTTGGATTTGAATGTATAGAAGCGGGTATGTCAAATCCGATAGTTGGTAGATTTTCATCCTTAGCGGATGGGTATTTAAAAAACAAACCAATAGGAGGGCTTTATTGCCATAGTGAGTTTCTCGGTAAAAAAATCAGAGAGGTTGAGAATTTTGATTGGGGGACAGTTGATTTGATTGATGTTGTTGGAGAAACAAAATACCCGGAGCCTAAATAAGTATTAAAATATGGTGCACAACAAAGTGTAATAATAGTATGGGTTTCAATAGTGTTTCATTTGAATTTATAGTGAATATATTGTCGAATTAAATACAAAACCAAAAACACTATACAATATGAGATTTATTTTATTAAACTTGAATGTTTTGTCTTATGGGCAAACAATAATTCATCATCAAGCACTTTCTTCTCAAGGCACGGGTGTAAAACTCAACAATGGGGTGTATATTAATCAAACTATTGGGCAACAAAGTGTTATTGGAAATCAATCAAAAAGCAGGCATGCTTATGTTCAAGGTTACCAACAAGGGAATAGGAAAAAGCATCAAAAAAAAAACTTATTTCCAGTTAATACAACTATTAATTATCCAAATCCTTTTATTGAATCAATAAATTTTCAATTTTCTAAGTCTATAGGAGATTTAATTACTGTAACCGTTTCTGATATGCAAGGCAGAATAGTGTTTCAGCAGAAAAAAAGAGCTAATGAAAATATTTTGACTATTGAATTAGGACTTTTACCTGCAAGTAATTATATGGTTCAACTCTCGGCTTTAAACTATACTTATTTTGCAAAAATTTTAAAACAACAATAAAAAGAAAAGTTAATTTTTTTGATTTAAAAAATTTAATTTTTTTTCTAACTTGAGATACAGGAAAAATCAATTTTCTTAATAAGTGAGAAACACAAAGCTTTTAAATAACAAATAATCCTGTAGATTAAATTAATACAGATATAATGTAATAAAAAAAAATAGTTTTTTTTAAAATGCTATGTATACAATTATGAAAAAAATACAATTCTGGTTTTTAATTCTTTTTAGTTCTTTCGTTTATTCCCAAACTAACGGAATAAGCTATCAGGTAGTAATTCTTGATCCAAACGGGAACACACCCTTGGCGAATCAAACTATATGTTTGCAATTTAAAATTTTAAATAGTAGCTCACTGATTGATTATCAAGAAACCATTACTTCATCTACTGATGATTTTGGAATGATTAATACAATAATAGGCAGTGGTCTTCCTTCTGGAGGTTCAGCGGCAACTTTTAATGATATTGTGTGGAATAAAACGTCAAAGAGCCTAATAGTCGAAGTAGATTTGAATGGTACTTGTTCTTCTTTCGTCGAAATTAGTAATCAACCCTTTACTTCGGTTCCTTTTGCTTTGCATGCCACAAATGGAGGTTCAACAAACTTATCTTTCACTGCAGGTCCCACCAATGGAGTTGTAGTTTCAGATACTGGTGATGATGCTATTGTCCCTATAGCATCTGAGACTAATTCTGGACTTCTCGCTCCTAATGAGTATATTCAATTATTGAATTTGACTTCTAATTTAGCGAATAAACAAGATGTTTTAGTTGATGCTGTAAATATTAAGACTATAAATGGAAATTCCCTATTAGGTAATGGTGATTTAGCTGTAGAGGGTAAAATATCTCAAACTATTACAAATGACGTTACCACAACTGCCCCAAGTGAGGATGTTGTATATGATGCTTTAGATTTAAAAATAAATAAAAACACGAGTCAAATTGCAGAAACGACTTCGTTAAACTTATTTAAAATTACTCCTTCTACAGCAGGAAATGAAACTTTTGGATTAGATTTTAATTCTTTCCCTAATCCAGGAGCAGGAGCCGGAACCTACAATCACGGAACTTTCTTAGGGTACAATACAGGATGGCATTCAGGACAAGCTACAACAGCAGGAAAACCAAGTATAATGATTGGTTTAGAGGATAATTATTTTGACTACATTGGGGATTTAAAGTTTGGAACAGAATTTTATGTTCAGGCATTTTCTCCAAATGGTACAACAGTTCAGATATCAAGACCTTATTATGCGAGGGGTTATCAAAAAGATGATGGCACAGATGGCTGGGCTGTAATTTCTAACATTGGTTCAAGTGGAACTGATAGAAGTTTTACTGTTAGAGAAGGAGTAAATAATTTATTTCAAATAACTCCAACAAGTACTAATTTTTATACTGCTGAAACAAGGATAAACAATATTCTTAAAGTACAATCAGGGAATATATTAATGGATAATGGAAGGTATTTTCAATATAAAAATAATGCTGGGGGAGTTGCTTCGGTATTTAATTTATCACCTGATAATACTTTTTATATTGGAGACATTTTTAATAATATTGGGGGGAATGTAATTTTAAGAAGTGGAGGGCTTTCGTCCTTAACATTAAATCCATTAGGTGATGCCACTTTTTATGGAGCAACAACGGCAACTTCGTTTATAAAATCTGGAGGGACATCTGCACAATTTCTTATGGCTGATGGATCTGTTAGCACACCCACAATTCCTCTTATGGGAACCGGACAGACTGGTTTTTTGCCAAAATTTACAGGTACTACAACTTTAGACAATAGTGCTATAATTGAAAATGGCTCATCGGTTTCATTAAATTACCCCGCCACAGCTAGCATTGATACTCGTCTCTCCATATCAAACTCAGGGAATGGAGGAGCAGGAAGAGGAACAGCAATAGTTATGGGAGTGCCAGGAAGTTCAAGTAATGTTGATGGTGTAAAAATCAATGTCTATACAGTAGGTGGAGCCACTGCCACACAATCAGCGGATTTAGCATTTGATGTTGCGTTATCAGGGACACTAACCGAAAGAATGAGAATGACATCTAATGGTAACTTATTAATAGGGACAACGACAGATGATAATCTTAATAAATTGCAAGTAAACGGAACAACAACAGCCACTTCGTTTATAAAATCAGGAGGAACTTCGTCTCAGTTTTTAAAGGCGGATGGGAGTATAGATGCAACTATTTATCAACCGCTCTTGAATAATCCGGTGACAGGTAGTTTGGCTGTAGGCTATTTGCCAAAAGTAATAGGAACTTCAATTTTAGGCAATAGTGCTATTCAAGAAAGTGGCTCATCAGTTTTATTAAACTACCCAGCCACAGCTAACATTGATACACGATTATCTATATCAAATTCAGGAAATGGAGGAGCAGGAAGAGGGACAGCAATAGTTATGGGGGTACCAGGAAGTTCAAGTAATATTGATGGTGTAAAAATCAATGCCTATACAGTAGGTGGAGCGACTGCTTCACAATCAGCAGATTTAGCATTTGATGTCGCATTATCCGGAGAACTTACAGAAAGAATGAGAATGACATCTAATGGTAATTTATTAATAGGGACAACGACAGATGATAATGTTAATAAATTACAAGTATCTGGAACAGTAGAATCAACACAATACAAATTATCAGCATTAAACATCGCTCCAGTAAGTGCAACGGCTCCAGGAACACTTGGTGAAATTAGATATGATGAAAACTATATGTATTTATGTGTAGCAACTAATACTTGGAAACGCTCATCGTTAAAAACTTGGTAAGATAATTATGCATACTCAGTTTTACTTTTTGTTTAGCTTTTATTTACATATCAATAAACTAATGAAAAATAATATCCCTATCAAGTTTGGCGTAATTGTTATAAATTCTATTTCAAAATGAATACAATTCTAGGGGTAATTATAACCTATAACCCAGATTTAAATTTATTAAATAAAAACATCACTTCTTTTATTGATTCTGTAGATGCCGTTATTATTGTTGATAATGGCTCTAAGGCAATTTCAGAATTGTTTCATTTGGAAAGTGATACTATAAAAGTACTGAGCAATAGTTCAAATCTTGGTATCGCTGATGGATTAAATCAGGCTCTTTTTTATGCTCAGGAACATCATTTTGATTATGTTTTGACCATGGATCAGGATTCTTTTTTTGAAAGTACCACGATACAAAATTTGCTTTTAGGCTTCAAAAACGACAAAATAGCTATTGTTTGCCCAAGTTTAAAAGACATGAATAGTCATCATTTTGTAACGGTGTCTGAAGAATATGTCGAGATATTTACGGCCATAACTTCAGGATGTCTCTGCAATGTTGCGATTCTGACATCAGTTGGAGGATTTGATTCTAAAATGTTTATTGATTATGTCGATTTTGAGTTATGTCTTCGGCTTCAGAAAAACGGATTCAAAATCATACAATCCCAGCAGAGTGTATTGTGTCATCATTTAGGAGAAAGTAAAATTCATTATTTTCTGGGAATGCCTATAATTTGTACCAATCATTCTCCTTTGCGAAGGTTTTATTATGCGCGCAATAAAATTTATATATATAAAAAGTATTTTTTAGTCTTCCCTCTTTTTGTCCTAAGAGATGTTTTATCATTTGGCAAAACGATTGTAAGTATTCTCTTTTTTGAAAAATTGAAAAGGGAAAAAATTAAGATGATTACAAAGGGAATCTGGCAGGGTTTGTTTTTTATTTAAAATGAAACTATGAAAATTTTATTTTTTACAAAATACAACGAGTTGGGTCCCAGTAGCAGGTATAGGGTGTATCAATATTTAAACTCTTATGAAAAAGCGGGAATTCAGGTTGCTGTTGCCCCTTTGTTTGGCCCCCATTTTTTTACCAATAATAAAGTACAAAAAACAGTATATACACTATATTATTATTTAAGAAGGGCTTTTAAATTATTTCAAATTTATAAATATGATTTGATCTATATAGAATATGAATTGTTTACATACTTCCCTGCTGTTTTTGAGAATCTACTCAAACTACTCAAAATAAAATATATTGTTGATTATGATGATGCCATTTTTCATAATTATAACGCCTCTAATAATTTTTTTATTAAATTATTTCTCCATAATAAAATTGATCATGTTATAAATAACGCCAACTATGTGGTAAGTGGGAGTCCCTATTTGACAACTTATATAAGCAGGCTTAACACTAATGTTATTGAAATACCTACATCAATTCCTAAAGAAGTGTATACTCAAAAACCGGAAAGCAAAACCAACACTATTTTTACAATAGGCTGGATAGGTTCAAGAGCTACAAGTTTTAATGTTATAAAACTTATTCCCGCATTTGAGGAACTAAGCAAAAAACTAAAATTTCAGTTAAACTTAATTGGGTTTGATGCAAATGAACAAAGGAAATTTGCTCATTTGAACGTAAACTTCATCAAATGGGATTCTAAAACCGAAATAGAAGAAATACATAAATTTGACCTAGGAATAATGCCTTTAGAGAATACTCCTTTCAATCAAGGAAAATGCGGTTTTAAATTAGTACAATATATGGGATGTTCTTTGCCTACCATTGCTACTCCACTTGAAGCAAATGTTAAAATTAACAGGAGCAAAAAAAATCTGCATGCCATTACGATAGAAGATTGGGTTAATGCTTTTGAAAAAGTGTATCATAATCAGGATTATTTTAGAGAAGTAGGGAAAGAAAATTATGTGGATTATACAAAATATTATACTGTAGAAGGGAATAGTGAGGCTTATATTGCAGTTTTTAAAAGATTTAAATAAAATTTTACAAGGAATAAAAGGGGCTGTTCTGTTTATGAATCGTTTCAATCGTCTTGTTTGCCCTAAAGAAGGTATTATAAAAAATTTATATAATGTATGTGCGGAATAAATGGATTCGTATCAAAGGGCTTTAAAGAATCGAAAATCATTGATGGGATTCTGGATAAAATGAATAACGAGATTATCCATCGAGGCCCTGATCAAGATGGTTTTTTTACCGAAAGCAATCAAAATTTTTCGATAGGAATGGCGATGCGCCGGCTGTCAATTATAGATTTATCAACAGGAAAACAACCTATCTTTTCTGCTGATAGTCAGAAAATAATTGTTTTTAATGGAGAGATTTATAATTACAAATTACTAAGACAAGAACATTTAAGCGATTATAATTTTAAAACTAATTCAGACACCGAAGTAATTATTGCTTTGTATGAAAAATATGGAGTGCTGTCATTTGCGATGCTCGACGGGATGTTTGCTTTTAGTATATACGATAAAACCGTAAACAAAGTATTTCTTGCCCGTGATTTTTTTGGTGAAAAACCACTTTACTATACTTTGAATAGCGATAATTTTTATTGGTGTTCTGAACTAAAATCGCTGATGAAGGTTTTGCCTTATAAACCTGAAATTTCCAAGCAAGGATTAAACTTATATTTTCAGTTAACTTATATTCCAGCACCCTTCACGATTTATGAATCTATTTTAAAACTGGAAGCAAATCATTATTTAGAATTTGATTGCGATAATTTTAATTTCACAATTCAGGAAATTAAACAAAACATAGTTTCCAACTATTCTAATTTAAGTAAGAAGGAGGCAGCGAAAATAAATCATGATCTAGTACATAAAAGTGTTGAAAGTCGTTCAATCTCTGACGTTCCAATTGGCACATTTCTTTCAGGTGGTGTAGATTCCTCCATAGTTTCTTTATGTTTAGCCCATCAATCCAATACAAAAATAGAAACATTCTCGGTGGGATTCGATAAAAAATCATTCGATGAAACGGATAAATCCCGTACCATCGCAAAAATCATAAACAGCAATCATCATGAGTTTATATTGGCCGAAAATGATCTGGCCGAAAATATAAGCAACATCATATTAAATTTTGACGAACCTTATGCCGATTCATCAGCTTTGCCTACCTATTTAGTGGCCAGTAAAACCAAAAAGTTTGTATCAGTTGCCCTAACAGGAGATGGTGGTGATGAAGTTTATGGAGGTTACAACAAATATTATATGGGAAGGCTGAATCATTATTATACCCAATGTATTCCAAAACCCGTTCATAATTTTTCTTTTACTGTTTTAGACCGTATGTTGCATTCTAAAGATGATCAACGCGGTTTGATGTTTAAAGCGAAAAGATTTATGAAAGCAGTAGATTTTGAAGGTGATTTTTATTATGATATTATTTCACTTGCCTTTTTAGAAAAGGAGCGAAAAGAGATTTTTAATTTTAATAATTATATAATTGACCCACTGGGCTATTATAAAAAAACAATCGGATTAAAGAATAAATCACTTACGGATTTCAGAAACATTGACAGGATCTTGAGTCTGGAAGGAGATTTGTTAGTAAAAGTAGACCGTTCTGCTATGATGACTTCATTAGAATGCAGAGCACCATTTCTCAACAAAGATTTATGGGGTTTTACTAATAGTTTGCCGGAAAGTTATTTGATACATAACTGGGATAAAAAACACTTGCTCAAGGAATCCTTCAAACATTATTTTCCTAAAGATTTTTTAAATAAATCAAAACAAGGGTTTGGAGTGCCTGTTGGAGACTGGTTACGAGGTATTTTAAAAGAGGAATTGCTAACTTATATTGATAAAAAATTTATTGAAGAGCAAAACATATTTAATCACGAAATTATTTCAAAGCTAGTATACAATCATTTAGAAAGTAAAATAGACAATGCTTTTAGAGTTTGGACATTTTATTGTTTTCAATTATGGTATAAAAAAATGTATTCCAAAATAAATGAACTAAAAATTTAATGGCGAATTCCATCCTGTTCCTGATTTTAATAATTTATATTTTATATATCACGAATTCTTATTATGTAAGACGAGTAGGGGTTCAGAAGTTGCTTTTAATAGTGCTTTTTATAGTCCATTTTGCGGGCATGGGATTCGCATATAAAAATACCATTGACTTTCCCGTAAATGATGCTTTTTCTTTTTATGAAATTGCTGGAAATGCGAATTCGTGGATATCACTTTTTGGATTAGGGACCTCATTTATGGTTTTTTTAATTTATCCTTTAGTTCAAGCTGGAGTGAGCTTATTTGTCCTTTTTTTACTTTTTGCGACAATTAGTTATCAATGTTTTTTGTGGTATTTTGATCAGATGTCCGGGCATTATACAAAAAGTCTCGTTTTTAAGGGAATTCCGCTAATACAATTGCTTTTTTTGATACCTTCGCTGCATTATTGGACCGGTTTTTTGGGAAAAGATGTTTTGGTTTTCTTTTTTTTGACTTATTTATTGTTTGAATTTAAAAATAAATCTAAAGTACATTTTTTACACATTATTGTTTTAATAGCATTCATACTTCTAAGGCCTCATGTTTTTTTAGCTACAATGGTGGCTTTTGCTACTTATTGTCTTACTCAAAAGAATATCTCAAAAAGCATAAAAATAAAGTTGTCGATTCTGTGTTTGACTATTATGGCTATTTCGGTTCCCATATTAATGTTTTTTGCTCATATGAAAACCTTGACTTTTGAAAGTATTTCGCAAAAATTCTATGAATTCAATGATTATGCTAAGCAAAGTGGAAGTGGTATTAGTTTAATTGAGACTTCTTATCTGGAACGAATTTGGCTGCTCTTATTCAGGCCTTTGTTTTATGGTGCAAAGACGAACTACCAATATATTATTTCTTTTGAAAACAGCATTGTATTTATTTTTTTTATTTTTATT
>CAMCFT010000033.1 GCA_945874225.1 Flavobacterium psychrophilum
AGCTTGATTTTTATTCTACCTACATTTAGCTCCTAACGGAGCATACCTCGTAGAGGTTAAATATTGGTAGCAAGACAGTTATAAATCGCAAATTTGTCCTGTAGGGACTATACTTTGATTTTATCGGACAACAATGATAAATAATCCGCAAATCTGCGGTTGATTTTTTTTCTCTTACCACTTTGCATACTTTTAGTTTGCTGCAGGGTATTGCGCAGCAACTTAAAATAATTAAAAAATAGAGAGCGAACCATTTTGAATAATTGACATAATATTGAAATCTAGATTTACCCAATTTTCTTAATGATTCTTAATGTCTTAATGGTTAAAAAAATGGAATAGTAGTAGTACACCCATTAGCACCTATAAAAGAGTTTTTTGTGAGGCCCAAGATTACGATTCCAAAACAGCTCTGCCACCCATTTGAAACCCAGAAAAACCAGTCAAATGTATCTGTCCCAATTTTCTTAATGATTCTTAATGCCTTAATGGTTTAAAGATAAAATAGTAAGGTGTCAAAATACCACAATAAGAACCTATAATAGAAGTTTTTTTAAGTGAAATTGCCCAAGCCCTTTCTATTTATGACATTATAACGTTTTCGTTAATAACATTAATCGTTTTTGAACTAGCGTTAATTATAGAAATAATATATTTGTAATACAATAAATTATATTTCAACATTTAAAATCAGAAAAATGAGTATTATTATCAAAATTCACGCAAGACAAATTTTCGATTCAAGAGGAAATCCTACAGTAGAAGTAGATGTAGTTACAGAAAACGGTGTTTTAGGAAGAGCAGCAGTTCCATCTGGGGCTTCAACCGGAAAATTCGAAGCAGTGGAATTACGTGACGGAGGAAAAAACTTTCTTGGAAGAGGCGTTTTAAAAGCGGTGGAAAATGTAAATACTAAAATAGCCGAAGAATTATTGGGAATATCTGTTTTTGAACAAAACCTGATTGACCAGACAATGATTGATTTAGACGGTACACATAACAAATCAATTTTGGGTGCAAATGCAATTCTTGGTGTTTCTCTTGCTGTGGCAAAAGCAGCGGCTAACGAATTGGGATTGCCATTATACAGATATATTGGTGGAGTTTCGGCAAATACATTGCCTGTTCCAATGATGAATATCATCAACGGAGGATCTCATTCTGATGCGCCTATCGCTTTTCAGGAATTTATGATTATCCCGGTAAAAGCAACTTCTTTTACACATGCTTTGCAAATGGGAACCGAAATTTTTCATAATCTTAAAAAAGTATTGCACGACAGAGGTTTGAGTACTGCTGTAGGTGACGAAGGTGGTTTTGCTCCAAACTTGGCTGGTGGAACCGAAGATGCTTTGGATACTATCAAAAAAGCGGTGGAAGCTGCTGGTTATAAATTTGGTGACGAAGTAATGGTAGCTTTAGACTGTGCTTCTTCTGAATTTTACGAAAACGGAAAATACGATTATACTAAATTTGAAGGTCCAACAGGAAAAATCAGAACTTCAGCAGAACAAGTAGATTATATGGCTGAATTGGTAGCTAAATATCCAATTATCTCTATCGAAGACGGAATGGACGAAAATGACTGGGACGGATGGAAATTATTGACTGAAAGAATTGGAGACAAAGTGCAATTGGTTGGAGATGATTTATTCGTAACCAATGTGGAACGTCTTTCTACAGGAATCGAAAAAGGAATTGCCAATTCTATTTTGGTAAAAGTAAACCAAATTGGAACATTGACAGAAACAATTGCAGCCGTAAACATGGCAAAAAATGCAGGTTATACTTCAGTAATGTCACATCGTTCAGGAGAAACGGAAGATAATACTATTGCTGACTTAGCTGTAGCTTTGAATTGTGGTCAAATTAAAACCGGTTCGGCTTCACGTTCAGACCGTATGGCAAAATACAATCAATTGATCCGAATTGAGGAAGAGCTAGGAAATACAGCCTATTTCCCTGGATTGAAAGCTTTTAAATAAAATAAAATAGTGCAATTATAATACAAATAGCCTTCCGCTGATGTGGAGGGCTATTTTTTTTGAATTTTTATTAATTTTGTAACAAATGTGACTTTCTATTAGCGTAAATTTTCTTAATTTTGAAGAAATTAAATAATTTAATAGTAATTATGTCAAAAGTAGCAACATTAGAAATTGATGGCAAAAAATACGAGTTTCCTATAATTGTCGGAACGGAGAACGAAGTAGGGATTGACATCAATAAATTACGTGATTTGTCAGGGGCAATCACTTTAGATCCGGGATTTAAAAATTCAGGTGCCTGTACCAGCGAAATCACTTTTTTGGACGGAGAAGAAGGAATTTTACGTTACAGAGGATACTCCATTGAAGAATTAGCAGACAAAGCAGATTTTCTTGAAGTATGCTATTTGTTAATCTTTGGAGAATTGCCTACTAAAGAACAAATGGTCGAATTCGAAACTCATATTAGAAAATACACTCTGGTCAATGAGGAAATGAAAAGCATCATTGACGGCTTTCCAAAAACCGCCCACCCAATGGGAGTTTTGTCCGCCTTGACAAGTGCCTTGACTGCCTTCAACCCGAAAGCCGTAAATCCGGATAATAAAAAAGATTTGTATGAAGCAGTATGCAAAACACTGGGAAAATTTCTTGTTATTGCTACCTGGACCTATAGAAAAAGCATGGGCTATCCTTTGAATTATTACGATAACACTATAGGATACGTTGAGAATTTTATGCAATTGATGTTTAAATTGCCAACAGAGCCTTATAAAGCTAATCCTGTAATTGTAGAAGCATTAGATAAATTGTTTATCCTTCACGCTGACCACGAACAAAACTGTTCTACCTCGACAGTGAGAATGGTGGGTTCTTCTCACGCAGGATTATTTGCTTCAGTTTCTTCCGGAGTTTCTGCCCTTTGGGGACCGCTTCACGGAGGAGCAAATCAGGCTGTTCTCGAAATGTTGGAAGAAATTCACGCCAACGGTGGGGATGCCGATAAATATATGGAGAAAGCCAAAGACAAAAACGATCCTTTCAGACTGATGGGTTTTGGACACAGAGTCTATAAAAATTTCGATCCAAGAGCTAAAATTATCAAAAAAGCAGCGGATGAGGTTTTAAAAACATTAGGTGTTGAAGATCCGATTTTGGACATTGCCAAAAAATTAGAAGCCGCCGCCTTGGTCGATGAGTATTTTGTATCCAGAAAACTATATCCGAATGTCGATTTCTATTCCGGAATTATTTACCGTGCTTTGGGAATCCCAACGGATATGTTTACCGTAATGTTCGCCATAGGACGTTTACCGGGATGGATTGCACAATGGAAAGAAATGCGAGAAAAGAAAGAGCCTATCGGAAGACCAAGACAGATTTATACTGGCTATGGACTGAGGGATTTTGTTCCTTCGGACAAACGTTAAAATTTAAAGCTCTCTGCCGCGGCAGGGAGCTTTTTTGTATATTTGATATTTAAAATTGTATACGATGGATATTTCTGCTACAAAATTAGAATTAATAGAATTGCTTTTGCGTACAAAAAAAGATATTGTATTGGAAAAAGTGAGAGAAATTTTAGAAAACCAAAGCGAAGAAGTTGTTGGCTATTCCGTTCTTGGAGAGCCGTTAAATGAAAATTCATACAATCAAAAACTTCAAAAATCAGAGGAAGACCTTAAAAACGGAAATGTAATATCTCAAATTGATTTAAAGAAAAAATATAATATTGAAAAGGAGTGATTTCGATCTCATTTGGACTTTGGAGGCCGAAAATGATTTAGACGCTATTTATGATTTTTACTTGATAGTTTCAGAAAAAGTAGCATTAAAAATAATAATCGAAATAATTTTTGAAGCTGATAAAATAATATTTTCTGAAGAGTTTCTGGTTGATGATATTAATCCAAATTACAGAAGGATAATTGTAAGGCATTTTAAAATCTTATACAGGAAGGTTAAAAACCAAATAGTAGTATTTGCGATTTTTGATTGCAAACAAAGCCCGGCAAAACTCAAAAAATTAAAAAGATAAAACGTTAAAATATTTTTAGAAAGCCACGCAAAATGCGGGGCTTTTTTTATCTTTGACAAAAGACGAATCAAAAACTATGCTGGGACTAAACATAAAAAATGAAACTTCAAGACTGCGAGCAGTTGTTTTGGGTACTGCAATTAATAACGGGCCCACACCATCAATTGAAGAAGCGTATGACCCCAAATCATTGGAACATATCCTAGCGGGAACGTACCCAAAAGAAGAAGATATGGTACTTGAAATGGAGGCTTTTGACCAGGTTTTCAAAAAATATGATATTGTCGTTTTTCGCCCCGAAATAATAGAAAATTACAATCAGATCTTCGTGAGAGACATTGGTTTTGTTATTGAAGATGTCTTTATTAAATCCAATATTTTACCGGACAGAGAGCGAGAATTAGACGCCATTCAATATATAATTGACCAGATTCATACGGCTAAAGTTGTTCGTCCGCCCGAAGAAGTTCATATAGAAGGAGGCGACGTGATGTTGTGGAAGGATTACATTTTTATTGGAACCTACAAAGGCAGTGATTACAAAGATTATATTACTGCAAGGACAAACACACAAGGGGTACAATACATTCGGGACTTATTTCCCAACAAGACAGTAAAGGAATTCGATTTGCTAAAATCAAAAATAGAAGCTCGGGACAATGCCCTGCATTTGGATTGTTGTTTTCAGCCTGTGGGCGAAAACAAAGGAATAATTTACAAAAGAGGATTCCGAGAAGAAGCCGATTATCTTTTTTTAGTGAACCTTTTTGGATATGAAAACCTCTTTCATATCAGCAGAAAAGAAATGTATCATATGAATTCCAATATTTTTTCTATAGATACCAATGTCGTAGTTTCAGAAAAAAAATTCAAGCGGCTCAACACTTGGCTGCGAGACCAGGGTTTTACCGTGGAAGAAATTCCCTATGCCCAAATTGCCAAACAGGAAGGATTATTGCGATGTTCCACCTTGCCGTTAATTAGAGATTAAATTTTTTCGTAGAGACGCACCACGGTAGAGACGCACGGTAGAGACGCACAGTAGAGACGCCCCACGGTAGAGACGCACAGTAGAGACGCACTGCAGTGCGTCTCTACGAACGAACGAACGTACGAACGAAATAAACAAATAAATACATAAAAAATATATGAACCAAACAACAAATTCCATTTTAATGATTCGCCCCGTGGCGTTTCGGATGAACGAACAAACTGCTGTAAACAATTACTACCAAAAGGTCTTGGACGGCTTGTCAAAGGAAACTGTGAATGCCAAAGCGCAACAAGAATTTGATGCTTTGGTGCAAAAACTTCGAATGGTAGGAGTCAATGTTATCGTGGTTGATGACACCCTGACTCCGGACACACCAGACAGTATTTTTCCGAATAACTGGATTTCCTTTCACGAAAATGGAGATGTGGTTTTGTATCCTATGTTTGCCGAAAACCGCAGGGAGGAACGCCGCGAAGACATTCTGGATATTCTCGAAGACAATGGGTTTGTCATTAACGAAATCATGGATTATACTTCGGCCGAAGAAGATGGATTCTATCTCGAAGGTACAGGAAGTTTAGTATTAGACAGAGAAAACAGCAAAGCCTATTGCGCCTTGTCACCTCGCGCAGATGAAGAACTGTTCATTGAATTCTGTGAAGATTTCGAATATTCTCCCGTGATCTTCGAAGCTTTTCAAACGGTAGCTGGAGAACGAAAACTCATTTATCATACGAATGTGATGATGTGTATTGGCGAAACCTTTGCTGTAATTTGTGCCGATTGTATCGATGATAAGAAGGAGCGAAAAATGGTTATAGATAGTTTGAGAGGTGACGAAAAAGAAATCATTTTGATTACTGAGGCTCAAGTCAATAATTTTGCCGGAAATATGCTGGAACTAAAAGGAGCAGATGACAGACGTTATTTGGTAATGAGTAACTCAGCCCATCAGAGTTTGACCAAAAAGCAAATTGCTCAACTTGAAGAACATGTAACTATTCTGAGTTCCAGTCTCGATACCATCGAAGCCTGCGGCGGAGGAAGTGCCCGATGTATGATGGCAGAAATTTTCTTGCCAAAAGAATAATAATTTAGTTTTCTATAAATAAGTTATAAGTAACGTTCGTATGTTCGAGGCATAATTTTTTTACGAAAAAGCAATATAAAATAACAAATAAAAAATACTTGTCGGAAGGCACCGCCCATTGACTGTGGCAGCCGGGTACCGGCTTTTCGAAAATTCTGAAAAAATCAAACGCTGTTTGACCCCGAAAGCTTTCGGGGGAGTTTGTTTGATTTCAGAATTGAGAAAATAGCGGGTCGGCGAACAGTCTAGGGCTAGACTTTTTTGTTTCTTTTTTGGGCGATGCAAAAAAGAAAAACAGCAATTAAAAACACATTATTCTATCATTTGTAGCTTTTTAATTAAAACACAACACTCCTTTTATATATATAATTGTTATTCAATAAATTAATAGAGAAAGTAAATGATAGGATAGCCATACCGGCCAAAAGATAGAACCCAACCCTCCCATAACTATAAAAATCCGCGTTCATCCGTATAATCTGTGGCCCATCAACCAACACCCATTCCCCTGTCATTGCGAGTGTAACGCGGCAATCTGGGGTCAGGGGCCCAACCACCACCCTCAAGCAAACTTGTTATTGGCGAAAAAGCAATATAAAATAACAAATAAAAAATACTTGTCGAAAGGCACCGCCCATTGACTGTGGCAGCCGGGTACCCGCTTTTCGAAAATTCTGAAAAAATCAAACGCTGTTTGACCCCGAAAGCTTTCGGGGGAGTTTGTTTGATTTCAGAATTGAGGAAATAGCGGGTCGGCGAACAGTCTAGGGCTAGACTTTTTTGTTTCTTTTTTGGGCGATGCAAAAAAGAAAAATAACAATTAAAAACACATAATTCTATCATAAGTAGAATTTCAATTAAAATGCAATGATGTTTTTTTTTCTTATAATTGTATTCTGTTATTTAACTAATTAATAAAAAGTTAATGGCGTATTTTTTCTGTAGTAGAAGGAAATAAAAAAAGCCTGTCTGCCACAGGCAGGTATTGAGAACCATTTTTACAATAATTTTCATGTTCTCGATACCATTCACCCAAAAGCGGAACCACACCAACAGGCAAAATATTAGCATCACAACCAACACCTTACTAATCTTAATTTCATAAGGATTCAAAAAATCAACTACAAAATCGTACTTTTGCCAAATGAAAAATAAAAAAACATTGGTTCTCGGCGCCAGCGCGAAACCAGATCGATACGCTTACAAAGCCATTACCATGTTAGTTGAAAAAGGACATTCCGTTTTAGCTATTGGCCAAAATGCAGGGGAAGTGGCAGGAATAAAAATCCAAACCAAAGCCATTCCATTAAAAAACATCGATACTATCACTTTGTATTTGAACCCAACACGCCAACGTGATTATTACAATTACATCGTTGAATCAAAGCCAAAACGAGTTATTTTTAATCCCGGAACAGAGAATCCAGAGTTCTACCAATTATTGGAATTGAATAATATAAAAGCCGAAGTAGCCTGTACCTTGGTTTTATTGACTACAAATCAGTATTAATACTTAAGCTTTCGGCTTTTTAATGGCTGGAAGCCTAAAATTAATTCATTTATATTCATTTCTGTCGGTGCAAATCTGTTTAATCCTTGCATTGGCAAAGCAAATCTGCGTTTATCCGAGTACTGAATTAAATCTATTTCACACAAAACTCTTCTGTCGGTGCAAATCTGTTTAATCCTTGCATTGGCAAAGCTAATCTGCGTTTATCCGAGTACTGAATCAAATCTATTTCACACAAAACTCTTCTGTCGGTTCAAATCTGTTTAATCCGTTTTTCGAAAAGCGAATCTGCGTTTATCCGAGTACGGAATCAAATCTATTTCACACAAAACTCTTCTGTCGGTTCAAATCTGTTTAATCCGTTTTTCGCAAAGCGAATCTGCGTTTATCCGAGTACGGAATCAAATCTATAAATACTATGATGTTCGCACAAAACCCTTAGAATCAATGCAAATCCCTTTAATCCTTTTAATCTGTGGCCTATTATCAACTTTAGCCTGCTAATGGATTTGCAACTAAAACCGCGTTTCCTCCACCGCAGGTTTACTAATCAGATACAAGCCAACAAAGGTAATCAGGGTATTGACTATAATCAATTCGTTGTCAAATACATATCCAAAAAAAAGTGTAGCCGAATTTTCACTAATCAACAAGGTGAGGATAGGTGCCAGCACACAAATAAACGGAACCCACTTGTCTTTTACCGTTTTTGACTTTACCAACAATCCAAAAGTATACAATCCTAAAAGAGGACCATAAGTGTAAGAAGCGACCTTGAAAATCATTCCTACCACCGAACTGTCGTTAATGGCGTTAAAAAAGATAATAACCAGAAACATCAGGAACGAAAAGCTGAGATGCACAATATGTCGGCTACGTACAATGTTGGGTTTATTCAGATTCTCTTTTTTGTCCATACCCAAGAAATCAACACAAAAAGAAGTAGTAAGTGCCGTAAGAGCGGAATCGGTGGTGGCAAAAGTAGCGGCAGTCAGTCCTAACAAAAACACTACCGAAGGTATAATAGTTAAATGATTAAAAGCGATTTCAGGGAATAGTAAATCTGTCCTGGGTTTTCCGGTAACCAAATCCGTTGGCACGCTGATGCCGTTT
Source organism: Flavobacterium psychrophilum (assembly GCA_945874225.1). Lineage (GTDB taxonomy): Bacteria > Bacteroidota > Bacteroidia > Flavobacteriales > Flavobacteriaceae > Flavobacterium > Flavobacterium psychrophilum_M. Next base: position 8,734 of record CAMCFT010000033.1, read on the forward strand.
TTCTCCGCATAAATGTATAGCAAAGCCCCCACACTAAGGAAGAAAATGTTGATGAGTACGAAGATTCCGGTGAAGGTGAACATGTTTTTCTGGGCTTCGCCAATGGTTGCACAACTCAGGTTCTTTTGCATCAGGTCTTGGTCTAAACCGACCATGGCGATGGTGACAAACATACCGCCTAGAATTTGTTTCACAAAATGAAATTTACTCGAGAGGAAATCATCAAAGAAAAAAATCTTAGAATAATTGCTGTTTTTCACCTCTTCAAAAGCACCAATAATACTTAAATCCAGACTCGAACAAATAAAATAAATGGTCAGAAAAACGGAGGTTACTAAGAAAAATGTTTGCAGGGCGTCAGTGATAATAATAGTTTTCAGACCACTTTTATACGTATAGGAGAAAATCAATGCTAGCGAAAGCAATACAGTCATTGCAAACGGAATTCCGTAGTAATCAAAGACAAAGCGTTGCAAAACAATTACCACAAGATAGAGTCTGAATGAGGAGCCTATGGTTCGGCTAGCCAGAAATATGGCTGCTGCTGTTTTATAGGAGTAATAACCCAAGCGTTTTTCGATATAGCCATAAATAGAGGTCAGATTCATACGGTAATACAAAGGCAGTAATACCGTAGCCACGATGATGAAGCCAATGGCATTTCCCATCACAAACTGAAAGTATTTAAACTGTTCTCCACTCGGAGCCCCCACTTCTCCGGGAACTGAGATAAAAGTCACCCCCGAAAGGGCCGTACCGATCATCCCGAAAGCGACCAAATACCATTTGGAATTTTTATTGGCTTTGAAAAAAGCATCATTGCCGCTGTTGTTTTTACTCGTGCGATGCGAAATATAAAATAACATTCCAAAATAAATAGTGATGAGTAGTAGGATGGTAGATGGTGTCATAAACGGATTATTTTGATTGTGAGGCCAAAGTACAAATTTTTGTTTGAATTAGTTATCTGTTGTGGCTTTTCTGTTATCTTTTATATGTTAAGGGTTTGGGTTATTCGTTCCTTTTATCCTAAACCCCATTCAAGACTTAATCTCAGCCGGCACAAAAAACGTCAATATTTAAAAAAAAAGAACAAAAATGAGGAAAACCGTAAAGAAGTGATAATTATAAGCCTTAAATTTGTTGTGTCTGGAATAAAAGGGATTGCTCTCAAGTCTTCGTATCTAATTCTAAAAAAAATAAATAATTTTAGATCGTTTTTTGGGGGTGGGATAGGTGAAAATATAGTTTTAGAAATTAAAGGTTGTTTAAGATTGGGTTTTGTGTGGTAATATGCTTAATTCTAATTAATTACAATTTAATAATTGGTTAAAATATTTTTTTAAAACGTATCTCTACTTTTGCATCCAAGTCTTATCGTAATAAAATAAATTCAATTAAATTATAAGAACCGAATGTGATCTAGCGTTATTCTTTATATCTTTTTTAAAACAAAACCACAATGAAAAACAAAATTGCACTAATTGCCCTAGTAATTATGGGTTTTACAAGTCATGCTCAAGGTCTTGATGGAAATTTCAATCAACTTTCGTTAGAAGCAGCTTATGGAATGAGTATTCCTTCGAGCTATGCATCCTCTTCACTTACGAATGATAATTTTAAATCGGTTACTCATTTTGAAGGGGGTATTCGGTACATGTTAGATCAGGACTGGGGGATAAAAGGAACCTTGTCTTTTGATAAGTTTACCGGAAATGAAGCTAATTTTGGTTTCAAATCTTTTCGAATGGATGCTCAGGCTCATTATAGCCTTGGAAAGGCAATGGGATTAGTCAGGGCTACCAGAGAGACCGTAGGGGTGTATCTGCATACTGGTTTTGGAGTGACCCTAAACAAATCAATATACAAAAATGATTTTCAGGATGAAACTATAAATTATATTATTGGGGTAACCCCCTTGATTAAAATAACAGAAGGGATAGCCTTGTCAACAGATCTTAGTTATATCTTGAATTACAAACAAGACCATTATTTTGATGGGGTACATATGGGAGAAAAAAACACTACCGGTCAATTAACCTTTTCGATAGGGGCTGTTTTCTATTTAGGAACTGTCAGAATTCATGCGGACTGGTATTAATGATTTTAATTATTATAGGGTTTGCTGAATAAGGCTAGACTTCTATTTTAATTTTCCATACAGATTTAACAGATTGCACAGATGAAATTTGTGTAATATGTTTTTTCTAAGGTAGTATATAAAGTGTTGAAAGGCGATGATTCATATGGAGGATTGTTCTTTGACAGTTACTTATAAATAGAATTCATAACGCATAAAGAGCCTTAATACCAACTTGTTAAGGGGTTCGCGGTACTTTGCCTGTCCTTTAACTGACCACAATATCATTCTAAAAGTCCATAAGCTGCTAGCTGAAGTTTTTTAATATGGATTCAAAATGTGGAAAACCGTAAAAAGAGTAGTTTTATTAGTCTTAAGTTTGCAGTAATTCGGAAAACCCCCAGCTGACTTCGTAATTGCCATTTTGGCAACTGAATTTCAAATATTGAGTTTTTATATGTAAAATTAGGTCTCAAAAAATGCTGAAGGTCCTATTTTAGGGAGTCTTATGGTTGTGTTGTTTTTTGTAAGTAAAAAGAGTATTTTGGTGTAAGCCATTTTTTCTTGGCTATATTTACACTTTAAAATTTTAAACGTTTTTTGCTCTATTATTGGGAGTAGGAAGGGCGAAGCCATGAGAGATACAATCTATTACAGACAGATTAATTAATAGTTTAAATGAATTCAATACGATCATAAAAGTGAACTAAATGAACCTAAACTTAAAAATTTACATAGCAGGTCACAACGGAATGGTAGGAAGTGCCATCTGGAGAGCACTGACTGCCAAAGGATACAATAACCTTGTTGGCGTTTCCAGTAAAGAACTGGATTTAAGAAATCAGCAGGCGGTAAGGGATTTTATGGCTAGCGAAAAACCGGAAGTTATTATTGATGCGGCAGCAAGAGTGGGCGGAATTTTGGCCAACTCGAATTATCCCTACCAATTTATAATGGAAAACCTGCAAATTCAGAATAATCTAATTGATTCTGCTTTACAAGCGGGTATTGCGAAGTTTATTTTCCTGGGTAGCTCTTGCATCTATCCTAAATTAGCTCCCCAACCTTTAAAAGAAGAATATTTGCTTACTGGCGATTTGGAACCAACAAATGAATGGTATGCCATCGCAAAAATTACGGGAGTAAAAGCGTGTCAGGCTATCCGAAAACAATTCAATAAAGATTACGTCAGCCTGATGCCAACGAATTTATATGGTATTCATGATAATTTTGATCTCAACAGTTCGCATGTTTTGCCAGCGATGATGCGAAAATTCCATGAGGCCAAGGAAAATAACCATGCTCCGGTCACACTTTGGGGTAGTGGAACTCCCATGCGGGAATTCCTGTTTGTCGATGATATGGCACAAGCCGTAGTTTTTGCACTTGAAAATACGCTACCGGATTATTTGTATAACATAGGAACGGGAGAAGATCTAACAATTAAAGAACTTGCCGAAACCATTCAGAAAATCACAGGGCATAAGGGTGAAATCATTTGGGATGCCACTAAACCCGATGGTACCCCCAGAAAACTAATGGATATTTCTAAAATGCATGCCTTAGGCTGGAAACATAAGGTGCCTCTTGAAGAAGGGATTCAAAAAACCTATGACTGGTTCTTGAAGAATGTTGGCAATATAAAAAAAGTGACTTTATAACATCGAAAGATTTTAAGATATGCCCGCAGCTATTCCCCAGTCATTGCGAAGTATGAAGCAATCAAGGGGTTAGGGGTGTGTTAATTAATGAATTAAAAAAAAATACAATGAAAAAAAACACACCCCCAGCCCCTCTCAAGAGGGGAGCTAGGAGTGCAAATGATTACATATTAGATTTATAGTTTAGTCCCAAAACAATAATGTAAGCATTAATAAATATAACCCTAATTTGGAAGTGGTTAGCGGTTTTTTAGACAACACCGAAAACCAAAAACAAAACTTAAAAATAATCCAATAAACAATAATAGTTTTAGATATACGTGCAGCTATTCCCCAGTTATTGCGAAGTATGAAGCAATCAAGGGGTTAGGGGTGTGTCCTTCTAGGCTATAATAATTACTAAACAATATGAGTACACAACAAAAAACAGCCTTTATCACCGGAGTAACAGGACAAGACGGTGCTTACCTCAGTGAGTTTTTACTCAAAAAAGGATACATCGTTCACGGATTAAAAAGACGATCTTCTTTATTTAATACAGACCGAATCGATCATTTATACCAAGACCCTCACGTAGACCACCGCAATTTCTTTTTGCATTACGGCGACATGACCGACAGTACCAATCTGATTCGATTAATCAAAGATATTCAACCCGATGAGATTTATAATCTGGCCGCGATGAGCCATGTGGCGGTTTCTTTTGAGACACCGGAATACACCGGAAATGCCGATGGACTGGGAACCTTGCGTATTTTAGATGCCGTTCGTTTGCTGGGCTTGGAAAAAAAGACCCGCATTTATCAGGCTTCCACTTCTGAGTTGTATGGTAAAGTACAGGAAGTACCTCAATCCGAAACCACGCCCTTTTATCCGCGTTCTCCTTATGCGGTGGCCAAAATGTATGCCTTTTGGATAACGGTAAACTATAGAGAAGCTTACGGCATGTATGCCTGTAACGGTATCTTGTTCAATCATGAATCTCCCGTTCGTGGTGAAACTTTTGTAACGCGTAAGATTACCAGAGCGACTTCTAAAATTGCTTTGGGATTACAAGACAAATTGTATTTAGGAAATCTAGACGCCCAACGCGACTGGGGTCATGCCAAAGATTATGTGCGTATGATGTGGATGATTTTACAGGCTGATGAAGCCGAGGACTGGGTCATTGCCACAGGGAAAACTACTCCAGTACGCGATTTTGTACGAATGGCTTTTGCCGAAACCGGAATCATACTTCGTTTTGAAGGAGAAGGGATTAATGAAGTAGGGATTATTGACAGTATAGACCTTGAAAAATACCAAGCCGTTATGGCTAATTCCTCTAACGGACAACGGACAACAGACAACGGACAACTTCCTCAAGTAGGTAAAGAAGTATTAGCGGTTGACCCTAAATATTTCCGTCCCACAGAAGTCGATTTGTTGATAGGCGATCCTACCAAAGCAAGAACCAAACTAGGATGGGAATGCAAATACGATTTACCAGCCTTAGTCAAAGAAATGATGCAGTCAGACATAAAATTGATGCAGAAAGACCAATATTTAAAAGACGGAGGTTATACAACTATGAATTATTTCGAGTAGTAGCGTCATTGCGAACGTAACGCAGTGAAGTGCGGCAATCTTTTTTAAGGTATTTGGTTAACTGAATTTTAAGTATTACAACCAATTAAACTATTAATCCATTTATCATTAAAACACTAAAAAACGTCAACGCATTGATGTAAAAAAACTAAAAAAGCATCAGTGCATTGATATTTTTTCTATTTTTGTAAAAAAAAGTAAGTATGGAAAAATTAGTTAGTCAGTTTTATGAAAAATATGCAACCGTACAAACTAATCAGTTAAGAAGTTTTATTGATACTATTGATTGGGATAATAGGTTTATTGGCATAAAAGGAAGCAGAGGTGTCGGAAAAACAACCCTTTTATTGCAATATATTCGATTAAATTACAAACCAGACAAGCGAGTTTTGTACATCAGTTTAGACAATCTTTATTTTCTGGAAAATAATTTATATGATTTAGTATCTGATTTTTATAAAAAAGGGGGCGAATTTATTGCCGTTGATGAAGTGCACAAATATGCCAATTGGGCTATTGAAATTAAAAACATTTACGATGACATGCCTAATTTGAGACTTGTTTTTACAGGTTCCTCTTTGTTGCATATTCATCAGGCTAAGGCAGATTTAAGCAGACGTGTGGTGGTATATGATATGCCCGGATTGTCATTCAGAGAATTTTTGCAATTTGAAACCAAAACAGCGCTGAACACCTATACCCTAGAACAAATTATAAACAATCATGTAGCAATTGGTATTGAAATCATTCAAAAAGTTAAACCGTTGCACTATTTTTCAGACTATTTACATCATGGGTATTATCCTTTTTATTTAGAAAACAAAAAATCATTTCATCAAAAATTAAACGAAATTCTCCTTACTGTATTAGAAGTTGATATCCCGCAATATGCGCTCATTCAGACTGCAAATGTGGTAATGCTTAAAAAATTAATGATGGTCATCAGTAGCTCAGTGCCTTTTAAACCTAATATGAATTCCATTAGCGAGCGCACAGGAATCAGTCTTAATACCATGAAAAATTATTTGAAACCTTTGAATGATGCACAGCTTTTACATTTATTGTATGTTGAAGATAAGGGGATTAATAGTTTAGGCAAGCCTGGAAAAATTTATTTGCATAACTCTAATTTGATGTACAATTTAGTGCAAAACGCCGAGGAAGGAAACGTTCGTGAAACTTTCTTTTTTAACCAAGTAAGCCAGATAACCAATGTTGTTGCAACAGCGAATGTTGATTTTAAAGTAGCAAACCAATACTATTTTGAATTGGGTGGTAAGAATAAAAAACAAAAACAAATTAAGAATATACCTCATTCCTATATTGTAAAGGATGGTATAGAAATCGGAAGCGACTTGAATATTCCTCTTTGGTTATTTGGTTTTTTGTATTAATAGAGTTGCGGGTTGTCAGCGTCATTGCGAACGTAACGCAGTGAAGTGCGGCAATCTTTTTTGAGTGAAAGTTTACGAAAAAGTTTAATCGGTTAACTGTTTAGAAAAAAATTAATCTATTATATGAAAAACAGAAACAGTACACTAGATTAAACAATTAACCAAATTAAATATGGTTTTCGATTGTAGTTTATAGGGTAATTTTAAATGAAAAAGATAAGAGTATTTATTAGTAGCGTACAATCAGAATTTGCCGAAGAGAGGCAGATTCTGTGTAATTACATGACTACTGATGCGCTGTTAGGAAAGTTTTTCGAGCCCTTTATTTTCGAAAATGTGCCTGCTGTAAATTATTCTGCCGCTTCAGTTTATAGCTATGAAGTGGAGCATTGCGATATTTATCTTGGCATTTTTGGCAAACACTATGGTTTTGAAGATTCTGAAGGGGTTTCGCCAACCGAAAGAGAATTTGATCTTGCGGGGCTTTTTTCTAAAACACGCTTGGTTTTTTTGAGTAACGATTCTGGTGATAGTGATTCAAAGGAACAGATTTTGATTCAAAAAGCAGAACAGTTGGTCGTTAGAAAACGATTTGCTTCCACTCTCGAACTAAAAACAGCCGTTTATGTTGCCTTGATTCGGTATCTCGAAGAAAATGAATACATTAGAACAGCTCCTTTTGATGCTACACTCCATGTACGTGCCACTTTAGAGGATTTGGATAGTCAAAAGATAAAGGAATTTGTGGGTATCGCCAGTGCGAAAAGAGGGTTTCCTTTTTCGTCTGACTCCCCTTCAGAAACGATTCTTACCCATCTCAATTTAATGGCGCAGCAACGTATAACGAATGCCGCTATTTTATTGTTTGCCCATAAGCCGCAGCAATTTTTTATAAGTTCAGAGATTAAATGCGCTCATTTTCACGGAACAACAATAACAAAACCTATTCCTTCCTATCATGTTTATAAAGGAGACGTGTTCCAATTGGTAAATCAGGCAGTCGATTTTGTGCTGTCAAGAATTGATGTTTCTGTGGGAACGCGCGACAAAAGTATTCAAGTACCCATACAATATGAGTTGCCTCCTGCAGCAGTTACAGAAGCTATTGTTAATGCTGTGGCGCATCGCGATTATACCAGCAACGGCAGTATTCAGGTCATGCTTTTTAAAGACAGACTCGAAATTTGGAATCCGGGTAGTTTGCCTTACGGATTAACGACGGCCAAACTAAGAAAACCCCACAGCTCCATTCCTGCCAACCCATTACTGGCAGAACCCATGTATCTTGCAGGTTTTATAGAAAGAATGGGAACGGGAACTGGCGACATTATACGACTTTGTCAGGAAGCTGGCTTGAAGAAAGAACCGGAGTTTGTGCAAGAAGAAATTTTCAAGACCATACTTTGGCGTAAAAATGTAGGAGAACTCGATAATCAACAGGGTAATGTCGTAGATAATGTCGTAGACAATGTCGTAGACAATGTCGTAGATACTATTGCTGGAAAAGAACAAAAAATTATAAAGTTTATATCAGAAAATAAAAAAATTACGGCAAAAGAAATTGCTTTGAAATTAGAATTGACACAACGAACGGTACAACGCTATTTAAAAAGCATGCAAGAAAAGGAATTGATTAAACATACAGGAGCAGCTAATAGTGGCTGTTGGGAACTCATTCATAAAGAATAATGGCAAAGTAGTTTTCATTTGCAGTTTACCAAGCAGCCTATTTTGTTATGAAGCTGGCTTGAAGAAAGCTCCCGAGTTTGTGCAAGAAGAAATTTTCAAAACCATCCTTTGGCGCAAAAACACTTCAGCTGTAGATGAGGTTCGATCAAGTGGCGGAGTAAATGACATTCTAGTACTTATTGAAAACAATCCGGTATCAATGTTTCGACCATAAAGTCATTTTTGAACATTTCCCGAACAACTATAGAACGCTGGATTAATCAATTAAAAAAAGAAAATAAAATAGAATTCAAAGGCGCACCAGCTCCGCAAAGTCTCCTGACTTTGAGGATGCGATTTTCAGTCTCTGACTGGCATTAAAAAAAGATTTAGGCAAAAAATGGTTTGCTTTCTCAAAAATGGAATTGCCTGCAAGTGAAATCTTAGAACGAATTGATAATTCAAAGTAAATAGTTAATCGTATAGAAAAGGTTAATCGGTTACAAAAAAATAAACAGTACAATCGATTATCCGGCAACTATTCCCCAGTCATTGCTATGAATGAAGCAATCAAGAGGCTAGGGGTGTATTTTTAGACAACGATAATTATTACACGATTAACCAATTAACCAGTTAACCCATTTACAAAACAAAACTATGGATTTGAGTATATTTCAATCTAAAATTTATGAAATTCGTGGAGTGAAAGTTATGCTTGACTTTGATTTAGCATTACTTTATGAAGTGGAAACAAGAAGTTTAAAGCAATCGGTGCGTAGGAACGATTATCGATTTCCGGATGATTTTATGTTTCTTCCGAAAAATATTTAAATTTTGGAGGTCAGGAACCCACTTTTATATTTCATTGTAAGGAAATTATATTTTGGATGTGGGTTTCAACTCAATAAAATAGAGTGGCAGGAGCTTATCACAAATTGTGATAACCTGCCAGAATCAATAAAATTTAGCCCTCGAACTCCGTTTGCTTTTAGTGAACAAGGAGTTGCAATGCTTAGCACGGTTTTAAAATCTAAAAAGGCAGTAGAAACTAATATCGCTATTATGCGAGCTTTTATCGCAATCAGAAAGACAATAGCTATAAATAGTAACATTTCGCAGCAAATTATGGAATTAAAAAATGATTTAGAACAACGGCTTGGGGAGCACGATGTGCAATTAATGGAAATATATACTGTTATGGATCAGTTTATTGAAGAAAAAACAGAACAAAAAGACTGGGAAAACAGAAAACGGCTAGGTTATAAATAATTATCGGTTAACTGTTTAGGAAAAGTTTAATCGGTTAGGAAAAGGTTAATCGGTTACAAAAAAATAAACAGTACAATCGATTATCCGGCAACTATTCCCCAGTCATTGCGAAGAATGAAGCAATCAAGAGGCTAGGTGTGTATTTTTAGACAACGATAATCATTAAACGATTGACTAGTTAACCAATTAAAAGAATAAATTATGGAATTGAGTATTTTGCAATCTAAAATTTATGAACTTAGAGGAAGAAAAATCATAATGGATTATGATTTAGCCTTTCTCTATGAAGTTGAAACTAAAGTTTTAAATCAAGCGGTGAAACGAAATAGCATACGATTCCCTGAGGATTTTATGTTTCAAATTACATTGGAAGAATTTGAATCGAACTGGTCACAAATTGTGACCAGTTCGATAAAGCATCGTGGGAAATCGTATTTACCCTATGCATTTACAGAACAAGGAGTGGCAATGTTAAGTTCTGTATTACGTTCAGAAAAAGCCGCATTAATAAATATCGCCATTATGAGAGCTTTTGTAGAAATCAGGAAAACAATCAGTTTACAAAGTCACCTTTCGCAGCAAATTATGGAATTAAAAAATGATTTAGAACAACGGCTTGGGGAGCACGATGTGCAATTAATGGAAATATATACTGTTATGGATCAGTTTATTGAAGAAAAAACAGAACAAAAAGACTGGGAAAACAGAAAAAGGCTAGGTTATAAATAATTATCGGTTAACTGTTTAGGAAAAGTTTAATCGGTTAGGAAAAGGTTAATCGGTTACAAAAAAATAAACAGTACAATCGATTATCCGGCAGCTATTCCCCAGTCATTGCTACTGGAAAAACCACTCCGGTACGTGATTTTGTAAAAATGGCGTTTGCCGAAACCGGAATAACACTTCGTTTTGAAGGGGAAGGGATTAATGAAGTAGGGATTATTGACAGTATCGACCTCGAAAAATACCAAGCCGTTATGGCTAATTCCTCTAACGGACATCGGGCATCGGACAACGGACAACTTCCTCAAGTAGGCAAAGAAGTATTAGCAGTCGACCCTAAATATTTCCGTCCTACCGAAGTCGATTTGTTGATAGGCGATTTTAATAAAGCAATAAGCTAAACTAGGATGGGAATGCCAAAACGAATTGCCGGCCTTAGTCAAAGAGATGATGCAATCCGATATTAAGCTGATGCAGAAAGATCAATATTTAAAAGACGGCGGCTATACGACTATGAATTATTTCGAGTAGTAGTGTCATTGCGAACGTAACGCATTGAAGTGCAGCAATCTTTTTTAGTTGAATTTTTTTTGAAATAGATTAGCGATTTATAATTGGAATGTTCAAATTCACAATGCTCTAGATCGAATTTGGATTATAAGAAATAATTAATGAATAATAAAATGACACTAGCAAGAGTAAATAGATGTTGATAGTTGAAATAGTTGGGGGATTAGGTAATCAGATGTTTCAATATGCTTTTTATCATAAACTAAAAAAGTACTATCCTGATAATCAAGTTAAAATTTGGTTGGAAAGGTTTGATAAAACATATGACAATCAAGGATATGAATTACAAAATGTTTTTGGGATTAATAAAGCCCCAATTCTATATAATGATGATGTATCAAATCTAATCGATGACTCGGTGGATTTTTTCTCTAGGATAAGACGTAAAATATTTGGGAGAAAGGAAACTTTTTTTTTAGAGCGTATTTTTAGGTATGATTCAAAAGTATTTAACTTAAAGAATAACAAAAAAATTTATTTTAGGGGCTTATGGCAAGATGAATTATATTTCAAAGATTTAAGATTAGATTTATTAGAACTTTTTAAATTTAATGAGATTAACTTAAATGCTGATAATTTGAAAGTCCTAAAAAGAATAAATAATTCAAACTCTATAAGTATTCATATTAGAAGGGGAGATTATATTTCTAACGAAAAATATAACCATATATTGGGAGGAGTTTGTTCTTACAGTTATTACAAAGAGGCCTTAGATTTAATACAAAATAAAATTGCAAATACTTCTCTGTTTATTTTTTCTGATGATATTGATTGGGTTAAAACTGAGTTTGATTTTTTATCAGGACATGATTTAACTTTTGTCAATCATAACAAGGGTTCCAATAGTCATATAGATATGTATTTGATGAGTCATTGCAAGCATAATATAATTGCAAATAGTTCTTTTAGCTGGTGGGGTGCTTGGTTAAATATGAATGAATCTAAAATTATTTTAGCCCCAGAAAAATGGTTTAAAAATAACACTAGACTTGAGGATAATAGTATTGTACCTGATTCTTGGATTAAAATTAAAAATTAGAATATGAAGAAAATAGCTCATATATTTAATTCAATTGAATATTCAGGTGCTGAAAGAATGATTTTTAGTTTGCAGGAATTTTATAATGCTGAATTTATACCTTATGCTATAAGTACAGGAATTAAAAAAGGCGAATTTTATAATGAGTTTTCCGAAAAATTTAAATGTTTTCATATTCCCGTAACTACCAAACGCAACTACAATTATATTATAAATTTGTTTGAATTAATCCATTTTTATAGAAAAGAAAAAATAGAGATTGTACATATTCATCCATCAAGGAGATTTATTTTTCATGTTATTGCATCAAAATTTGGAGGTGTGAAAAAAGTTGTTCGTCAAGTGCATAATAATTTTGAATTTGAAGGGGTTGTCAAAATTAAAGAAATTATTAGCAGGAAGTTTGCTAAATTATTTAGCGTTGATATTGTCTCAATAAGCACTACTGTTTTTCAAAATGAATTAAATAGATTTTATAATAAAACTGTAATTATTAATAACTTTTATGATGATGAAATTATTTTCCCAGGATCTCAATCTGAAAAAAGAAATATTAGAAAAGACTTAGGTATTGTAGAAAGTGCATTTGTATTAATATCAATAGGCACTTGCTGTGATCGTAAACAGCATAAACATATTATTGAAGCAGTATCTCTATTAAAGCATAAAATACCTAATATTTTTTATCTCCATTTAGGCGAGGGAGAAGATGAGGAGGACGAGAAAGCATTTTGCAAAAAACTTAACATATTAAATGATGTTATGTTTGCAGGAAATGTGAGTGATGTTAGGAATTATTTAGTAGCATCTGACATATACTTAATAACCTCAAAGATTGAGGGGTTAAGTATTGCAACAATTGAGGCAATGGGAGTAGCTATTCCAGTAATTCTGTATAATACACCAGGGTCTCTTGATTTTGGGATTAATGGAGCGCCTGGCATACTTACAGAATCAAATATAAAATCTCTTGAAGAAAAAATATGTGAAATGCATTCTTCAAAAGGAGATCTTAATACAATTGCAAAATCCTCTCTTGAGTTTGCATCAGGTAGTTTTTCTAAAAAACAAGCTATTATTAATTGGAAAAATATTTATTTTGATAAAAAGAATTAAAGCTAAATATTTCGATTCACTTTCAAGTGGTAAGCGCGAAATTTCTATTAACATTGGTTTTTCATTTTTAGCTAAAGCGATAGCTTTGTTGGTTAGTTTCATATCCGTTCCATTATTGTTGGCTTATTTAGGAAAAGATACTTATGGTATTTGGCTTACCATATTTTCTGTTATTTCTTGGATGTCTTTTTTTGATTTAGGTTTAGGGAATGGTCTTAGAAATCATTTGACGCATACATTTGCTGAAAATGACAATAAAAAAGCACAAGAGTATATTAGTACCGCCTATTGGCTTTTAGGTAGTTTTATTTTAATTTGTATAGGAATACTACAATTTGGTGTTTTTTTTATCGATTGGTTTAAAGTATTTAGGCCAACGGTTCACTTAAACGAGAATTTTGATGTTATTGTTTCTATTTGCTTGTGGGGATTCGGAGCGCTACTAATTGTAAGGTTAATTGTGTCAATAATGCAGTCTGTTAAAAAAACAGGTACAGGAGATTTATTGATGGCTGTCGGTAGTTTTGTATCACTTGTTTTGATTTTTTTTATCTCTAATTTTAACTCGCCAACAAAACTATATCTTGTAGCATCTGTTTTTTCATGGGCTAGTCCGATTGTATTATTGCTATTTTCAGTTTACTACTTTGGTATAAGAAACAAAACATTAAGACCTCGTCTTAAGAATGTTAAAAAATCATTAGCTAGAAATATTTTTGGATTGGGTCTAGAGTTTTTTGTAGCCCAATTTTTGGTATTAATATTAAATCAATCTTCAAATATTATTATTACACAAGTTTTATCTCCTGCTGAGGTAACTGTTTATTTTATACCATTGAGATTATTCTCAGTTTTTTCTATTATTATGGGGCTTTTTTCAACAAATTTATTGCCTTATTTTACAGAAGCGGGTGCGAAAAATGATGTGTTGAAAATGAGGTCAATTATTATGAAATTTTTTAAATTATTGATGTTTTTGGTTCTTGTTTTTACAATAATTTTGATTTTTTCTAAATTTATAATTAAAATTTGGACTGCGAATCAAATTTTAATTCCATTTCAATTATTAGCTCTTCATTTCTTTCTTGTAATTATAGGCGGGGTAAATACTATATTTTCTACATTTCTTAATGGAATTGGGAAAATCAAAGTGCAACTTCCTGTTTTTTTATTATCAGTGATGCTATTTATACCGTTAGCTATTTTTCTAGGGAATGAGTTGGGTCTTTCTGGGATTGTCATAGCAACAATTATTTCTCAAATACCAATATCTATTTTCTTTTTATATCAAAGTAAAAAGTACCTTAAACCGCTAGAAGTCAAATCTTAGAATTTATAATTATGAATGTATTATTGTTAACAGCTAGTGTTAATGCAAAATTAGCCTCTCCTATTTATACAAAATTGACTAACACAGATGAAAGGTTGTTTCAGTATTTGGGTACATTAAAAAGATATATAGCTGAATCTAATTCTGATGCTTTTGTGTTTTGCGAGAATACAGAATATATTATCCCTAAAGATGATCTATTTAAATTAGCCACAGAAAACAATAAATCGATTGAGTTTCTTAGTTTTTTATCCGATATAGAATCTGTTAAAAAACTTGGAAAAGGATATGGAGAAGGTGAATGTATAGAATTTGCTATAAAAAATAGTGCTTATTTGCAACAGAATTCAATTTGTTTTTTTAAAGTCACGGGGAGGTTGTTCATAAAGAACATTAATGAAATTTTATTGAATAATCAAAAAAATGAAAATTGTTTTTATACTGATGGCATTAATGCTAAGAGCGTTAGAACTGAATTTTTTAAAAGTCAAGTTTCTTTCTTTAATCAAAATTTAGTGCAAGTTTATAAAAATGTTAATGATTCTGAAAATAAATTTTTAGAATATATTTATTTTGAGTATTTGATAGGTAAAAAAGTTAAAGGTATGTTTCCCTATCCATTTATCATTGGTAATTCAGGTTCAACAGGGAATCCATATATTATTAGTAATGAATATAAAAAAGCACATATTTAAATAGTTTTGGTTATTTTTCATTGAATAAAAATTATTATAATGTTAAAAGATTAATAATGAAAGTTGTTAACTTAATTAGAAACAGGTAATAATTATGCATTTGAATTCATATTAATATCATCCAACAAATATTTTCTAGCTATTTGTAAATTTGCGTAGTTGTGATCAAGCGCAACTAATTTGAACCTACACTCATTTAATGAAAAAAATCCAATCCTATTTATTAATATTAATACTTCTTTTTTTTAGTGGGAATCCTTTGGTGAGTTTTCTTTTTGGAAAATTCTCAACTATTATAGGATTATTGCTAATATTAGTATTGCTTAATACAAGCATGAAGTTTGATAAATATTTTTTTAATATTTTAAAAATTATTGTAGTTGGTTTATTTTTGATAGGAATTTTTCAATATCTGGTTTTGCAATCTGTATCAGTGCAAGGTATGTTAAATCTACTTTTAAAGTTCTTGTTAGGCGGTATAGTAATCAATAAATTGAAAGAACAATTTAATTGGATATTATTTAAAGTGGTTGCAGATTTAAGTTTAGTATCATTATTTTTTTACTTACTGGTAAATATATTCAGAGTTAATTTACCTTATATAGATATAGGGAATGACCATGTGTCATATATTATTTATACAGCAATATTCAATGAGCACATAATAAGAAATTGCGGTATGTTCTGGGAACCTGGTGCTTTCGGTGGAATTCTAACCTTATGTTTAGCTCTTAATTTTAATAATTTAAACTACTATTGGATAAATCATCGATATAAATTCTTGTTTATAATATTAGCTTTAGTAACATCACAAAGTACGACGGGTTATTTAGTTAGCTTTATTATATTCTTATTTGTGTTCAGTAATAAAAGGAATTTCTTATTCGTACCAGTATTTTTAATTGCGTTTATTTATATTTATCAAACAAATGAATTTTTAAGTGAAAAGATTGAATCGCAATCTGAAAATGCTCAATTGTTGGATAAAGGTGAATTTTCCCAATCAAGATTTGGATCAGCAATTTTTGATTGGCATTACATACAAAAGCACCCTTTAATAGGGAATGGTCTTGTTAATAAAACACGATACTCTGATCATCAATATCTGTTTAATATGGTTAATAATGATGGTATTGGTAGTGGAAATGGATTTACGGGAACTATAGCATCTCTTGGCATCATATTTATGTTTGTTTTTTTTTATTATTTATGGAAGGCTACAGTTTTGCAGAATAAAATTTATGCTTTCTTAATATTGATTGTTGTCATATTGAATCTTCAAGGAGAGCAATGGTTAAATTTTCCATTATATTTAGGACTGCCTTTTTTAATTTTAACACCAATTAAAAGAAAATCTATATATTTAAAAGAAATAATTCCCTTAAAGTCATTATGAGTATAATTCCAACCATAGCCGTTTTACTTACCTGCCACAACCGCAAGGACAAAACCCTACAATGCCTGCAAGCTTTGTTTGCGCAAGAAGGTCTCGGCGAGGATTATGCTATTGAAGTTTTCTTGGTAGATGATGGCTCTACGGATGGTTCGGCTGAGGCTATTCAATTTCAATTTTCTAAAGTGACTATTATTCCGGGAGATGGTAACCTTTATTGGAATCGAGGCATGCTTAAAGCATGGGAAACAGCTGCAGCCACAAAAGATTTTGATTATTATTTGTGGTTGAATGATGATACTTTTTTGTATAAAAACACATTAAATGTATTGCTTGAAAATATAAAATACACGAATAACCACTCAATTGTATGTGGTGTTTGCAAATCAAAAAGCACAAATTCAATTACGTATGGGGGGTTTAAGCAAAGTACACATCAACTTATTAATCCTAATGGAATTCCTCAAAAATGCTATTTTTTTAACGGTAACATTGTTTTAATACCCAAGGAGGTATATAAAAAAAACGGAATGCTTGATCCTTATTTTCGACATGCCTTTGGGGATTTTGATTATGGATTAAGAGCACTTAAACAAAATATTTTTTCATATATATCTTCTGAAGCAGTAGGTGTTTGTGAGGAAAATCAATTATCAATATGGTGTAATCCAAAAGTTTCATTGCTAAAAAGATTGAAAAATCTATACACCCCTTTAGGAATGTCGCCTATTCAGCATTTTGTATATGCTAAACGACATTGGGGAATAATTAAGGGGTCGAAAACCTTTTTTTCAATTCATTTACGAGTGTTTTTTCCTAATTTATGGTTATAAGAATAATATGAATATAATTCAGAAGATTTATCATCTATATGCAAATAATCCTGTTGCAATAGATTTTATAGGTCAGGAAGCATCTGATTTAATTAAAGCAGAGCTAGAAAAAGACAAGCCATCTATGATTGCTCGATTAGGTTCAACCGAGTTACAGGCCATTGAATGGTATGTCAATTCTAAACACCCGCTTAAAAAATATATTGAAATATTTAAGAAAAAAGTCATACTGAATAAAATGGCTGTGTTATCAGGATTTTACCCATCTACAGAAAAAAATATTGCCCTTTTTTCAGAAATGATGCTGAGAGATATGCAGGAAGTAGATATTCTAGGGTCATGGAGGAAAGAAGAAAGAATGTTTGGCAACGAATTGAAAACTGCTAAAAAAATACATTTAAAAGATATTGAACCGTATTATCATAAACACCCTTGGTCTAAAATTATAAAAAATAAAAGAGTGTTGGTTATACATCCTTTTGACGAAAGCATTATGATTCAATTTAAAAAAAGAAATTTACTTTTTGAAAATCCTGATATTTTACCGGAATTTGAATTAGTAACCTTGAAAGCGGTTCAAACTATAGCTGGTAATAAATCAGAATTTAAGGATTGGTTTGAAGCCTTGGATTTTATGAAGAATCAAATAGATAAAATAGACTTTGATATTGCTTTAATTGGGTGTGGTGCTTATGGATTTCCATTAGCCGCCCATATTAAGCGCAAAGGGAAAAAAGCAGTTCATATTGGAGGGTCTTTGCAAATATTATTCGGAATCAAAGGAAAACGCTGGGATACACATCCCATTATCTCAAAATTTTATAATGAGAATTGGGTAAAACCTTTAAATTCCGAAATACCACAGCAGGCAAAGAGAGTCGATGGAGGAAGTTACTGGTAAACATTGAAAAAACATAAATAAAAGCATAAATTAAAAGAAAATACTTTTAAACATATATGTTTATATCATAAGTGGCTAAATATATTAACATGACAACATACCCTTTGGTGAATTACGCTCCCATAGTTCTCTTTACATATAAACGACTTGATACTTTAAGAAAAACGGTTGAAGCCTTATCTGCTAATTCACTTGCAGCTTCCAGTGATTTAATCATCTATTCAGATGGATCCAAATTGGTTAAGGACGAAACTGTTATTGCTGAAGTTAGAGCGTATCTAAAAACTATCACTGGTTTTAAATCCATTACTATTCTTGAATCTCCAATAAACAAAGGATTGGCAAATTCTATTATTGAAGGCGTGACGGATGTGATGAATCAATATGGTAAAGTAATCGTATTAGAAGATGATTTAATTGTTTCCAAAAACTTTTTGGTTTTTATGAATGAAGCATTGGAATTTTACGAACAAAATCAAAAAGTATTTTCAGTTTCGGGTTATGGGTTAAAGGTGGAAATCCCTCAAGATTATGAATATGACGTTTATTTTACACCTCGGGGATTATCCTGGAGTTGGGCAACCTGGAAAGACAGATGGGAAAAGGTAGATTGGGAAGTTAAGGATTTTGAAAAACTGAAAAAAGATAAAAAGGCAAGGCAAAAACTAGCTTTAGGAGGCACGGATCTTTTTCCAATGCTTAAAAAACAAATGGAGCACAATCTCGATTCTTGGGCAATTCGCTGGTTTTATAGTCAGTTTAAAAGCGAGCAATTAACCGTATGTCCTGTTTTGTCAAAAGCGAAAAATGTTGGGTTTGATGCGGTGGCTACCCATACCAATGTATATAATAGATATACAATTTCATTTGATAATTCAGACAACCAAAATTTTTTATTTGGACCCAATGCAATAATTAACCCTATAATTCTTGATTCTTTTCAAAGCTATTACAGTGTTTTTTCTAGATTATTTTATGGACGTTTAATTTCTCCTCTTTACAGATTAAAACAATTTTTTTCCAATAAATAAGATGATTATGGTTGCAGCATTAAAAGAGATTATCAGTCACAATGCAATGGTAAATGCTTCAAAACCTGTTTTGATACTGCGGTATTTTATGAATAGTGTGCGTAGTTTTATTATTCTAAAAATAAAATATCGTTGGATTAAAACTAAGGGATTCATTCGCGTTCCATTTTCTACTAAAATCTGGTCGCCAAATAAACGGATAATTCTGGGCAATAAGGTTCAGTTTGGGCAAAACTGTATTATACAATGTGATATAGAAATCGGAAATGAAGTTTTAATTGCAAGCAATGTTTCTTTTATTGGCCGCAATGACCATAATTATAATATCATTGGCTCTTCCATTTGGAATTCACCTCGCGGTGAAAATTTAACAACCAGAATAGGAAATGATTGCTGGATTGGACATGGAGTGATCGTTTTGGCAGGCGTTACCATTGGGAGTGGATCTGTTATAGCCGCAGGTTCTGTTGTTGTAAATGACATAGATTCCTATTTTATTTATGCCGGAGTACCTGCAAAAAAAATAAAAGCTCGGTTTGCAACTGCTGAGGATTTAAAAAACCATTTAGAATTTTACCGAGTAGCACAAGTAAAATAAAATTTAAATTTTTGACTGTTCCATTTATAATAGTACTTTAAGCTAGTTTTCGGTTAACCAATAAATATTCATCAACACCATTAACCCATATTCTTTTTTCTTGTTGAGGAAAAAGAAACAATATAAAATTATGTCAATAATTACAATTTGGAATTACCCTGTTTTTAAAGGTGATTTACATGAAATTAAGTATCAAAATCAGCATCATTTTTTGATAAATACAATTAGCCCCAATTCTTATGGCTTAGCGGTTAAAAATCCTGCAGTTAAAAAAGCTTTACAGCAAAGTGATGTATTGATTTTGGATGGCTTGTATTTTGGATGGGCCGCATTATTCAAACAAGGAATACGAATCAATCGAATAGCAGGATGGGATGCTTTTGTGTTTTTTTCACAAGAATTGAATAAAAATAAAGGAAAAGTTTTTTTCCTGGGCTCCACCCAGGAAACTTTATTAAAAATTAAAGAGCGCTATAATACAGAATATCCCAACGTTGAGGTAGGGTTTTACCCCCCACCGTTTAAGCAGGAGTTTTCATATGAAGATAATCTTCAAATGCACTATCAGGTCAATGCGTTCAAAGCTGATATAATATTTGTAGGGATGACTGCTCCCAAACAGGAACTATGGTCCTATCAAAACCGGAAAGATTTAGAGGTACACCTCATTTGTAGCATAGGAAATGTTTTCGACTGGTATGCTGGTAACTCTAAACGTCCGGGTGTTTTTTGGCAAAAAATAGGGATGGAATGGTTAGTTCGCATTTTTTTACGTCCAGAAGTTTTTAGAAGAAATATTGGCAATCAACTTCTATTCTTTTGGCATTTAGCATTAGAAACATTAAAAATAAAAAGATATGATTAGTTACTTAAAAAGGAAAACACCCAAAAAAATAAAGAGAAATATTATGAAAGTAATAGTATTTCCTTACTTATATTATTTTGAATATATAAAAAAGAGAAAAGTCTGGTTAAGATGGGACTCTTCGGATGTTAATGTATTTTATCATACATTTATTGAAAACGAATATTTAATTCCATCAGAAATAGAAAACCCTTTGATTATTATTGATGCAGGAGCAAATAATGGATTGACAGCATTATTGTTTGCTTTAAAATATCCTAACGCTAAATTAATAGCAATTGAACCTGAAACTTCAAACTTTAAATTTCTTAAAAAAAACACTATTGGTATTGAAAATATAATTCCAATTCAATTTGGATTATGGAGTAGTGATGTAAATTTAAAAATTGAAAATCCTGAGAATGAAAAATGGGCTTTCATTACAAAAGAAGTGAAAATTAATGAAGAATATGATATTGAAGGTATATCTGTCGACACATTGATTGCAAATTATAACATTAAAAACATTGACATTTTTAAAATAGATATTGAAGGTTCTGAAAAAGAATTGTTTTCAAAAAATGAAGAAAAATGGTTGCCAAAAACAAAATGGATAGTAATTGAATTACATGGCCCTGAATGTAGAGCTGTTTTTGAAAAGACTATGCTAAAGTATCAATTTAAACTTATGTTTATTAATGGTGAAAATTGGTATTATGCAAATACTAAATTAGTAAATGTTTAATTTATTTTTTTTCAAAAATGATGTTAACTACTTTAAATAATTAATAAAATTTAATGATTTATGATTAAAGGAGCAATAATAGGTCTCGGTAAAATGGGACTTTCTCATGCGGCAATACTCGGCGGAAATCAGCAGGTAGATTTTGTTGCAGTATGCGACACATCCTCTCTGGTTTTGGATGCATTTAAAAAATTCACAGCCATACAAACGTATAGCGATTATAAGGAAATGATTGAAAAAGAAACGCTAGATTTTGTTTTGATTGCAACGCCCACACGTTTTCACTATCCTATGGTAAAATATGCCTTAGAGAAAGGACTGCATGTGTTTTGTGAGAAGCCTTTTAGTCTTAATACTATTGAAGGACAAGAATTGCTTGAAATAGCTAAAACAAAAGGATTGGTAAATCAGGTAGGGTATCACAATCATTTTATAGGAACCTTCAGGGAATTAAAAAGATTGCTAAATGTAGGCGTACTAGGGGATTTAGTGCATTTTATGGGGGAAGCTTATGGACCTGTGGTAACAAAAGAAAAAGGAGGAACCTGGCGTTCGAAACCCGAAGAAGGTGGAGGTTGTCTGTATGATTATGCCTCCCATGTTTTGAATCTGGTGCAGGAAATTATAGGGCGTCCGGTTAAAGCAAGCGGATCGCAGCTAAAAAGTATTTATTCTAAGGGTGTTGAAGATGCTGTTTATAGTTCGCTAACTTTGGATAATGGAGTAAGTGGTTTGTTATCGGTCAACTGGAGCGATGAAACCTATCGCAAAATGTCAACATCGATTACCGTTATTGGTAAAAATGGAAAGATTATATGTGATGCGACCGAAATAAAAATATTCCTTAAAGAACCAGTAAAAAAAGAAGGATTGGATAAAGGCTGGACAATGAAATACATTACGGATTTTGCAATTCCGGTTAGCTTTTACCTTCGTGGTGAAGAATACAGTGCCCAGATAGAATATTTTGTGGATTGTGTAATCCATAAAAAACAAGCTCTTTATAATAGTTTTGAGGAAGGACTCTATACGGACAAAGTGATTGAAATGATAATTGATGATTCTAAAAAAAAGTAAATGATGGACAAAGTACTATTTGGAGACAATCAGTTTTTTGCGGTTAATCACGCTTCGGATGAAAAAGCCCGTGCACAATCCATTCGATTTAAAGAGGATGGAGCTATAATTAATGTTTTGGATCAGGCTATAGATCTGGGAATTAACACCTTTATGTGTACTACTCATGATAGAATTGCGAATATCTGTGATCACATGAGAGCCAATCCTGGAAAATATAAAAATTTCAATATATATCCCTGTATGCCTTATGCACATAAATATGCCAATGCGGTAACAGAGTTGGGTATATTGGGTACCATAAAGCAATATATACCGGGAAATATATTTGGCACCATGGCTAAAGGCGGTTTAGCAATTGTGAGCAAAGATTTTGTTAAATTGATGGAGTTATTGGTTGATGCAGAGATGAAAATGTTTAAGGGTATTAATACTCCCGTAATTTTTCTTCAAAACGTTATTGTCGATATGATATTGGGATTAAAAATGTATGAAGTTTTAAAGGCTTATGATGCTTATATCCGCAAAAAATACAATGCCGAACCTGGTTATATCACTATGAATATGCCTTTGCTTTTAGATACATTAAATTCATTGGGTATAGAAAATCCTATCATTTGTAGTTCTATCAATAAAATAGGATTCCGTATGAGTGGTGGTGTAGAATTGTATGAAAAATACTTGCGTGAAAAACAATTTCGTCCTATAGCCATGCAGGTATTGGCTGCAGGTGCCTTGCGCCCCAAAGAAGCGATTGAGTATATAGGCAAATTTCCTAAAATCGAATCTGTCTTGTTTGGTGCTTCCTCCAAAGGGCACATACAGGAAACGAAAGCTTTGATTGAAGCGGTTCTGGATTAACTTACGGCTGGAATGGTTCATCCGCCTAATCAAAGAACCCCGCCGCATGTGGAAACGATACCTCTATTATGGGCCCGTGTTTATTGGTTTGATTTTGAAGGAGAAGGTGAATCATTTAAGAAAAGGTTAGTCGGTTAGGAAAGGTTAATCGTTTAGAAAAGAGTAATTGTTTAACCAAATTATGAATGTTACAATCGAATAACCAAATCACCAAATCACCAAATAACTGTTTAGAAAAGAGTAATTGTTTAACCGAATTATGAATGTTACAATCGAATAACCGATTCATTATTTCATGATTAACCCCTTTTCCTTATTCCCCCTGTCATTGCGAAGTATAAAGCAATCTGGGGCTAGGGGGTAACCACCCACCACCCAATGTCATTAAGTTAGAGGTTTTATCGATGAATTTGTCATTCTGACGAAGGAAGAATCTCAACAAACGTGAGCAACTAACACGAGATTCTTCCTACGTCAGAATGACAAATAAAGGGTAACTTAATGACATCAACTCAACACCCACACCCATTCCCCCTGTCATTGCGAGTGTAACGCGGCAATCAGGGGTTAGGGGGTAACCACCCACCACCTAATGTCATTAAGTTAGAGGTTTTGTCGATGATTTTGTCATTCTGACGAAGGAAGAATCTCAACAAACGTGAGCAACTAACACAAGATTCTTCCTTCGTCAGAATGACAAATAAAGGGTAACTTAATGACATTGACCCAACACCCAACACCCATTCCCCCGTCATTGCGAGTGTAACGCGGCAATCTGGAGCCAGGGGGCCAACCACCCACCACCCATAAGCAAACTTGTTATTGAAAAAAAGCAAAATAAAATAACAAATAAAAAATACTTGTCGGACGGCACCGCCCATTGACTGTGGCAGCCGGGTACCCGCTTTTCGAAGATTCTGAAAAAATCAAACGCTGTTTGACCCCGAAAGCTTTCGGGGGAGTTCGTTTGATTTCAGAATTGAGGAAATAGCGGGTCGTCGAACAGTCTAGGGCTAGACTTTTTTGTTTCTTTTTTGGGCGATGCAAAAAAGAAAAATAATAATTAAAAACACATAATTCTATCATTTGTAGCATTTTAATTAAAACACAACAATACTTTTTCATGAACTTTTACAATATTATTTAATTGATATTTAATAAATTGATAAAAAAAGTAAATGATTGCTTAACCCTTGTTGGCCAAAGGATAGAGCCAAACCCAACACCCACACCCATTCCCCCTGTCATTGCGAAGTATAAGCAATCAGGAGCTAGTGGGCAACCACCCACCACCCAATGTCATTAAGTTAGAAGTTTTGTCGATGATTTTGTCATTCTGACGAAGGAAGAATCTCAACAAA
>CAMCFT010000034.1 GCA_945874225.1 Flavobacterium psychrophilum
TAGCGCTAACTTAACTGTAAATGGTATTACAGTTGGTTCTTACACAGGTATTGGAGGCCTTGAGTATGATAATACTTTATTAGGAAACAATGTAGTAGGTGATCCTAATGGAAAGGAAAATACTATTTTTGGTTATAAAGCTAGTGCTACAGGAAATTCAAGTACAGTTCTTGGTGCTAATGCTAAAAGCAATTTGGAAAATGGAATTGTTATAGGTTCAAATTCAATTAATACTGGTGCTTCTGGTTCTGCAATAGGTTCAAATTCAGATAATAGTGGTGAAGGTGGTTCTGCATTAGGTGCACATTCAAAGAATATAGGTCCTAATGGAACTGCATTAGGGTATTTTTCAAATAATGGTGGTTTTTCGGGTGTTGCATTAGGTTCATATTCATCTAATACAGGCACTTACGGTGTTGCATTAGGTTCAAAATCATCTAATACAGGTACAAAATCTGTTGCTATAGGTTATCTAGCAAGTGCAGGTGCTGAAAATTCAATAGCTATTGGTTATGCATCTTCAAATACAATAACCAATACCGTTCAATTAGGAAATATGTTAATCGACAACGTAAAAACAAGTGGTACCCTAACTGCAGGTACAGTTACTTATCCAAAAGCACACGGTATAAGTGGACAGGTATTATCTACCACAGGAAGTGGCGCATTGTCTTGGACAACACCAAGTACTACCGCTACGGCTTACAACGGCATATTGCCAGTTGCCAATGGAGGAACGGGTTCTTCAACTCAAAACTTTGTAGATTTAGCAAATGATCAAAGTATTTTGGGTAATAAAACATTTAATAATAATGTTCAAGTTCTTAGTGGATTTCAAGTTGGTAGCGGCGATAACTTTTCTTTTCCTATGAAATATGGGCAACTTAACTCAGATAATGCCAGTTTAAGTTTTGGTTTTAGGGGTAAAGAATTCCGAGCAAATATTAATCACAATTCAGGAATATTAGATAAGCTTACCTATTCATATTTTAATGGTACAACAGATGTTGAAGCGATGCGTATTGATAACAATAGCCGAGTAACCATTGGTGGAGTAATGTATCCAAATATAAATGGTACTGCCAATCAAGTATTAACCACAGATGGTGCAGGCAATGCAACTTGGGCAAGTACAGCTCTTACCAATTTCACAGAAAGCAACTATAGCTATAGCAGCATAACAGGTGTAAAACTATTAGCAACGAATGCGGCAACGAATGTGGATCTTGTTCTGAGTTCCAAAGGTACTGGTGCTATTTTGGCACAACAGCCAGATGGAGCAACAACAGGCGGAAACAAGAGAGGACTTTACGCGGTCGATTTTCAGATGGGAAGAACAGCAATTACACAAGTAGCCTCAGGAATGAATGCTTTTATTGGTGGTGGTAAAGATAATACTGCTGCTGGTATATATTCCTTTGTAGGAGGTATAGGCAATATAGCACAAGCATATGGCGAAACTGTTTTAGGTGCGTATGCAATAGACCAATCTGGTCAAAACTTCTTTTCGTCTCCTGACAGGATTTTTGCAATTGGTAATGGAACTAGCGATATCAATAGAAGGAACGCTCTCACCATTTTAAAAACTGGCGCAACCACTATTGGTGGTTCATTAACGGTGAACGGTAACGGCAGTACTATAAGCTATATTTTACCAATAGTGCGTGGCACGAGTGGACAAGTATTAACTACTGATGGTGTAGGAATTACGACTTGGACAACTCCAAGTACCACAGCTACAGCTTATAGCGGAATTTTACCGGTTGCAAACGGAGGAACGGGTTCTTCAACTCAAAACTTTGTAGACCTAACCACTGCGCAAACGGTTGCTGGTGTTAAAACATTTAGCGATGATGCGATTGTAAATGGTATTACAGTAGGCCGTGGATTAGGTAGTGTATCAAGTAATACGGCTGTGGGCAATTTGTCCCTCAAAAGCAATACTACTGGTTATGTTAATTCCGCTTATGGTTTTAATGCGCTTATGTCTAATACAACAGGTTATAATAATACCGCAATTGGTTCTTCTCTTTACAAAAATACAACAGGTTATAATAATACCGCAATAGGCGTTAAGGCTTTAAACGAGAATACTATTGGAACTGGTAACGTTGCTTTAGGTTTTGAAACAATTTATTCAAATATTTCTGGTAATAATAATGCTGCAGTGGGTAACGGTGCTTTGTGGTCAAACACAACAGGTTTCTCAAACAGCGCTTATGGTACTAGTGCAATGTATAAAAACACAACAGGGGCAGGCAACATTTCCATTGGTACTCAATCCTTGTTTGAAGGAACCACGAATTTGGATAACACAGCCGTTGGTACAGAAGCTTTAAAAAATCAAAATGCAAGTAGAAATACTGCCTTAGGACACCAAGCAGGTTTAAGTATTACTGCAGGCGATAACAACACCGTTATTGGTGCTTCTGCGGATGTTACAGGTTCTAGTGCCAATGCTACCGCCATTGGTTATGGCGCCATAGTAGCTGCCAGCAACACTATACAATTAGGTGCAGATGGATCAAACGGAACAACGGCAATTACTAACGTAAAAACAAGCGGAACAATTACCGCAGGTAATGTGACCTATAGCAATACTAAAGGAACTAACGGACAGGTATTGATAACTGATGCTGCTGGTGTAACCTCTTGGGGAAGTCCAGCTGCTTCAGTTATTGAAGTGGCAGATGAATTTACTGCTACTGCATCTCAAACCAGCTTTACATTAACACAAACACCTTCTGCGAATAGTAAGGTTAAAATGTATATCAATGGAGTTAGAATTAGCAAAACGGCTTATTCTTGGACAGGAACTACTTTGACTTATTTACCTGAAAATAATGGAAATAATGCTTTATTAGTTGGTGATAGAATTCAATTTGATTATTATACTGAAACATTTGTTTCTCCTAGTATGATGTAATTTGCATGATATACTTATTCTAAATTTTACTTTAATGAATTGGAAATTATAACGAAATAAAAACACTACAAATCTATAGCATCTTATAATGTAGATTTGTTATTTTAATACAGAACGCAATGAATCTTCAAAGCCAATTTTTACGATTAAAGTTTACTTTTTTAATGCTCAGCTTCTTATATTTTGATGCGAATGCACAAATATCAGTATTAAACAAAAATGGAGCAGTTACCTCCGATGATATTAGTTTTCACGTGAACAGATATGGAGAAATTGGCGTTTCGTCGCTTACCATATATGGTGAAGAGGTTTTTTATGTTCCAAAACATTCAGGGGCTGCCGTTTTGGTTTCCAGCACTGAAACTACTGCAAATTTATCTAGCACGATTGCTACCACGGGCGGGAAAGCTATTAATGATAGAGGGATTTGCTGGAGCACCACAGCCAATCCTACCCTAGCCGATAATACAACCGTTGATGGAAGCGGTAAGGGAAGTTTCAATAGCGCAATTACGGGACTTACTAAGGGAACAACCTATTATGTAAGAGCTTATGCCACCAATGATATAGGTACCAGTTATGGTACTGAGATGAGTTTTACCACGCCGATACTACTTGCTGTTGGAGATGATTATCAGGGGGGAACAATTTTTTATCTTAGTGCGCCAGGTAGTGACGGAATACAACATGGTCTTATAAGAACAGGTATTCACACTACTAATGTCAATTACAATAATACCCTAAGCACTATCATACCCGCTGCTAATACCGCAGTTCTGAATGGATATAGTAATTGGCGTTTGCCTAATTATAGTGAAGCAGTGAAAATTTGCCCAACGATTTCCTGGAGTGGTATGCTTATGTCATCTACTGTTACCTCTTATGCTCCTTCAACAAATATCGAGGTAGTATACAAGAGCGGATGTTCGAACTCTAATATTACCAAAACTTACACTGATATTAAAGTCATACTGGTTCGTAATTTTTAACAACATGGACCTAGACAATTCACCTTGGTCGGTTTATAATGTGGATCACAACCACTGTTTGATATATTGTTACCACAGCTGTGTCTTGCTAATATCCAAAGGTTTTGGTGATTTTAGGGCACAATATAAAAGATAACTTGATATCCTGCCTTAATCACTAAAGAATGAAGTCTATAATACAACAGCTAGATGCTTATTTGTAAAACCTTAAATACGAATAGTAAAATGGAACAACGAACGACCTATTTTAGTAGTTAAAAAAAGAAATGGAATGGAGTGGAGAAGGATATAGTAGGATTTTTTTAGCATTCAATTTAACCATTTTTATTTTCGGAACTCCCTATCCATTCTTTCGTCACTTTATGTATACAAATAATAATAAGTTGATTAAAATAAATAAACAGAATATGAAATACACAACAGTATCAAGAATTAGTATAGGGTTATTACTTTTCAATTTTGGAATAACGTCACTTTCTGCTCAGATGATCAATCCAGAAACGAAAGCTAAAAGCGAAGTAGCCGCAAATAAATGGTCTTTCGAACTTGGAATAGGTTCAAATATAGCCGTGCGCCCTTTTGGAACGGGGTATAATTCGGATAAGAGTTTTTCAAGTTTGAATCATTTTGATTTTGGATTTAGGTACATGATAAATCGAAAATTCGGAATAAAATCAGATATTGCTTTTGATGGAGTTTCTAATAAATTAGATAATACCTCATTGCCATTTCGCACTTTGCAATACCGAATAGGGGTTCAGGGGGTATTCAATTTAGGTAAAGCATTCGAATTCGAAACTTTTTCTAACACAATTGGTTTGTTAGGTCATGGTGGTTTTCAATTGTCACAATTTAAATCAAAAATTGGAAACAATAATCAAGAATCAGTTGCAGATAGCTATAAAGGATTTCTAATGGGAATTACACCTCAAATTAAACTTTCGGAACGAACAGCTTTGACGGTTGATTTTTCGGTACTGTCAAATATAGGGCAAAACCTCAACTGGGATGGAAGCTCCTCTGCTAAAGAGAATAATTTAACCGGTTTGATGTACACGACTTCTTTTGGTTTGACAATTTATTTAGGGAAAAATGAAAAACATTCGGATTGGGTTAATCCAAAAAATGCTTCAGAAGTCAATCTGGTTGCTAACTTACCTTTAACCGAAAATAAAGTAACTAAGGATATTATTGCTGATAAAAAAGCTACGACAGTAGATGATGTAAACAAGCAAAATGATACTTCAAGTGCTAATAAAAAAGAAAATGGTATTGATGAAAATACTAAGGTAAACCTAGAGGAGGTTAAACCTAAAACAATAGAGGTAAATAACAATTCTATTTTAGTTAAACAAGCTGAACAGTTTGATAATAGTGATTTTAGGACTATGTTAAAAAACGGATTAGTAAATGTGTTTTATGATGTAAATGAAGACGAACCAAATAGTGGCTCAACGAATTATGTATATAATATTATTGTATTATTAAAACAAAATCCATCCGTTAATGTAATGTTAGAAGGATATTCAGATAAAAGTGGTAGCATAGCAACAAATCAGAAACTTTCTGAAAGTCGCGCTAAAAAGCTGTATGAATTATTTGTTTTTTCAGGTATATTAGAGTCAAGACTAAAAATGATTGGGCACGGAGTTGATAGATCAATAACTTCGAATTCAAAGATGGCTTTTCAATTAGCACGAAGAGTTTCAGTAACCTTGAATTAATTGAATAATTATTTTATAACAAATCATTAATATACCTGTGATTTGTCTAAAGACCTCATTACTAATTTGAACCTAAGATTGAATAAACAAAGACTTCACTTAAATGCTGAAGTCTTTGTGGTTTTATAATGGCCTGTAAATAGGTTTCTCAGTATGTAGTTTTTATAGGGTCAAGTATAATAATTAAAAAGATGTGTATGTTCACATATATACATATACATCTTTTATACATAAACATATATATCTTTTTAGAAAAACATATATAAATTTAACTAACTTTGTAAAGTCTGGAATTAAATGAGATGCTTCTCGGCATTAAAAGTAATACTGACTTTATGGAATACCGACGGAGTTCTTGTATAATAACTAAAAATCAAATTTTTATGGCCATACAATTTAAAATGGTGCCCAAGAAAAACATCTTGGTTTCGCCTCCCCAAATCAAATATTATCCTTGCGCCCTTCATAAAGGAGAGGAAGATTTAGACAGCCTTGCCGAAATGGTAGCATCGCGATCCACGGTGAGCAGAACCGATTGTTACGCCGTAATTATGGGGCTTACAGAAGTAATTTCAGAGGCATTAGCCGCAGGAAGCATCGTACGAATTGACAGTCTGGGTTCGTTTCAAATCACGGTACAAGGCACTCCTGCCGATACGCTGGAGGAATTGGGAATAGCCAACATAAAAAGCGCCAAAATCAAGTTTAATCCCTCCAAAAGAATGAAGTCAAAACTTAAAAATCTGGTTTTTAAAAGAGTGCGATAAAACTAAGTTTTAATTAAGAAAACCCGTTGGGTGTAATTCAATTTATATTTTTTTAAACGCATAGAAACATAGTTTTTTAATGTTTTTTAAGACGTTTCACTTTTTGATAGTGAATCATAGCTTTGTGAAACCAAGACCCGAGCGCAATGTCATTAAGTTACCCTTTATTTGTCATTCTGACAAAATCATCGACAAAACCTCTAACTTAATGACATTGGACCCGAGCGATAGCGAACAGGCGAAGCTATTGGTCTATCAAACTCTTTTTACTATGTTTCTATGTGTTAAAATTTTTATATTTCGTTAATAATTGAGTATTGTATTAATTGCA
This sequence comes from Flavobacterium psychrophilum, assembly GCA_945874225.1. Taxonomy (GTDB): domain Bacteria; phylum Bacteroidota; class Bacteroidia; order Flavobacteriales; family Flavobacteriaceae; genus Flavobacterium; species Flavobacterium psychrophilum_M. Next base: position 6,738 of record CAMCFT010000034.1, read on the forward strand.
CCCAACGAGTTAAGAAAGACATTCGTAATGGAACAGCGTCAATTATTTAACTTTTGTTCAATCAAAAAAAGAGTCCAACAATAAGTTTCCCTATTTTGAAATGTCTAATTTTATAAAAAATTAATCCTATGAAAAAACTATTTATGTATGCCTTTGGAATATTCCTTTTTTGGAGTTGTCAAGGCCAAAACAAACAAGCCAAAACCGAAACCATTATGGAAAAACAAACTATTTATCAGTTTAAAGTTCAAGATTTATCAGGAAAAGAATTTGATTTTGCTACTTTGAAAGGGAAGAAAATAATGATTGTAAACACGGCTTCAAAATGTGGATTAACACCGCAATACAAGGAATTAGAAGCTATATATAAAGAATATTCTTCTAAAGGTTTCGTGATTGTTGGCTTTCCTGCCAATAATTTTTTATCACAAGAACCTGGAACCAATAAAGAAATTGCTGCTTTTTGCCAATTGAATTATGGCGTGACTTTCCCAATGATGGATAAGGTCTCAGTAAAAGGGGATGATATGTGTGCTGTTTATCAATTTCTTACCCAAAAAAGCAAAAACGGATTGGAAGACAGCGATGTAGAATGGAATTTCCAGAAATATCTGTTGAACGAAAAAGGCGAATTGGTTAAAGTGATTTCGCCAAGAACATTGCCAACAGATCCTGAAATCGTGAATTGGATTAAAGGATAAAATTAGAAATCATTGTTGTCCGATAAAATCAAAGTATAGTCCCTACGGGACAAATTTTCGATTTATAACTATCTTGCTACCAATATTTAACCTTTACGAGGTATGCTCCGTTAGGAGCTAAATGTTGGTAGAATAAAAATCAAGCCAACCCAGTTCAAATGTCCCGTAGGGACTATATAGGTTAAGGTAATTAGCTTTTTTAAAATATAAATCGTACAACAATGATTTGCAATAGTACATTTGAAAAAATAAAGTTGTTTTGCTTGAAACCATTAAGGGATTAAGAAAATTAAGTTTTCACTTAACTAACCTTAATCCCTTAATCGTTAATAAAAGCAAATATTTTTGTTTAAAGCAATAGGAGCCCCTTTCTGATTTTATAAATTATTTTTTACCTGCCTGACGGCAGACAGGTCCGCGTTTGCTTTAGCAATCCGTCTCATCCGCGTCCCATTATCCAAAACTACATTTTTTCATTCTTGAAAATGCTCGCAACAGCCGTTTCATAATTCCGAATACTCTGCGCTTTCTTGATTTGTTTCAACACTTTATGTGGATTTGAAAATGTAGCTGAAAAGTATTCCCATAAATGGTACATCTTTAATAAAATATGAGTTGATCCGGATAAGGATTCGCTATAAATAGCATATAAAGTATCATGAAATTCACGGAACAATTCCATTTTGTTTTTAGGATATTCCAATGAATTGCTTTTAATCATGCTGGGTAAAAAAGGGTCTGAAATCAATCCTCGTCCTATCATCCAGTGGTCAATGGTCGGAAACCTTTGCTGCATCTCATGGAATTTAGTAACCGAAGTTATATCGCCATTGTAATACAATTTGTGAATTGTATTGTCGATGCAAAGCTGAAACGCATCCAGATTGACTCCTCCTTTATACAATTGTTTGCCAATGCGGGCGTGAATGGCAATATTCTTAATGGGATATTTATCTAAAATGGGCAAAACATCCAGAATTTCTTCAGTCGTATCATAACCCAAACGCATTTTCATAGATACAATAATGTCAGATTCAGAATGGGCTCTTTCAAGAATGTGATTTATTTGTTCTGTGTTTTTTATCAAACCCGAACCCATTCCGGATTTGGTAACCATTGGATATGGACATCCCAAGTTCCAGTTTAATTCTTTATATCCCAATTCTCGAACATATTTTGCCACAAATAAAAATTCGTCGGCATCATTTGTTATCACTTGCGGAATTACTTCTAAATCAGCATTGTTTTCAGGAAGCAAATCACGTTCATACGAGGGTTTAATTTCCAGCTTTCCGTTCAAGCGAATATAGGGAGAATAATAAGTGTCGATTCCTCCAAAAAGCTTGTTTTGTGCATTTCTAAAACGAAAATCTGTGAATCCTTGTAAGGGAGATGAGAGTAAGGTAAAGTCCATATTATTTGTAAAGGTGCAAAGATAAAGGATTCAAATTTAATCCATCGGCGATGATTTAAAACCTAGGGCATTCACTTTTAAAAAAGAGAAAAAAGAAGCCACGAATTTCACGAATGAACACGAATTTTGACATTCTTAAACTACACAAATTCATAAAGAATAAAATAAAACTTGTGTCATCTTGTTTTTATTCTTTATGAATTTGTGATAATTCGTGAAATTCGTGGCTAAAAAAATTTAAAAGTGAATGCCCTGTTTAAAACACAGCTTGCTGTTTCTACTGTGGGTGTGGGTTTAATTTATAAAATCAATCCAAAATCAATTGCATAAAAACCAAATCCAACCAATGGTCAAATTTGTAACCCACTTCGCGAATGGTTCCGGCAACTTTAAAACCAAATTTTTCGTGAAAAGCAATACTTCCTAGGTTTTCGGCATCAATCGCCCCAATCATATTGTGGAAACCTTGTTCTTTGGCTAATTTAATTAGTGCTGTCAATAATAGTTTTCCAATGCCTTTTCCAATAAAATCATCAGTAACATAAACCGAATGTTCTATGGTAAATTGATAGCCTATTTTTTCTCTAAACGATCCATATGATGCAAAACCTATTGCTTTACCATTATAATCTGCAACAATAACGGGCATTTTTTTAGATTTTTTGTCATCAAACCATTGCTTTTGTATTTCCAGTGTTTGTATTTCATAATTATAATTAGCCGTTGTGTAAAGTATGGAATGATTTACAATAGCCAGAATATTTTCTAAATCACTAGCTGTTGCGGGTCTAATTTTAATTTCCATTTTTTTTTAAATTTATTTCAAAAGTAAGAAAAAGTTGTTCAAATTGAATGAATTCGATTGGCAAGTTTGTAACTTTGCTTGGGTTCCCGTTTCCAGTAACTTTGAACTTTAATATAATTAGATTAAAATAAGTTAACCCGTTGGGTGCAATTAATAAAACACTCAATTATTAACGAAATATAAAAATTTTAACACATAGAAACATAGTAAAAAGAGTTTGATAGACCAATTGCTTCGCCTGTTTGCTATCGCTCGGGTCTTGGTTTCACAAAGCTATGATTCACTATCAAAAAGTGAAACGTCTTAAAAAAACAATAAAAAACTATTTTTCTATGCGTTTAAAAAAATATAAATTGAATTACACCCAACGGGTTAAAATAAGTTACCTAATATTAATAAAAATTAGCCGCAGATTAAAAGGATTCCCACAGATTGGTAATAATAAAAAAGTAAAAATTATGAATCTGTGTAAATCTGTGTAATCTGTGGCAAAAAAAACAAATTTTGTCCGTATTGCGGACTGTTATAAAACTTTAAACTAATATTTAATGATTTATCCCAAAATACCTTTAGCGCAAAGCATCATCCAAATTTGCCTTGACAAAGGAATAAAAGACATCGTAATTTCTCCTGGATCCCGTAATGCTCCTTTAATCATAGGTTTTGTAAACAATCCTGAATTCAATTGTTACAGCATTGCTGACGAGCGTTGTGCAGGTTTTTTTGCGTTGGGAATTGCCCAGCAAACCCAAAAACCCGTTGTGGTGGTTTGCACTTCTGGTTCGGCATTGTTGAATTACTATCCGGCTTTTGCCGAAGCGTTCTATAGCCAGATTCCTCTAATTGTAATCTCTGCTGACAGGCCTCAAAGTAAAATTGACATTGGTGACGGCCAAACGATTCGGCAGGAAAATGTATTTAAAAACCATTCCCTTTATAATGCCAATTTAATCGAAGAAGTTTCTGTTGAAAATGATTTGAAAATAAATCACGCCATCAATAAGGCTTTTGCCAAAAAAGGCCCGGTTCACATCAATGCACCATTTGAGGAACCTTTGTACCAAACGGTTTCCAAATTAGATGTCGATGTCACTATTTCAGCTTTGCCAAAAGAGAAAAAGAAAATATCTTTAGATGATATTATTGAATTTACCAATATTTGGAATGCCTCGAAAAAGAAATTGATATTGGTTGGCGAAAACAGGCCAAATGAAATCGATTCCGAAATCATTGATTTATTGGCTAATGATGATTCGGTTGTCGTAATGACCGAAACTACTTCTAACCTTCATCACCCTTCATTTCTGAATAATATTGACACGATAATCACGCCTTTTTCAAAGAAAGACTTCAAGAATTTCCAGCCGGATATTCTTATTACTTTTGGAGGAATGGTTGTTTCTAAAAGGATCAAAGCATTTTTGCGTGAATTCAAACCAAAGCATCATTGGCACATTGATCAATTGAGAGGGTATGATACTTTTGGTGGTTTGACGAAACATTTTAAGGTAAAACCCAATCTGTTTTTTAATCAATTTTTGCGTTTTACCATTCCAATACGAAGCAATTACCGATCTGATTATGAGAAAATAGCAACTTTAAGAAAAGCAAAGCATCAGGAATATATAGACAAAATTCCATTCTCGGATTTCAAGGTTTTTGGAGAAGTTCTTCCGTCTTTGCCTGAGGATTGTATGCTGCATTTGGGAAACAGTTCGGCTATTAGATATGCACAATTGTTTGATATAAATCCTTCGATTCAGGTGTTTTGTAATAGAGGAACCAGCGGAATTGATGGCAGCACTTCAACTGCAATTGGTGCGGCTGTCGCCAATGAAAGGCAAACGGTTTTAATTACAGGCGACATTGGATTTTTGTATGACAGTAATGCCTTGTGGAACGAATATACTCCGAAGAATTTCAAGATTATTCTAATCAATAATGGAGGAGGCGGAATCTTTAGAATTTTGCCCGGCCACGAAGAAACTCCGGTTTTTAATAAATTTTTCGAAACTTCCCATTGCCTCACTGCCGAACCATTAGCCAAGATGTATGGCTTTGAGTATAGTATGGCAAGTGACGAAACAAGTTTAGCTAAAAGTTTGAAGGCTTTTTATTCAAAAAATGACAAACCGAGTATTTTGGAAATTTTCACACCAACAAGAGAAAATGATTCCATATTGTTGCAATATTTCAGAGAGTTGGAGTAGTGTTTGTTAATTAGTAGTTATTTAACAAATGTTGCAATTTCATTCTGATTTTTGTTAACTAAATTTGATGTAATCATTATAAACTATGACTATGTGTTTAAATAAAATCACAGTTACTGATTTTTTTTTAAAATAGGCAGTTATGTAACATTAGTCACGTTTCCAGTAGAAGTTAAACTATATTTTTGAATAAAAATTTTAATATTATGGATGTTGAAATATTGGCCCGAATACAATTTGCTTTTACAATTGCTTTCCATTATATCTATCCGCCGTTAAGCATTGGTATTGGATTGATAATGGTTATTTTTGAAGGACTTTACCTTAAAACAGGAAACAAGGATTACGAAATACTGACCCGCTTCTGGATTAAAATATTCGCCTTGACTTTTGGGATCGGCGTTGCCACCGGAATTATAATGGAGTTTGAATTTGGAACCAATTGGGCGGTATATTCGCGTTATGTGGGCGATATTTTCGGGAGCGCATTGGCCGCCGAGGGATTATTTGCCTTTGGCTTGGAAAGTACTTTTCTTGGAGTACTTCTTTTTGGATGGAATAGAGTAAAACCTTGGGTTCATTTTGTTTCTACTTTAGGCGTATTTTTGGGCTCAATGTTCTCCGCCGTTTGGATTGTTGTGGCGAATTCTTGGCAACAAACTCCCGCAGGTTATCATATTGTTGGTGAAGGTTTAAACGCCCGTGCCGAAGTAACCGATTTTTGGGAAATGGTTTTCAATCCTTCAAGCGTAGATCGAATTATTCACACTTGGCAAGGCGCAATTTTGGCCGGTGCCTTCTTGGTCTTGAGCGTGCACGCTTATTACATTAGAAAAGGACGTTACGTCGAAATATCTAAAAAAGCATTCAAAATAGCTTTGGTTGTGGCTACTATTTTTTCGCTCACTCAACTGCTTTCTGGTCACAGTTCAGCCGATGGAGTTGCGGTGAATCAACCGGCTAAACTGGCTGCAATGGAAGGTCATTTTAAGAAAAATTCCCCTGCCGATTTGTATCTCTTGGGTTGGGTGGATAAAGAAAAACAAACCGTTACCGGTATTGGTATTCCGGGCGGATTATCCTTCTTGGTACATCAAGATTTTCAAGCTCCTATAAAAGGGTTGAATGACTTTCCGGTGGAAGACAGGCCGAGTCAAATCAATGCCGTTTTCCAGTTTTATCACATCATGATTGCTATTGGAATGGCATTGATTGGACTGACGCTCTACGCCAGTTTTTTATGGTGGCGGGGAAAATTATTCGAAACCGAATGGCTCTTGTGGATTTTTTCTTTCTCGGTCATTTTGCCGCAAATTGCCAATCAAGTGGGCTGGTTTTCAGCCGAAATGGGAAGACAACCTTGGGTAGTTTATGGCCAATTAAGAACCAGCGATGCTTTTTCTCAAGAAGTTAGCGCCAATCAAATCGTGTTTTCATTGGTCTTGTTTACCGTAGTTTATTCGCTGTTGTTGGTGTTGTTTTTGTACTCGGTGAATAAAAAAATAAAACACGGTCCGTTTGATGAATTAGAAAAGTCATCCAATATAAATTTTTTATAATCTAGGCTTATGGAAACTTTTTTAGGAATAGATTATCCAACTTTATGGTATTTGGTAATCGGATTATTATTTTCAGGTTATGCTATTTTAGAAGGCTTTGATTTTGGAGCAGGAGCTTGGCATTTGTTTTTCAGGAAAGACTTGAGTCGCAGAATTGCCATCAACGCTATTGGCCCCATTTGGGATGCAAACCAAGTTTGGTTGGTGATTGGTGGTGGCGCATTATTTGCCGGATTTCCCGTGATGTATGCCACGATGTTGTCGGCAATGTACATTCCGTTTATGTTGTTTTTAATGTTCAATGTACTCCGGGCGGCAGCCATCAAGTTCAGAAGTGCCGAAGAAATGCCTTGGTGGAGACTATCTTGGGATATTATTTACAGTGTTTCCTGTATTATGATTGCCTTTTTGCTAGGTGTTGTTTTAGGGAATGTCTTGCAAGGATTTGCTTTGGGACCTAATTTCACCTATCACGGAGGCATCTTTTTTTCATTCCTGAATCCTTACGCCATTATGGTTGGGTTTACCACGCTTTCTATTTTTATGACTCAAGGAGCCATCTTCCTGCTGTTAAAAACTGAAGGAAGATTGCACGCTCGATTGACTTTTTTGCTTCAAAAAGGGATGATATTTTTTATCATCAGTTTCGGGATTACTACACTTTATACTTTGGTATTTATTCCAGAAGTTACGGCAAATTTCCGAGCAAATCCAGAATATTTTGTGGTTCCAATACTATCTTTTTTGGCTGTGGCCAATGTGCCTCGTTTGGTTTCCAAAAAACAATATATGATGGCATTGGTGTTTTCGTCTTTGACAATGGCTTTTTTACTGATTCTTGTGGCGCTACAATTGTATCCAACACTTTTAATTTCGACTATCGATCCCAAATATAGTGTCACGATTTACAATGCGGCATCTTCTCAAAAATCATTGGGAATTATGTTGACAATTGTGGTAATTGGCGCGCCTTTATTAGCCACCTATTTTTTCTTTTTGTATCGAACTTTTAACGGAAAAGTAGAATTGGACGATACGAGTTATTAGGTTTTTCTTTGATAAATTAGCCATTAAATACATTTCAATGCTATTTTCAATCTTCGTACCTTTGCACTTTAGAAAATACCAGAAATAATGATTGAAATAGGAAAATACAACACGCTTACCATATTACGCGATACGAAAGTCGGATTGTTTTTAGGAAATCCAACTGAAGATCCCGAAGGAATACACGATATTCTTTTGCCCAATAAATACGTTCCCAACGAATGGGAAATAGGCGAGGAAATCATCGTTTTTGTATATTTAGACCACGAAGAACGTCCCGTAGCCACAACACTGGAACCTTATATTTTGTTGAATGAATTTGCGCTTTTGCGTGTGAATTATATCAATCAAATTGGGGCTTTTATGGACTGGGGAATGGAAAAAGACATTTTGGTTCCGTTTAAAGAACAAGCCAGACCCATGGAAAAAGGAAAACGCTATTTGGTTTACCTTTATATGGACGAGAAAACCAACCGTTTAGTAGCGTCCAGCAAAACCAACCAGTTTTTAAAAAATGACCATCTTACTGTCGAAAAAGGCGAAGAAGTAGATTTAATTGTTTCCCATATTACTGAAATAGGTATCAATGTTATCATCAATGAGCAACACAAAGGCTTGTTGTATAAAGATGAGGTTTATGATGATGCGATTCGAACCGGTGATAGAATGCGTGGCTATATTAAAACCATTCGTCCCGACAATAAAATTGATGTGGCATTGCAAATTCAAGGATATCAGAGTATTGAGCCTAATGCAGATAAGATACTGGATGAACTTAGAGCAAGTAGAGGTTTCTTGCGATTAACAGATAACTCGCATCCCGAAGACATTAAAACGGTCCTGAAAATGAGTAAGAAGACCTTTAAGAAAGCCATTGGTGCTTTGTATAAAGAAAAACTAATTGAGATTAAGGAAGACGGAATTTATTTGGTTAAAGAATAAAATTCCAAAATAAGAGATTCCCTAGAAACTGGCTGAGAAATTAACTCCCCAAACAGTTTTATTAGAACTTGCATCAAACCCAACTGGAGCTACATTCATTTGGGTTTTGACTTTTTCTTTATAACCTAATCCGTCTAAAACGGTATTGAATGGATCTATCAAAAACAAGGTTGTTATTCCTAAAAATCTGGAATGTAATACTCTTTTGTCATGTTTCACAATACTTTTCTTGGCATAAAAAAAACCTTCTCCTACTACAGAGCCTAGGACTGGTGTAAAAATAAGGTCTTGTGTTGAAGGTATTTCGGCAAAAGCTTCGATGCCATATTCCCAAAAGAAAGTGGACATTATAACAGAATAAGTAAAAGACTCGAATATGTTAAAACCACTACTTCTTGCTGTCATATAATAAACACCTCCACAATAGGGATGTGCTAAATAATTCATTGAAAAAGTGTCCTGATCCCATATTGAACCTGCTTTTACGTTTTCTTTCCATTTATAAAACATACCTTTATCTTTCATCGCTTGTTTGTCCCAATGGGTAAAGCTTTCCGGCATAGACCAAAGTGTGCCAAAAGTGACCACAGCAGCTCCTATATATAGGGTGCTATTGTATCCCAATCTTCTATAATCTCTAGCCTTAGGTGGGTAATCAATAGCAATAGAATCTTTTTTTTGTAATGGAGCGATAAACGATGATTTATCTATTGGAATAGAATCTTTAAATGCTGTTTTTACTTCATTTGTAACGACTAAAGAACTATCAGCAGTCACTAAAGTGATTTGATTTTCTGAATTACTGCCATCCAGTTGTTGCGCTGAAGTGTAAATCCAAAAAAACAATAAAAACAGAATGAAAAAAAAGGTCTTTGTACGAATCATATAAAGGGAAAAATTAAAAAAGCATACACTTTATGGTCAGGTCAAATAGTGTATTTTATACTATAAGAAAATTAAAAATAGGGGTCGCAGATTATAATAATCTTATTACATACAAATATAGTCAAAAACCCGTTGGGTGTAATTCAATTTATATTTTTTTTAAACGCATAGAAACATAGTTTTTTATTGTTTTTTATGACGTTTCACTTTTTGATAGTGAATCATAGCTATGTGAAACCAAGACCCGAGCGATAGCGAACAGGCGAAGCAATTGGTCTATCAAACCCTTTTTACTATGTTTCTATGTGTTAAAATTTTTATATTTCGTTAATAATTGAGTGTTTTATTAATTGCACCCAACGGGTAGTCAAAAATATTTTTTAAAGAATTTTATTAAATGACTTTAATTATTTAATTTCAGAATTATTATAAAAATATAAAAAATGGTCTATTTTTACACTTGTAATTTAAAACAAATATAATGGATTGGATAACCGTCAAAGAGTACGAAGATATCACCTATAAAAAATGTGATGGGGTTGCCAGAATAGCGTTTAACAGGCCTGAGGTTCGCAATGCATTTCGTCCTAAAACTACATCTGAATTGTATCAGGCTTTTTATGACGCTCAAGAAGATACTTCGATAGGAGTGGTTTTGCTTTCTGCCGAAGGACCTTCGTCTAAAGATGGGATTTATTCCTTTTGTTCAGGTGGAGATCAAAATGCTCGCGGTCATCAGGGATATGTGGGTGATGACGGTCAGCATCGTTTAAATATTCTCGAGGTGCAACGTCTTATTCGTTTTATGCCCAAGGTCGTTATTGCTGTAGTTCCAGGATGGGCTGTTGGCGGAGGGCACAGTTTACACGTTGTTTGCGATTTGACTTTAGCTAGTAAAGAACATGCTATTTTTAAACAAACGGATGCTGATGTGACCAGTTTTGACGGCGGTTATGGTTCGGCTTATTTGGCCAAAATGGTGGGTCAGAAAAAAGCACGTGAAATTTTCTTTCTGGGAAGAAATTATTCCGCTCAGGATGCTATGGATATGGGAATGGTCAATGCTGTGATTCCTCACGCCGAATTAGAAAATACAGCCTTTGAATGGGCTCAGGAAATATTACAAAAATCACCTACTTCAATCAAAATGCTCAAATTTGCTATGAATCTGACTGATGACGGAATGGTGGGACAACAAGTTTTTGCCGGTGAAGCCACCCGATTAGCTTATATGACTGAAGAAGCCAAAGAAGGCCGAAATGCTTTCCTCGAAAAACGAAAACCAAATTTTGAAAAAAAATGGTTACCGTAAAGGAAGTTGGCAGTATTCAGTTTACAGTGTTCAGTTTGAGCAATAACACTAATAAAAACTTTGAGATTTAGTGGCAAATAATAAAAACAATACTAATAAAAACTTTGTGTCTTAGTGTCTTTGTGGCAAAATAGCGACTTAGTGGCAAATAATAAAATTAAAATGAAACATTGGATTCAAGCCGCAAGATTAAGAACCTTGCCATTATCAGTTTCCGGAATAATAGTGGGAAGTATGTATGCTTTGGCATATCCTACGGATAGCGTTTTAACTCCAACTGAAGTTTTCAACTGGAGAATATTTGGCTATGCTATCCTGACCACGCTTGGTTTACAAATCCTGTCCAATTTTGCCAATGATTACGGAGACGGAATGAAAGGAACCGATAATGCCGACAGAGTAGGACCAAAACGAGCCATTCAAAGCGGTGTGATTTCTCCGCAAGCTATGAAACAGGCTATAATTATCACAGCAGTTCTGACACTAATTTCATCTATATTATTGATTTATTTTGCCTTTAAGGAAACAAATTTAGGGTATTCCTTATTCTATTTGGTGTTGGGTATTTTGGCAATTGCTTCGGCGATTCGTTATACTGTGGGCAATACTGCATATGGTTATCGAGGATATGGCGATCTTTTTGTGTTTGTATTTTTTGGTTTGGTAAGTACTTTGGGAGTGAATTTTTTATATTCCAAACAATTGAATTTTGACCTTTTTTTACCGGCAACTGCTGTCGGATTATTGAGTGTTGGGGTTTTGAATCTGAATAATATGCGGGATGAAGCCTCGGACAGAAAGTCGAATAAAAACACTATTGTGGTGAAAATTGGCGCAGCAAAAGCCAAAAAATACCACTATTTTCTAATCGTTTCGGCCATGGTTTTAGTGTTGGTTTTTGCGATTATTAATGATTTTCATTTGGACCAATACTTGTTTGTATTGGCTTATATACCTTTAACTAAACATTTAATTACGGTATATAAAAACCAAGAGCCTAGAGCTTTAGATCCTGAATTAAAAAAACTAGCACTTAGTACTTTTGCACTTTCAATTTTATTGGCTTTGTGTATGATTTTCTTTCTTTCGGATTTGTTTGTCAATAATTATTAAATGAATCTTTAAATTTATTTAAAATGAAAATAACATTTTACGGTCATGCCTCATTGGGGATTGAAGTGGGTGGCAAGCATATTTTGGTTGATCCCTACATTTCAGCCAATCCAAATGCATCGCACATTAATATCAATGAATTGAAAGCTGATTATATTCTTTTGACACATGCGCACAGCGATCATATTCTTGATGTCGAATATATTGCCGGGAGAACGAATGCGGTTGTCGTTTCTAATTACGAAGTGGCGTCCCATTTTGGAGAGAAAGGATTGAAATATCATCCAATGAATCATGGGGGAAGCTGGAAATTTGACTTCGGAAAAGTGAAATATGTTAATGCGGTTCATTCCAGTTCTTTTCCTGACGGAAGTTATGGCGGGAATCCTGGAGGTTTTGTCATCGAAAGCGAGCATAAAAACATTTATATAGCTGGCGATACAGCACTTACAATGGATATGAAACTTATTCCGATGCGGACCAAACTGGATTTGGCAATTCTTCCGATAGGGAATAATTTCACAATGGATGTTGATGATGCTATCATTGCTTCTGATTTTGTCGAATGCGATAAAATACTGGGCGTTCACTACGATACTTTTGGTTATATCGAGATAGATCACGAAGAAGCAATTCATAAATTTTTCGATAAAGGAAAAGATTTAATGCTCTTGGAAATTGGCGAAAGCATTGAATTGTAGTGTCATTGCGAGGTTAAGTTTTTTACAAAAAGCAATATGAAATGACGAATTGTAAATGTTAGCACTTCTAATTCCCCTCTTGAGAGGGGTTAGGGGTGTGTTTTATAAATTTCTGTTATTCAACACATTAATTAAAAACGTCAATGGTAGATACGAAGCAATCTCATTAGTAATATTTAGGAGCTGTTTGCTTCGCCAGTTCACTTCGTTCGTGTCAGGCTATCCGTTTCAATCTTTTTTATTGTCAAGAAAGCCCTTCGACTGCGCTCAGGGTGACAATAAATATGGATTTCTACTTTTATCAGGGCAAGGCAATCAATTTATAAAAATATGAATAGTAAGAAATTATTTTTGGTGCTATTAATTAGCATTTCGTTCGAATCAATTTTCGCTCAACAAGACGGTTATTGGGACAAAGAAAGGGCTACCACAAAAGAAATCATTGTTTCGGCAAGAGATAGAATTGTCATAAAAACCGAAGATTTGCCTGTAGGTACCACCGAAGTGGTATATAGAATCACGCTTCTGGATGTAAACCAACAGATGGCAAATAGCTTGGTTTCGGTATTGAAATCCATTCCTGACCCAACAGGCATCAGTCAGGGTTCGGCGGGAGCTGTTTTTCTTCTGTCCAAAATTTCGGGAGATGACAAATGCAAATACGCCATTTTCACCAATGAGGCTATTTCTTCCGAATACAAAAAAAGTGGAGAAGTTGCAAAAGCTTGTTATGTTCAAAATATCCCTGTTAGCAAGGATGCCAAAGGTCTTTCTATTGATAAATCATTATGTATTCTGCCCAATTCTAATGCCATGTGGTTTGGTTTTGAAAGCAAGAATTGGATAATGAACCAAAAAATTATTTTGGAAGTGGTGCCTTGGGTAAATAAAAGACTTAGCAGAGGATGGACGTTGGAAAACCGAAAAGTCATTATTAATCAATGTAAAGCTTCTGAAACGTCAAAATCACTTCGTGACTCCGATGACTTTTGTGTTTGCGTACTGGATAAAGTGCAAAAAGAATACAAATTTCAGGAATTTCAGAAACTCCTTTCCATCGAAAAATCAAAAGCGTATAAAGATTTTGGGAATGCTTGTTTAAAAGAAACAGGCGCTTCTAACACGATTTATTTGGATTTACGTAACCAAGCAACAGATTTGGTAAAACAAGGGCAATATGGTAGTGCAATTAATAAAACAATAGTCATTGTAGCTAATGGCCAAGCAAACGCCGCGGATTATAATACTCTTGGGTATTCCTATATTATGACCAAACAATATGGTAAAGCCATTAAATTTCTAAAAGAAGGCGAAATACTTGATGGTTCTGAATTGTTGATACAATTGAATCTGGCGCACGCTTATATGTTTAATAAAGATTTTAAATTGGCTAAATCTATTTATAAAAAATACCAATTCCAGAATGTAACCAATAATTTGAGTTGGACTCAAAAAGTTAAACTAGACTTTGAAACATTCAAAAAAGCAGGATTACCAAATGGTGATTTTGACCGAGTTTTGAGGTTGTTTGAAAATTAAAAATTAGCCACAGATTAAATGGATTGACACAGATTTTATAAATTATAACAGGAGAAGTAAATTTTAATAATTTGAATTTCTTTTTTAAAGTGGAAAAAAATATAACTGTCAAAATCCAAGACCTAAGACCCAAGACCTAAAACCTAACACCCTATTGAAAGCAACTTACCACAAATACATTCTAAATTTTAAACGTCCTTCAGGAACTTCTCGTGGTGTGATGACCGAGAAAGAAACCTGGTTTATTATTCTCGAAAAGGAGGGTAAAAAAGGAATAGGCGAGTGTGGAATTCTTCGTGGTTTGAGTATTGATGATCGACCTGATTACGAAGCAAAATTACGGTGGACTTGTGCTAATATTCACCTTGGTGAAAACCAACTTTGGGAAGCCTTAATGGAGTATCCTTCCATACAATTTGGAGTCGAAATGGCGTTCCAGTCTTTGGCCTGCGAAAACCCTTTTTTGCTCTTTCCTTCGGACTTTACTCAAGGTGAAAAATCGATTCCAATTAACGGTTTGGTTTGGATGGGCGAGGAGTCTTTTATGAAGCAACAAATCGAGGAAAAATTAGCGGATGGTTTTCGTTGTATCAAACTCAAAATTGGAGCTATAGATTTCGATAAAGAACTGCAATTATTGCGTTATATTCGGCAACATTTTACACCAGAACAAGTTGAAATCAGGGTAGATGCTAATGGTGCTTTTTCTACAACTTTAGCTTTAGATAAAATTACACAATTGGCTGGTTTTAAATTGCATAGTATTGAACAACCAATACAAAAAAACAATACTGACAGTATGTCAGAACTGTGTAAAACCACACCAATTCCCATTGCCTTGGACGAGGAGCTGATTGGGGTGTTTTCATTGGAAGAAAAAGAAACTTTATTGCAAAAAATCAAGCCACAATACATCATTTTAAAACCCAGTTTTATAGGTGGTTTCCGAGGAACAAAAGAGTGGATTTTATTAGCTGAAAAGTATCAAATTGGTTGGTGGATTACCTCGGCTTTGGAGTCCAATATTGGATTAAACGCCATTGCTCAATGGACGTTTTTGCAACACAATTTGATGCCGCAAGGTCTTGGAACTGGAGCATTATATACTAATAATTTCGATTGTCCTTTGACCGTTTCTGAAGGTCAGTTATGGTATAAAAAGGAGAGTGATTGGAAGTTTGATTTTCAGGATTTTTTATAATAGTAAAGCATCAAAATTGATAACATTATTTATGACGAAGCCACTCATCCAATTCCAAAAAAGAATTTCTATACTTTGTATCCAAGTGCTAATTTTAGTCTTTTTTGTGCAATGTAAAACCAACCATCAAGCTATGAAAAACAATATAGTTATTCGCCAAGATCAAAATAAATCTAAATCAATGAAATTTAGTAAACCTCCCTATTTGAAAATAGGAGATACGATTATGATTGTAGCTCCGGCCGGATTTGTTCCTGATTCTACCGAGATTGATCCGGGTATTGCGTTAGCCCAAAGTTGGGGACTGGAGGTAATCGTGGGAAAAAATGCCTTTAAGAAACACAACCATTTTGCCGGAACGGATGAAGAACGTCAAAGCGATTTGCAATTGGCTCTCAATAATACAAATATTAAAGCCATTTGGTGTTCCAGAGGGGGTTATGGAACCGTTCGTATCATAGACCAAATCGATTTTACAGCTTTCGAAAAGAATCCAAAATGGGTCGTTGGTTTTTCTGATATTACTACTTTGCACACAACCATACACAATCTTGGCATAGCGACCATTCACGCCACGATGCCGGGTGGTATGAAAAATGCCTCCGATGAAACGAAACAAACGCTGTATAAAGCTTTATTTGGCTATAGTTATGGATTCGAAATTGCGACAAATCCTTTAAATAGAAAGGGTAGCGCTAATGGAATCTTGATAGGAGGGAATTTATCAATACTCAATTCGATGATAGGAAGTAATTCTGAAGTCAATACTTATGGTAAAATCTTATTTATCGAAGATGTTGGGGAGGATTTGTATCGTGTAGACCGAATGATGTACACTTTAAAAAGAACTGGTGCTCTAAAAAATCTTAAAGGAATAATTGTAGGTGATTTTAGTTATGATGTGGAAAAAGACACTTTATTTGGAGGAACTCACAGAGAAATCATTCTAAATGCGGTAAAAGAATACCATTATCCCGTACTATTTGATTTTCCAGCCGGGCACGTTAGAGATAATCGGGCTTTGATTTTTGGAAAAGAAATTGAAATTGATGTGAATGACATGGTATCAAAATTCAGCTATTAATGTTGGTTCTACCCTAGTTTGTGTCGGTTTTAGTTTTTAAGTCAACAATGTCCGATAAAATAAGTATAGTCCCTACGGGACAAAATATAAATTCATAACCACCAATCTACCAATATATAATCTCTACGAGATATACTCCGCTAGGAGTTAAATATCGGTAGAAGAAAAAGAAGTGTTCCCGATAGAAATGTCCCGTAGGGACTATATTTATTGACGTTGGCGAATTTTATATTGTTTTTAAGATTAACTTTTCTTTGATTTACTTCGTCTGTTCATCCCTCAAACTAGCGGGACTCGAGTCTCCATCGCCTAACAGCATAGATAAAGTCTTTAAACCTTCAGTTCTTTCAGCGATTAATTTCGCAATGCTGACAAATGGAATGAACAAAATCATTCCGGCTGCACCCCATAGCATACCGCCTACAATTATCACTACAATGATGATGAGTGTGTTTATTTTTAATCGACTTCCTACGGCAAATGGGAATATGACATAAGCTTCCAGAATCTGGACAATACTGAAAACCACTATAACGCCTATGGGATACCAAATGGAATTAAAAGTTATCCAGGAAACGGTTATTGGTAATAGTGACGAAATCATTATTCCTACATAAGGTATAAAAGTCAGGATGGAAGCAATAAATCCAAACAAAAACGGATGTGGAATACCTATAATGGCTAATCCAACACTGTTCAAGATTCCAACGATTAAATAAACCAAAAGCATCCCTTTGATAAAATTATAATAAGCGTGAATGGTTTCAACAAGAATTTCGTGAATGATTTCTTTTTTTTCTGATGCGAAAATATGATAAAGCACGTTTACCAATAGTTGACGATAATAGAGAATGAGAATTGAATAAACCGGAATTATCAGTAGGTAAAAAAAGGATTCAGAAAGAGAATACAGGGTGATTTTAAGCAATGAAATAGCTTGTGTTCCAGAGTTGTTGATTACATTATTAATAAAAGCCATTTGTTTTTCGCTGCTGACATCAAATCGTTCAGCAAGGAAACCACTGAGTTGGTTTGCTGTTTCCAATAGTTTTACCTTGAATAGTAGCCATTCATTTGAAAACGCCACTATTTGTGTAAAAAGTAAAAACACAACTGCTCCAAAAAAAAGCAATACTCCAAAAATAGACAGGAAGATGGCGATGCCTTTATGGATTCCTTTTTTCTCCATCCACTTGCAAACCGGATAAAGGATAAAACTGATGAGCATTGAAAAACTCAGCGGAATAAATAGCGTTTTTCCAAAATAAAGCAAAACCGAAATTAATACCGTGAATTGAAGAATTTCAAGTGCCGAAAACTTCTTGTTTGATGTAATTGGTATCATAATAATTCAGAATTTGTGACTTTATACTTTTGTAACAGACGTTAATTCTTCTTTAATACTTATAACTTTCTAGTTCTTAAATTTTCTAAAAAAACCTCACTTTATTTGTCATTCCGAGGTACGAGGAATCTCATTTATTGCTCTCGTGTGATGAGATTCCTCGTACCTCGGAATGACAATTCTGGGCTAATAACAAACTAAACATAAACGTTATTCTTTTTCAACTTATTCCTTAAAATACTTTTGTATTAACTCACCCAATGTGTTAATATTTATAGGTTTCGAAATATAATCAGTGCATCCCGCCGATATTGCATTGTCACGGTCACTCTGCATTCCGTTAGCGGTTTGTGCAATTATCACTAAGTCTTTTTTGAATTTCCGAATTTGTTTCGTGGCTTCATATCCTCCCATTTCCGGCATATTGATATCCATCATGACAAGATCAATGTCGGGATTGTTGCGACAAGCTTCTATAGCTTCAAATCCTGTGCTCACTTTTATGATTTCTTTACTAAACGGTTTGACGGCAATCGTAACCAACAGTTTTGATATCGCATCGTCCTCGACAATCAATACTTTCAGGTCTTTAATTTTGTTTTCCTCTTTTACTGCAGTATCTGCTTTTTTGGTAATGGTTATTTCTTTAGTCTCATATTCAGGAAGGAATGGAATGGTAAAATAAAAAGTACTTCCTTTTCCTTCTTGGCTTTTGACCCAGATTTTACCGCCCATCAATTCGGCATATGCTTTTGAAATGGCTAATCCTAAGCCTGAACCTTCATGGGAACGGCTAATGGTTTCATTGACTTGTCTGAATCTTTCGAAAACCATTTTTTGCTGTGATTTTGAAATGCCTAAACCGGAATCTTTGACAAAAAACTCCAGCATTCCCTCTTTTTTTTCACAGCCAAATTCTATAGTACCTTCATTTGTAAATTTGATTGCGTTTTTAACCAGATTGGTTAATATGGCATAGACTTTCTCCCGATCTGTTTTTACTAAAGCATCTTCGGCTAATAAAATCTTCGAAAGATTGAGCTGGATTCCTTTTAATTTTGCTTCAGGATTGAAGAAGGTGTATAGGTATTGAATCTGTTCATTTATATTGGTTTCTGACAAGGAAATTTCTATTTGTCCTGACTCTACTTTTGAAATACTGATGATATCATTGATAATATTGAGCATTCGTTTGCCACTTTTTTCAATAATGTTGATGTATTCCTGCTGTTCTTCACCGGATAGTTTAGGTTCTTTCAAAAGCTCGGTAAAGCCCAGAATACCGTTCATAGGGGTGCGAATTTCGTGACTCATATTAGCCAGAAAAGCTAATTTTAAACGATCACTTTCTTCGGCCTTATTTTTGGCTTTGAGTAATTCTTTTTGAATTTGTTTGCGATTAGTGATGTCTTCTTTAATAGCAATATAATGTGTCGTTTTGCCTTCTGAATTTACAATTGGTGAAATGGATGCGGATTCCCAATAAAGACTTCCGTCTTTTTTCTTGTTATGAAATTCCCCGTGCCATTCTTTACCCATAGCCAGACTACGCCATAATTCTTTGTATTCGTCTGCCGAGGTATAGCCTGATTTCAAAATACGTGAATTTTGACCCACCACTTCCTCCATAGTATATCCCGATGTTTCTAAAAATTTTGGATTTCCATATTCGATTTCGCCTTTTTTATTTGTAATGACAATCGTAACAGGACTTTGCTCTACCGCTTGCGAGAGTTGCTGAATTTTTTCTTCGGTTTTTTTGCGGTCTTCTTCGATTAGAATTTTTTCCAGGGCGAAAGAGATGTTCAGGATGATTTTTTCGAGCAATGAAATTTCTTCTTCTGATGAAAAAAAGTTCGTTTCTTCAGAATACAGGTTGAATGCTCCAATGATTTTGTTCCTTACCATTAGCGGAATCGATATGGAAGAATGATACCCGCGTTCCAGTGCATCGTTGCGCCATGGTTTCATTATAGGATCATTTGCAATATCGTTGCAGATTACAGTTCTTGCTTCTCGCATAGAGATTCCTGTTGGTCCTCTTCCTTCAGGTTCGTCACTTACAGTGGTGATATTGCTATTTGTAAAATACCCATTTTCATATCCGGAAAATGCGGCTGTTTTTATGATTTTATTATCCTCGGCTATTAAACCAACCCAACTCATACGGAATTTTCCGAAATTTACTGCAATATTACATATTTCCTGAAATAGCTCTTCCTGATTATGTGTTCTGATAATCAAATTATTTATTTGGCTGATCAGGGCATAAACCCTATTGATTTTAGTTAATTCAAGTGCCGCCTTTTTGCGCTGTGTAATGTCATGAACAATAACCTGAATGGCATTCTTATGTTCATAAACAGTTGGGATTGCTTTTATTTCTACATCAAAGGGAGTTCCGTCTAAACGGATAAATTTTTCTTCTACCAGATTGGATGAAAAATCGTCTAAGATTAACTCCTCCATTTTTCTGATAACACTTTTATGACTGTCTGGATGAATGAATTGCAAAACAGGTTTTCCGATTAATTTATTTTTAGTTTTTGCCCCCACCATATGCTTTGCCTCTTCGTTTGCGAAAACTATTTTTCCTTCCTTATAGATAATTACACCATCCGGAGAATTCTCGACCAAGCTCCGATATTTTTCTTCACTTTCGCGTAAACTTGTTTCAGCCAGTTTTCGCTCAGTAATTTCTAGATGTGTTCCTGACATTAATAGAGGTTTCCCGTCTAAATCCCATTCATTTATTTTACCTCTGTCTAGAACCCAAATCCAATCGCCGTTTTTGTGCTTCATTCTAGCTTCGCACTCATAATAATCTAGCTCTCCTTTGAAGTGTTTTTCTAAGATTTCTCCCGAATGTTTTAAATCATCAGGATGTGTATATTTTCCCCACGTATCAATTGATATTGGGGCTAATTCTTCTAAGGTGTAACCAATTATATTGGCCCATTGTTCGTTAAAAATAGTTTCTCCGGTTTGAATATTCCATTCCCAAGTTCCTGCACCAGTGCCTATTAAAATAACAGCTAATCTGCGTTTTTCATTTGTTAATGCTAGTTCTGCCAGTTTTCGTTCAGTGATATCCCGAGCAAGGAAAATAAAGTGTTTGTCTTTAGTAATACTTTCTTTTATAAGTGATACCGAAATTTCAAACCAATATTTACCTTGTGGCAATTCGAGCGCATATTGTTTCCCTGAAGACCTGCCATTTTTATTGGCTTCCTGTAAGGCTTCCATTATTATAGTATTCACCTCAGATGGAAGAACCTCGCTGAATGATTTTCCCATAAATTCACTTGGCGGAACAGCCAGTAAATTATCTTGGGGTGATTGGTAATGATAAATTTTGCCGGTACTATCGACTTCAAATAATAAATCAGGAATGGCTTCGAGAATGGTTAGCAGATTTTCTTGTGCTTTTATGGAATTAGCTTCCATCTGCTTACGGTCTGTAACATCCCTGGTAATATTCATTACTGCAGGCTCATTTTCGTAATTTATTATTAAGGTTTCAACTTCAACATTCCTCTTATTTCCTTTTTTGGTTTTAATGATAGTCTCAAAGTCTAAACTTTTTTTCGATAATAAAAGAGCTATTCGTTCCTTTCTTTTTTTTACGGAAGCGGGTTCTAATTTTTTAATGGTCATAGACAAGAGCTCTTCATTGGTGTATCCGAAAATCTCAGTTGTGGCGTTATTTGCTACTATAAAATTCCCCGGTTTTCCATCAGAATCTAATCTGAATACAGTAACACTGTCTCTGTTTGTATCGAAAAGCGTGCGGTATTTTTCTTCGCTTACTAATATATTTTCTTCATCTTGAATGCGCTTTGTTATGTTTCTGGCTAATCCTGTTGCACCTATAATTTTATTGTTGCTATCAACAATTGGATTAAAAAAGCTTTCATAATGCGCTTTTTCAACATCGCCATAAATCCTGATATTCGAATGGGATTCTCCTCTTAAGGCACGATCATAATTTTCTTTGGCAACTCTTCTGTCCTCGATGGAGGAAATGCATTCTAATATATTCATTCCTACTTTTATAGTTGCATTGTAGGCTTGTTTCATAACAGCTATATGGGCTTTGTTAAAAGTCAGATAATTGTAATTGGTATCAATCGAAAAAATAATGGTTTCATTTTGGCTTTCCAAGGTGGATTGCAGTAGCAACTGAGATTTTATGAGATTTTCCTCTGCTCTTTTGAGTTTACTTATATCAAGCATTGTGATATAGCATTGCTCGCCATTCTCACTGGCTACTCCGGAAAGATAAACATCATAAGCAATTGCATTCTTATTAATACGAAGCAACACTTCGCAACCTTGCTTGGTCTTACTGTTAAATATTGTTTCCAGAAATAAATTAAAATTTGGTCTGGTTTCATCTGAGATAAAATGACTTAAATAAACTTTTATCAAAAAGACGCGTTCTCTGCTCAGCAACTCTGCTCCTCTTAAATTAACTGCTATAATCACGCCTTCTTTCGAAAGGGTGAAATAGCCAGAAGGAGCAAAATCGTATAATTCTTGATATTTTTCGACATCAAATTCAGCTTTCTTTTTTGCCAATAGCAGTTCCTCGTTTTGCATTTCGAGTTCAATCTGGTGTACATCGAGCTCGTGAACGAGTTTAATAATATCCAATTCAGAAGGAGCATTACCCGTTATGTTAACCTTATTTTTAAGGAGTTCTTCTGCGTTTTGACGAAGAAAAGCCGCTGTTTTGTTTGATTGATCTTTCATAAATACTTTCTATTTTTGAAATAATACTTTTGCTTGCTGTATTGCAATTAGTTGCTTTTTTTATTTTTTTTGAGAATTTCTTCTGCCAGTTTTTTTTCGGTGATATCGCGAATAAAACACTGAATGACTTTATGATTATCTACTGTATACTGATTGCTGATGAACTCGACAAATATCTTTTTTCCTTTTGAGGATTCAAGCGGTAAATTTTCATAACGTATGATTCGTTTCCTCTGCAATTCGGCAAATTTTTCTTTATTGGCAATGATGTCTTTAAGAAATCCAATTTCCCAGATTGCTTTTTGAAGAAATTGTTCTTTTGAATAGCCCAGAAGTTCAATCAAAAAGGGATTTACATCGGTAATTTTCCCAGTTTCGGCATCTAGCATCAAGATGCCGTCCTTAGCGGATTCAAAGAGATGCCTATAATGGGTTTCTCTGTTTAACTGCAGTGATTCGTTGGCTTCTTTTAATTCTATTTCCAGTTTTTTAGATTTGGTAATATTAGTAAAGGTGAGTACCAGACCATCAATATGATCATCAATAGTTCGGTAAGGCATGATTTTTATACTAAACCATCTTCCGTCATTGGTTTCATTTTCAGTTTCAATAGAGGTGAGGTTCTTAAGGACGAGTATCGCATTAGTTCCTATTTCAGGATATTTTAGGTCCGTCACCAGATCCGTAAAGGGTCTGCCTGTATCCGAGTTGCGCACCTTGAATATTTCAGTAATTGGGTCGGTAAATCGGCGTATGTTTAGCTCTTTGTCTAGAAATAATGTAGCAATTTCAGTACTGTTGAGCAGGTTTTTCATATCATTGTTTGCCCGTGAAAAATCAACCACTTTATTTTGAAGTTCATTATTTACGGTTTGCAGTTCTTCGTTCAGGCTCTGCATTTCTTCCTTAGAAGTGGTAAGTTCCTCGTTAGTAGATTGCAGTTCCTCGTTAGTGGATTGCAGTTCTTCATTTGTTGATTTTAGTTCTTCCTGTGAGGTTTGCATTTCTTCGCGAAGGGTTTGTAAGTCTTCATAACATTGGTTGAGTTCGAGTTCAAGTTCTTTATTTTGTGGCAGCGTATTTTGATTGCTTGTTTTTAGATTCACCACTTTTGGCTGGGCTATTTCTGGCATATCGTTAAAAACAATCAGAATCATATCCCTAATGGTTTCTGGCTTTTCGACACGTTGAATTGTAACATTTACAAATCCTATTTTGCCATTTTCTACTTTTGCATTATTGATTTTTACTGCATCATACGTCTTTAATGCTTTTTGAAATGCTGACGGAAATACTTGTCTTAAACCCTCCCGAAGCATGGCGTATATATTCCAGTTTGCTTTACCGGCAACGGGTTCCAGATATTTTCCGGTCCGACCGGTAATGTAAATAATATCTCCTTTATCGTTGACCAGTACACTGGCAGGAGTAAATTGCTGAAGCAAAATTTGATCGGCAAGAGTTTGTATGTTTTCAACGACTTTTTGAGGCGACTTCATTTCGGGCTTTATTTTATTTATTATTGAAAAGGCTGAGGGAAAATCAAGTAGCTTTGATTCCCGTGCTATCAAAGAACGTCTAAATATTTTTAATTTGGAGTCAATCGCTTCAAAACCTTCATTATCATTACCTAAGGTTTCGGCAGAGCCAAGAATTAGGGTCCCACCAGGTTTAAGACTGTAATTGAATAACGCCATCAATTTTTTTTGTAATTCAGCCTCCATATATATTAACATATTGCGGCAAGTGAGAATATCAAGCTTGGTAAAAGGCGGGTCTTTTATCACATCTTGAGGAGCAAAAACTACCATTTCTCGAATAGTAGCATTTACACGAAATCCTTCATTATCTCCAACAAAAAACTGGGAAATGCGTTTTGGCGAGACGTCGGCAACTATGTTTGAAGGGAAAACCCCTCTTCGTGCTTTTTCTATAGAGTCCGTATCTAAATCCGTGGCAAATATTTGCAAACTCAGGTTGCGATGTTTTTTGATCTTTGCCAATGCTTCTTTAAAAACGATGGCTAAGGAATAGGCTTCTTCTCCGGTAGAGCAGGCGGTAACCCAGGCTCTTAAAACATAACCGTTGGGTAGTTTTTCTAGCATTTTAGGAAGTACTTGTTCTCCTAATTTTTGCCATACTTCAGGATCACGGAAAAAGTTGGTAACCCCAATGAGTAATTCCTTAAAAAGTATTTCAGTCTCTTTAGGGTTTTCCTGCATTAAGCGAACATAATTTTGAATTTTGTCAATCTTATGAATGCCTTTTCGTCTTTCGATACGGCGAAATAAAGTACTTTTTTTATACATCGAAAAATCGTGACCGGTATGTTCCCGAAGCAGGATTATGATTTTATCGATATTACTTTTATTTTGACTGTCTAATTCTATTTCTTTTTTTGATTGAGGGGCAAACTGTAGAATCTGGATTAGTTTGGCCGGTAATTCTTCTGCATGGGCTATAACATCAGGGATTACGGCTTCGGTAGCGCTTCTGGGCATTCCGTCAAATTTTGCAGTTTCAGGATCTTGAACGAGTACAATGCCATTTTTTTCTTTAA
>CAMCFT010000035.1 GCA_945874225.1 Flavobacterium psychrophilum
ACTGCAGTGCGTCTCTGCAGTGCGTCTCTACAAAAAATTATTTATTTTAAAAATTCTAAAACACTATCGGTAATAAACTTGATTTGTTCATCGTCTAATTCGGTGTGCATTGGCAGCGAAATCACTTCTTTTACTAATTGATTTGTCACTGGAAAATCTTCTTCTTTATATCTTGAATCCAAATAGGCTTTTTGCAAATGCAACGGAATTGGATAATAAATGGCACAAGGAATGCCTTTATTTAATAAATGCTGCATTAATCCATCTCTATCGGCATTAATGATTCGTAAGGTATATTGGTGAAAAACGTGGCAATCGCAAATCTCGCAAATGCTAGGTGCGATGATATTTTTATGTCCTTCAAAAGCGGCTGTGTATTTTCTGGCTGCATTCTGACGTGCGGTGTTGTATTCGTCCAATAAAGGCAATTTAGCATTCAAAACAGCAGCCTGAATACTGTCTAATCTTGAATTTACGCCCACTACATCGTGATGGTAACGCTCATACATTCCGTGATTTACAATTCCTCGGATTTTGTGTGCCAAAGCATCATCATTGGTAAAAATTGCTCCACCATCACCATAACATCCTAAATTTTTGGAAGGAAAAAAAGAGGTTGCTCCAACGTTGCCAATGGTTCCAGCTTTCTTTTTTGTTCCGTCAGAAAACTTGCAATTGGCTCCAATAGCTTGCGCATTGTCTTCAATAACATAAAGATTGTTTTCTTTGGCAATAGCCATAATTGCTTCCATATTAGCGGCACGACCGAACAAATGTACCGGAACAATGGCTTTAGTTTTTGGCGTAATCGCTTTTTTGATTCCTTCGATAGAAATATTCATATTTACCAAATCAACATCGACCAAAACTGGTGTGAGTTGTAACAAGGCAATTACTTCCACAGTTGCAGCAAAAGTAAAATCGGCAGTAATAACTTCGTCGCCAGGTTTTAAATCTAATCCCATCATTGCTATTTGCAAAGCATCGGTTCCGTTTGCGCAAGGAATTACGTGCTTAACATCGAGATATTCTTCGAGATTTTTTTGGAATTTATGAACTTGCGGTCCGTTAATGTAGGCATTGGTGTCAAGAACTTCTTGGATAGAAGTATTTACTGTGTCTTTTATTTTATCGTATTGACTTTTTAAGTCAACCATTTGGATTTTTTTCATTTAACCTTTTGTTTAAATTTTCTAAAACATAACTCCGACAACAATCGGGATGCAAAGTTTTAAATTTGGAACAAAAATAGGGATTTTAGCAGAATGATTTTATAGATAATTAAAAGAATACGTATTTTAGCACCAGAAATTTTTTGATATGCTCTTCCTATATAATCTAATTGTTCAAATTGCCGATTTTTCATTGAAAATTGTCGCTATATTCAGTCCGAAAATTAAACTTTTTGTAGATGGTCGTAAGCCAATTTTTGAAATTTTAGAAAGCAAAATAAACCCAAACGATAAAACCATATGGTTTCATGCTGCCTCACTAGGTGAATATGAACAGGGTTTGCCCGTAATTGAAAAAATCAAAGAAAAATTTCCTATTCATAAAATCGTAATCACTTTTTTTTCACCATCGGGTTACGAAGTAAGAAAAAATAATACGGTTGCTGATGTTACGGTGTATTTGCCATTGGATACCAAGAAAAATGCTAAACACTTTTTGTCATTGGTTCATCCGGAAATGGTTTTCTTCATCAAATATGAATATTGGCCCAATTATTTGAACGAATTGCGGAAACTTGAAATTCCAACCTATTTAATTTCCGGAATATTTAGAAAAAATCAATTGTTTTTTAAATGGTACGGTGGATTTTACAGAACAGCATTGAATACGTTTACCTACTTTTTTGTGCAAAATGAAATTTCAAAAAATTTGCTATTGAAATTAGGCAAAACCAATGTTGCAATTTCAGGTGATACCCGTTTTGACCGAGTTGCTTCCATTTTAGAAAAAGACAATTCTTTGGATTTCATTTCGGAGTTTATAAATGATACACTAACTATTATTGTGGGAAGTTCGTGGCCAAAAGATGAAAGTTTATTAATCGATTTTATCAATCAAACTTCCGAAAAAGTTAAGTTTATTATTGCTCCGCACAATATCAAAAGCGAGCAAATTCAAGAATTGCAACATTCTATTACCAAGAAAACAGTCTTGTTTTCAGAAAAAGAAACTAAAAATCTAGCCGATTTTGATGTATTCATCATTGACACTATCGGAATTTTGACCAAGATTTACAGTTATGCTGATATTGCTTATGTTGGCGGAGGTTTTGGTAGTCCTGGCGTTCACAATATATTGGAACCTGCGACTTTTGGAATTCCAATTGTTATTGGCCCTAACTTTTCTCATTTTGCAGAAGCAACCGCATTGGTTAACATGGAAGGTTGTATTTCTATTGCCAATAAAAATGAGCTTTCTGATGCTTTTTCGAATTTAATTAGAAATGACGACATTCGACACGAAAAAGGGCATATTTGTAGCACTTTTGTGCAAATGAATAAAGGAGCAACTGCCATTATTTTAAAACACATTTCGGAAGATTGAATCTAATATCTCCTAAAATCAAACACTAAATCTAATTACGATGAAATTTTTAAAAGCACTTCTATTATTATTTGTTATTCAAATGCAAGCCCAGCAAGGCGGTATGTGGATTCCTTCTCTTTTAAACGGAATGAACGAAAGTGAAATGAAAAATTTGGGCATGAAAATGTCAATAAAAGACATTTATGACGCTAATCAATCGAG
Organism: Flavobacterium psychrophilum; assembly: GCA_945874225.1. Lineage (GTDB taxonomy): Bacteria > Bacteroidota > Bacteroidia > Flavobacteriales > Flavobacteriaceae > Flavobacterium > Flavobacterium psychrophilum_M. The sequence goes on from CAMCFT010000035.1 coordinate 2,761, forward strand.
CTTAAAAGACGCTGTTCCTCAATTTAACGGAGGTTGTACCTCAGAAGTGATTTCTCCAAAAGGGTTGATTTTGACCAATCACCATTGTGGATTTGATGCTATTCAAAATCATTCCTCTGTAGATCACGATTATTTGGCGAACGGTTTTTGGGCTTATAAAATGGAAGATGAATTACCCAATGAAAATCTAGTGGTGACTTTCATCGTTAAAATCGAAGATGTTACTATAAAAGTTCTGGAAGGCACTTCAAATTTGACTTCTGAAGCCGAAAAACAGAAGAAAATTCAAGACAATATTTCTGCTTTAACTAATTCTCTACCAAAGGAAAATTGGCAGGAGAATAAAATCCGAACTTTTTATGAAGGCAACCAGTATGTGCTTTTTGTTACAGAAACTTTTAAAGATGTCCGTTTAGTAGGTGCTCCGCCAACATCTATTGGGAAATTTGGTTCTGATACTGACAATTGGGTTTGGCCTCGTCACACGGGAGATTTTTCTTTATTTCGAATTTATTCCGACAAAAACAATCGTCCGGCTGCATATTCGAAAGATAATATTCCCTACACACCCAAACACTTTTTGCCTATTTCGTTAGATGGAGTTGCTGAAGATGATTTTACTTTAGTTTTTGGTTATCCTGGAAAAACAAATGAGTATTTGCCTGCTGTTGCTATTGAGCAAATTGTAAACGAGTTAAATCCCGCAAAAATCGAAATTAGAGATCAAGCACTAAAAGTGGCCGATGGATTTATGCGAAAAGACAATGCTATCAAAATTCAATATGCTTCAAAATATGCAAGTATTGCCAATTATTGGAAGAAATGGATTGGAGAAACACAAGGGTTGAAAAAATCGAATGCCGTAGTAATCAAAAGAAATCAAGAAATTGTATTCCAAGAAAAAGTTGTAAAAGCTGGAAAACAGGCTGAATATGGAAATTTGCTTTCTGATTTTCAAAAGAATTATACTGAAATCGCTCCTTATGCATTGGCGAGAGATTATTTTTCAGAGGTGGCGCTAAGAAATACCGAACTTTTGAGTATTGGATATAAATTATACCAATTAGAGCAAGTTTACAGTTCAAAAGGAGAGCAAGCATTTACCGATAGAAAAAATAATTTAATAACTGGTTTAGCTGATTTTTATAAAGATTTTAATCCAAATGTTGACAAAAAAGTTTTTGAACAGTTGATCCGTTTGTATGCGACAAAAACACCAAAGGAATTTTTGCCAACTAATTTATCGAATATAAATGCGGCAGATTTGGCTACAGAAATTTATGGACAATCTAAATTGATCAATTATAACGGTCTCAAAGAATTGCTTTCTGGCGATTCAAAAACGGTTTTAGCCAGCTTAAATGCTGACAAAGGCTTCCTATTAATAAAAAACATGGCTGATAAATATTCTAAAGAGGTTGCGCCAAAATATGATGAAATCAATTTAAGGATTACAGCATTGCAACGCACCTATATGAAAGCGCAATTGGAATTAAATAAAGACAGTAGAATTTTTCCTGATGCCAATAGTACGCTAAGAATTACTTATGGAAAAGTAAAAGGATACGAACCTAAAGACGCAACGTTTTATAAGTCAATGACCTATTTAGACGGTGTAATGGAAAAATACATTCCGGGTGATTATGAATTTGATGTGCCTGCAAAATTAATCGATTTATATAAAACCAAAAATTACGGGCAATATGGAGAAAATGGCAAAATGCCTGTTTGTTTTATTGGTACAAATCACACTACGGGAGGCAATTCAGGAAGTCCTGCGATTGATGCAAACGGCAATTTAATAGGGCTCAACTTTGATAGAGTTTGGGAAGGAACTATGAGTGACATCTATTATGATCCAAGTATATGTAGAAATATTATGGTAGATGTGCGCTATATTTTGTTTATCATGGACAATTATGCGGGAGCAAAAAATTTGATAAATGAGTTAAAATTGGTTCATCCCAAAAAAAGTAAACTCCTCAAAAAATAGAGTTTATAATAAAAATTACATAGAAAAAAGAGTCAGATAAATCGATGTCAGATATTTATTATGTATTTGGATGTAGAGAAATTAATAATTGTAATTTTTCAGCTGTTAACAAAAGAAAATATTTTTTTAAAAAAATTATGAAAAAATATTTTAACTATTAAAAAATTTATATCTTTGCCACGAATTAATAATTAACCTTTTATAATTAAGTAAGATGAAAAAAGTACTTTTAAGTTTAGCCGTTGTTGCTATGTTGACTGTTGTATCATGTAAAAAAGCTGAACCAGCTGCTGAAACTCCAGCTGTTGATACTACTGCTGTAGCTGTTGACACTGCTGCTGTAGCTGTTGATACTGCTGCTGTTGTTGCTGATACTGCTGCTGTTGCTGCTCCAGAAGCTAAGTAATTCTAAATTACGCAAAAAAATAAAGCTACGCATTGCGTGGCTTTTTTTTTGCCCTATTCTGAAAAATTTCGAATTAGCTTTTTAAATGTTTTTTAAATGTAATTGTGATTTTTAAGAAAAACAAAAAAGCCATAACACTTTTGTTTATGGCTTTTTTTTGTGAGATGGAATTATATTCTTTTTAATTTCAGGGATGAACTCTATTGTGAGAGTAAAATAGTGAATTGGTAATAAATAAAAAACCGCAAAGAATTAAAAATTAATTCTTTACGGCTTTTTCTAGTACTCAGAGCGGGACTTGAACCCGCACGAACATTGCTGTTCACTGGATTTTAAGTCCAGCGTGTCTACCAATTTCACCATCCGAGCATTTTACTTTTTCGATGTTATATCTAATTTTTAGAAAAAATTAATTAAATATAGCCACCATCCGAGCATTTTGCCTTTTGTTGCATATCTATTAAAAATAAATATACTTACATTCAGCAGTATGGTTTTGAGCGAAAAACGGGGCTCGAACCCGCGACCTCGACCTTGGCAAGGTCGCGCTCTACCAACTGAGCTATTTTCGCATTTTCATTATAAAAAGAACTCAATACTTAATCGTATTGCGGATGCAAATTTAATACATTAATTCAATTATACAAGCGTTTTTTATAAAAAATATATAGGTAAAAGCTAAGCTTCTGATAACCCAAACTTTAAAGCTAAGCGGACTATTTTTTAGTCAACATTCTCTTGATTTCGTTAAGCTTCATCAAGGCCTCCATAGGTGTTATGGTGTTGATGTCTAGATTTAAAATCTCGTCTTTTATTTCTTCTAATAAAGGATCGTCCAGATTAAAGAAACTCATTTGCATTTCATCCTTGGCAGACTTAATTCCGCTTAGCACTTCGCTAGAATGATCTTTCTCTAGTTTTTTCAAAAGTTTTTGTGCTTTCAAAATTACGATTTGAGGCATTCCAGCCATTTTTGCCACGTGGATTCCAAAACTGTGAGCACTTCCTCCTTTTACCAGTTTTCGAATAAATAGCACAGTATCTTTCAATTCTTTTACTGAAACATTGTAATTCTGGATTCTGGGCAAGGATTCACTCATTTCATTCAACTCGTGATAATGCGTTGCAAAAAGTGTTTTGGGTTTTGAAGGATGTTCGTGTAAAAACTCGGCGATTGCCCAAGCGATGGAAATTCCGTCATAAGTACTGGTTCCTCTTCCAATTTCATCTAACAGGACTAAACTTCTATCGGAAATATTGTTCAAGATGGAAGCAGTTTCATTCATTTCGACCATAAAAGTGGATTCTCCCATAGAAATGTTGTCACTTGCTCCAACTCTGGTAAAAATTTTGTCGATAATTCCCATTCTAACGCTGTCTGCAGGAACAAAACTTCCCATTTGAGCCAACAGTACTATCAAGGCAGTTTGGCGCAAAATTGCGGACTTTCCAGACATATTAGGTCCGGTAATCATTATCAATTGCTGCGTTTCTCTATCCAAAAAAACATCATTGGCAATATATGGCGTTCCTACGGGTAATTGTTTCTCGATAACAGGATGTCTTCCGTTTTTAATTTCAAGTTCGAAGGTTTCGTCTAATTCAGGACAAACATATTTATTTTCGATAGCCAATTGCGTGAAAGAACACAAACAATCCAGTTGTGCCACCAAATTCGCATTCATTTGAACTGGCTTGATATAAGTTGAAATCCAACCGACTAATTGTTCGAATAATTCTACTTCTATTTTATGAATTTTTTCTTCGGCGCCAAGGATTTTGGTTTCGTATTCCTTCAACTCTTCAGTAATGTAGCGCTCTGCGTTGACCAAAGTTTGCTTCCGAATCCATTCTGGCGGAACTTTATCTTTATGTGTGTTTCGGACTTCGATGTAATATCCAAATACATTATTAAATGAGATTTTCAGTGACGAAATTCCGGTTCTTTCTGATTCTCGTTTTTCAATTCCTTCAAGATATTCTTTTCCAGAAGTCGAAATCGCTCTTAAATCATCTAATTCTTCGTTGATTCCTTTGGCAATAGCATTTCCTTTGGCAATCGCCACCGGAGCATCTTGGTTTAAAACCGTTTTAATTTTTTCGCGCAATAAATCGCAACTGTGCAGGCTGTCGCCAATGATTTTCACCGCTTCTTGCGGACTTTCTAAAGCCAGAGTTTTTATTGGAATAATCGCATCCAAGGATTCTTTTAGATAAACAACTTCTCTTGGCGACACTTTTCCTGCCGCAATTTTCGAAATCAGGCGTTCCAAATCCGAAATTTGTTTGATTTGGTTTTGAATCCGTTTCAAAACATCCCGATTTTCTTTTAAATAAGAAACCACCTGATGGCGATTTCGTATTTTAGTTGCGTCTTTTAAAGGAAGTGCTAACCAACGTTTTAGCAAACGACCACCCATTGGCGAAAGCGTTTTGTCAATCACATCGAGAAGTGTAACCGCATTTGGATTATAGCTGTGATACAACTCCAGATTTCGAATGGTAAATCGATCCATCCAAACATATTCATCTTCAGCAATGCGCTGAATAGCGGTGATATGCTGAACTCTGTTATGCTGCGTTTCGGATAAATAATATAAAATGGCTCCCGAAGCTATAATTCCTTCTTTTAATTCTTCGATTCCAAAACCTTTCAAAGAAACGGTCTGAAAATGTTTGGTCAGGATTTCAAAGGCATAATCTTCCTTGTAAATCCAGTCTTCCAGATAAAAACTATGATAATCATCTCCGAAAGTTTCTCGGAAATCATTTTTGCTGTGCTTTGGAATCAGAACCTCACTTGGATTGAAATTTTGCAATAACTTATCTATATATTCTGCATTGCCTTGGGCGGTGAGAAATTCACCTGTAGAAACATCCAGAAATGAAATCCCTATGGATTTATTGGCAAAGAAAACTGCTGCCAGAAAATTATTAGTTTTAGATTGTAAAACTTCATCGTTCATAGAAACGCCTGGAGTCACAAGTTCTGTAACGCCTCGTTTCACAATGGTTTTGGTCATTTTTGGATCTTCGAGCTGGTCACAAATCGCCACACGAAGTCCCGCTTTGACCAATTTTGGTAAATACGTATTCAGAGAATGATGAGGGAAACCCGCAAGTGCTGTTTCGGTAGCTGAACCTGCGCCTCGTTTGGTTAATACAATTCCTAGAATTTTTGATGCCCGAACAGCATCTTCTCCAAAAGTTTCGTAAAAATCTCCAACTCTAAACAACAAACAAGCATCAGGATATTTCCTTTTGATCTCGTTGTATTGCTTCATTAACGGTGTTTCCTTAACCAATTTCTCCTTAGATGACAAAATTTATTCTTTAAATTTATTAGAAAGCGAATTTATATATTTTATGGCGAATAATGAACACTCTCTAAATTTAAAATATTTTTAAGAAAAAATTAGGACTGAATTTAGATATTTTATATAAATTTGTAATTCAATCAAAAAAAAACGAAATGAAAAAAATTATTGCACTTTCAATAGCTCTATTAGCATTTACTTTTTCTAATGCTCAAGAAACTTCAAAGGTCACAAAGATTACAAAAAAAACAACTACAAAAACTACTACACCAGCATTGCCTAAAGTAGAAGGGGCTGGAATGGTTTTCGTATCAGAAACGATTGACTATGGTACCGTTGCGGCAAACTCCGATGGAAAACGCGAATTTGTTTTTACCAACAATGGTAACAAACCATTAATAATTACTAATGCAACAGGTTCTTGCGGTTGTACTGTTCCAACTTATTCAAAAGAGCCAATTGCTCCTGGAGCAAAAGGTGTTATTAGCGTGAAGTATGACACTTCAAGAGCTGGACAGCCATTTACAAAAACAGTAACGATCACTTCGAACGCGACAGGAACTCCATCAAAAACCCTTACAATCAAAGGAACTGTATTGGCAGTTGATGCTCCAAAAAGCTAAATTCGAGAATTAATATTATAAAAAAGCTTCCTTAATTTTTGGAAGCTTTTTTTATTTGAACACACACCCAACAAGTATGCGAAAGCTAGAAAACAGTGAACTCGAGAGAAAATCCATTGAAGCTTTTAAAGAAGCCCAGAAAACACCAATTATCATTGTTTTAGATGATATTAGGAGTTTGCATAATATTGGTTCCGTGTTTAGAACAGCTGATGCTTTCTTGGTTGAAAAAATATATTTGTGCGGTATAACAGCAACTCCTCCAAACAAAGAAATTCATAAAACAGCACTCGGAGCCACCGAAACTGTGGCTTGGGAACATTGTGCTAATGTTCTTGAAGTTATCGAAAATTTGAAAGCAGAAAAAGTCACCGTACTTGCCATCGAACAAGTAGAAAGCGCTATTTTTCTCCAGGATTTCAAAGTGGAAAAAGACGAAAAATATGCTTTGGTTTTTGGCAACGAAGTATTTGGAGTAGCACAAGACGCAGTTGCATTGTGTGATGGCTGTATTGAAATCCCGCAATTGGGAACCAAACATTCTTTAAATATTTCAGTTAGCGCAGGGATTGTAGTATGGGATTTATTCAAAAAATTGAAATGGTCAAAATAAAAAATGCAAAAAAATTATTACTTTTATAGAATGAAAATTAATATTTTTTTGAAAATAATTTTAATTCTTTTATTCTTCCTTCCGAAGGCAATTTATGCAATTGATCCTCCTGTAATTATTGCAACACCTAATCCAAACCCATATTGCCCTGGAACTTTAGCAAATATTGTAGATTTTGTAGGTATTACATACGATCCACTTGAGCCAAATACTGATGCTGTTTATATTCAAATTTCTTCTGGTTACGCTACTGGCGATCTCTTAACATTAAGTAATCCCAGTTTACATCCTACAATTTCAATAGGTTCAGGATTTGATACAATTACAGGAACGCTAAAATTATCCAGCTCAACTGGTAGTGAAATTCCTTATAGCGATTTTGAAGCTGCAATCAAAGATGTCCAATTCAGCAATTCCTCACCTTCGCCATCAGGAATTAGAAAATTTTCTATTAATTTAGGAACAGGCCAGCTCAGTTATTTGCCAAGTAACTCACATTTTTATGAATATGTTGCTTCTCCTGGAATCACTTGGACAGCGGCAAAAGCAGCAGCAGAAACTAGACCTCTATATTATGGATTACAAGGCTATTTAGCTACGCTAACTGCTGCCGATGAAGCTCAATTAGCAGGAGCACAAGCGCTTGGAGCAGGATGGATTGGAGGTAGTGATGCAGCAGTAGAAGGTGAATGGAAATGGGTTACTGGTCCAGAAGGTCTTGCTAATGGCGGAACAGGAACAATTTTTTGGAATGGAGCTGCAAATGGATCAACTCCAAATTTTGAATTTTGGAATGATTATGAACCCAATGATTTTAGTGGAGTAAATCCAGATATTACTTCTGGCGATGAAAATTATGCACACATTACAACTCCTGGAATGATTGGTGGAATTAAAGGTTCTTGGAATGACTTGGCTAATACTGGTGACACAAACCCGAGTAGTGCTTATTATCCTCAAGGCTATATTGTTGAATATGGAGGAATGATACCAGGAGATGTTGATAATATCTATATTTCTGCAAGTACTGAAATGGAGATTTCACAAATTACAATTACATCACCATCATCTCCAGAATGTGGTTCAGGTGCATTTGATCTTTCAGCAACTACTTTGATAGGAACGGCAATAGGAACAATAAATTGGTTCGATGTAAGTGGAAATTTATTAACTCCAACACCTACAAACAATTTTACAACCCCAATAATTACAAATACAAGTTCCACTACAGATACAATTACAACTTATTATATTGATAATGGATATTGCAGAATTCCGATTACAACTACTGTGCTTGCCATTCCAACTATAATTTCAACTAATTCGGGAGTTGCTAGATGCGGTTCAGGAATAGTAGTACTTCAGGCTAATTCTACTGTTGGAATAATAAATTGGTATTCAAACGCAACGGGAGGGAGTATTGCAGCTACAGGAACTACTTTTACAATCCCAAATATCGCGACAAGCGCAACTTATTATGCCGAGGCCTTTAATAATGGATGCAGCAACGGAATACGAGTTCCAGTAGATGTTTTTGTTTACACACCTCCAGTAGTTGCTGACCAAGAAGTTAATAAATGCATATCAAGTACGGCAACATTAGACGCAGCAGTTCCTGGAATGATTTATTTATGGTCAACAACTGAAATTACACAAACAATTACAGTCTCAACTTCGGGAATTTATACTGTAGTTGTTACCAGTCCAGCACCCGAAAATTGCTCGAGCACAAAAAAAATTACCGTTGTAGAGCACAATATTCCTGAAATAGACCGTGTTGTTGTCAATGAAACTACGGTCGTCATTTATTTAAAAAAAGAAGAAGTCTATTTTGAATATTCGGTTGACGGAATAAATTATCAAAGTTCGAATGTGTTTTTTAATGTGCAAAGTGGTTTGCAAACAGCTTATGTAAGAGAAATTAATTTTTGTAGTAATGACAGCCAAACATTTATTGTATTGATTGCTCCCAAGTTTTTTACTCCAAACGGTGATACTTATAATGATTTCTGGGAAGTAAAAGGATTGATTAATTATCCTCAGGCTGAAGTATCTATTTTTGACCGATATGGGAAATTCATTTCGCTTCTAAATATAACAAAATTGTCTTGGGACGGAATGTTGAATAAACATCCTATGCCTGCCGATGATTATTGGTATGTGTTGAAAATCGATGAAACCAAGCCCGAAAAAAGAGGTCATTTTACGTTGAAAAGGTAATTCTTTAAATGACTATCCTTAACTTGTACTAATGATTTGTTTTTGCCACAGATTTCACAGATTCGCACAGATTTGAGAAAGAAAATCAAAAAATCAAAAAAATCTGTGTGAATCTGTGGCAAGTTTTTCTTTTGGTTTTAGTAGCGGACAATCTTATTCTTTAAAGCAAAATTATTTACTAATTTTTCTTTGGATTTCATCCAAAATATAAAGGTAATCTTCCTGATTTTTCACAAAGTCCCTATCCGAAACATCAATAATTAAAACATTCAATTCAGTTTGTGATTTGATGTAATCGAGATAGCCATTATTGATTTTATCCAAATATTCAGCAGGAATTTTTTGCTCATAATCTCTGCCTCTTTTCTTAATATTTTCTAACAAACGCTCTGTGTTTTGGTATAAATAAATATACAAATCCGGTTTTGGCATTTCTCTATAAACAATATCAAAAAGTGTTCGATACAAGCGATATTCGTCTTCTGCAAGTGTTATCTTGGCAAAAATTAAGGATTTAAAAATATGATAATCGGCAACGATAAAATCCTTGAACAAGTCAAATTGTGCCAAATCATCCGATAACTGCTTGTATCTATCGGCAAGGAATGACATTTCAAGCGGAAAAGCATAACGGTTTTGGTCTTCGTAAAATTTTGGAAGAAAAGGATTGTCGGCAAAGCGTTCCAAGACCGTTTTAGCATTAAAATCTTCCGCTATTTTTGTGGTTAAGGTAGTTTTTCCTGCTCCAATATTTCCCTCGAAAGCAATATAATTAAACTGTTCCAATGGGATTCTATCCAATGGCATTTCTAAATTCTGTACAATTGTGCAAGTGCTGTTGTCTGGGGAAGTTTCTAGTAATTCGGCAGTTTTTTTATGAAAAACAGGATGTTTCCAGTCTAAATTTAAATCCATCATTGGCAACAAAACAAACTTTCTATTTTGCATCAACGGATGTGGAACCTGAAGTTCTTCGGTGTCAATAATTTCTTCGTCGAAAGTAATTAAATCAATATCAATAATTCGGGATTGGTATTCTAACGTATCTCCGCGAACTCGGCCCAATCGTCTTTCTATATTTAGAATTTGCTCTAAAATTTTATGTGCAGAGCTAAAAGTATGAATTACTAAAGCGCAATTATAGAAGGCATCACTGTCAAAACCCCAGGAAGGAGTTTCATACAACTTTGAAATTTTGATAATCGTACCTATTTCCCGATGTATCATTTCAAGGCTACGCTCCACGTTATCAAGACGATTACCTTGATTAGTCCCGAGGGATAAAACGACCTGATGTTGTGATTTCATATTAACCACAAATTAACTAAAACAATTTTAGAATTGAACTATATTTGCCATCGTGTTAATAACTATTTTTTTAGTTTTTAAACTTAAATTTGTAACAATTCAGCACTTTTTGCTACTTATTAAAAAAAAATAAATATGAAATTTTTAGGGAATGTTTTGGCAACCATCGTAGGTATATTTGTCTTTTTTATGTTGTCCTTTTTTGGAATAGTAATAATAGCGATGATTTTTGGTGGCGATTCTGAAGAAATAGCTGTCAAAAACAACTCGGTTGTCGAATTAAACTTGGAACACATTAAAAATGACTATGCCGGAAAATACAAAGATCCTTGGATGACCATTTTAGCCGATGGCGAAAAAGTAGGTCTTTCTGATATTATAAATGCTATTGAAGAAGCAAAAACAGATAGTGACATCAAAGGAATTTCGATTTTAAATGATAATTCTGAATTGGGAATTGCCCAATATAAAGCTTTGCGTGATGTATTGGAAAGTTTCAAAAAATCAGGAAAATTTGTTATGGCTTATGCCAATTCGTATACACAAAAAGAATATTATTTAAATTCTGTTGCTAATACGGTTTACATTAATCCTGTTGGCGATATAGATTTCAAAGGATTATCAGCAGAAATGATGTTTTTCAAGGATTTTCAGGATAAAACCGGAGTGAAAATGGAAGTCATTCGACACGGAAAATACAAAAGTGCCGTTGAACCTTTCTTGGACAACAAAATGAGCGACGCCAATAGAGAACAAATCTCAGCATTATTGAATTCAGTTTGGAGTTCTGTGGTTGCTGATATTTCGAAAAGCAGAAATGTTTCAGTTGCAAAATTGAACGAAATTGCAAATGGTCTTCTTGCCAGAACTCCTGAAATGGCAAAGGCACAGAAATTAGTTGATGTTGTGGCTTATGAAGATGTCTATCATAACGCAATTAGAAAAGCTTTAAAGGTTGATAATGATGAAGATTATAACAAAATAAGCATTTTAGATTATGCCAGAAAAGTAGCTACGACTTCGGAAAGCTTTGATAGTAAAGACAAAATCGCCATTATTTATGCGCAAGGAGAAATTATGAGTGGAGAGGGTGATGTCAACACTATTGGTGAAGGATCAATGCGTCGCTCGCTAATGGAAGCGAGAAAAGACAAGAAAATAAAAGCAATCGTGCTCCGAATTGATAGTCCAGGCGGAAATGCTTTGACATCAGATTTGATTTGGAGAGAAATTGAATTGACCAAAAAAGTAAAACCAGTGGTGGTTTCAATGGGGAATTATGCTGCTTCCGGAGGCTATTATATTGCTTGTAATGCGAATAAAATTTTTGCCGAAAACAATACCATTACGGGTTCAATAGGCGTTTTTGGAATATTGCCAAATTTCACACAATTAGCAACAAAAATTGGCATTCATACAGAACAAGTAAAAACAAATGTAAACGCAGCGGAATATAGCCCGTTTGTGCCAATGGACGAAAAATTTAAAGCGGTTACACTTGAAGGCGTCGAACATATTTACAAAACATTTGTATCACACGTTGCCGAAGGGCGAAAAATGTCGTTTGCACAAGTAGATTCACTTGCACAAGGCAGAGTTTGGTCAGGTTCTCAAGCCGTCAAGATTGGGCTTGTGGATAAAATAGGTGGTTTGGATGATGCATTAAAAGAAGCAGCAGGCTTAGCCAAAATTAAAGGCTACAAAACACAAAATTTTCCTGAATTTGAAAAAGATATTAACGATATTTTAGAGAGTTTCCCATTTGCAAAATCGAAAGAATCTTTTATAAAAGAAGAATTAGGTATGGAAACCTATAAAATAATGGAACAAATTAAAAGAATGCAATCTCAAAAAGGAGTTCAGGCAATGATGCCTTTTGAGATTACTATTCAATAAAAGACAATAATACTTTACTTAAAAATTCGTTTAAGCAATTGTTTAAACGAATTTTTTGTGTTATAAAGTTAAATTATTGCTTATAAAATCACAAAAAAATATAGTGGATTTTAAAAACACTATTTTTGTAAAAACGCAAACCATCATTTTTACTCCACTTATAGCTTCTAAAGAAATTAAATTATGACAAAGAAATTTTTTAAAATTGTTGGAATAGTAATTGTTCTTCTCCTAGGAATCTTATTTGCCACTCCTTACTTATTTAAAGAGCAAATAAAAGCTAAAATTACTCAAGCCATCAACGAGAAAGTTGATGCCAAGGTTACCTTTGCGGATGCTGATTTAAGTTTATTCAAAAATTTCCCTAATGCGAATATTACCATTGAAAAATTAATCATTATCAACAAAGCTCCTTTTGAAGGCGACACATTGGTTTCGCTGGGCGAATTGAATTTAAAAATGTCTATTAAAGAGCTTTTTAAAGGAGAAAAAGAAACGATGAATATTGACGGAATTACTTCAAAAAACGGATTAATCAATATCATCTTTAATAAAGAAGGAATTGCCAATTACGATATTGCGCTGAAAGACAATAAAACACAAGACGATGGAAAAAGCAAGCCTTTATCGCTAAAAATCCAGAATTATAAAATCGAGAATTTTAAGTTTCGTTATTTTGACGAAAGTTCGAAAATAAAAATGACGATAGACAGTCTAAACCACGAAGGAACTGGAGATTTTACTGCCCAAAAATTAGATTTAAACACAAAGTCGACAGCTAAAATTGTGCTCTCAATGGACAAAGTCAATTATATGAAAAACATTTCTATTAGTCTGGATGCGGTTTTGGAAATTGATTTAAAAAACAGCAAATACACTTTCAAGGAAAATAAAGCTTTAATCAATCAATTGCCACTAGAATTTGATGGATTTATTCAAATGGTTGATGGTGGACAGGAATATGATTTGAAATTCAAGACGCCCACTTCCTCCTTCAAAAACTTCTTAGGACTTATTCCTTCTGCTTATTCTTCGAGTTTGGATAAAGTAAAAACAAATGGCGATTTTACTGTTGTGGGTTTTGCCAAAGGTTTGTATTCAGATAAAACAGTTCCAAAATTTAATATTAAAATTGCTTCCAATAACGCCTCTTTTCAATATCCAAATCTTCCAAAATCAGTTAGAAACATTATAATTGACACTAAAATCATCAACGAAACCGGAATTTTGAACGACACCTACGTCAATGTTGACAAGTTGTCTTTCGCCATTGATCAAGATGTTTTTAATGCTAAAGCTAACATCAGAAATATTACTGAAAACGCTTTAGTTGACGCTGCTTTGAAAGGAACCATCAATTTAGGAAATTTATCCAAAGCGTATCCCATAAAACTAAGTAAGCCTTTATCAGGAATTCTAAAAGCTAATGTGACGTCTAAATTTGATATGCAATCTGTAGAGAAAAGTCAATATCAAAATATCAAAAATGCAGGAACTATGAGTTTGTTGGGCTTTAAATATGCGGATGAAAATGGAAAAACAATGACCATCAGCAATGCTTTAGTTCAGTTTAATCCAAGCAATATTAACTTAAAACAATTTAATGCAACGACCGGAAAAAGCGACATTAGTGTAACCGGAGTTTTGGAGAATTTTTACGGATTTATATTTAAAAACCAAGAATTGAAAGGAAACTTCAATATGAATTCTAAACAATTAGCCGTAGCTGATTTTATGACCACGGACAAAGAAACTAAAACAGAAGCAAAAAAAGCAGAAGCAATGAAGATTCCCGCTTTCTTGAATTGTACACTTACTGCAAAAGCAAGTACAGTTTTATATGATAATTTAACTTTAAAAGAAGTTTCAGGAAAACTGATTGTGAAAGACGAAAAAGTCACTTTAGAAAATGTGAAATCTTCCATTTTTGGAGGGGCAATTGGAATGAATGGAGCTGTTTCTACTAAAGGGAAAGTACCCGTTTTCAATATGGATTTGAATTTTAATCAGGTGGACATTGCACAATCGTTCACGCAATTAGATATGCTGAAAAAAATTGCTCCAATTGCAGGAATTATTAATGGAAAAATTAACTCAACCATTAAAGTCAATGGAAATCTTGATGCAAAGGAATTGACTCCCGATTTGAATTCTCTTACCGGAGATTTATTGGGACAACTGCTTTCGACAACTATAAATTCCCAAAATTCAACTTTGTTAAATGCATTGGGTTCTAATTTGAAGTTCATTGATATGAGCAAAGTCAATCTAAATGATGTAAAAGCAGCTTTGACTTTCAAGGACGGAAAAGTTAATGTAAAACCTTTTGATATCAAATATCAAGATATTAAGGCGACTATTGGCGGAAGCCACGGTTTTGACCAAAGTATGAATTACAATTTAAAATTTGATGTTCCTGCCAAATATCTTGGCGCTGAAGCCAATGCATTAATCGCAAAATTATCTCCAGCTGATGCCGCAAAATTGCAAAGCATTCCAATTAATGCGACGCTGGCCGGAAACTTTACAAATCCAAAAATCACAACAGACATCAACACTGCTGTAACAAAATTGACCACTCAGTTAGTAAATCAACAAAAAGACCGAATGGTAAAACAAGGAACATCGGCATTAACGGATTACCTTAATAAAAACAAGAAACCTAGCGATACTACAAAAACGGCAACTCCCGCAACTCCTAAAACTCAAGAAGAGGTAAAAGCAAAAGCAACTGATTTATTGAATGGATTGTTCAAGAAGAAAAAAGCAGCAGAACCTAAAACGCCTTGATATTCTACGTAACCTGCCATTGCGAGGAACGGGCGCCATCTCACTAAGTTGCTCAAATTGTGTGCTCGTGTTAGTGAGATGGCGCCCGTTCCTCGCAATGACGTTTCAAATTTCGATTCGTACAACATATCCTTCGGAACTGCGAATGTTAAAAACTGTACCGTCTTCAAATAGTAGATATTGCCCTTTTATTCCAGTTAGTTTTCCCTGAAAATTAGGTGTTTTTTCTAGACTCAAACTGTTTATTTTTTTTGGATATTCCAGAACGGGAAAGTGCATTTCGTATAAATCATTTTTCTCTGCGTAAAAATATTCCTGAACTTCGGTGGGAATTAAGTTTTCGACTTTCAATCTTTCAGCAATTAAATCTACTTGTTCGACATCGTTTTGAAGCATTTTACGCCAATTCGTTTTGTCGGCATAATGGTTTTTCAAAGCAACTTCAGTAATACCTGCCAGATAACGATTGGGAACTTCCACAATAGAAATGGCTTGTGTTGCGCCCTGGTCAATCCAACGCGTAGGCATTTGAGTTTTTCTGGTAACACCTACTTTGACTTCACTTGATAAAGCCAAATAAACGATATGTGGCTGCAATTGTACTTTTTCTTCATAAACCAAATCTCTGTCCTGAATGCCAAGATGAGCCGTGCTTAATTCAGGTTTCATAATCCAATCGCCAACAGCTGGACTGGAATAAAAACAATCGTAACAAAATCCCTGACGGTAAATCTTTTTCTTTTTGCCGCAATTCAAACATTGGTACCCCACAAAATTGATTTCCAGATTTTTGTTCAGCAATTGATTCACGTTCAAAAAACTGTTTTCAAAAACCAAATAATATTGAATTGGATTCCCAAATTCGGTTTGCATTTTAGAAAGTACACCTTCGTATGTCATATATTGGATTTACGATATTTGATATTAGATTTAAAAATAGAGAAAGTAAAAAAAAAATACTATTTTTGATAACGTCGTAAAGTTAGCATTTGTTACTCGATATTCATATCAAATATCGTAAATCAAATATTGCAAATCGTAAATCAAAAAAATGCCAATAGCTGTAATCAATTCTTTTGCTTCTTGGGTTCTTAAACAAAGAATCCATCAAATAGAACTTTTTTTAAAATACCCAAATGAAGTTCAGGAAGAGTTGTTGATGAACTTGATTCGAGCTTCAGAAAATACAATTGTGGGTCAAAAATACGATTATGCTTCCATAAATTCATATGCCACTTTCGCCGAAAGAGTTCCCGTTTCTACCTATGAAGAGTTACACCCTTTGTTAGAACGCACTCGAAAAGGCGAACAGAATGTTTTCTGGGAAACTCCCGTAAAATGGTTTGCCAAATCTAGCGGAACTACAAATGCCAAAAGTAAATTTATCCCTGTAAGTCCTGAAGCATTGGAAGATTGCCATTACAAAGCGGGCAAGGATTTGTTGTGTATGTATTTGAACAACAACGAAAATTCCGAAATGTTTTTGGGAAAAAGTCTTCGCCTTGGGGGAAGTTCCCAAATTTATGAAGACAACAATACTTTTTTTGGGGATTTATCCGCCATTTTAATTGAAAATATGCCGCTTTGGGCTGATTTTAGCAGTACTCCAAATAAGGAAATTTCGTTGATGAGCGATTGGGCAACGAAACTTCCTGCGATAATAAATGAAGTCAAAAACGAAAATGTTACCAGTTTTGCCGGTGTTCCTTCTTGGATGTTGGTTTTAATGAATAAATTGCTTGAAGAAACCGGTAAAGGAAATTTACTGGAATTATGGCCAAATCTGGAAGTTTATTTTCACGGTGGCGTTAGTTTTGAACCCTATCGAGAACAATATAAAAAAATTCTGCCGAAAAGTGATTTCAAATATTATGAAATATACAATGCTTCCGAAGGATTTTTTGCCATTCAGGATTTGAATGATTCTAGCGATTTATTGCTAATGCTGGATTACGGCATTTTCTATGAATTCATTCCAATGGATACTTTTGGAACGCCAAATCAAAAAACGATTCGATTGTCAGAAGTGGAACTTTTTAAAAATTATGCTATTGTCATTACTACAAATTCTGGTTTGTGGCGTTATTTAATAGGTGATACAGTTCGTTTTACGTCATTGAATCCATACCGAATTCGGGTGACAGGAAGAACGAAGCATCATATTAATGTTTTTGGCGAAGAACTAATGGTCGAAAATACTGATCAGGCTATTGCCAAAGCGTGTCAAATCACCAGAACCGAAATAGTAGATTACACCGTTGCTCCCGTTTTTATGAAAGATAAGGATAAAGGAGCTCACGAATGGATGATTGAGTTCAAGAAAAATCCGGAGGATGTGACGACTTTCCAAAAAATATTGGACGAAACCTTGCAATCCTTAAATTCTGATTACGAGGCAAAACGATTTAATAATATGACGCTGAATCCTTTGATTATAAATGTTGCCCGCGAAAATTTATTTTACGATTGGTTAAAAGATAAAGACAAATTGGGCGGACAACATAAAATTCCGAGATTGTCCAACGAAAGAGACTACTTGGAACAACTGAAAAATATGCAAATTATCGTAAATCAATAAAATGAAAAAATTAATTTTAATAGCGTTTGTTCTTTCCTTTTTGACTTCTTGTGGACCACATAGAATGAGTTGTGGTGCAAGAGGGATTTGTGAAAGCAACGTGAAAATCATCAAAAAAAATATTTGAAATAAAATATGCTAAAAAATAATAAAATAACGATAAGTGTCTTGTTGCTCTTTTTTACTTTAATAAGTTGCGACGGAACTTTAGGTGGTTTTAATATTGTAAGTTTTCCAGTATCGAAGAAAAGAATAGAGATTGCAATTGATAGTTTGTATTCTAAAAACCCAGAATATAAAATTCCTGCAAAATGGGAAGAACAAAACAACTGGTCGAAACGTGGTTACGATTTTTTAGAAAGTCGTATATTTTACTTTAAAGAAAAACCAGAAGAAATGTATTATATTTCATTTATTGGAGAAGAAGAAACTTTTAAAGACACTACTCACATAGACATTGCTATTCGTTCCGTTTTTGTTGGAAGGAAAATGGACTGGTTAAAACAAGAAGATTTTAGCAAAGAAGAAGAAAGTAGAATACAAACAAGATTTAAAACGGAAATAATATCAAAGCTTGAAAAATATACTAATAGTAATGCTAAAGATTTAGGGAAATAAAGATTCTCCAATTCACACTATTAACGAATAAAGCTCAAAAAACATATATTTTTGAGCTTTATTTTTTAATTTACTTGGGTTTACTCCTCCTGCATCATATCAATATGTCTGTCGTGGTAGCCCAATAAGTATAAAATACCGTCAAGACCTAGACTAGAAATGGATGTGGCTGCATTTTCTTTTACTTTTGGTTTGGCGTGAAAAGCAATTCCTAAACCTGCCAGGTTCAACATAGGCAAATCATTCGCACCATCACCCACAGCAATGGTTTGGTTGATGTGTATGCCTTCTTTTTCGGCAATGGCTTTTAGGTATTCGGCTTTCTTTTGACCATCCACAATTTCGCCCAAATAGTTACCCGTTAGTTTACCATCTTTAATTTCCAATTGATTGGCATAAACGTAATCAATCCCCAATTCCTTTTGTAAATAATCTCCAAAGTAGGTGAATCCTCCTGATAGAATAGCAGTTTTATAGCCGTAATATTTTAAGGCTCTCATCAAGCGATGCGCTCCTTTTGTTATGGGTAGATTTATGGCAACATTATGAAGTACTTCTTCACTCAAGCCTTCTAACAAAGCCATGCGTTTTTTGAAGCTTTCGCTAAAATCAATTTCGCCATTCATAGCAGATTCTGTGATGGCTCTGACTTGTTCGCCAACGCCATTTAATTCAGCCAATTCGTCAATTACTTCGGTTTGAATTAAAGTAGAATCCATATCAAAACACACCAAACGTCTATTTCTTCTATACATATTATCTTCTTGAAAAGAGATATCTACATCATACTTTCCTGAAATTTCCATAAAATTAGCTGTCATCAGCGTTTTATCGACAATATTCCCAGTTACAGATAATTGTACGCAAGAACGAGGATATTCTTCTTTCTCCACCACCGAAGTTCTTCCTGTAAGTCTTATGATAGAATCAATATTTAATTTTTGATCTGACATTATTTTGGTTACTGCTGCCAATTGCTTAGCCGTCAGGGTTTCGCCCAAAACATTGATGATATAACGTTGCTTGCTTTGTCCTTTTACCCAAATTTCGTAATCAGGAATAGAAATCGGAATAAACTTAACATTAATTCCTAATTCATAGGCTTTAAACAATAAATCTTTCAATACTGGCGCTGAAGAAGAGCCTGCTTTTATTTCAAATAAGATTCCCAAAGATAACGTATCGTGAATATCGGCTTGACCAATATCTAAAATAATGGCATCATAATTTGCCAATATGGATGTTAATCCAGCTGTTACCCCTGGTTTGTCCTGGCCAGAAACTTTTAATAAAATTATCTCTTTATCGTCTATGATCATTTTTATTTGAATTGATTTACAGTGGGCAAAAATCGACAATCTATTGCTTATAAAAAAGAATATCCCCTATTTTTTCACAAATAGGTAAAACCATTCAAACTTTCGGGCTTTGTCAGCAAAAACTCTAGATTATAAAAATATTGGCTGTAAAAAAACCTGCTCCAATAAAGGAACAGGTTTCTGAATTATTTATTCTAATTTGGAATTTAAAATTACATCATTCCTGGCATTCCTCCGCCCATTGGCATTGCACTACCGTTTTCTTCTTTGATTTCAACCAAAGCACATTCGGTTGTCAATATCATTCCGGCAACCGATGCTGCATTTTCTAATGCTACACGAGTTACTTTTTTAGGATCGATAATTCCTGCTTTTAGCATATCGACATATTCGTCGGTTTTTGCATTGTAACCAAAATCCCCTTTTCCTTCAGCAACTTTTGCCACAACAACTGAACCTTCAAGGCCAGCATTTTCAACAATAGTTCTCAATGGAGATTCAATGGCACGAGAGATGATTTGGATTCCTGTAGCTTCATCAGCGTTATCTGCTTTTAAAGCAGTAAGAGCGTTTTTGGCTCTCAACAAGGCAACACCTCCACCAGCAACAATTCCTTCTTCTACAGCGGCACGAGTAGCGTGAAGCGCATCGTCTACCCTGTCTTTTTTCTCTTTCATTTCCACTTCAGAAGCTGCTCCAACATATAAAACCGCAACACCACCAGCTAATTTAGCCAAACGTTCCTGTAATTTTTCTTTGTCGTAATCCGAAGTCGTTGCTTCCATTTGACCTTTAATTTGGCTCACGCGATTTTTGATTGCATCAGCATCACCCGCACCACTTACAATAGTTGTATTGTCTTTATCGATGGTTACTCTTTTTGCAGTTCCCAACATTTCGATAGTCGTGTTTTCTAAAGTATAACCTCTTTCTTCTGAGATTACGATTCCTCCAGTCAAGATGGCAATATCTTCCAACATTGCTTTTCTTCTGTCGCCAAAACCTGGTGCTTTTACAGCAGCGATTTTCAAGGCGCCACGTAATTTATTTACCACCAAAGTTGATAATGCTTCACCATCAACATCTTCGGCAATGATCAATAACGGTTTTCCTGATTGAGCAACTGGCTCTAAAACTGGTAATAATTCTTTTAATGAAGAAACTTTTTTGTCATACAAAAGGATGTAAGGACTTTCTAGTTCTACTTCCATTTTTTCACCATTGGTAACAAAATAAGGAGAAAGATATCCTCTATCAAATTGCATTCCTTCAACAACATCTACATAAGTATCAGTTCCTTTGGCTTCTTCAACAGTGATTACACCTTCTTTTCCAACTTTCGCGAAAGCGTTAGCAATTAATTCGCCAATTACTTCGTCGTTATTTGCTGAAATAGAAGCAATTTGTTTTATTTTTTCAGAATCACTTCCTACTACTTTAGCTTGTTTTGCCAAGTCAGCAACAATAGCTTCAACAGCCTTGTCGATTCCTCTTTTCAAATCCATTGGATTTGCACCGGCAGCAACGTTTTTCAAACCTTCTTTCACGATGGCTTGCGCCAAAACCGTAGCAGTTGTCGTTCCGTCTCCAGCTAAATCGTTGGTTTTAGAAGCTACTTCTTTTACCATTTGAGCACCCATATTTTCTAATGGATCTTTCAATTCTATTTCTTTTGCAACGGTAACTCCATCTTTAGTAACTGTTGGTCCACCGAAAGATTTTCCAATAATTACGTTACGACCTTTAGGTCCAAGGGTTACTTTTACTGCGTTTGCTAATGCATCGACACCACGTTTTAATCCGTCACGTGCTTCAATATCAAATTTTATATTTTTAGCCATTTTGTCATTGCGAGGAAAGAAGCAATCTCATCCTCTTTATTAAGTTATTTTTTTCGTTTAATATGTTTCAAGTTGTCTTGATACTTAATTCTTTGGAATTATACAATCGCAAGAATATCGTCCTCACGCATAATCAAATAATCTTTTCCGTCTAGTTTCAATTCTGTACCGGCATATTTTCCGTAAAGAACAGAATCTCCAACTTTTACAGTCATTTCGTGGTCTTTTGTGCCTTTTCCAACAGCAACGACAGTTCCCTTTTGCGGTTTTTCTTTTGCGTTATCCGGAATAAAAATCCCTGAGGCAGTTTTTGTTTCAGCTGCTACTGGTTCAATAAGAACGCGGTCTGAAAGCGGTTTGATATTTAAAGCCATAATGATATAATATTTTGTTATTATTAATTTGATAAGAATCGGATTTCAGAAATTATGCCAACAGTTGAAAACTGACATTTTTTCTTAAAAAAAATGCCAGCTTTGACAGGCTGGCATTTTATATATTTTGATGTAAAAAATTATTTTGCTGGAGTTGTTCCGACAGGTGCATTTTGAACCGGAGCAGCTGGCGTTGGAGTGCTTGAAGCTGGTGTTTCTGTTTTATCAATAATTTTTGAATCACTTTCGCCTAATGATCCTCCAAAACTTAAACTTGAAAGTAAAATAAGTACAATTAATATTGTTGCTAATGTCCAAGTGCTTTTATCTAAAAAGTCTGTAGTTTTTTGTACACCACCAATTTGTGTTGATCCACCTAATGATGAAGAAAGTCCACCGCCTTTAGGGTTTTGAACCATTATTACTACTACTAGTAAGAAACAAACTATTGTTATTAAAACTAAAAAAATTGAAAATGTGCTCATTGTTTAATTATTATTTTGTTGTAAAATCTTAATATCCGAGATTCGGTCTGCAAAGAAACTACTTTTTTCTGGATATTTCAAAATTAATATCTCATAAGCTTGTATTGCTTTTTGATATTTTTTTTGCTCTAGGTAAACTCTTGCTAAAGTTTCGGTCATTAAGTAGGAATTGTCTGTTTTATTTGTTTCGAAAGAAGTATCTGATTCTCCGCCTTTTTTTATTGGAGAAATTTTTGGACTGGCTTGAATAAACTTATCAATTAATTCCGCTTTTTTCTTTTTATCCTCGTCCAATGCAGTTGTTTTAGAATTGACTTCGCTTTCTTTTTCTCTTTCTATTGGTTGAGTTCTGGAGAGTTGGAGCCATTCTTGAAAGGAATGTTTTTCGTTTATAGAGAAACCCAAAGGCTTCCCGATTTCCAAGTTTTCTTTGGCTGTCATTGCGAGGTTCAAATTAATCTCTTTTTCGGCAGTTTCAATTTGGGAAGAACTTATTATAGTAGTAAGAATGGATTGTTCTAAGGTATTTGTTTTTGGCTCAAGCCTTATTTCCGGCTTAATCACTTCAGAGTCAACAACACTAATGTCAAGAAGTTCTAATATTTTCTTGTCGTATAATCCTTTTTGGATTGCAACGAAAGTATCTGAAGTGATGAAGTCAAATAAAACGGTTCTGTCTGTGGTATGAGCTGCTGTAACTTTTAGTGCGTAATTATACCTAAAACTATTTTCATTAAAAAGCCCTTTCAATCGTAAAGCTCTGGCGCTTTGAAAAAACGGAAATTCATCCAGCACTTTTCCCAATGCATCAGTTTGCTTCTCATTGATAGCGTCTGGTTTGTTAATTAAATAAGTATAATCGGTTACGTTCATATTTTTAGTGTTCAGTTTTCGGTGTTCAGTATTCAGATGCAAACTGCAAACTGATCACTGCAAACTGGTTTTACCATTTTGCTAATGATTCGTTGAATACGTCTTGTGTAATTCTTTCGAAAATCACTTTTATTGCGCTATCCTTTGTTGTGCCTGTAAGTTGCTGTGATGCTGGATAATCAAAGAAAAATTCGAATGGTTTCTCAAAATTATCTGCTTCTTTATTTTTATTGGTAAACCTGACATTTACTCTGATTGTCAATCTATTTTGTGCAGCTTGAATATCGGCAGTTGCCATCATAGGCGTTATTCTGTAATCCGTAATTTCTCCTTCGTATGTTAAATCGCCCCCATTTTTCACCATATTCAGGTTGGTTTGATTCTGGATAATATCTTGTAATGTTAGGGTAAAAGTCCTGTCAATACCTGGTTCAATCAACTCGGCATTGTTAGGAAAAAAATTAACCTGAAAAGTTTTTGCATCAATTTTACCAGTTCCGGTGAAGTTATAAACCGAACATCCGCTGAAGGTAAATAGAAGTGCAAGAGCAATGATATAGTGTAAGTGCTTCATTTTATATTTAAAAAAGTCAAAGATATTCATTTTTAGTGTCAATTCATTATTCAGTTTCAACTCCCTCTCCTTTGGAGAGGGTCGGGGTGAGGTTTAAAGATCAAACTGTTTTATTTTTCGATACAATGTTCTTTCGGAAATACCCAATTCATCGGCTGCGGCTTTTCGTTTTCCTTTGTTTTTATCCAAAGATTTTTTTATCATTTCGATTTCTCTTTGTTCTAATTTCAGAATTTCTTCTTCTTCAACAGTTTCAGCAAATTGGTAATTATCATCTTGTTCTTGGTAATTATTTTCGTTGTTTTGGGTAGTGATTACGCCAGTTCTTGGTTCTTCTTCAAAATCTATTTCGCTGTCATCTTCATTGGAACCGTATATTTTTTTGATTAGATTTGAATTTGTTTCCTGAACTTTTGAGACGCCATTTTGCATCAATTCCAAGGTCAATTTCTTCAAATCATTCAAATCACTTTTCATATCAAAAAGCACTTTGTACAAAATTTCTCTTTCGGTGCTAAAATCATTTTTGCTTTTTTTGTCCTTTATAACCGAAGGCAAATTACTCGCTTCCGAAGGCAAATAGGATTGCAATGTTGTTGTTGTTATGTCGCGATTAGTTTCTAAAACCGAAATTTGTTCGGCTACGTTTCGCAACTGTCTAATGTTTCCGCTCCAGCGAAATTTTTGCAATAACTGAACTGCATTTTCGTCTAATTTAATTGGAGGCATTTTATATTTCTGGGCAAAATCAGCAGCAAATTTCCGGAACAACAAATGAATATCGTCTTTTCTGTCGCGCAAAGGCGGCAAAGTAATGTCCACCGTGCTTAATCTATAATACAAATCTTCTCTGAATTTTCCTTTTTCGATAGCGTCAAACAAGTTGACATTGGTAGCAGCCACAATCCGAACATTAGTTTTTTGCACTTGCGAAGAACCTACTTTTATAAATTCACCATTTTCAAGCACACGAAGCAATCTTACTTGAGTTGTCAAAGGCAATTCACCCACTTCATCAAGGAAAATGGTTCCGCCATCTGCAACTTCAAAATAACCTTCACGAGTTCCCGTTGCACCTGTAAAAGATCCTTTTTCGTGACCAAAAAGTTCACTATCAATGGTTCCTTCCGGAATGGCTCCGCAGTTTACAGCGATGTATTTCCCGTGTTTTCTATGTGAAAGAGTGTGTATGATTTTCGGAATACTTTCTTTTCCAACACCGCTTTCACCTACAACTAAAACCGAAATATCGGTTGGTGCTACCTGAATGGCTTTTTCTATCGCACGATTGAGTTTCGGGTCATTCCCGATAATTTCAAAACGTTGTTTTATTGATTGAACTGTTTCCATAATTTATTTATTTTCTCAGTACTTTACTTGTTGGTATTTGTAAACGTATCTTTTACAGGAGCTGTTTTTTCTGTTTTTTGTTTTGGGAAATAGGTTCTAATGATATAAAATGTCGAACCGAATCCAACAATGAATGTAATTAAAGCGATAAGTATGTTTTTTTTGGTCATTTTTTAATATTATTAATGTAAAATAAATCAATGTTTAAAATGCTAATTTTACAATTCGGATGTTATTTTTTTGCCACAGATTAAAAAGATTTTCACAGATTTTATAAAGCGTATCTTTTATATTGTAATGATTTTGATTGAAAATTGATCATTAATCCAATCTCAGAATCAGCTAACTTTATATAATTTAGAATTTGAGCTATATGTTCATTAGAAAATTCTTTTACTGCTTTTACCTCTAAAACTATATCCCCATTCACAATAAAGTCAGCATAAAATCTATGAGGTAAAAACTTATCTTTATATTCAATAGCAAATTCTTTTTCTCTTTCGAAAGGGATATTATTTTCTCTAAATTCAATTTCTAGGGCTTCTTTATAAACAATTTCTAATAATCCTGGACCAAGAATTCTATGGACTTCCATACAAATTCCTATGATTTTATAAGTTTCTTCTTCTCTGTATCCGTTCATATATTTTTTTATGCCACAGATTTTTTGAAATCCTTTTAATCTTTTAAATCTGTGGCGAACTTTTTTTAATTCATTTCACTCAAACCAACCGCTTTGCCAATTAGTGTTCCTGATGTACACGATGTAATTTCTACTAAAACAAAATCACCAATTTTATAATTCTCTTTTGGAAATACCACCACAATACTTTGGGAATTTCTTCCAGACCAATCATTTTGTGATTTTTTAGAAACTTTTTCCACCAAAACTTCTACAGTTTGACCCACGAATTCCTGAGTTCTTATTGCACTGTGTTTTCTTTGTGCATCAACAATTTCTTGCAATCTTCGCAATTTTGTGGTTTCCGGAACATCATCTTCCATTTTGCGTTCAGCCAGTGTTCCCGGGCGTTCTGAGTATGCATACATATAACCAAAACTATATTTTACGTATTCCATCAAACTCAAAGTATCTTGGTGATCTTCTTCGGTTTCAGTAGGAAAACCTGAAATCAGGTCTTGAGTAACGGAACAATCCGGAATGATTGTCCTGATTTTATCAATCAAAGTCATATACTGTTCCCGAGTGTGCAAACGGTTCATTTCCTTAAGGATTCTGTTGCTTCCAGATTGAACGGGCAAGTGAATATGGTTGCAAATATTCGAATGTTTCGCAATCACGTGCAACACACTTTCGTGCATATCCTGAGGATTTGAAGTCGAAAACCGGATGCGCATTTTTGAAAAACCAACAGCCGCCATTTCGAGTAATTGGTCAAAATCTACCGCAGTTGCTTTTTGTATTTCGGAAGAGTTGACAAAATCTTTTTTGAGCCCTCCGCCATACCATAAATAACTATCCACATTTTGTCCCAAAAGTGTAATTTCCTTAAAACCTTTGTCCCACAAATCCTGAATTTCTGCTATAATGCTTTGCGGTTCACGACTGCGTTCGCGACCTCGGGTAAAAGGCACCACGCAAAACGTGCACATATTGTCGCAACCACGAGTAATAGACACAAACGCCGAAACGCCATTCGAATTTAATCGAACTGGTGAAATGTCACCATAGGTTTCGTCTTTCGACAAAATCACGTTAATCGCATCGCGACCTTCTTCGACTTCTGCCAATAAATTGGGTAAATCTTTATACGCATCAGGACCTACAACGAGGTCGACAATTTTTTCTTCTTCCAGAAACTGACTTTTCAAACGTTCTGCCATACAGCCCAAAACGCCAACTTTCATCTTCGGATTAGTGCGTTTCACGGCGTTGTATTTCTCCAAACGTTTACGAATTGTTTGTTCCGCTTTGTCCCGAATCGAACAGGTATTTACCAAAACCAAGTCCGCTTCTTCAAGGATTTGCGTGGTATTATATCCATTTGACGATAGGATGGAAGCCACGATTTCGCTATCCGAAAAATTCATCGCACAGCCGTAACTTTCTATAAAGAGTTTCTTAGTATTCTCGGGTTTATAATCTAAAACGAGGCTTTCGCCTTGCTTGCTTTCTTCAATAATCTTTTCCATAGTCACTTTCAAAAGTGTGTTTTAATAAGAATGCAAAGTTACAATTATTTGAATGAATATGACAAGATGTCAGCCGAAGAATTAACAGTATTTTAAGGCGTTTTATTATAAGAAGCAATCTCCCGCTTTTCGTTACAAGTCCTCGCAAAAAAGTAAAGTTTCCAAAGTCCTAAAAAGAGCTTCCGTTGGTCGCTTTTTTAGAACAGGAAACTTTTGCTTTTTTTGCTCCGGGCTTTTCACTGCAATCGGGGCTCATATCTTTGCTAAGAATACAAATTTATGAAATACGTATCTTTGAAATAGTAACAATTGATAAGCAAAATGAAGTTGCAAAATTCTATCGGGGCCAGATACGTCAAGACGATATTGCAAGCTAGGTTAATCAACTTCAT
>CAMCFT010000036.1 GCA_945874225.1 Flavobacterium psychrophilum
GCAGAAACAGAGTCAAAAATTAGCCCCAAACAAGTTGAGGCTAAACAAGGTAAACATCCAGCGAAAAATCACAGCATGCTTCCTCTCTGCTAATTCAAAGATATTAAAAATTAATCAAAATAAATTAGGTATTCAAGATAGTACCTAAAAAAAATAAAATGAGAAGAATAATTTTAATATTTATCCTAATAATCGCTTTTGTTTCTTGCGAAAATAAATCAAAAGTCGAAAAAGCGGTCGAAAAAATCCCCGTGGAACTCAAAGTAGAGCGTTTTGATAAGCTGTTTTTTGAGACTTCTCCAAAGGATTTAGACAAACTACAAAAAGAATTTCCATTTTTTTTTCCAAAAGGAACTCCAGATAGCGTTTGGTTAGAAAAAATACAAAATCCGCTTTGGAGAGAATTATATACCGAAGTTCAAAAAAAGTATTCCAATTTTGAACCGGTGAAAAAGGAACTTAACACTCTTTTTAAACACATAAAATATTATTTTCCAGAAACCAAAACGCCAAAAGTAATTACCATAATCTCCGAAATGGATTATAATAAAAAGGCTATTTATACTGACGGTTTAGTGATTATTTCCCTAGAATTGTATTTAGGAAAAGAGCATAAATTTTATCAATTTCCCAAGTATTTGAAACAAAATTTCGAACAAAAACAAATTCTTCCGGATGTGGTTTCGAGTTTTTCTACACAAAAAATAGCTCCAATTACTGATAAAAATTTGTTAGGACAAATGATTTATTTTGGAAAACAATTGTATTTAAACGACTTGCTTTTACCTGATTATACTGATGCTGACAAAATGGGTTACAAGTCAGAACAAATCAAATGGTGTGAGGAAAACGAAAGTTATATGTGGCGCTATTTTCTCGAAAATGAATTGCTCTACAGCGACGATCAAAAACTGAATAATCGTTTCATTAATCCGGCGCCATTTTCGAAATTTTATCTCGAAATTGACAATGAATCGCCAGGTAGAGTAGGTGCTTGGATAGGCTGGCAAATGGTGCGCTCTTTTATGAAAAACAACGAAGTGTCACTCCAGGAAATGTTAAAAATGAATACCAAAGAATTATTTGAAAAATCTAAATATAAACCCAAAAAAAATGTCGAATAAAAATACATCAGAAATTAAAATTCAAATCGAATTAGACGAAAACCGAGTTCCTGAAAAATTATCTTGGGCTGCGGTTGAAGGAGGCGTAAATTTAGAAGAAGCAAAAGCTTTTATGCTCTCGGTTTGGAACAGCGATGAAAAAGCAACAAAGTGTATCGAATTGTGGACAAAAGATATGTCAGTCGAAGAAATGAAAATTTTCTTTCATCAAACCTTGCTTTCTATGACCGAAACTTTTCAAAGAGCTACAGGCGACGAAAAAATGTCAGCAACAATGCAGGATTTTTGTGATTATTTTGCGGAGAAACTAGAGTTGAAGTTGAAATAAAAAGCTCAAAAAAAAATCCCAAATCCCAATTTTAATTATTTGGAATTTGGGATTTTATATTTTTTTAATTTGTTTCTAAAACTCGCTATTGTTCTTAAAAACTTCTTGATTCACTTCTTCGATGTAATTTAAAACATCTTCTTTTCCAGTTGATTCTGTTGCTGAAGTCACAAAATACTGAGGCATTTCGGCCCAATTGTTGGCAAACATTTTCTTTTTGTATGCTGCAATATGGGAATCAATTTTCACTTTGCTAATCTTATCAGCTTTGGTGAAAACAATACAAAAAGGAATTTCACTTTCGCCCATATACGCCATAAATTCAATGTCGATATTTTGTGCTTCGTGACGAATGTCAATCAATACAAAGGCACAAACAAGTTGTTCTCTGGTTTCAAAATAATCCGTAATAAATTGCTGAAAAACGGATTTGGTTTTCTTCGACACTTTGGCATAACCATAACCAGGCAAATCGACCAAAAACCAATTGTTGTTAATCTTAAAATGATTTATCAACTGAGTCTTTCCGGGTCTTCCAGAGGTTTTTGCTAAATTTTTGTGATTAGTCAACATATTAATCAATGAAGATTTCCCAACATTTGATCGGCCAATAAAAGCATATTCCGGCAAAAAGTCTTTCGGACATTTGTCAACTTCAGAGTTGCTTACAATAAATTCGGCGGTTGTAATTTTCATGATTATTTTTATAAATTCGTCACTAGAACTTAGTGAGCTTTCAAATGTGTGTGTGTTAGCCAATCTTCAAGTAATCTGTTAAACTCGTCTGGACACTCCATCATGGCGGCGTGACCACATTTATCTATCCAATACAAAGTAACATTTGGCAATAATTCATTGAATTCTTCGGCAACAGACGGAGGAGTTACTCTGTCATTTCTTCCCCAAATTAAACAGGTTTGAACATGCATTTTAGGCAAATCTTTAGCCATATTATGTCGTATTGCACTTTTGGCAATAGTCAATGTTTTTATCAGTTTTATTCGGTCGTTTACTGAGGCATACACTTCGTCAACAAGTTCTTTTGTGGCCATTTTTGGGTCATAAAAAACATCTTGAGCTTTCTTCTTGATGTATTCATAATCGCCTCTTTTCGGGTAACTATCGCCCATGGCGCTTTCGTAAAGTCCTGAACTTCCTGTCAGTACAAGTCCAGCTACTTTTTCGGGATACATTTTGGTATGATACAATGCAATATGTCCGCCTAACGAATTTCCCAACAAAATTACTCTGTCAAATCCTTTGAAAGTGATAAAATCCTTCACATATCTTGCAAAAGCTTTAACGTTAGTTTTTAAAATGCTTTGGGTATAAATAGGCAAATCTGGAATCACTATTTTGTATCCTTTTTCGGAAAAATGACTTGCAACGGCATCAAAGTTGCTCAAACCTCCCATCAAACCATGTAACACAACAATTGGAGTTCCTTCTCCAGCCTCATAATAGCTGTATCTGCCTTCTTTCTTAAAGTATTTTTCCATACGGTTTATTGGGGATTTTCAATTTTCACAAATATAGGATTTTAAAAATAAAAAAGAATTTTTGGAGTCAAATTTTAAGTATTTTATGCTATTTATTCAAAGAAATCAATAAAACAGCAAAGAGTATGCTTTGAATTTTTTGATTTTAATAGATCATTCAGGAACTTAATTTCCGCCGATTTTTCTACTGAATATTTTTTGTAAATCAATAGTTCTTAATGGTAACTCTAAAAGCAGCTAATGTTCTGATTGACTAAAAACTAGGCTCTATTTTTCTAAAGTGGTAAAACTTATTAACAAAGTGGTATTTTGTGGTAAATTGTGGTAATATTTTTTATATTTTTGCTAAACGTCATTTAAAATTTTTTCACTTGAATACAATAGTCGGAACATATGAATGTAAAGTTGATGCTAAAGGAAGGCTGCTTTTGCCTGCGCCTTTAAAAAAGCAATTGGCTTCGTCTCTTCAAAACGGTTTTGTTTTGAAGCGTTCTGTATTTCAACCTTGTTTGGAATTGTATCCAATGGAAGAATGGGATTTGATGATGCAAAAAATCAATAAACTCAATCGATTCGTTAAGAAAAACAATGACTTCATTCGCCGATTTACAGCCGGAGTAAAAGTAGTTGAAATCGATGCTTTGGGAAGATTATTGGTGCCAAAAGATTTGGTGGTTTTTGCCAGTATTTCAAAAGATGTTGTGTTTTCATCAGCAGTCAATATTGTTGAGATTTGGGATAAAGATTTATACGAAAAATCGATAAGCGGTGAAGATGTAGATTTTGCAGATTTAGCCGAAGAAGTAATGGGAAATACAAATGACGACAATGGAATATCATAATCCAGTTTTGCTTCAGGCATCAGTAGATGGTTTGAATATAAAACCCGAGGGTGTTTATGTTGATGTAACTTTTGGCGGAGGCGGACATTCGAAAGAAATCTTGAAAAGATTGGGTCCAAACGGAAAATTGTTTGCTTTTGACCAAGATGAAGATGCTTTGGCCAATGCTTTGCCAGACGAAAGATTTACATTAATTAATGAAAATTTCAGGTTTATTAAAAGATTTTTGCGCTTTTATGGTGTGAAAAGTGTCGACGGAATTTTGGCTGATTTAGGAGTTTCTTCTCATCAATTTGATGTTCCTGAAAGAGGTTTTTCGACTCGCTTTGATGCGGAATTGGATATGAGAATGAGTCAAAAAAATGATTTGAACGCCTATCGAGTAGTAAATGAATATGACGACGCCAACCTGAAAAGAGTGTTTTTGGATTATGGTGAATTGAAAAATGCACCAGCTTTGGCAAGAACAATTATCGAAGCTAGAGAGGAACGCCCAATTAAAACTACAGATGAATTAAAAGAAGTTTTGGCTAAATATTTACCGGAAAGAGTTCGGAATAAAATATTGGCTCAAATTTATCAGGCTATCCGAATTGAAGTCAATCAGGAAATGGATGTTCTGAAAGAATTTCTAGAACAATCATTAGAGATATTAAATCCGGGAGGAAGATTAAGCGTGATTTCCTATCATTCATTGGAAGACCGATTGGTAAAAAGATTTATGAAAAACGGAATGTTTGAAGGGGAACCAGAACGTGACTTTTTTGGAAATTTTTCGGTTCCATTCAAAACCATTGGAAAACTGATTGTTCCAGATAATGCCGAAATCAAAATCAACAATAGAGCCCGAAGTGCCAAATTAAGAATAGCTGAAAAAAAAGCCCCCTAACCCCCGAAGGGGGAATTGGAGCAAAATATAAATAATAAAATATACCCTGTTTCGGCTCCCCTCTCCTTTGGAGAGGGGTTGGGGGTGAGGAAAAATAATGAAAAACGGAGTTTACGACATATTAAAAGCGCGGTTTCTTATTGAAGATGATGCCATAAAAAGCTGGCGTTTTATCGTTTTTCTGATTGTTCTCGCTATTATTATGATTGCCAATACGCAACGTTTTGAACAAAAAGTATTTAAGATTGCCGAGTTGACAAATCAAGTGAAAGAGTTGCGTTCAGAATTTGTAGATAGACGTTCAGAATTAATGAAACTAAAAATGGAATCGACTGTTTCAGAAAAAATGGTGGAAAAACAAATTTTCCCATCGACAGTTCCTCCAATTAAAATAAAAGTTAGAAAAGTAGCAGAAGAGAAAAATTTCTTTCAAAAATTATGGCAGTAGAAGATAAAAATATATCCTACAGAATTTATCTGGTAGCTTTCGTCGTCTTTTTGATGGCAATCGCTATTGTCATAAAATTAACAAATATTCAATGGGTTGAAGGTGATTATTATCGAAAATTAGCCAAAGAGAGAACCGTGAAGAACTTTGTTATTCCTGCTAATAAGGGAAATATTTATTCTGCTGACGGAAGTTTACTAGCAACTTCAATTCCAAATTATGAAATACGATTTGATGCTGTTGCTCCAAAATCTGAAGCATTCGAAAAAAATGTAAAACCATTAGCCGATTCATTGTCGGTTCTTTTGAGAAAACCAAGTGGTTTTTTTCTGAATGAATTGCGAAAAGCCAGAGCCAATAAAAACCGTTATTATCTTGTAGCTCGCGATTTGAGTTATACAGAGTTTGTAAAAATTAAAGAGTTTCCTTTGTTTAAACTGGGTGCTTACAAAGGTGGAATTATAATCGAACAAGAAACCGTTCGAGAACATCCAATTGGGAAAATTGCAGAACGAACTATTGGTTACGAAAGAAGAAATCCTGATGGAACCCCAGATGGAAAAGGAATTGAATGGGCTTACAGAAAATATCTCAATGGGAAAGACGGCAAAATTTTAAAACAAAAAATCGCAAAAGGACAGTGGAAACCTATTCGTGATGTAAATGAAGTGGACCCGCAAGATGGCTATGACGTGATTTCGACAATTGATGTTTTTATTCAGGATATTGCCCATCACGCCTTGTTAAAACAATTAGAAGAATATCAGGCGGATCACGGCTGTGTTGTGGTTATGGAAACTAAAACAGGTAAGATAAAAGCCATTTCAAATTTAGGAAGAGATGTAGATGGTTCCTATTATGAAACAACAAATTATGCTTACACCGAGTCTCACGAGCCAGGTTCTACTTTTAAATTGGTTGATTTAATGATTCTTTTGGAAGATAAAAAAATTGACACAAGTGCTGTTTTCAATACTTATGACGGCGTTATTAAATATTCAGGTAAATCCGTAAGAGACTCTCATAATGGCGGTTATGGTAAAATTTCTTTGGCACGCGGTTTCGAAGTTTCGTCGAATACAGTTATGGTTCAGGCGGTGTATAATAATTATAAAAATAATCCTTCCCAGTTTGTCAATCATATTGATAGCTATGGATTGAATAAAAAATTAGGATTGGAATTTCAAGGTGAAGGAGTCCCAATTATTCCACATCCAACGGATAAAAACTGGTCTAATATATCGCTTCCTTGGATGGCTTTTGGATACGGAGTTTCGCTTACGGCTTTGCAAACACTTACTTTTTATAATGCTGTTGCCAATAATGGTGAAATGGTGAAGCCACAAATTGTTTCTGAAATTAAACAATGGGACAAAACCATCAAAAAATACAAAAAAGTAGTAATAAATCCGAAGGTATGTTCACGGGAAACCATCTTGAAGTTACAGGCAGTTCTTGAGAACGTGGTAAAAAGAGGGACAGCAGCTAAACTTTATTCTAAAGATTTTTCGATGGCAGGAAAAACAGGTACAGCCCAGGTAAATTACGCAAAAAATGGAGGTTCAGAGAAATATTATGCCTCTTCATTTGTTGGTTATTTCCCAGCCAAAAACCCTAGATATTCTTGTATTGTTGTGGTGCATAAACCAAGCACGGCAAACAATGATTATTATGGTGCTGGTGTTGCGGGGCCAGTATTTAAAAGAATTGCTCAGAAGATTTTTACCGATGCGCCTTCGACAAATGAGATAAAAAACATAGACAGGAAAATACTAAAACAGGAAAATGATTACGACAGTTATTTTGCAAAATCACAAAAACAACAATCCTCTATTGTTCCAAATGTAAAAGGAATGTCAGGAATGGATGCAGTAGCTTTATTTGGAAATCTTGGAGTTAAAGTAAAAACAATTGGAGTTGGAAAAGTGAAAACACAATCCATACAAGCAGGAGAAGGTTTAGATAAAAACACAACCATTATATTAGAATTATCGTAGCCCCACCCGACCTCCCCGAAGGGAAGGAGGAGAAAAAAATAAATTAAATGAGTTTGATTTTAAGAGAAATAATATACAAAGTAGCTATCGAAGCCGTGAAAGGTTCGACGGATATTGTTATCAATAAAATGGAATTTGATTCCAGAAAAATTGAAGCAAATGACGTTTTTGTGGCTATTCGTGGTACGATTTCAGATGGTCACGATTTTATTGAAACTGCCATTTGGAATGGCGCTATTGCAGTTGTTTGTGACACTCTACCCGAAACTATTACAAAAGGAATCACATATATTCAGGTAAAAGACACCAACAAAGCCTTGGCTTATATGGCCGCCAATTATTTTGGAAATCCATCTCAAAAATTAAAATTGGTTGGTATTACCGGAACAAATGGCAAAACCACAATTGCTTCTTTATTGTACCAACTATTCAAAAAAGCGGGTTTCAAAGTGGGACTATTATCGACTGTGAAAATTATGGTGGATGATATAGAATACAAAGCCACGCATACCACGCCAGATTCAATTACGATAAATCATTATCTAAAAGAAATGGTTGAAACCGGTGTTGAATACTGTTTTATGGAAGTGAGTTCTCACGGAATTCATCAGGAACGCACAGAAGCATTACATTTTGTTGGCGGAATTTTCACCAATTTATCACACGATCATTTAGATTATCATCCCACTTTTGCTGAATATCGAGACGTTAAAAAATCGTTTTTCGACAATTTACCAAAAACCGCTTTTGCCTTATCGAATATCGATGATAAAAATGGTCAAGTGATGTTGCAAAATACGGTTGCCAAAAAGCTGACGTATGCTTTAAAATCCTACGCTGATTATAAAGCACAAATCCTCGAAAATCAGTTATCAGGACTGTTGTTGAAAATAAATGGAAATGAAGTTTGGGTAAAACTCATAGGTACTTTTAATGCCTATAATTTATTGGCAATTTATGGAACGGCCATTCAATTAGGAATGGAAAGTCTGGAAGTACTTCGATTATTATCTGATTTGGAAAGTGTTTCAGGACGTTTCCAATTTATTGTTTCCAATTCGAATATTACCGCAATAGTAGATTATGCTCACACGCCAGACGCATTGGAAAATGTGCTGAAAACCATCAATGACATTCGTACTAAAAACGAGCAATTGATAACCGTTGTAGGTTGTGGTGGCAATAGAGACAAAGCCAAACGGCCAATTATGGCAGGCATTGCCTCTGAACTTAGTGATAAAGTTATCCTGACTTCTGATAACCCAAGAAATGAAGACCCAGAAGTTATTATCAATGAAATGGAACAAGGGGTAGCACCTCAAAATTATAAAAAATCACTGTCAATTACCGATAGGAAACAAGCCATAAAAACGGCTTGCCAATTGGCTCAGCCCAACGATATTATCCTGATTGCAGGAAAAGGACACGAAACTTATCAGGAAATTCACGGTATTCGCCACGATTTTGATGATATGAAAATCGTAAAAGAATTACTAAACCAACTCAATAAATAGAAATTTATGTTATACTA
This sequence comes from Flavobacterium psychrophilum, assembly GCA_945874225.1. Taxonomy (GTDB): domain Bacteria; phylum Bacteroidota; class Bacteroidia; order Flavobacteriales; family Flavobacteriaceae; genus Flavobacterium; species Flavobacterium psychrophilum_M. Next base: position 8,659 of record CAMCFT010000036.1, read on the forward strand.
CTTATTTGAATATTTAGACAAATCAATGGACATTCCTGGAGCAGGAGTTTTTCAATACATTACTTTCAGATCAGCATTGGCATTTTTGCTATCCTTGCTTTTATCCACTATTTATGGTAAAAGAATAGTCAGTTTTTTGCGAAATCAACAAATTGGCGAAACTGTCCGTGAATTAGGGTTGGCAGGTCAAAACGAGAAAGCTGGAACTCCAACAATGGGTGGATTGATTATCATATTTGCGACATTGATTCCGGTGTTGCTTTTTGCCAAATTGCATAATATTTATATTGTCTTGTTAATTGTAACCACCTTATGGATGGGAACAATTGGGTTTATTGACGATTACATCAAAATTTTCAAAAAAGATAAACAAGGATTAAAAGGGATATTCAAGGTTTTTGGCCAAGTGGGGTTGGGTTTAATAGTAGGTTCGGTTCTGTATTTTAATCCTGATGTAACCATTAGAACTGATGTAGCTAAAAGTGATATTTTTAAGGTGACTACAGAAAATGTTATTAAACAAGCACCTGTTTACGAAAAATCGACAGCAACAACAATTCCTTTCTTTAAAAACAATCAATTTGACTATGCCGAAGTTTTAGCTTGGACGGGCGAAGGTTATGAAAAGTGGGCTTGGTTGATTTTTATTCCAATGGTAATTTTTATTATCACGGCAGTTTCTAATGGAGCTAATTTAACAGATGGAATCGATGGACTGGCTGCAGGAACTTCTGCAGTTTCTGTCCTAGCATTGGGGATTTTTACTTTCGTTTCCGGAAATATTATTTTCTCTAATTATTTGAATATTATGTACATCCCCTATTCGGGAGAGATGACCGTTTTTATTGCTGCCTTTGTGGGAGCATTGATTGGATTTCTTTGGTATAACTCCTATCCGGCAACAGTATTTATGGGTGATACCGGAAGTTTAACTATTGGCGGAGTCATTGCTGTTCTTGCGATTGCCGTTCGGAAAGAACTTCTAATTCCACTATTATGCGGAATATTTTTGGTTGAAAATTTCTCCGTGGTTTTACAGGTTGCTTATTTCAAATACACCAAAAAACGGTTTGGCGAAGGGCGAAGAATATTTCTGATGGCGCCTTTGCATCATCATTATCAAAAGAAAGGCTATCACGAAAGTAAAATTGTAACTCGATTTTGGATTGTTGCCATAATGTTGGCCATATTATCAATTGTGACACTAAAACTTCGGTAAATTAAAAATTAAAAATTAAAAATTACGAATTAAAATTTCTCGAAATGAAAGAAAATATTATTCAACAAAATTCATTTCAGTTTGCTGTTAGAATAATTAATTTATATAAATATTTATCGACCAAAAAGAAGGAATTTGTCCTGAGTAAACAAATTTTGAGAAGTGGAACATCAATCGGATCAAATATAGAAGAGTCAATCGGTGGGCGTTCTGACAAAGAATTTTTATTCAAACTAGAGATTTCATACAAGGAAGCAAGAGAGACAATTTATTGGTTAAAATTATTAAAAGCAACAGATTATATTTCAGTTAATGAGTTTGAAAGTATTAGTGTTGAGGCTGAAGAAATTTGTAAAATATTGGCGAAAATTATAATAACCTTAAAAGGTAAAAATAATTAAAAATTAAAAGTATGTATTTCAACCTGATTTTTAATTTTTAATTCTAAATTTTTAATTCAAAAATGGAAAGACTAGTAATCCTTGGTGGTGGCGAAAGCGGTGTAGGGACTGCAATTCTTGGCAAGAAAAAAGGATATGATGTTTTTGTGTCCGATTATGGGAAAATAAAGGAAAATTACAAAGAAGTTCTTATCATTAATGGCATTGCCTGGGAGGAAGAAACCCATACAGAAACCCTGATTTTGAATGCCGATGTGGTGATGAAAAGTCCGGGAATTCCTGAAAAATCACCAATAGTAAAAAAATTGGTTGAAAAAGGAATCCCAGTGATTTCGGAAATTGAATTTGCAGCACCATTTACAAAAGCAATCACGATAGGAATTACTGGAAGTAACGGAAAAACAACAACAACAATGTTAACCCATCATTTGCTAAAATCAGCAGGATTGAATGTAGGATTGGGAGGCAATATCGGAAAGAGTTTTGCCTGGCAGGTTGCAGATGATAAATACGATAGTTATGTGCTGGAATTGAGTAGTTTTCAGTTGGACGGAATTATAGATTACAAGCCACACATTGCCATCATTACAAATATAAGTCCAGATCATTTAGACCGATACGATTACAAATATGAAAATTATATTGCTTCGAAATTTAGAATAACAATGAACCAAACCGAGGAAGATTTTCTCATTTATGATGCAGATGACGAAGCAATTGCAGAATGGTTCAAACACAATAAAACTAAAGCCCAATTAATTCCTTTTTCCTTGGAAAAAACATTCGAAAAAGGAGCATTTATAAAAGACAAAAATATGGAAGTAAACATCATCAACGAAGAAGAATTCACAATGGAGACTGAGACTATGGCGCTTGAAGGAAAGCACAATATGAAAAATGCAATGGCAGCGACTTCTGTAGCAAAATTGATGAAAATTAGAAATGCGACAATCAGAGAAAGTTTGTCCAATTTTCAAGGAGTGGAACACCGCCTAGAGAAAGTACTGAAAATCCAAAACGTACAATACATTAACGATTCAAAAGCAACAAATGTAAACGCTACTTTTTTTGCTTTGGACAGTATGAATACACCAACGGTTTGGATTGTGGGTGGTGTTGATAAAGGAAACGATTACAATGAGTTGATGTCTTTGGTTCGCGAAAAAGTAAAAGCTATCATCTGTCTGGGTGTCGATAATAAAAAAATCATCGATGTTTTTGGGAATGTAGTTGATATTATGATTGAAGTTAATACTATGGAAGATGCCGTAAAAATGGCACAACGTTTAACCGAAAAAGGAGATACGGTTTTATTGTCACCAGCTTGCGCCAGTTTCGATTTATTCGAAAATTATGAAGACAGAGGAAATCAATTTAAACAAGCAGTTAAGAACTTGTAAATATATCAGAATTTACGATTTTCGATTTGTGTTGGAGAATTAAATCTTTAAAAAGCATTTTCAAATATCGTATTTCAAATATCGTAAATCGTATATTAAAATGAAAGAACTAGTAAACAATTTAAAAGGAGATAGAGTAATATGGTCATTCGTGGCTTTATTAGCACTGTTTTCGTTTATGCCTGTTTTTAGTGCGAGTAGTAATTTGGCTTATATTGGTCACGGAACAGGAAATACGATTAGCTATTTGTTAAAGCATTTGGCTCATATTTTCATTGGGTTCATTATTATTTATTGGGTTCATAAAGTGCCATTTCATTATTATAGAGGAATTTCTAAGATAGCTTTACCAATTGTTTGGCTACTATTAGGTTACACAATGATAAAAGGAACTGTTATCGCTGGAGCCAATGCCAGTCGATGGATACAAATACCATTTATTGGAATATCATTTCAGACATCAACATTTGCGTCTATTGTTTTGTTTGTTTTTACAGCAAGATATTTAGCAAAAAAACGAGAAGAGGAAATTAGTTTTAAAGATTCACTTATAGAACTTTGGCTTCCTATTTTTGTAACCTTAGGATTTATTTTGCCTTCGAATTTCTCTACTGCCGCATTGATATTTTCGATGGTTTTGATGTTGACTTTCGTGGGTAAATATCCTTTAAAATATATTGGTTTTATAATTGGAATGGGAATTATTGGTTTAGCTTTTTTTGTATTAATTGCTAAAGCTTTTCCTGATGCATTTAAAAATCGTGTGCATACTTGGGAAAGCCGCATGGAAAATTTTATAAGCGATAAACCCGGTGAAGATGATTACCAAATAGAAAAAGCAAAAATCGCAATTGCCTCTGGAGGAATTTACGGACTTGGTCCAGGGAAAAGTGTCCAAAAGCACTTTTTGCCACAATCTTCTTCGGATTTTATTTATGCCATTATCGTTGAAGAATGGGGATTAATTGGCGGTTTGGGAATTTTATTTTTGTATTTATTGCTGTTTTTTAGATTTGTAATTGCCGCTCATAAAGCAAATTCTTTGTTCGGAAAATTACTGGTCGTTGGACTTGGTTTTCCAATGATTTTTCAGGCGATGATTAATATGGCTGTTGCGGTTGAACTATTGCCGGTAACCGGTCAAACGTTACCACTTATAAGTAGTGGAGGAAGTTCCATTTGGATGACGTGTATTGCTTTGGGAATCATCATCAATGTGACCAAAAAAGAAGAAGAAATTGCTCAGGAAATAAGCGATAAAGCTAGAAGAGAAGCTGCGTTACAAAAACTTATTGACAAGCAATTAGAAGCGGAAAATGAAGCTGAAAATGAAGCTAAAAGTGAAGCTAAAAGTGAAGCCGAAGAAAATTATTCTATACAAGATAATGCGGGCAATCCAATGAATGCTGTTTTGAATAAATAATTCATCGAAAAAATGGAAAAATTAAAATTCATATTAAGTGGAGGCGGAACAGGAGGACATATCTATCCTGCGGTTGCTATTGCCAATGAATTGAAATCTCGTTTCCCTGATGCCGAATTTCTTTTTGTGGGTGCCAAAGATAAAATGGAAATGCAAAAAGTTCCTCAAGCAGGTTATAATATAGAAGGTCTTTGGATTTCTGGTTTACAACGAAAATTGACCATACAAAACGCCATGTTTCCATTTAAATTAATCGATAGTTTATGGAAATCTCGAAAAATAATTAAGCAGTTTAAGCCAAACGTTGTTATCGGAACCGGAGGTTTTGCTTCTGGTCCATTATTGCAAATGGCAAATATGTTGAATATTCCAACGGTGATTCAGGAACAAAATTCCTATCCGGGAATAACCAATAAATTATTGAGCAAAAAAGCGAATAAAATTTGTGTTGCCTATGAAAATCTAGAAAAGTTTTTTCCAAAAGAAAAAATGATTTTGACAGGAAATCCAGTGCGTCAGGATTTGATTGACATCGAAAGTAAAAGGGCAGAGGCAATACAATATTTTAATTTGGATGCCAATAAAAAAACATTGTTGGTTCTTGGCGGAAGCCTTGGAGCAAGAAGAGTCAACCAATTAATAGAAAAAGAATTGGATGTTATTCTTTCACAAGATGTTCAGGTTATCTGGCAATGCGGGAAATTATATTTTGAAGATTACAAGAAATACAATAGCCCCCTAGCCCCCGAAGGGGGAATTAGCAACGGCAATAGAATAAAAAATGTTCAGGTTTTAGCGTTTATTGACAGAATGGATTTGGTTTATGCAGCTGCAGATATTGTGATTTCAAGAGCTGGAGCATCATCGGTTTCGGAATTGTGTATTGTGGGGAAACCAGTGATTTTCATTCCTTCTCCAAATGTCGCTGAAGATCATCAAACGAAAAACGCAAAATCAATAGTCGATAAAAAAGGAGCAATAATGCTTAGGGAATCGGAGTTGGATTCTCAATTCAGTCTTGTTTTTGAAGCCTTGTTGAAAGACCAGGGAAAACAAGATCAGTTGAGTAAAAACATTAAGCATTTGGCTTTGCCAAACGCCACAAAACAAATAGTGGACGAAATTTTAAAATTGGTCTAAAGTCATAAAGTCAAACGACTTTAGACATTAAAACCCTGCTGCCCAAAGTCTCTGACTTTGAGTATGTGACAAGCGGTCTCTGACCGCCTTAAATTGAAAAGAGTAGAATTATTATAATGGTCAAAGACCATTCAGCACTTCCACAAAGTCAGAGACTTTGCGGAGCAGAAGAAGAATAACAAAAAAAATAAACAATAAAAGGAGACTTTGTGTCTTAGCGCCTTCGTGGCAAATAAAAATGAATCTAAATCAAATACATAACGTCTATTTCATAGGCATCGGAGGAATTGGGATGAGTGCTTTGGCGCGCTATTTCAAAGCCATCGGCAAGAATGTGTCTGGTTATGACAAAACCGAAACTGAACTTACAAAAGAACTTGGTAAACTTGGAATTAACATTCATTTTGAAGACAAGATTGATTTAATTCCTGAGGATTATTATATAGAAAACACGTTGGTAGTTATCACTCCGGCAGTTCCAAAAGCACACTCGGAATGGAATTATTTCTTGGAAAGAGATTATGAAGTGAAGAAAAGGGCCGAAGTTCTTGGAATTATTACGAAAGATACTTTCTGTTTTGCAGTTGCTGGAACACACGGAAAAACAACTACTTCAGGAATTCTTGGACATATTTTATTCGAAAGCGGTGTTGATGTTACAGCTTTTGTTGGTGGAATTGTCGAAAATTATAATTCGAATTTAATAGGAAACGGAAAAACGATAACTGTTGTCGAAGCTGATGAATTTGATCGTTCCTTTTTGCATTTGTATCCCAATATTGCCTGCGTGACTTCGATGGATGCAGATCATTTGGATATTTATGGTGACAAATCAGCCATCGAAGCTTCCTTTGTTGAATTTGCAGATAAAGTTGAAGATAAAACTAAACTATTCATTACAAAAGATTTGCCAATAAAAGGAGTTACTTGTGCTGTAAATGAAGACGCTGATTTTACTGCTTTCAATATAAGAATTATAAATAGTCAATATGTTTTTGATGTGCGAACACCATCAGAAACATTGTATAATATAGAATTTGGTTTGCCAGGTAAACATAATTTGATGAATGCACTAATGGCATTAGCAATGGCAAAAACTTTCGGCCTCCCAACCGAAGACATTGCTAGTGCCTTGCTTTCATTCAAAGGAATAAAAAGAAGATTTTCGTATCAAATCAAAACAGATAAGTTGGTTTATATTGATGATTACGCACATCATCCAACCGAAATTAATGCGGTTCATCAGGCAGTTCGAGAATTATATCCGGACCAAAAAGTTTTGGCTATTTTTCAACCTCATTTGTTCAGTAGAACGAAAGATTTTGCCGATAATTTTGCAAAAAGTCTTGCCGCTTTTGACGAAGTAATTTTGTTGGATATTTATCCAGCGCGCGAATTGCCAATGGAAGGAATTACCTCAAGTTGGTTGTTAGATAAAATTATTAATAATAACAAGAAATTAGTTTCAAAACAGCAATTAATTCCTTCTATTTTAGAAAGTGATGCTACTGTAATTGTGACTATTGGAGCAGGAGATATTGGAGAATTGGTTTCATCAATTAAAAAAGCGATAAATGAAACTATTTAATTGGACAAATATTCGGTTAGTACTAATGTTTTCATTGGTAATTTTCTTGTTTTCGTTTACTTCAAATCGGAATAATAACAGAAAACTGACCAAATCAGTTGTTATTTTTGTAGGAGATAACGCTCCTTTTGTAGATCAGGAAACGGTTAATAAATTGTTAATAGAAAATAGTAAAGACGCAAAAAGTATTGGTAAAGATAAATTAGATTTGAATAGATTGGAAAAATCGCTGAACGCACAAGAAATGATTGAAAAATCAGATGTGTTTGTGAGCATTGATGGGGTTTTAAAAGCAGTGGTGAAACAAAAAACTCCTATAGCAAGAGTTTTTGACGGGGATGATTCTTTCTATATTGATTATGAGGGGAATAAAATGCCTTTGTCAGCAAATTTTACGGCTAGAGTTCCACTTGTTTCGGGGGAAATTAATAAAAAAAATAGCGAAGAATTAGCCGAATTATTTCGGATAATATATGACGATGCGTTTTTGAAAAAAAACATCATTGGTGTTCAGATTATGCCAAACGGAAGCTTAAAAATGCTCAATAGAAATTATAATTATCAAATTGATTTTGGTGGAACTGTAAGAATGAAAGCAAAATTCAATAATTACAAAGCGTTTTTTCAAAAAGCGGTTTTAGATAGTTCGCTTTATAAATATAAAACAATTGATCTCAGATTTGCGCAGCAAGTTGTGTGTACTAAATAATAGATAATGGAAAAAGAGAATATTGCAGTAGGTCTAGATATTGGGACAACAAAAATAGTTGCCATGATAGGCAAGAAAAATGAGTATGGAAAACTGGAGATTTTGGGTGTTGGAAAATCCAAAAGTTTAGGTGTGGCCAGAGGTGTTGTAAACAATATTACTCAAACCATACAATCAATTCAGCAAGCCGTTCTTGAAGCAGAAAACAAGTCTGGTTATAAAATAAAAGATGTTGTTGTTGGAATTGCCGGCCAACATATTCGCAGCATTCAACATAGTGATTATATCATTAGAAAAAATGCAGAAGAAGTTATTGGAGGCAATGATATTCAGCTTTTAATTGATCAGGTAAATAAATTGGCGATGTTGCCCGGAGAAGAAATTATCCACGTATTGCCACAAGAATATAAAATTGATGGACAATCTGACATTAAAGAGCCTATAGGAATGTACGGCGGAAGATTAGAATCTAGTTTTCACGTTGTTGTGGGTCAAGCATCATCCATTCGAAACGTTGCAAGATGCATTCAAAGTTCCGATATAGAATTGTCTGGATTAACATTAGAACCATTGGCCTCGGCGAATGCAGTCTTGAGTCAAGAAGAAAAAGAAGCAGGAGTTGCGTTAATTGATATTGGTGGAGGAACAACAGATTTGGCCATTTTCAAAGATGGAATTATACGTCACACAGCGGTTATTCCTTTTGGTGGAAATGTGATTACTGATGACATCAAAGAAGGCTGTTCGATTATCGAAAAACAAGCAGAATTATTGAAAGTGAAATTCGGATCAGCTTGGCCAGGAGAAAATAAGGACAACGAAATTGTTTCGATTCCAGGTTTAAGAGGAAGAGAGCCAAAAGAAATTTCGCTAAAGAATTTGTCCAAAATAATTCACGCACGTGTAGTAGAAATTGTAGAACAAGTTTTTACAGAAATAAAAGATTACGGTCACGATGATCCACGTAAAAAATTAATTGCAGGAATTGTATTAACAGGCGGTGGAGCTCAACTGAAACATATCAAACAATTAGTTGAATATATTACAGGAATGGACACTAGAATTGGCTATCCAAACGAACATTTGGCTGGAAATTCCGACGAAGAAATATCTTGTCCCTTATACGCAACTGTCGTTGGTTTAGTAATGAACAGCATTGAAAATAAAACACAAAGTGCTATTAAAATAGATAAAAATACAAGCACAAAAAATGGTGGAACGCCGTTAGAACCAGTTGAAGAAGAGCAGATTGCTAAAATAGACATTGAAGAATTAAAAATTCCAACAGTTGAAACAACAACAACGGAAGCGCCATCTGGTAAAAGAAAATTTTTGGACTTAAGTGGTTACTTAATAAAAATCAAAGATTTCTTGGATAATGCAGAATAAAAATAAGGAACAAATTAAATATATAAAAATAATAAAAACCCAATAAGATGATGAGCAACTCAGAATTTGGAAGCATTTCATTTGATTTACCCAAAAACCAATCAAATGTAATAAAAGTTATTGGTGTAGGTGGAGGCGGAAGTAATGCCATAAACCACATGTTTAAACAAGGTATCAAAGGCGTAGATTTTATCGTTTGTAATACCGATTCACAAGCTTTGGATAACAGTTCTGTGCCAAACAAAATTCAGTTAGGTGTGAACTTGACCGAAGGACTTGGAGCAGGAGCAAACCCAGACGTTGGGCAACAATCAGCAATTGAAAGTATAGCTGAAATTGAAAAAATGCTTGACAGTAACACTAAAATGGTTTTTATCACTGCAGGAATGGGTGGAGGAACCGGAACTGGTGCAGCGCCAGTAATTGCTCAATTGGCCAAAGAAAGAGACATTTTAACTGTTGGAATCGTAACTTTACCTTTCTCTTTTGAAGGAAAAGTTCGTCAAGAGCAAGCGCTTATTGGTATTGATAAATTACGCAAACAAGTCGATTCGTTAATTGTTATCAATAATAATAAATTAAGAGAAGTATACGGAAATCTTGGTTTCAAAGCTGGATTTTCAAAAGCGGATGAAGTTTTGGCTACAGCCTCAAGAGGTATTGCTGAAGTAATTACGCATCATTACACTCAAAATATAGATTTAAAAGATGCCAAAACCGTTTTGGCAAATAGTGGAACTGCTATTATGGGTTCGTCTGTTTCTTCAGGTGAAAACAGAGCAAAAGAAGGAATTATTTCAGCATTGGATTCTCCTTTATTGAACGATAATAAAATTACTGGTGCCAAAAACGTATTGTTGCTCATAGTTTCTGGATCAGATGAAATCACTATTGATGAAATAGGTGAAATTAATGATTTTATTCAAGTGGAAGCAGGTCACAATGCCAATATTATTATGGGTGTTGGTGAAGATGAATCGCTTGGCGACGCTATTTCGATAACAATAATTGCAACAGGATTTGATGTTGAACAACAACATGAAATTGTAAATGTAGAACCAAAAAAGATAATTCATACGCTTGGAGACGAACAGACAAGTGTTCATGATTTGACAAAAAAAATAGTTCCAGCATTTAATTGGGATACTAATGAAACTCCTACCGCAAATACAGCTGAAAGAATTGTTTTCGAATTATTAGAAGATGCTGTTGCTGAAGAGCCTGCTAAAGTTGTAATCAACAGTGAAGAGCTAATGGGAATGACTGAATTTATTAAAAATTTAGACGTGACTTTCGAAATAGTTTCTCCTATTAAAGATCTTGACTTTGTTGTTTCATCAGCAAAAGTTAAGGAGATAAATGTGGTTGAGCCAAAAGTTTTTGTAAAAGAAGAACAAGCTACTTTTTCTTTTGATTTACCACTTTTTAAGTCTGAACCAGTAAAGACAGATGAAAACAAAATCTTGTTTGAACTAAGTAATGAGACTCGAGATATTAAAGTGAATGAGCCTGTTCAATTTATTCCGGTAACGGAATTGACTGACAACGGAATCATCAGATATTCTCTTGAAGAATATACAGAAATGGAGAATACGTTATTGGAATCAAAACCAACAACAACAGCTATTGAGGAAGTTCCTGAAGAGATGAATATTACGATGAAACAGGTAGATGTTGTTTCAAATACGTCTTCAACTTTCGAAAATGTTTCTCCAATGGATATGTCAATTCAGGAAGCGTCGAAATTTAGATCTGACGAAAGAAGAAAAAAACTAAAGGAATTCAATTATAAATTCCACAATAATATTTCAAAAATTGATGAATTAGAAAGAGAACCAGCCTACAAAAGATTAGGAATAGATCTTTCTAAACCACAAGTAAACAGCACGAATTCAAGAATTTCAGTAGGAACAGACAGCAATGACGACCTTCAACTGCGTTCAAACAATTCGTACTTACACGATAATGTTGACTAACTAATTCAAAACTAAATTGCCCGACCCGAAAATTAATTCTAATTTTCGGGTTATTTTTTGCCTTTTCGAGAAGTAACGACGAAGCAATCAGTTGTTAATTCCATTAAATTTCTTTAAATTTGTCGGGCCTTAATCCAGCTGTTCATTTCAAGCTTTTTTTCGAAAATGCTTTTTTCCAAGAACATAAAAGAGCTTCCTTTGGTCGCTTTTTAAGTTCAGGAAAAAATACATTTTCTAACAAAAGGCTTTTCACTTCCATCTGGGGCAAGTCAGAATTAAATAATATTGTAACACACAAATCATAAATTATTATGAGCTTATCAACACAAATCATGGAGGACATCAAAACCGCCATGAGAGCCAAAGATACCATAGCATTAGAAGCATTAAGAGCTATTAAATCCGAAATCCTTTTAGCTCAAACAGCAACAGGATCAAAAGAAGAAATCACAGCTGCAGACGAAATCAAATTGCTTCAAAAATTAGTTAAAACCCGTAAGGATAGCGCTAAAATTTATACAGAACAAAACCGTATGGATTTAGCTGAACCAGAATTAGCTCAAATTGCTGTAATCGAAAAATTCCTGCCAGCACAAATGAGTGATGCCGAAGTAGAAGCCGTAATTGCAAAAATCATTGCAGAAACTGGAGCAAGTGGTATTGCTTCAATGGGGAAAGTAATGGGATTAGCTTCTGCGCAATTAGGAGGAACTGCTGAAGGAAAAACTATTTCGACAATCGTTAAAAAACTTTTAACATAAATTATTTGGGGTCTTTGGATGTTGATGTTTTTAAATCACAAATCTAAAATCGTTAATCTTCAATCCTAAATCATATTGGCTGCGTAGTTCAACTGGATAGAATATCAGATTTCGACTCTGAGGGTTACAGGTTCGAACCCTGTCGCGGTCACTTTTTTAAACGTAAATTCTTAATTTATAAGGGTTTACGTTTTTTGTTTTTAGTACTTGCCAAACCATTGCCAAACCATTTCATTTTTGCCTTAAATCCAGTCTTTTTACTTAGTTTTTATTTGGGGTCATTTAGGGTCATTTAGAACCAAACCTCAACTATAAATTACGTTAATGTATTAGTATTTAATCTTTGAAATAAATTGAAAATCAATCTTTGACAATCAGTTTAAATCAGTTAACAGAATAAATAATTTACTCCGAATTACTCCGAATTACTCCCAAACCTATATTATAACCTAAGTTAATATATTAGTTTTATCTACTTTGTTCTACTTTAGAATATAATTGAAAAAAATCGTTATCGATTATTTGAAAAAAGTATTGATTAATCACATTTGAAATTAACTTGAATTATTCAAACCGAAAAAAGTTGATTAATCACATTTGAAAAAAGTTTGATTAATCAACTTGAAAAAACTTGAAAACCAACCGTTAAAAGTAATGTTTAAACACGCGTAACAGATAGCGAGTAATTAATATAAATTAATCGATTAATTCATACGCGCGTAACAGATAGCGAGATATTCAATATAAATCAATTAATTCTATACACGCGTAACAGATAGGGATATATTCATTTAAAATCATTAATGATTCTCTACGCGCGTATTGTACGGATTTTATCATACACGCGCCACAGATAGCGAGATATGATTTTTAAGTTATGCCCTCGCGCGTGGGCGTATTGTTTCGCTTTTATAATATACGCGTAACAGATAGTAGAATATTGTTTTAGTTCCCGCGCGCGTATTGGTCGGATTTTAATTGATTTTGTTTTGGTTAATCAAACTTGAAATTATACTATTAATCCCAGCCTAAGGGTTCGCCTAAAGAGTAACTTTCAGTTTCAACCTTTGGCAATACATAAGGTATTAATTTAATTACAAGTTCTATACGTTCCTTAGGTTGTAGTTCAGATAGTAACGTTTCAATGTTTAGTAATTCGTTATTAATTACGTCTTTTAAAACGGTTCTTATTTCTTTTGTGGTTTTGTTTAACGTTCCTGTTGTACGTCCACCTGTTTTTATACCTGTTGCCATTTGTCTAAATGTTTCTATTATAGATAAAACAAATGTATAAATTTATTTCAATAGGTAAATATTATATTTTGTGTTTATTATCAGTTTCCTGCTTGCCTGTGGTTGACTATTTGAACAAAAAAAAGAGCAACTGTTATGGTTGCTCTTAATGTTTTTATGATTAATGTAATTACCAACCATCACTTTTTTTAACTGTTGAAACTATACTTTCAAATAAAGATTTATTGAGGTTGTTAAGATAAATAGGTACTTCAGTAAAATATTTATAAGTACTCCTTAATGCTCCATCTTTTTTAAAGATTGGATAAGGTTCAAGTTCTTCTTTGCTTTTAGCGCTAAAATATGGAATTTTAGTGCCATTCTCAATAATTGTCATTCCAATATAGTCAAATTTATATTTTCCGTCTTTAATAGAAATTTCAATTTCATATTTTACGGGTACATAAATTTTAGACATTGGATTCATAGCATAAAAACTATCTGAACTACCCTCAAATCTTACATATTCATTTTCAATAGTTGAAAGTATTACTTTGTCAGGATTCTTAAAGGTGACCTTAATCCATTCTATAACTTTTTTATAAATTTCGGGAGCTGTTTTACCTTCAATAGGTGTAACAATAAAATCTGTCATACCTTTATCTGCTGTAAATGTAAATTCTGTTTCTTGTGCATTTGAGTATAAACTCACTACCATTAACAATCCGAACAATACCTTTTTCATTTATAAAATTTAGATTAATAATACTCAAAAGTAATCTATTAAAAATCATTTACTTTGAGGTTTCCCGTAAACGAGGTAATTAATATTTATTATGAATAATTTATAAACCTAAATAAGATAATAAATTAACCTGTTGAGGTTGATAAATCCTGATTTGTTTTGTCTTTTGCGTTCCTTTTGCGTTCCTGATATTGTGTGCAATTTCTTTTATTTGTTTGTCAATATCTGACTTAATCCATTGTTTAGATAAATACTGTCTTTTGATTTGTTCAAATACTTTTCGGTCTGTTTTGTAGTAGTATTTTAAACCCGTATGACTTAATAAAATACTGTCGTTTTTCTGCATTGAAATATTTAATCCAGTTACTTTACAAAGTATATTTTTTGATGTAATTTGATTATGTAAGACTACGCGTTTTGACACTATAATTAAAGGGTCAATTTGCGTAGTATTGATGTTTAGAAAATCAATCTTTTTACTCATAATTTCTGAGGTTTGAAATTGTATTTTTTGTGAGCTCTGAGCGGTTAATTTACTTAGGTGTTTTCTGTGGTAATTAAAAAGGTCGTTTCTTTTGTTACTTAGTAATTCAATCCAGTACAAAGGGTTTTTATAGTTCGATATACTGCAGGATTTTGACTGTATTGTATTGTCATAAAAAAGTATATTATTGAACTCATTTAAAACCTCATCTTTAAAATTATGTAACCCGTAATTTGCTAAATCCTGTAATGTAAAAATCCCGCGTTCGTTTAGTTTTTGCATCTTAGTATATTTAATCTCAAAACGCATTATCTCGGTTTTAATATCAAAATTCTTTTTGTAGTGTAACGCCTTATTATAGATTTTAATAATGTATTGAGAGTGTTGAACCTGTTTATATTTGCCCTCGTCTGAATTTTTTTGATATTCAAAAGGTTTTGTTTTATGTAGAAAACAATAGTCTAAAAATTGGTTTGTTGGTATTGGCGGGACTATATTAATACCTATCTCTAAACACTTCAAAATACATTGTTCGGGTACAATATTGAATTTATGTTTTAAGTCGTTTAGAACGTAAAGAAACGCCTCATAATTGAAGTCATTATAATTTTGTGCGCCTTTGTTCCAATACTTGTGTAAACTGCCTGAGAGTGTTATTAATCCATTATCATAAATCTTAAATTCTAAACCATTAAAGAACGCGTTTTTATAAGGTGTTACCTTTTGCCCTGAGCGGTTTGTGGTCTTAATTTCTCCAGTTAATAAATTGATATTGTCATAAAAATCTAATAAGGGATTCGCCTCTAAAATAGCGGGGTTTAATTCCTTAATAATAATTTTTATAAAATCAATCAATTGACTATCTTTGAATAAGTTTTTTGCATTGCCTGTTGAAAACTGAACGTTTGAACAAATAAGAGGGACTTGAACAATCCCTCTTTTTTTGTGCTCTTTTGTTTGTTTAATAGGTGCTAATAATGTTTTGAAGTGTTTCTATGTAGTGAGGGTAAAAACCTCTATAAACGTCTATAAACAATATCTTTTTATTTTCTGAATACGAAAACATTAATAGGGTTTTGATAGGGTTTTTATTTTCTACTTTTCGCCAATCGCCATAAAACAAACTATCTTTTATGGTTGGTCTTAATCCTGTTATAAGTTCGGACGTGCTCCAGTTCTTTGTAGTTCTTAATCGTAGATAGTCATCAACGCGGGTTGTTAATGATTTGCGTTGAAATTGTTCGATTCTAATAATGTCGGTTAATAGGTTTTTGTTTCCTGTAACCTCATCGAGTTCGTAAACCGTATAACTCTTTAATTCGTTTTTTACTTTGTAAGTGTGTCGAATGTAATCGGGTGTTTTGCCTGTTGAGTTCATAATCTTAAACGTTTAGGGGTTTAAGACTTGCCTCAATTTCTGAGCGTAAAAAGTAAACGCGTGAACCAATACCGAGCGGGTTTAATCGTTTTGACTTGCACCAATTGTGAACGGTGCTAATATCTACATTAAACATTTTCGCCACGTCTGAGCGCGTCAAATAGTCGTTTGGTAGTTTGGGTTTAAAGTGTGTTAAAAATTCCGTTAATTGGATTTTAACGCCCTCGTTAATTTGTTGTTGTAGTTCCTGAGGGGTTGTTTGGATAAATTGAACTTGTGCCATATCGAAATATTATTTTGTTAATACTTCGACAAAATTCAATCTATTTGAACCCGTTAAAAGGTTAGTAACGGGTTGGTAACGTGTGTTATTTTTTCTTTTCTTGTGTAATGTAATCGAATAAGGATTTTTGTAACCTATCTAAAAATAAGGTTTCACTTCCATTATTACGGGTTTTAATATCGTTAATTAATTTATTTTCATTATTGATTTTGATATTGAAAACGTTTGATAATTTACTTATTGTTTCGGTTTGAGTTCCTTTTATGTTTCCGTTTTCAATTAACGCCTTAACCAATTCTATAAATTCGGTTTGTGTTCCGTTCCATTTTAAATCGTTTACGTTTGCGGGTTTTATAGGTTGTAAATTATCGTTTTCAGATTTTTCAAAATGTTCTATTATTCCATTTTTTAATAATTCAATTAAAAATTTTAAATAGAGTTCATAAAAGTGTAGGTCGTTATCGGTTTGGCTCTTCCACACTACCATACAGTAATCATACGGATTTGTGGAATAGGTGTAAAAATCAAAATTATCTTTAGTATCCCACCAAAATACTTTTCCAGTTTCAATAATTTTCAATAATTGTTCGCATTCAAATAAAAAAGTATCGTAATACTCTTCTAAATAGTGTTTAATATTGCTAAATGGGAATAACTTTAAATAAGAATAGTATTGATTTATAATAATTTCTTTTAGTGTTTCTATTGGAATATAGTTTAGATAATCAACATAATGAAACTCATTATATTTTTGTTTATCTAAACGACCATTTTCATAATCATAGTTAATTTCTTCAACTACTTTTTTGAATGAACTAACCAATTCTATGTCAAATTTATTTTCTAAATGGTATCTATCCAAACTGGAATAAATACTATAAAATTGTGGGTACATAATTTCTTTTTTGCCTGTATTGATTGAACGGTTTAACCTTGCTAATGTAATTATTTATTATTTAATAAGTCTTAATTGTTTTGAATGTTTGAGCAGTTATTTTGCCTGTATTCTCATTGTAAACTCACTGTTAATTTATTATTTTACTTTGTTAATTATTCGTTTTCAGTTCCGTTTTTAACTATTCTCATTTCGGGCGTTTTGTCTTTGTTGAGGTCTTCATAAAATTTCATAAATAAATCAGCGTTCGAGTCTTTGTCTTCGCGTTTGTTTATGTAGGCTAAAAATAATGATTCTTTTGAATGTCCAGTTATTCCAATCAATACGGCGGTTGGTATTTTTTTGTAATAATTTGAGGCAAACGAACGTCTAAAACAATGCGAGGCTATTAATTCATACTTTGGATATTTGCCTAATTCTTTGCGGTTTGTTTCGGTGTTTAGTTTTGTTCCCTTAACGACCTCAACTATTCCCGCCAGTTTACAAATAACTTTTGAATAATTGTTTAGTTTTTGGTGTGGTATTTCTTTAGGTAAATTGTTTTCTATTATATCAATAACGTGCGGTGCTATTACGCCAATGGTTACACTTTTATTTGTTTTCTGTTGAATTATGTCTAAATACATATTCCCGCCCTTATATCGAATATTTTCGTTTGTGATTTTTAATAAATCCCCGCCTCGTTGTCCAATTTCACAACCTATTAAAATCCAGTTTCGGGCGTTGTTTAGTGTTTCGGGTGTTAATATAAGATTCTTTGTTAATTGTGGGTTTGTTTTTTTTAGGTTATTAAGTTGTTCGAGGTCTGAAAAATCGGTGGTTTTGATTTGCTCCAGTTCGTTAAATGATAATGTTTGAATATAGCGGTCTTTGTCGCTCTCGCTAAAATGTTGTATTGTTTTTGAATAAGGCGTTACTATAATTTCATTTTTTTCAGCATCAATACAAACCGTTTTTAATATTTGTAATTCTCGACCTGTTGTATTTGCGGAATATTTTTTAGTATTAACGAGCCAGTTTGTGAATTTATCAACAAAAGAATTTGTTATCTCAATAAACTGGATTTGTTTTTTGATGGTTTTTTGGTAGTCTAAGACTATGTTTTTAAAAACGATATAGTTTTTTATCGAACCCTTACTTAATCCAATTTTTACACCTCCATTTGTCCTTACTTTGCGGGTGTTTGCATTGTCGAGAATGTACTGAATGTGATTAATTAACAAACCTTTGTCAGTTTTAATAACTCGTTTAAAACAATTGTTTATTTGAGTTTGAAACCAAAACGCATCAACTAAAACATTGTTCCCTAAATCGGTGTTGAGGTTGTTGTAAATGAATGATTCTAATTTTTTGAGGTTGTTAAAAATAAGTTTGTTTTCGGTTGTGTTTTGTTTCGGGCGGTCGGTGTCTTTGCTCCAGTCTTTTGGGTTGATTGTAAACCCTGTATTTAACTCAATAACGTTTCCACGTTCTAAGGATAAATAAACCTTAATCGTAACGTTTTTATTTGCCTTACTTCTTAATCTAAAATTTACGGTTGCCATATTTGAACTTTTTAACGGTTGAACAATTCAAATATAGTGATTTTTATAATACAATTTACATACTTGCCAAACCGTTGCCAAACCGTTTTAACATTTAATTCAATTTCATTCGTTTTCATTCGTCTGTTATGCAGTCATTAAAAAACTCTTTAGATATTGAATTTGTTCAATATTACAGTAAATTTTTCAATGTTTTTGCGAGGTTGTTAAAATTGCCTGATTGAGTGTTTAAGGTTTCAGGTTCGAACCCTGTCGCGGTCACCACAAAAAAATCCAAAGATTAGACTGCCCCCAAAAAGTTAGACACTATTTGGGGGTATTTTTATGGAAAGAAAAGTCAAGTATGATTATGCATTTAAGCTTGAATGCGTAAAATTAGTTTTAGAGAAACATTATTCTTGTAATTATGTTTCTACTCAAAAGGGACT
>CAMCFT010000037.1 GCA_945874225.1 Flavobacterium psychrophilum
AGAACAGACCTATGAGGTTTTTAAAAACCTCATAGGTCTTAAAGCATCGAAATATCTCAAATTAATTTCAACCCTTGATTCGCATAATTACTATACTAAACTCGTTGGGTGTATTTAATCAATTTTCAAAATAATTTAAAAATATAAAATTAAACACATAGACCTGTCTGCCGAAGTACGCCTCTCCACTAGTTGCTCTATTTTGTTGCTCTGGTGTGTTGCTCTCGCAATAGAGTTTGCTTCGCCTGTTCGCCCCGCAAACCAGCGGGACTCGAGTCCTCCTTCGTCGGGAGGACAAAGCGATGGAGAATGTGAGGGAGGACAAGCGATGGGGAATGTGAGGGAGAATGTGAGGGAGAATGTGAGGGAGGACAAAGTGATGGGGAACAAAGTGATGGGGAACAAAAGGAAGAACAATGTGCGAAGCAATGAAAAAAAACCACAAAAAAAAGGCTCCGTTTCCGGAGCCTTTTATAGATTATGCTTGTCCCGCAGGACCAAAGTTTAGAGGGATTGGAGGTTGTTCGGTGTCTTTTATTTCGCCGTGAGCGACTTCAAAACGGTGAATGTTTTCTCCAATGGCTTTCAACAGTCTTTTGGCATGTTGCGGAGTCAAGACTATTCTTGATTTCACTTTGGCTTTAGGAATACCAGGCATGATAGATACAAAATCCAGTACAAATTCCGATGAGGAATGGTTGATGATTGCCAAATTGGAATAAATTCCTTCGGCAGTTTTCTCATCCAACTCAATATCGAGTTGTCCTTGTTGTGGTTGTTTGTTCATCTTTTAAAAAATTTAAAAATTGAAAGATTTAATGATTTAAAAATTTGAAAACTATCAAGATAATCTTCAAATTTTTAAATCTTTCAATCTTTAAATAAATTAGTATATATATTCTTCCTTACTAGCCATCATTTCATTGTAATCTTCATTCGAACCTACAATGGTATTGTCATATTCTCTCATACCGGTTCCGGCAGGAATTCTGTGACCTACGATTACATTTTCTTTCAATCCTTCTAAGTAATCGATTTTACCTGCAACAGCAGCTTCGTTCAATACTTTAGTAGTTTCTTGGAATGATGCAGCCGAGATAAACGATTTCGTTTGAAGAGATGCTCTCGTGATACCTTGTAAAACTGGAGTCGCTGTTGCTGTGATTACATCACGAGCTACAACTAGATTTTTATCTGTACGTTTCAATAGTGAGTTTTCATCACGCAATTCACGAGGAGAAATAATCTGACCTGGTTTTAAAGTACCTGAATCTCCAGCGTCTTCAACTACTTTCATTCCGTATAATTTATCATTTTCAACGATAAAATCTTTGGTATGAATTAATTGTTCTTCTAGGAATAAAGTATCTCCAGGATCTTGAACTCTTACTTTACGCATCATTTGACGTATTACAACTTCAAAGTGTTTGTCGTTTATTTTTACCCCTTGTAAACGGTATACTTCTTGAATTTCGTTTACCAAATACTGTTGAACAGCAGCTGGACCTTGAATTCTCAAGATATCTTCCGGAGTGATTGCACCATCAGACAATGGTACACCCGCTCTTACAAAGTCATTTTCTTGTACTAATATTTGGCTAGATAATTTCACCAAGTATTTCTTAACCTCACCAAATTTAGATTCGATAACGATCTCACGGTTTCCTCTTTTGATTTTTCCAAAAGAAACAACACCGTCGATTTCAGAAACGACTGCTGGGTTAGATGGGTTACGAGCTTCAAGCAACTCAGTAATTCTTGGTAAACCTCCTGTGATATCCCCTGATTTAGAAGAACGACGTGGAATTTTAACCAATACTTTACCAGCTTTAATTTTCTCACCATTTTCAACCATCAAGTGGGCACCCACTGGTAAGTTATAAGAACGAATCAATTCGCCATCTTTACCGTAAACCAATAAAGTTGGGATTAATTTTTTAGCTCTACCTTCAGAAATTACTTTTTCCTGGAATCCGGTTTGCTCATCAATTTCAACCATGAATGATTGTCCTTGCTCTAAATCTTCGTAAGCAATTTTACCCGTGAATTCCGAAACAATAACTCCATTATATGGATCCCATTTACAAATAGTTGTTCCTTTTGTTACCGATGTACCATCTTTAACAAAGATGCTAGAACCGTAAGGAATGTTGTTTGTGCTTAATAGGATACCCGTTTTTTCGTCGATCAATTTCAATTCCGAAGAACGAGATACTACAATATCCACTGCATTACCATCGTTGTCTTCGCCTTTAACAGTTTTTAAATCTTCGATTTCTAATTTACCTCCAAATCGTGTAACGATACTGGATTCTTCAGAAATACCACCCGCAACCCCACCAACGTGGAATGTACGTAATGTTAACTGTGTTCCAGGCTCACCAATGGATTGAGCGGCAATTACACCTACTGCTTCTCCTTTTTGGGTCATTTTTCCTGTTGCTAAGTTTCTACCGTAACATTTAGCACAAATTCCTTTCAACGCTTCACAAGTCAAAGGAGAACGAACCTCTAATTTTTCAAGTGGAGAAGCCTCAATTAATTTCACATACGCTTCGGTAATTTGCTCTCCTGCTTCGATGATAAGCTCATTGGTCAAAGGATTGATAACATCTTGCAATGCTACACGTCCTAAGATTCTTTCGCCTAAAGTTTCCACGATTTCTTCGTTCTTTTTCAATGCTGAAACTTCAACACCTCTTAAAGTACCACAATCTACCGTGTTCACAATTACATCCTGAGAAACATCATGCAATCTTCTTGTCAAGTAACCCGCATCGGCCGTTTTCAAAGCCGTATCCGCAAGACCTTTACGAGCACCGTGAGTAGAAATAAAGTACTCAAGAATCGAAAGACCTTCTTTAAAGTTAGAAAGAATCGGGTTTTCAATAATTTCACCACCACCTGCAGTAGATTTTTTTGGCTTAGCCATCAAACCACGCATACCGGTTAACTGACGAATTTGTTCTTTGGAACCCCTCGCTCCAGAATCAAGCATCATATACACCGAGTTGAAACCTTGTTGGTCTTCTCTAATGTTTTTCATCGCTGTTTCTGTAAGCTGTGCATTTGTTGAAGTCCATACGTCAATAACTTGGTTGTAACGTTCGTTATTTGTGATAAGACCCATATTATAATTCGCAGAAATACCTTCGACTTGCTCTCTGGCATCTGCAATTAATTTTGGTTTTTCATCTGGGATTCTAATATCTCCCAATGAGAATGACAATCCACCTTTGAAGGCAAATTTGTATCCCATATCTTTCATGTTGTCCAAGAAGGCAGCCGTTGTAGGCACATTGGTCACGCTTAATACGTGTCCGATAATGTCTCTTAGGTTTTTCTTAGTCAATACATCATTGATATATCCTGCAGCTTCCGGAACTACTTCGTTAAACAATACACGACCGGCAGTAGTTTGGATAATTTTATAAACCAATTCTCCTGCTTCGTTAAAATCTTTGGCACGAATTCTCACTCGAGCATTCAATTCTAAACGTCCTTCGTTTAAGGCAATATTAGTTTCCTCAGCAGAATAAAAAGTTAAGCCTTCGCCTAAGATTTTGTGTTCTGGAGTTGACAAACGCTCTTTGGTCATATAATAAAGACCCAAAACCATGTCTTGAGAAGGTACCGTGATTGGCGCACCATTCGCAGGATTCAGGATATTGTGAGAAGCCAACATTAATAATTGTGCTTCCAAAATAGCTTCTGGTCCTAACGGCAAGTGAACTGCCATTTGATCCCCATCAAAATCCGCATTAAATGCAGTACACACTAAAGGGTGCAATTGGATTGCTTTTCCTTCAATTAATTTTGGTTGGAATGCTTGAATACCAAGTCTGTGCAAAGTAGGAGCACGATTCAGTAAGATTGGGTGACCTTTGATTACATTTTCAAGGATATCCCAAACTACAGGCTCTTTTTTGTCTATTATTTTCTTAGCTGATTTTACAGTTTTTACAATTCCTCTTTCTATCAATTTACGGATAACGAAAGGTTTGTACAATTCGGCTGCCATATCTTTTGGGATACCACATTCGAACAATTTCAATTCAGGTCCAACAACAATTACCGAACGAGCAGAATAATCCACACGTTTTCCAAGTAAGTTTTGACGGAAACGACCTTGTTTTCCTTTAAGGGAATCCGAAAGTGATTTCAATGGTCTGTTTGATTCTGTTTTTACAGCAGATGCTTTTCTTGTATTATCAAAAAGTGAATCTACCGATTCTTGCAACATACGTTTTTCGTTTCTCAAGATAACTTCCGGAGCTTTAATCTCCATCAATCTTTTCAAACGGTTGTTACGTATAATTACACGACGGTATAAATCATTTAAATCTGAAGTCGCAAAACGACCACCATCAAGAGGCACAAGAGGACGTAATTCTGGTGGAATAACCGGTACCACTTTCATAATCATCCATTCAGGACGGTTTTCGCGGTTCAGGTTAGACTCACGGAAAGATTCCACAACTTGTAATCTTTTTAAGGCTTCAGTTTTACGTTGTTTAGACGTTTCGTTGTTTGCTGAGTGACGCAAGTCATAAGACAAAGCATCTAAGTCAATACGAGCCAATAAGTCCATAATACATTCCGCTCCCATTTTGGCAACAAATTTATTTGGATCAAAATCGTCTAGATATTGATTGTCAGCAGGAAGGGTATCTAATATATTCAAATACTCTTCTTCTGTCAAAAAGTCCAATCTTTGTACTGATTCTCCTTCCGGAGTTTTAGCAATACCGGCTTGGATAACTACGTATCTTTCATAATAGATAATCATATCTAATTTCTTAGATGGAAGACCTAATATGTAACCAATTTTATTTGGAAGAGAACGGAAATACCAGATGTGAGCAATTGGCACAACAAGGTTGATGTGTCCTACTCTGTCTCTACGTACTTTTTTCTCCGTAACTTCAACACCACAACGATCACAGATGATTCCTTTGTAGCGAATTCTTTTATATTTTCCACAAGCACATTCAAAATCTTTTACTGGTCCGAAAATACGTTCGCAGAAAAGACCATCGCGTTCTGGTTTGTGTGTTCTGTAGTTGATAGTTTCTGGTTTCAAAACTTCACCTCTTGACTCTTTCAAGATAGATTCAGGAGAAGCTAGTCCTATCGAAATTTTGTTGAATCTTTTTACAGGATTCTTATCTTTATTGTTGTTATTTCTATTGTTCATCATAGTTTTTACTATTGATTTATTTGCAATTAAAAATTGATTTTTGTTTAAGTCGAAAGTTTGAAAGTCGAAAGGCACTCGATACTTTAAGACATTTGACTTGTGACTAAAACACTCCTCGGATTACTTCTCTAAACTTCAACTAAAAATTTGAAGTGCTAATTATATAGTTTATATAAAAAATCGGAACGGGTTACGGGTCTAAATCCTAAAAAACTCTTTTAAAAAAAGTGTTCAGTATTCAGTTTCTTAGTTTGCAGTGCTAAACTGAATACTAAAAACTGAACACTGAATACTAAACTTCTATTCTTCTAAACGAATGTCTAAACCAAGACCTTTCAATTCATGCATTAATACATTGAATGATTCTGGCAATCCTGGTTCTGGCATAGACTCTCCCTTAACGATTGCTTCGTAAGTTTTAGCTCTACCAATAACGTCATCCGATTTCACGGTCAATATTTCACGAAGTGTACTTGATGCTCCATAAGCTTCAAGTGCCCAAACCTCCATCTCTCCAAAACGCTGACCTCCAAATTGAGCTTTACCACCCAATGGTTGTTGTGTAATTAATGAGTATGGTCCTATTGAACGTGCGTGCATTTTATCGTCAACCATGTGACCCAGTTTCAACATATAGATTACTCCAACTGTTGCAGCCTGGTGGAAACGTTCTCCGGTTCCTCCATCATAAAGATAAGTATGTCCGAAACGTGGAATTCCAGCTTCGTCAGTCAATTCGTTGATTTGGTCTAAAGTAGCACCATCAAAAATTGGAGTAGCAAATTTTCTACCCAAATTCTGTCCAGCCCAACCTAAAACTGTTTCATAAATTTGACCAATGTTCATACGTGAAGGTACTCCAAGTGGGTTCAACACAATATCAACTGGTGTTCCGTCTTCTAAGAAAGGCATGTCTTCGTGACGAACGATACGAGCAACAATACCTTTGTTACCGTGACGTCCCGCCATTTTATCCCCAACTTTCAGTTTACGTTTTTTAGCAACATATACTTTAGCTAATTTCAAAATTCCTGCAGGCAATTCATCTCCAACAGTAATAGTGAATTTCTCTCTACGTAAAGCTCCTTGTAAATCGTTCAACTTAATTTTATAGTTATGAATTAAATCATTCACCATAGTATTAGTTGTATCGTCGGCAACCCATTGTCCTTTGCTTAAGTGAGCAAAATCTTCGACAGCATAAAGCATTTTTTGTGTGTATTTTTTACCTTTTGGTAAAACTTCTTCACCCAAATCATTCATTACACCTTGAGAGGTTTTTCCGTTTACAATCAAGAACAATTTCTCTACTAATTTGTCTTTTAATTCAACGAATTTAGTTTCGAATTCTATTTCCAAAGCAGCCAAAGCATCTTTGTCCTGAGTACGTTTACGTTTATCTTTTACTGCTCTTGCGAACAATTTTTTATCTAAAACCACACCGTGTAAAGAAGGAGAAGCTTTCAATGAAGCATCTTTTACATCACCTGCTTTATCCCCGAAGATTGCGCGAAGCAATTTCTCTTCTGGAGTAGGATCTGATTCCCCTTTTGGAGTAATTTTACCGATAAGAATGTCGCCAGGTTTAACCTCGGCTCCAATTCTAATCATACCATTTTCATCTAAATCTTTAGTAGCTTCTTCAGAAACGTTTGGAATATCATTCGTTAATTCTTCGTTACCTAATTTAGTATCTCTAACTTCCAATGAATAATCATCGACGTGAATAGAGGTAAAAATATCGTCACGAACTACTTTTTCAGAAATTACAATCGCATCCTCAAAGTTATATCCTTTCCAAGGCATGAACGCTACTTTTAGGTTACGACCTAAAGCTAATTCACCGTTTTGGGTAGCATATCCTTCTGATAATACTTGTCCAAGTGCCACTCTGTCTCCTTTTCTTACGATAGGTTTCAGGTTGATACTGGTACTTTGATTGGTTTTTCTAAATTTAATCAGATTGTATGTTTTCTCATCTTCTTCAAAACTTACCATTCTTTCTTCCTCGGAACGGTCGTATTTAATTCTGATGATATTGGCATCTACATATTCAACAACTCCAGGACCTTCAGCATTAATCAATACTCTTGAATCTGAAGCTACCTGACGCTCTAAACCTGTTCCAACAATTGGTGCTTCAGGACGTAACAATGGTACAGCCTGACGCATCATGTTAGATCCCATCAACGCTCTATTCGCATCATCATGTTCCAAGAAAGGAATTAATGAAGCTGAAATCGAAGCGATTTGGTTAGGAGCAACATCAGCATAATCTACTTTTGTTGGATCAATTACCGGGAAATCACCTTCCTGACGTGCAATTACATTATCAGCAAGAATTTTTCCATTGGCATCCATTTCAATATTTGCCTGAGAAATCATCATTCCTTCTTCTTCCTCTGCGCTTAAGTAAACCGGAGTAGAAACTAAGTCTACCACTCCTTTAGTTACTTTACGATATGGTGTTTCGATGAAACCCATTCCGTTTACTTTAGCATAAACACCAAGAGAAGATATCAAACCAATGTTTGGTCCCTCAGGAGTTTCAATTGGACATAAACGTCCGTAGTGCGTATAGTGAACGTCACGAACCTCAAAACCAGCTCTTTCTCTCGAAAGTCCACCTGGTCCAAGTGCAGATAATCTTCTTTTGTGCGTAATCTCGGCTAGTGGATTCGTTTGATCCATAAACTGAGACAACTGGTTGGTACCAAAGAAAGAGTTAATTACTGATGATAATGTTTTAGCATTAATCAAATCAATAGGTGTAAACACCTCGTTATCTCTAACGTTCATTCTCTCACGAATGGTTCTAGCCATACGAGCTAAACCAACACCGAATTGTTGAGACAATTGTTCACCAACTGTTCTAACACGACGGTTTGACAAGTGATCGATATCATCAATATCTGCTTTCGCATTGATTAATTCGATCAAATATTTTACTATGGTAATGATGTCTTCTTTGGTAAGCACTTGCTTTTCCATTGGAGTATCAAGACCCAGTTTTTTGTTTATTCTATAACGACCTACTTCACCTAAGTTGTACCGTTGGTCAGAGAAAAACAATTTATCTATAATACCACGAGCAGTTTCTTCATCAGGCGGTTCAGCGTTACGCAATTGTCTGTAGATGTGCTCGACAGCTTCTTTTTCAGAATTGGTTGGATCTTTTTGTAGCGTGTTGTGAATGATAGAATAATCTACTTGATTATTATCTTCTTTGTGCAACAAAATAGATTTAACGTTAGAATCAATGATTTCTTCCACATTATCTTTGTCGATAATGGTATCTCTGTCAAGGATTATTTCGTTACGTTCGATAGAAACAACTTCGCCGGTATCTTCATCCACGAAATCTTCATGCCACGTATTAAGAACACGAGCAGCTAATTTTCTACCTATATATTTTTTAAGTCCTGTTTTAGACACTTTAATTTCCTCAGCAAGGTCAAAAATTTCAAGGATATCCTTGTCTCTTTCGAACCCGATTGCACGGAATAAAGTAGTTACAGGTAATTTTTTCTTTCTGTCGATATAAGCATACATTACGCTGTTGATATCGGTAGAAAATTCTATCCAAGATCCTTTAAAAGGAATTACTCTGGCAGAATACAATTTTGTACCATTAGCATGGAATGATTGTCCAAAGAAAACCCCAGGAGAACGGTGCAATTGAGAAACAACAACACGCTCGGCGCCATTGATTACAAAAGTACCGGAAGGAGTCATATAAGGAATCGTCCCAAGATATACATCCTGAACAATTGTTTCAAAATCTTCGTGCTCTGGATCTGTACAATATAGTTTTAACCTAGCTTTCAAAGGCACACTATACGTAAGCCCTCTTTCAATACATTCTTGAATAGTATAACGCGGTGGATCTACAAAATAATCAAGAAATTCCAATACAAAGTTATTTCTTGTATCTGTAATTGGAAAATTTTCCATGAAGGTGTTGTATAAACCTTCGTCGCCTCTTTCGTCAGATTTGGTTTCCAATTGGAAGAAATCTTTAAACGATTTAACCTGAACATCTAGGAAATCCGGATAGTCAGGAATGTTTTTTGTTGAGGCAAAATTCAATCTTTCAGTCTGATTTGTTATCATCAATGGACAAAATTTTGATTAAAAAAAAGTAATTTTTTGTGTAAAACACAGTTTAACCAATACTTTCTTTTTTAATCAATACCTCTTTAAAAATAATACAAGAGCAAGCTCTGTAATTTTATTTTCTTTCATCGTATTGATTTAAAAACACTTATGTATTTTAAACTATTATATAATAAAATGCAATATAATTTTATTATACGAAAAATGGTTTAGGTCTTTGAAAGTGTATTTCAAGACCTAAACCTATTCTCTAAAGCGGGTTGAATTATTTTAATTCAACTACAGCTCCAGCTTCTTCTAAAGATTTTTTAAGACCTTCAGCCTCATCTTTAGAAACACCTTCTTTAACGTTACTTGGAGCGCTGTCCACTACATCTTTAGCTTCTTTAAGACCTAAACCTGTAAGTTCTTTTACCATTTTCACAACAGCTAATTTAGAAGGACCAGCTTCTTTTAATACTACTGTAAATTCAGTTTGAACTTCTTCAGCTGCAGCTTCGCCACCACCTGAAACTACTACAGCTGCAGCAGCTGGTTCGATACCGTATTCGTCTTTTAATATTGTTGCTAATTCGTTAACTTCTTTTACTGTTAGGTTAACTAATTGTTCTGCGAATTGTTTCAAATCTGCCATTTTTTCTATCGTTTTAAAATGATTTGTAAAATATTATTGTTTATTGTGCGCGTTTTAATGCACTTAATTCAAACTAAAAATTAGTTTAATTAAGCAACCTCTTCGATATTAGCGAATTGGTTTTGAAGAGCAGAAATAACTCTTTGGGCTGGTGATTGAAGTAATCCAATGATTTCGCCAATAAGTTCTTCTTTCGATTTGATAGTTGCCAAAGCATCCAGTTGATCGTCTCCAATGTAAACTTCTGCATTGATGTAAGCCCCTTTTAAAATTGGCTTAGCATTCTTTTTGCGGAAATCTTTGATTATTTTTCCAGGGGCGTTAGCCACATCAGAAATAAAGATGGCGCTATTACCTGTCAATACAGATGGTAAATCACCATAATCATTAGCCGAAGCTTCCATTGCTTTTGCAAGCAAAGTGTTCTTAACTACCTCTAATTTTATACCTGCTTTAAAGCAAGCTCTTCTCAAGTTTGAAGTGGTCTCTGCGTTTAGTCCAGAAATATCAGATACATAAATAATATTTGTACCAGCTAACTGTGCAGTTAAATCTTCAATCGCGATTGATTTTTCTTCTCTAGTCATACTAAAAATTTTTAACTACCAATTATACTGCTTTAGGATCCAATGCAATTGCAGGACTCATTGTGCTAGTTAGGTAAATACTTTTGATGTAAGTTCCTTTAGCCGCAGTTGGTTTAAGTTTGATTAATGTTTGAATAATTTCGTGAGCGTTATCTACAATTTTATCAGCATCGAAAGAGATTCTTCCAATTCCTGCATGTATGATACCGGTTTTGTCCACTTTAAAGTCGATTTTACCAGCTTTAACTTCTAGAACTGCTTTAGCAACATCCATAGTTACAGTACCAGTCTTAGGGTTTGGCATTAAACCTCTAGGTCCTAAAATACGACCTAATGGACCTAATTTTCCCATAACACTTGGCATGGTGATAATTACATCAACATCTGTCCAACCATCTTTAATTTTTTGTAAATATTCGTCAAGACCTACATAGTCTGCTCCTGCCTCTTTAGCTTCCGCTTCTTTGTCTGGAGTAACCAATGCCAATACTTTTACGTCTTTACCAGTTCCGTGAGGTAATGCTACCACACCTCTAACCATTTGATTCGCTTTTCTTGGATCTACACCCAATCTTACAGCGATATCAACCGACTCATCAAATTTTGCAGAAGCAACTTCTTTTATCAATGCCGCAGCATCTTTTAAAGAGTATAGTTTATTCTTTTCAATTTTTGAAGCAGCCTCTTTTTGCTTTTTTGTCAATTTTGCCATGTCTTACGCTTGTTTTAGAGGAGAATCTCCTGTTACAGTTATTCCCATAGATCTAGCTGTTCCTGCGATCATGCTCATAGCAGACTCGATTGTGAATGCATTTAAATCAACCATCTTGTCTTCCGCAATTGCTTTAATAACATCCCAAGTAACGCTAGCTACTTTCTTACGATTTGGTTCTCCTGAACCAGATTTAAGCTTAGCCGCGTCCATTAACTGAACAGCAGCAGGTGGTGTTTTTACAACAAAATCGAAAGATTTGTCTTTATACACTGTAATTTGCACTGGGCAAACTTTACCTGGTTTATCTTGGGTTCTAGCATTAAATTGCTTACAGAACTCCATGATATTAACACCAGCAGCACCTAAAGCAGGTCCAACCGGTGGCGACGGATTCGCAGCACCTCCCTTAACTTGTAGTTTAACTACTTTACTAATCTCTTTAGCCATTTTTTTTAAAATTTAACACATTTTCAATGGAAGCGAAAATGTGGTTTATTATAGATGTAACAAAAATTATACTTTTTCAACTTGCATAAACCCTAATTCCAATGGTGTTTTTCTTCCGAAAATTTTCACCATTACTTCCAGTTTACGCTTTTCTTCATTGATTTTCTCAACCGTTCCATTGAAACCGTTGAAAGGACCATCAACAACCTTAATCGTCTCTCCTAAATTGAAAGGAATAGAACGTGTATCGGTATTTACAGCCAATTCATCAACCTTACCTAACATTCTGTTTACTTCAGAAAGACGCAATGGTACTGGCTCTCCACCTTTTATCTCGCCTAAAAAACCAATTACACTTGTTATAGACTTAATAATATGAGGAATTTCTCCTATTAGGTTTGCTTCAATCATTACATAACCCGGAAAATAAACTTTATCCTTGATTATCTTTTTTCCTTCTTTTACAGTAACTATTTTTTCAGTAGGAACCAGAACTTGCGAAACATAATCACCCATTCCTAATCTTGCGATTTCGGTTTCGATGTAGGCTTTGACTTTATTTTCTTGCCCGCTTACTGCTCGAACGACATACCATTTTTTCATATTATTATCTGCCATAACAAAAAATTATGCTTTTAACCAATTAAAAAAACCAGCCAATGTTTTTGCGAAAACTTCATCTACTCCCCAAGTTGCCAAAGCAAATATTACGGAGAAAAGAGCAACAACAATCGTCAGGCGTTGTACTTCAGACCATTCTGGCCAAGTCACATTTGATCTTAATTCTTCAAATGCTTCTGCTATGTAATTAACAACTTTTGTCATTATGATTTATTTTATGGCACGGGCGGAGGGATTCGAACCCCCATCAACGGTTTTGGAGACCGCTATTCTACCCTTGAACTACGCCCGTTCGTATTAAAAGCCAGTGTCGTTTTATGACAACACTGGCTTTATAAATTATTTATTCGGATTATGCTACTATCTCAGTTACCTGACCAGCACCTACTGTTCTACCACCTTCACGGATAGCAAAACGAAGTCCAACGTTCATTGCAATAGGGCTTAATAAAGCCACATTGATTGTTAAGTTGTCTCCTGGCATAACCATCTCTACTCCTTCTGGTAAAGTAATAACTCCTGTTACATCAGTAGTACGTACGTAGAACTGTGGACGGTAGTTATTGTGAAATGGTGTGTGACGACCACCTTCTTCTTTTTTCAAGATATAAACCTCTGCTTTAAATGTAGCATGTGGTTTTACTGAACCTGGCTTGATAATAACCATACCTCTTTTGATATCTGATTTATCAACACCACGCAACAATAAACCTACGTTATCTCCAGCTTCACCTCTATCAAGGATTTTACGGAACATTTCAACTCCAGTAACTGTAGAAGTTAATTTTTCAGCTCCCATACCAATGATCTCAACAGGATCTCCTGTGTTTGCAATACCTGTTTCGATACGACCTGTAGCAACAGTTCCACGACCAGTAATTGTAAATACATCTTCAACCGGCATTAAGAAAGGTTTTGCAATATCACGAACTGGTTCTTGAATCCAAGTATCGCAAGCTTCCATTAATTCTAAAATTTTTGGAGTCCAAGCTGGATCATTATTTAATCCACCCAAAGCTGAACCTTGAATAACAGGACAGTTGTCTCCGTCATATTCATAGAAATTTAATAAATCTCTAATTTCCATTTCAACAAGTTCCAATAACTCTTCATCATCAACCATATCCACTTTGTTCATGAATACTACCATTCTAGGAATACCAACCTGGCGACCTAAAAGGATGTGCTCACGTGTTTGTGGCATTGGTCCGTCTGTAGCAGCTACAACAAGAATAGCACCATCCATTTGAGCAGCACCAGTAACCATGTTTTTTACGTAATCCGCGTGACCAGGACAGTCAACGTGTGCGTAGTGACGGTTAGCAGTTTCATACTCAACGTGAGATGTATTAATTGTAATACCTCTTTCTTTTTCTTCTGGAGCATTATCAATTTGATCAAATGATTTTGCTTGACAGTAACCAGCATCAGATAACACTTTAGTTATTGCTGCAGTTAAAGTTGTTTTTCCGTGATCCACGTGTCCGATAGTCCCAATATTTAAATGGGGTTTGTTACGGTTAAAGGTTTCTTTTGCCATTTTACTTAATTTTTAATCTTAGTTATTTATTAGTGTTCAATTTTATACTTTGTTGAGCCAACTACGGGAATTGAACCCGTGACCTCTTCCTTACCAAGGAAGCACTCTACCCCTGAGCTAAGTCGGCAGAATCCTTGATTTAAGAATTTAGGTTTAAAAAATTTAGAAAATTTCTAAACTCTTATTTTAAATTCTAATCTTAGGATTACCTCGCTTCCGCTCGGTGATCCGTAAGAGCTTGCCCTTACTGAAATTTTGCTTTCTCAAACTTTCTGAAAGTGAACTTCCGCTAAAACCACCTATTATAAGGATTACCTCGCTTTCGCTCGGTGATCCGTAAGGGTGGCCCCTTACGAAAATTTTCTTTCTCAAACTTTTTGAAAGTGAACTTTCGTTAAAACCACCTATTATAAGGATTACCTCGCTTTCACTCGGTGATCCGTAAGGGTGGCCCCTTACGAAAATTTTGCTTTCTCAAACTTTTTGAAAGTGAACTTTCAAAAGTTTTCTAAATCAAAATTTATGTGGGGAGAGCAGGATTCGAACCTGCGAAGTTCACACAGCAGATTTACAGTCTGCCCTCGTTGGCCGCTTGAGTATCTCCCCCTTTTTATCAATATATTGTATGAACTATTTCCAAATCGCATTGGAAAAAAAGAGCCGGCGGAGGGACTCGAACCCACGACCTGCTGATTACAAATCAGCTGCTCTAGCCAACTGAGCTACGCTGGCAATATCAATAAAAAAGTCCGCTATTTCTAACGGACTGCAAATGTATATCTTTTTGTTTTTTAATCAAAACAATTTTATAAAAAATTTAGATTAAATATGTGTATTGATTTTTTCTTTTCTTTTTACCAACAATCGCTCTACAGATTCTGCTGCAAGCTCTATTGCTTCTTCAAAAGTTTTGCATTGTTTTTTTACTAAAAAATCGTCTCCGGGAACAATAATTTTCATCTCCACGATTTTGTTTTCTTTGTCACTTGTCTTTTCGACTTTCAAATAAACGTCAGAGGATACTACCTTGTCGTAATACTTTTCTAATCTTGACATTCTTTCTTGAACAAAATCTACTAGTTTTTTGTCAACAGTAAAGTTAACTGCGTGAACATCTACCTTCATAATCAATTATTTTTAGGGGTTAAAGATTTTAGAATTATTTTTGATTTCTTGGATGCGCATTTTCATAAACTTTTTTGAGTTCTGATAAACTACTATGAGTATAGACTTGTGTCGATGCCAAACTTGAATGTCCCAATAATTCTTTTACTGAATTTAAATCGGCTCCGTTATTTAATAGATGGGTCGCAAATGTATGCCTTAATATATGTGGACTTTTCTTTACTTTTTCGGAGACAGTACTAAAGTACGAATTTATTAATCGATACACAAACGAATCATTCAACTTTAACCCTTTTTTGGCGAGAAAAAAATAGTCATTATCCGTAACTTTCTCTAAATGTGCCCTTTCGCTCATATACAAAATTAATTGTTGGGATACAATTGGCAAAACAGGAAGTATCCGTTCTTTGTTCCTTTTGCCAAGAACCTTTATTGTATTATTAGATCCGTTTACATTACTTATTTTTAGATGAATTAGTTCTGTTCTTCGAATTCCGGTGGTATAAAACAAGTCGATTATAAGCTTATCTCTTATTTCTTCGAAACCTACTGGATTTGAAATTTGGCTTAATACTTCAGCAACTTCATTTTCTGAAAAAGGAATCTGAAGCGTTTTTGGAGTTTTTAAAGCTTTGTGTTTCAATAGCGGACTGACCTCTATTTGTTTTGTCTTTAACAGGAATTTATAAAAAGCTTTTAACGAGGAAATCTTTCTATTGACAGAAACATTCGAAATATTATCATCTACAAGTGAAACAATCCAGCTTCTGATTTGGCTGTAGTTTACCTGCTCTATAGTATCCTCATTGTATTCGTTTTTATTAAATGATTCGAAGAATCCTAAATCATTCAAATACGCATTAACGGTATGTGGAGAATATTTTTTCTCCAATTGCAGATAATCTCTAAATGATTGCAAGTTGTTAGTCATATAAAAAGTTTGCTTCGTGCCTCGCAATGACAAGTCATAAAAAAACCGTTAGTATCAAAGGTATTAAACTTTAATGACTAACGGTACTTTATTCTAACAGAAAATAATTAACTATTCTCTATGTTGTCTCTCATATTCTGGATATAAGCAGCTTTTTGAATTTTTGCTCTGTTGGTAACTGATGGTTTTATAAAAGCAGTACGCGCTCTTAGTTGACGAACAGTTCCTGTTTTGTCAAATTTTCTTTTATAGCGCTTTAATGCTCTATCGATATTTTCACCGTCTTTAATTGGTATAATTAACATAATATAGACACCTCCTCTCGTTAAGGCTGCAAAAGTAATCAAACTTTTCAATTATGAGTTATGAATTATGAATTATTTTAAAGAAAAAAAAGAGTCAAGATTTATTGTATCTTAACTCTTTTCTCAATAATCTATATTATAAAATTTAGTCCTTCAATATATTTCTCGAAATCACTAATTTTTGAATCTCTGTAGTTCCTTCTCCAATGGTACACAACTTAGAATCTCTAAAGAATTTCTCTACGGGATAATCTTTCGTGTAACCGTAACCACCGTGAATTTGAATAGCTTCAGTAGATACTTTTACACAAACCTCAGACGAATACATTTTGCTCATTGCACCGAGTGTAGTCATATTTCGGTCTTTGTTTTTCAAAAAAGCGGCTTTGTGCAACAACAATTCCGAGGCTTCAATTTCGGTAGCCATATCGGCCAATTTAAATGCTATTGCTTGAAATTCGCTTATCGCTTTACCAAACTGATGTCTTTCTTTCGAATATTTTAAAGAAGCTTCATAAGCTCCTTTTGCAATTCCGAGTGATAATGCTCCAATAGAAATTCTTCCACCGTCTAAAATTTTCATCGATTGAATAAAACCTTCACCTACTTCACCTAATCTATTTGCGTCTGGGATTCGACAATTGTCAAAGAATAGTTCTGCAGTTTCGCTGGCGCGCATTCCTAATTTATTTGCTTTTTTTCCAGATGTAAATCCCGGCATTCCTTTTTCGAAAACAAATGCAGTCATCCCTCTAGAATCTCCTTTATTTCCTGTACGCACTATAACTACTGCAATTTCGCCTGAAATTGCGTGAGTAATAAAATTTTTGGAACCGTTTACTATCCAATCATCCCCGTCTTTTACAGCAGTTGTGTTCATTCCTCCCGCATCGGAACCGGTGTTGTGTTCTGTTAATCCCCAAGCTCCAATATGTTCGCCTGTAGCCAGTTTTGGAATCCATTTTTTCTTTTGCTCTTCGTTTCCAAAAGTCAAAATATGATTGGTACATAAAGAATTATGCGCTGCAACGGATAATCCTATAGAAGGATCCACTTTAGAAATTTCTTCAACAACCGTAATGTATTCGTGATATCCTAATCCTGAACCGCCGAGTTCTTCTGGGACTAAAACGCCCATAAAACCCATTTCTCCTAATTTTTTGAACAAAGGAATTGGAAAAGTTTGGGCTTCATCCCACTCCATTATATAAGGTCTTATGTTTTGTTCGGCAAAATCTTTTATAGATTGTGCAATCATAGATTGCGTTTCGCTGTAATCGAAGTTCATTTTAATAGTGTATAATTTTAAAAGTCCAAATATAAGGCTATAATATTTGCCTTATCAATAGACAATCCTTTAATTTTTGTTAAATCTGCAATATTTTTGATATCTCCGTTCATACTTCTGTAAGTAACTATATTTTTGGAAAGTGGGTATTTGAAGTATGGAAACTGCGAAAGTTCTTTTATGGAAGCATTATTAATGTCAATTTTTTTAAGATTTGGCAGTGCCAAAACTTTGAAATGTGTATTCAGATTCTCAATAACTTCGTCCGAAAGTCCCCAAACGTCTTTCATTTGTTCCATTGAAACAAAACCTCCAAGACTTTCTTTGAATTTTAAAATCCGAAGTGAAATCGCTTCGCCTATTCCATAAATTTTAATTAAATCTTCCTGCGAGGCTTGATTGATGTCGATTATGACTATTTTTTCTTTTTTGGCGAAAGCTGTATTGGGATATTTATTATAGTCTTTGAATTCCTTTTTGTTATTTACCCAATCCGGAAAATTGAAATACGGTGCAATAGCATTCAACAAGGAATCCGAAACTTTGGTCACAGCCTGAAACTCTTTTGGTGAGTTTACATATTTATTTTCTTTTCTAAAAGCAAGCAATCGGTCTATTTCTGCAACCGACATTCCGAGTTTATACCCTTTATAATCCGAAATAAAATTGGGATTGAAAGGATAAATCTTTGGAACATAATCCCGTTTTTGCTGTTTCATAGAATCAATTTGCGATTGTAGTGAGAGCCATTTTTCTTTTTCAGGAGAAGTTGTAGTAAAAGAACTAAAATCCACAAAAAAATAAGCCAACTGCAAAACAATAATTATCGCAAACAATAAAAAAATACCAGTTCGCTGGCCCCGAGAAAACTCAAAATAGGATTTTATTGCTTTGAAAGTCATTTACTTGAGATTAAATAAATTCAGCTTGAATTGAATTTAGAATTTTAAATATAAGAAAAATTTTATAAATAAACACTTTCTTTGAAAAAAATATCTAAATTAAAAACAAACAATTTTAAAAAATAAAGATTTCTGTATCGCTCCAGCATTAAAAAAACAATATATTTGAAACCTATTAACAATAAACCATAAATATATGTCTATTTGGAGAAGAAAACCATTAGCCCAACTTTTAGCTGAAGCCGCTGATTCTGAAAAAGGATTAAAAAGAACGCTGACTGCCTGGTCATTAATCGCATTGGGAATTGGCGCCATTATTGGAGCTGGTTTGTTTGTAAGAACTGCAATGGCAGCTTCACAAAATGCCGGTCCATCCGTAACAATTGCTTTTATAGTTGCTGCCATTGGCTGCGCTTTGGCAGGTTTATGTTATGCTGAACTTTCATCATCCATTCCTATTTCAGGAAGTGCTTATACTTATACGTATGCTACAATGGGGGAATTTTTAGCTTGGATTATTGGTTGGGATTTAATTCTGGAATACGCTGTAGGTGCTGCCACTGTTGGGATTGCCTGGAGTGAATATCTCAATAACTTTTTGATTAATGTACTGCATATTAGCCCAATACCATTTGAATTTTCGCATTCTCCTTTCCAAAAATTGGTTGACCCAGTAACTCAAGTAACTCATCACGGAATAATTAATTTACCTGCCTTATTTATTGTTGGGTTGATTACCTTATTACTAATAAAAGGAATTCAGGAATCAGCTTTTGTAAATGGCATCATTGTAATCGTAAAAGTTACCATTGTAATTTTAATTATTGTAATTGGCTGGAATTTTATTAATCCTGTGAATCACACGCCTTATATTCCTGCAGCTTCTGTATTTACTGACGAGCACGGCATTGACCATAGTTATGGTGGCATTATGGGGATTTTGGGAGCAGCAGGAACTGTGTTTTTTGCTTTTATTGGGTTTGATGCAGTGAGTACTGCTGCACAGGAAACTAAGAATCCTAAAAAGGCGATGCCAATAGGAATCCTAGGTTCACTAGCTGTATGTACCATATTGTATATTCTTTTTGCTCACGTATTAACTGGCGTTGCAACTGTTGAAGATTTTAGAACCGGAGGAAAAGAAGCTTCGGTAGCATTTGCCATAAACAAATATATGATTGGATATACTTGGTTGGGTCAATTGGTAACTGTAGCTATTTTGTTTGGATTTACCTCCGTAATATTGGTGATGCTACTAGGACAATCCAGAGTATTTTATGCTATGGGAAAAGACGGGTTATTACCTAAAATGTTTAGTGATTTACATTCAAAATTCAAAACCCCTTATAAGGCTAACGTTGCTATTTTAGTAATTGTTGGTGCATTTGCTGCATTTGTTCCCGGCGATATTGTTGGTGACATGACCAGTATCGGGACATTATTTGCTTTTGTATTGGTCTGTATTTCGGTAATTATTTTAAGAAAAACTGAGCCCGATATGAAAAGAGAATTTAGAACACCTTGGGTTCCTTTTGTTCCAATATTAGGCGTTGTGGTTTGTCTTGCTATGATGTATGGTTTAGGATGGCCTAACTGGCTCAGACTTTTTGCCTGGATGGCCATTGGAGTTGTAATCTATTTTGCTTATAGCAAGAAAAATAGTGTATTGAACAATCCGGATAAATAATTTAACACCTTATTAAAAAAGGGATTATAAAGTGGCTTTACTTTATAATCCCTTTTTTAATATTTATAACTGTTTGCTACAAATCAAAAACCGAAGTGCGCTTGGCTCGAATCAAATCTTTCAGTCGAATCCAAAAAGCCAACGTCAGATAAACACCAAACCACAAACCAGCCGTAACAAATGAGATGTAAATGAAAAACAATCTCACGTCTGAAACCCGCATTCCCAATTTGTCTGCAAGGCGAGATGAAACGTGAAAACCGTTTTTTTCGGAAAAGTATTTTAACTGCAGTATTGCTTTCATTTCTTAGGCTTTACCCTTCGTCTCTCGACTGCGCTCGAGATGACACGCTCAGGGTGACAATAATTAGGGGTAAAATTACGAAATTATATAATTCTTAAAACAACAAATTAATAAATTAACTTTTTTTCAACAATTCCATCCCAATGGCACATTCTAAGCAACGACTCTTGTTGCAATATTCATTTTTGAGTTGCAATAAAGATTGAGTTTCAAAAGCGTTTTTTGATTTTAATCCAAAAGAACTGAATTTATCCATAATCGCATTCTTCTCTGGCGCCACTAGATTTAAAAGCTGAATCAGGTCTTCTGAAATTTCCTTTCCCCTGCTTTTTGCGAAGGCAAATTGAAGCGGAATTATGGTGTTTATTATAATCAAATCAATAAATGATTTAGATAGCTTCTTTTTTTTCTTCGGACTTTCTTTGTCGAACTGATAATGATTTTGCCAATAATTCGATGCTGAAACGTCGAAGGCTTCATAAATATTTTGGATTGAACCTGAAGTGCTGATTTTTGAAAACAAGTTTTGCTGACTGTGGTATAAATTTGCTAATTGTGACAATCGAATCGTGGGGAAATTATCTGGGCGATGTTTAAAAAACTGGACAGGTTCAACAATTTTCTTTTCCAATTGGTATTTGTGCAACAAATAAAAATACCTGAATTTCAAATCCTTGAAATAGTTATCTTCCTTTTCCAATTCCAATAATCCTGCATTTCCCAGAAACAAGGCTTCCAAATTTTCGACCTCAAAACTTTCTTTTCTGATGACGGAAAACGGAATGGATTGGGCGATTTTTAAAAAGATTTCACCGTTAGTATTCAATCCAAAATTCTTAGCCAAAAGGCAAAACAATACTGCTTCCCAATCGTTGTTGGTCAGTTGCAATAACTCGTAAATGGGTTTTGATTTTCTTTCCAAACGTTCAAAAAACATGCGTTCCTGCCAATTTCGCAAAGCAAATTCATCAATATCTTTTAATTGCTTTTCGCAAAAAATCCAAGACTTTGGAATCATCAATGATTGATAATTAGCAATTGTTGCTAAATCAACCTGTTTCTTAAGTTCCAGAACCGGAATTTCAGTATTGTTGCTCCTGAAAATTTCAGTGTCGTGCTCCCAAACCACGTGAAGAATTACGTTTTCATAAGCAGCATCTCTTTCGTGATGATGCACATACCAATCCGAAGATTTAAGATGAATCTCCACATTTCCAGCCCATTTTTGGTCGCCAATAACAATTTGTGCATTGAAAAAATCGGGGCCGGAAAGCTCTAGATATTGTCCAACATTAACAATGGTAATTTCCTCTCCATTGGAAGTTTTCAAATTCAAAGTATCGAATTTCTTAAATTTCCAAAGATAATGGAGGAATTCTTCTTTCATGTATTACATTATTTAATATAAACTAAAGTGGTGAAAAATTGTAACTATGATCAATTTACCTCATCAAATACAATTTGGCGCAAGCCCGAGCATCGGACAATGCTTCGTGGTGGTTCAAGGCAATTTTCATTTCACGGCAACAATCACTCAACTTAGTTGGTTTTAATCCTTTAGCTTTGTAAATTTTTACGGTGCATTCCCAACGGGAACCAATATTAAGCTCCTCATAATCCAAGCCATAAAGAGCCATTGATTTAGCTAGTACATTTCGGTCAAAACTTTCGTTATGCGCAACTACCACTCGGTTTTGAAGACGTCTTTTAATTTCGGGGTAAACTTGCGCAAAGGTTTTTGCGTTAGCCGTATCGCGAGGATAAATGCCATGAACTGCTATGGTAAAATGGGAATATTCATTTCTAGGAGGCTTGATTAAGGTAACAAATTCGTCAACAATTACGCCATTTTCAACGGTAACAATACCTACAGAACAAGGATGATAGGCCGTGGCGGTTTCAAAATCTATGGCAGTGAAAGTCAATTTAATTTTAGATTTAGGATTAACGATTTTAGATTACAGATTTTCGACTTTCATCGAAATACAAATATAATTTATTATGAATAAATTATAAAAAAAATGCTTTTTACTTTCCAAAAATAATTAAAAATCACCTATCTATAAAAATCAAAATGCTATTTCATAAACATCACAACTAATATAATCCAACAATCTCTCTTTATATATTATTTCATCATAAAAATGTTCCGGCCAGAAAGTAGATGCATAAAAATACATTAATTCAAAAACGTCGTCATATTGAGTTGCTAAAACATCTAGATATTTTATATAACGATTATGGCAAAAATAATCTTCATCAAAGTCAGTATTCATAACGGCTGATTCTTTTTTTTGTATTGGAAACCCTTCTACTTCATAGCCTTTACTAATACAATAATCTGATATTATTTCAACCACATAACTTTCATGAATTTCACCATATTTAAAACAATCTAGGCGGTCGCCTAAAACATCCCAAACTTCATGGATTTCCAAAATGCTGTTTTTAACTGATTCTATTTCCATTTGAATAATTATTTATTGTTTTCCAAATATAAATAAGTTAAAAATTATTATTTTACGGCTTTCCCCATTTTGTGCATTTTTTTTTAAAAATTATAAACTAAAAAAACCTGCAAGGTTTTTAAATCTTGCAGGCGTATGTTAAATGCTCTTTAACAGCACTTTGTCTTCGCTCTGTATAAATATATAACTTCTATTTTAAAGACCCAATAATATCTGACTTGGTAATAATTTGATGGTGTCCGTTTTCTAAATCAACCAAAACAGCTTCATTTTCTTTTGAAAACAATTTAGAAACTTCTTCGATTGTAGTTCCCAATTTTACAATTGGATATGGTCTTCCCATAATTTCGCGAATAGGTTTTTCAACGGAGTTTTTGTCATTCACATAGCTACGAAACAAATCTGATTCGTCTACTGAACCCACAAATCCAGTGATGTCTATAACCGGAATTTGCGAAATATTATGCTTACGCATTCTTTCGATAGCGTGCGAAACCAATTCTTCGGTACGCACTACAATTAATGGTCTGGAAAGATTATCTTTAATAATATCTTCGGCTTTTGTGATTTTTTCATCCAGAAAACCACGCTCCCGCATCCAT
Organism: Flavobacterium psychrophilum; assembly: GCA_945874225.1. Classification (GTDB taxonomy): domain Bacteria; phylum Bacteroidota; class Bacteroidia; order Flavobacteriales; family Flavobacteriaceae; genus Flavobacterium; species Flavobacterium psychrophilum_M. The sequence goes on from CAMCFT010000037.1 coordinate 23,473, forward strand.
TCGTCATTGTACATTTTGCCCACATAACGACTTCCTGAATCGTGAAATAATACCACAACCACGTCTTCTGGCTTGAAATGTTCCTTGAGTTGCAACAAGCCTTTTATGGCTGCGCCAGCTGAATTTCCCGCAAATATACCTTCTTCAAGCGCAATTCTACGAGTATAAACTGCAGCATCTTTATCGGTTACTTTTGTAAAACCATCGATTAGCGAAAAGTCAACATTCTTTGGCAAAATGTCTTCTCCAATGCCTTCTGTGATATAGGAATAGATTTCGTTTTCGTCGAAAATTCCTGTTTCGTGGTATTTTTTAAACACTGAACCATAAGTGTCAATTCCCCAAATTTTAATATTGGGGTTCTGCTCTTTTAAATATTTTCCAACTCCGGAAATGGTTCCGCCAGTTCCCACACCCGAAACGAAATGAGTAATTTTTCCGTCGGTTTGTTTCCAAATTTCGGGACCGGTTTGTTCGTAATGTGCCAATGAATTGGATAAGTTATCGTATTGGTTTACATACCAAGAATTAGGTGTTTCAGCCGCTAACCTTTTGGAAACCGAATAATACGAACGAGGATCTGTTGGCTCCACATCAGTAGGACAAACAATTACTTTTGCTCCCACGGCGCGAAGAATATCCATTTTTTCTTTGGACTGCTTATCTGAAATTACACAAATCAATTTGTATCCTTTGATGATGGCGACCAATGCCAATCCCATTCCGGTATTTCCGGAAGTACCTTCGATAATGGTTCCGCCTGGTTTTAGACGACCGTCAGCTTCGGCATCTTCAATCATTTTTACGGCCATTCGGTCTTTAACGGAATTTCCTGGATTGAAAGTTTCTACTTTGGCAAGGACCAAAGCGTCAACACCGTCAACCACTTTATTGAGTTTTACTAAAGGCGTTCCTCCTATTGTTCCTAATATATTTTCTGAATATTGCATTTTAAAAAATTTAAAATTATTGGAAGAAATTCCAAACCAAACCAAAACGAATCATAAAATCACGATACGGATTATTAGGAGACGAATAAAAATTATTTCCTGAAGAGGAAGAATTAAAATGTTCGGCAATGAAATAAATTCTGGTCCTTTGGATTTTAGCATTGACAAAAAAATCAAAGTTGGTAAAATTCCCTATTTCTTTCTTGTTTTGCACAAAAAACTCTCCGATTACCGGATTATATTCATTTGCATAATAGTTAGTGAAGTAATTAAAGGTCACTCCGGTTTGCAAAAACAAGGCTTTATGAAAAAGATCTTGAGAATAGTATAGCGTGTTTCTAGTAAGAAACTCGGGAACATTAAGAATAGTATCTGATTGATCTACTTTTTGGTATAAAAGTGTGTTGGCTAGTGCGAATTTCCTAACCCTGAATTCATTACTTGCCTTCACCGACAAATAATTGATGGTATTTGCATATTGTGCCGGAGCAATTATTTGTTGCTTCATCGCTATTTGTTCTGTACTGGAAATATCGGCAAAATATAAATGATCGTTGAATGTGGAATATTGAACGGATGCTTCCACCCAAGGAGTTGTAGCATTAACGATAATAGAATTTATTTTTTCGTTCTTGAAACTATTCGACCAATTGTAACTTACATAGCTGCTTTGGTACAAATTATAGTTGTTATTGGGCAGTTTATTCATATTCTGGTATTCGAATGATAACTGCATTTCTTCATTCAAACTATATTGCAACTTGGCGTCCAAATTAGACAATGATTGATTTGTTATTGACCTTGAAATTAAAAATTTTCCAGCCCATTTATTTTTTTGATAATCATACTGACCACCAACGGTATTTATTCTTTGGCTTATAGAACTAGGAACCGTTTGACTATCCAGAATTAATATTTGATTGTAGTAAAAATTACTAAAAAAATCATCGGCAAAAAACTGAAACTTTCCTAAGGTGGTGTTTTCATAAACAAGCCCTGCTTTGTTATAGGTTTTATTGTAATGCGTTTGATCATTTATCCCAGTGGTTTTGTAGGAATCTCCAAATCTATATACTATTTCACCGTTGACAGACGAAGCAACTGTTGGCTGATTGTATTCGAAATATTTATTTTCGTAATTAAACTGATGAGTCACATACAAATTATTGCTTCCTTTAACTGAATTGACTCTAAAAGTGTGATCTAAAAATATCCGTTTCCCTTTCAAAAATGATTTTGCATCCGTTAAATATACTTCTAATCGTTCTCTATTTATAAAATCAACATTGCCACTTTCGAAGTCTTCAACAGTTGTAATTCCGCCATTTTCCTCATTCAAAATATCCTGGGATACAAAATGAGCATTGGCTAAATACCGCTGATTTTTGGTATTATAACTTGCCGTAGATCTGAAATTTCCGGTACTTGACATTTGATTAATATATTTTCCCTCAGAACGCAATCCTTTGTAAGCTAATGAAAAATTGAATCTAGGAGAAGTGTTCACCGTAAAAAAAGCATCCACATTCTGACCTTGTTTCATTACGGTTTTAAAATAAAATTCGGTAACAGGAGTTGCCACAGAACTATATCTTATTTGGTTTGCTTCCAAGAAATTAAAATGCTTTGCTTTGAATCCAAATTCAGGAAAAGGCGAAAAGGTGTTTAAACTGTATTGCAAGGTATTATAGGTTTGACCTTCGTTCGGGAAAGGAAGCAATCCAAAATTGTCTTTGCGTAAGTAATTAAAGCTATACAGTTTTTTTATGGTCAACGAAGTGTCAATATAAGTAGTATCTCTTTCTAAAGTGATTACGCGATACATATCTATCGTTGCAATCTTGGCTTTTGGTTTTTTTATGGAATCAGAGCTATTGTATTTGCTGTTAAAATCTATTTCATTAGTCTTTTTTTCTTGAGAAAACAGAAATGTTGGCAATAGCAAAAGATATAAGAAAAAGAGAATCCTCATTTGGAGCGGTATATAATTAGGCAATTATTCTGAAATTTTATTCAAGCAAAGGTAAATGAAAAAACATATAAATAAAAAAACGCTTTGATTTATGTAGGTCAAACAAATTAAAATTATTTTATGCTTTTTTCACACGAATTACACCAATTTACACGAATTATGATTTGTTAAAATTCCACGAATCTGCCAAAGGCAGATAAAATTTGTGCAATTTAACTTTTGAATCTTCATAATTTGTGTTAATTCGTGCAATTTGTGTCTAATTCTTTTTAGTGAGTTTGAATTGCAGTTTATGGGAATGTTTTGGCAAATAGAAATAAAACGCACATTTTTGAAGAAAATTTTACAATATTTGTTGTTCCAATACAATTGATATGCTGCTTGCTAATTTTTCGAAATTTATCTTGGAAACAGGAACCGACGAAGCCGGTCGTGGTTGTCTTGCTGGTCCAGTTACAGCAGCTGCAGTGATTCTTCCTAGCCCCCTAACCCCCGAAGGGGGAATTATCAATGATTCTGAAAAGGTGCTTTTTAAATTACTCAACGATTCCAAACAACTTTCTGAAAAGGTTAGAGATAAATTGCGCCCAATAATCGAAGAAGTGGCGGTTTCTTTTGCCGTAACTCATTTGCACCCAAAGGAGATTGACGAAATCAACATTCTGAATGCTTCGATGAAAGGAATGCAAGAAAGTATTTTGAAATTAAATCTAACTCCCGAATTTATTATTGTGGATGGCAACAGATTGTTGAACGCAAAACTGGGTTTGAAAACCACTTTTGGAAAACAATTTTCGAAAACTGAAATTGAATTATTAAAATCAATTCCCAACCAAAGTATTGTAAAAGGCGATTCAAAATATATGAGTATTGCCGCAGCTTCGGTTTTGGCAAAAACCTATCGCGACGATTATATGAATGCCATTCACGAAGAATTCCCAATGTACAATTGGAAAAAAAATAAAGGTTATCCAACCAAAGAACATCGCGAAGCCATAAGGAAATATGGAGTTACGAAATACCATCGAATGACATTTCGATTGTTGCCGGAGAAAAATTTATTTGATTTATAATGAATCCTATTCACATATTTGTCAAGTCGAGCGCAGTCGTGACTAAAATTGAGTCTCGACTG
>CAMCFT010000038.1 GCA_945874225.1 Flavobacterium psychrophilum
TGAAGTTGATTAACCTAGCTTGCAATATCGTCTTGACGTATCTGGCCCCGATAGAATTTTGCAACTTCATTTTGCTTATCAATTGTTACTATTTCAAAGATACGTATTTCATAAATTTGTATTCTTAGCAAAGATATGAGCCCCGATAGAAGTGGAAATCCTTCCTGTTGCGGATTCCGCCCAAGCGGAATTCGCAACAAGAAGATTGTAACAAATAGCGGGAAATAGCTCCAGATTGTTTCATTCCTCGCAATGACAATTAAAGTTTAATCGAAACGGATGGCTTTTACCGGGGAAATTTTGGTAATTATATAGGATGGAATTAGTAAAACTAAAAAACAAACAGTCACTGTGAGTAGATTGAGAAGTGCTATATATCCAAAATTAAGATAAACCGGAGCTTGATTGACATAATAATTCTCGGGATTGAGTTTGATGATTCCAAAATATTGCTGAATCAACAACAAAGAAATCCCGATTAAATTTCCCCAAAACAGTCCTCTCACTATAAGGTAAAAGGCATTGTAAAGGAATATTTTTCTGACTGACCAGTTATTCGATCCTAATGCTTTTAGTATTCCTATCATTTGGGTGCGTTCGAGAATGAGCACCAATAATGCCACAACCATATTGATGGTGGCGACCAAAATCATTATTACTAATATAATGACGATGTTGAAATCAAAAAGTTTTAGCCATTCGAATATATAACTGTATTTTTCGATTATGGTTTTGGTATCGAGTGTTGAGGATGTTTGCTCGTAAACTTGTTCTCCAATGGATTTGATATTAGTAAAATCATTTGTAAAAACTTCAAAAGCTCCCACCTGATCTAGTTTCCACTTATTGATGCGTTGTATATGACGAATATCTCCTATTATATAAGTAGCATCGAAATCCTGAAATCCGGAGTTAAAAATCCCGGTTATCTTAAATCTTCGAATGTTGGGTAATTTATTCTGGTCTTCTTTGATAAAAAATGTATTGAAGGAATCGCCCACTTTTAAATTTAGTCTGTTAGCGAGGAATTGGGATATCAATACTTCCTGATTAAGGCTTTTTGAAAAATCGGGCAATTTACCGGACACAATATATTCCTTAATATTGGCCCATTGATAATCTGTACCAACACCTTTAAAAATTATTCCTTCGAATGCTGTTGCGGTTCTTATAATTCCTGCTTTGCTGGCAATGGCCTGAATATGGCTTACTCCGGGGACGGAAGTGAATTTTGGGTAAAAATCTTGGTTTTTTGAAATGGGGGCCAGCGTAACTTCGGATTGATTGTTGTCATAATTCGAAATAATGATATGACCATTGAAGGCGGAAACTTTATCGCGAATTTTTTGTTGCAAACCAATTCCTGTGGCTACAGAAACAATCATCATAATCATTCCGATAGCAATAGCAGAAATTGCAATTTTGATAATTGGTGCCGATATGCTACTTTTATAATCTTTAGCAGTTATGAGTCGCTTGGCTATGAAATATTCTAAATTCAATTTATATGGTGTCTAATTCTGTTTTACTCCGCTCATTCGCTTTTGTTGGTGTCAAAAATACGTTTTTATTCTTGTTTTTGATGCTTTTTTCAAGCTCTTGTTCTGCCAAGAAAGTAGAGAACACAAAAACTACTTCTCTGGAAATAAAAACCGGTGCTGATAATTTCGAGGATTATTTGCCTTTATTAAAAGATAAAAAAATTGGAATTGTAACCAATCAAACCGGGATTCTATCTGATAAGACCCATTTAGTTGATTTTCTTCTTTCGAAAAACATCAATGTCCAAATTATTTTTGCACCAGAACACGGTTTTCGAGGCACTGCTGATGCTGGCGAACACGTAATTGACGGTAAAGATGCTAAAACTGGTTTGCCTATTATTTCACTTTATGGCGACAACCGAAAACCAAAACCAGAACAATTAGCAGGAATTGACATCATGATTTTTGATTTACAAGATGTAGGATTACGCTTTTACACCTATTTATCTACGCTTCATTATGTGATGGAAGCTTGTGCGGACAATAATAAACCATTGCTAATTTTAGACAGACCTAACCCAAACGGAAATATTGTTGACGGTCCAATTCTGGAAAAGGAATTCACCAGTTTTGTGGGAATGCATCCTGTTCCTGTCTTGTACGGAATGACGATTGGCGAATATGGCCAAATGATAAATGGAGAAAAATGGTTGCAAAATGGCGTGCAATGTAAGTTAACGGTCATTCCTTGTTTGAATTATAATCGAAAAATGAGTTACAGTTTACCTATAAAACCATCGCCGAATTTACCCAATGATCAAGCGATAAATCTTTATGCCAGTTTATGCCTTTTTGAAGGAACCAATGTGAGCGTGGGTCGAGGAACGGAGAAACAATTCCAAATTTACGGCTCTCCTTTTTTGCCAAAAAGCGACTTTAGTTTTGTCCCGAAACCTAATTTTGGCTCTAAAGAACCAATGCACAAAGACGAAATTTGCTACGGCGAAGATTTATCGGCTGTGGCCAAAGTAAACCAATTAGAGTTGAAATGGTTATTGAAAGCCTACAATGAGACATCGGATAAAACCAAATTCTTTAATTCCTTTTTCACAAAACTGGCAGGAACCAAACAATTGCAACAACAAATTGAAGCCGGAACTTCGGAAAAAGAAATTAGAAAAAGCTGGGAGAAGGACTTGAATGACTTTAAAGAAACGAGAAAAAAGTATTTAATATATTAAACCTCACCCCAACCCTCTCCGAAGGAGAGGGAGCGGAAACCGAATATATTATTAAAATATTATTTTTAACTTATTTATCCCAAGATAGATTGTTAAAATCGAAGCAAATATAATAATTGAAATTATTGAAATTTCGAAAATGTTTGTCGCAATCGATTGACGTTCAATATATCCGTTTTTCACATCATCATCAAGATAAAACCCAAGTAATGAAATTAATAATGAAATGATGTAAATTAGTATTACCTTTTTTAAATGTTTCATATTAAAATTTTCGGTTTAGATTCAAAACGTTTTCAAATACAAATTATTACAATTACAATGGCATTTTTTTCTTCATTTCTTCCACAATATTAAAAGCTGCCGGGCAAATGGCGACATTTTGTAAAGTCAAATCTGAGATTTGTTGAAACTTTTTTCTATCGGTATGTGGGAATTCGCGACAGGCTTTTGGGCGAACTTCATAAATAAAACAGGCATTATCACTGTCTAAGAAAGTACAAGGAACACTTTGCAATACATAATCTTTATCTTCATCAATACGCAAATATTGATCTATAAACTGCTGTGGTTTTTGCCGCAAATGCTTTGAAATTCGCTCAATATCAGCAGAAGTAAATAATGGACCGGTGGTTTTACAACAATTGGCACATTTTAAACAATCGGTTTTCTTGAATTCGGCATCGTGTAATTCCTGCATTACATAATCCAAATTTTTAGGCTGCTTTTTTTTCAGCTTATCAAAATACTTTTTGTTTTCGATATGCTTATCTTTGGCCTCTTTAGGAAGATTGTTTAAAATAGTGTTCATTCGTAGATTTGTTTATTCGGTTATTCGACAAAACATTTGCGAAATTACTTAAAACAAATCAACAAATAGCCAAATTAACATATCAACACTAATGAAAGACCTTTTCGGAAAAGCCATACTCGATTTTCAAACCAATAATTCTCCTGAGGATTTAATTACTGAAACCACCATTTCTGAAGAAGACGAAATGAGTGTTGCTTATCTTTTTCGTTCCTATGATGAAATGCCACAAATGGAGCAAAAAGCGTTGCAACTTGCCAAGGGTAAAGTTCTCGATGTGGGTTGTGGCGCGGGAAGTCACAGTCTGAGTTTGCAAAATGATCGAAATCTTGACGTGACTTCAATAGATATTTCAGCAAATGCCATTCAGGCTTGTACCCTTCGTGGTTTGAAAAAAGCTAAGGTTCAAGATGTAATGACTTTAGAAAATGAAAAGTTTGACACTATTTTGCTTTTGATGAATGGTGCCGGAATGTGCGGAAGACTGAAAAATATTCCCAATTTTCTTCTAAAACTAAAATCATTGTTGAATCCCGGAGGCCAAATTCTACTGGACAGTTCCGACATAATATATATGTTTGATGATGACGAAGATGGTGGAAAATGGATTCCATCAAACAATGAATATTACGGGGAAATTGTTTTTAAAATTTCCTATAAAGGCGAAAAAGAAAAACCTTTCGACTGGATGTTTATTGATTACAATACATTGCAAAGTGCGGCTTTTGCCAATGGTTTACAGTGCGAATTGATTATGGAAGGCGAGCATTACGATTATTTAGCGAAGCTTTCGATTTAGAATAAAGAAGAAAGAAAAAAGAGGAAAGATAAAATCTGTTACACTTACTCTTCTATCAAATTTGTAGTCGCAATAATATCTTGCAAGGCTTTATACAAAACATCTAAATCGTCCTGCGAATTATAGGCATTTATGGAATATCTCAAAAAATAATTTCCATTCAAAGGCATTACCGGAATTTCGATTTTATATTTATTAAAAAGCAGCTCCTTCAGTTCAATGGGATTAGTTGTTTTAATTGGAATACTTGCCATTTGCCCTAAGAATTCTTCGGTAATCGGGCAAATAGGTTGTGTGTTGAGTAAATCGCAAAAGCGTTGGTAATTGTCAAAAACTAACTGTCTGCATTCCTTTGCTTTGGTTTTCCAATTATTTTCTTCCAGAAAATCAATGACTTTTGGCGTACACAAAAACGCCGAAATATCTCTCGTGCCTTGGTATTCCTGATAATCCAAGAATTGACTTTCTCCAGGAGAAACACTTTCATAACCCCAACCCACAATTAGTGGATCGAGCATTTCCTGAAAACTCTTTTTTACATAGAGAAAAGAACTTCCTTTGGGTGCCAACATCCATTTGTGCAGCGTTCCAGTATAAAAATCCGGGTTCAATTCTGTAATATCCAAATCGATTTGACCTGGAACGTGAGCACCATCAATAATGGTGATTAATCCCAATTCGCGCGCTTTGTCGCAAATTTCTTTAATTGGAAAAATCAAGGCGGTGCAACTTGAAATATGATTTAGAAAAACGATTTTGGTTTTTGAAGTATAACCACTCCAAAATTCTTTCAGAATTTGTTCTTTAGAAACTACAGGAAGGGATATGTTTTGGCGAATGTATTTGGCTCCCGATTTTTTGCAATAGAAATTCCAAGTCCTGTCCATTGCACCATATTCGTGGTTTGTGCTGAGAATTTCATCGCCTGCTTCCAAATGCAAACTTCGCATAATGGTGTTAATGGCAAAGGTTGGATTGGGTGTGAAAAACAAATCCACCGAATTACAACCCACATATTTTGACAATCGTTCTCTGGCGGTTTTCAAATATCCCGCTGATTTTTTTTGGATAAAATAAACCGGTTCGGTTTCGAGTTCCAATTGGAATCGTTGGTATTCCTCAAAAATAGGTTTTGGGCAAGCGCCAAAAGAACCGTGATTAAGAAATGTAATTGCTGGATCGAGAAGGAATTGTGATTTCATTATTGCTTTTTTGTAAATATAAAAAATCCCAAACAATGTTTGGGAAAATTATTATTTTGCGATTATTGAAATTGGCAAACTAAATGTACATCTTACTTTTTGCCCATTTTGTTCACCTGGTAACCACTTTGGCGAAAGTTCCAAAACACGTATTGCTTCTTTACCCGTTCCATATCCAATATCTCTCAATACTTTTATTTCATCAATACTTCCGTCTTTTTCAACTATAAAGGTCACATAAACCTTTCCAGCCAATCTTTCCACTTTTGGACAGTTATAATTTTTACCAATAAATTGGTAAAAAGCATCCATACCTCCAGGAAAATCGGGTTTTACGTCAATTCCTGCTGTATTATATACTGTGTTATATGAAACATTTGTTGTGTCTTGCGCCGAAACTGTTTGAATTGCTAAAAAGGCAATTGCTAGAAATAGAATTTTTTTCATTGGATTATTGTTTAGGAACTTCAATTTAATGTCTAACTGATGAAATAGTTATTGGGAATCTAAAAACTACTCGCACTGGTTTTCCTTCTTTTTGAGCTGGAATCCATTTTTTAGATTCTTTTACAACCCTTACTGCCTCTTGGCCAGAACCATATCCAATATCTTGAATGGATGTTATGTTACTAATATTTCCATCTATTTCAATAATAAATGCAACAACTACTTTTCCATTAAGACCTTCTTTTTCTGGAGCATTAATATTTTTTGCAATAAATTTATTAAATTCATTGATGCCTCCTGGATATTCTGGTTTTATGTCTACATCATCCATTTGATAAATTTTCTCTTGAGGTTGTGAAATTTGTTCTTGGGCATCAACTAATAGAAATGAGAAAAAGGCAATTACCAGAAATAAAAAGTTTTTCATATTAAGGAATGTTCAGGTATTTGTGTGTTTGTAAAGATACACGCCATTTTGGATTGTTCATTACATAATCGACAATTAGTGGTGTCATTTCTTCTTTTTTACTCCATTCAGGTTGAAGAAATAATATGGCGTTTTTGTTTACTTTTTCGGCTTGTTCTTCAGCAAAAATAAAATCGTGTTTGTTGTAAATAATGACTTTCAATTCGTGAGCTTTATCATAAACAGTTTGGGTTGGTAATTTGTTTTTCTTTGGCGAAAGACAAATCCAATCCCAATGACCAGTCAGTTCATAGGCTCCTGAAGTTTCAATATGTACTTTCAGGTTTTGGTCTTTTAGTTTTTGAGTCAATAAGGTCATATCCCAAGTTAATGGTTCGCCTCCGGTAACCACAACAGTATCGGCATATTTTCTGGCATTGGCAACAATTAAATCGATACTTGTGGGTGGATGTAATGCTGCATTCCAGCTTTCTTTGACATCACACCAATGACAACCCACATCACAACCGCCAATTCTTATAAAATAAGCTGCAGTTCCGGTATGAAATCCTTCACCCTGAATAGTGTAGAATTCTTCCATCAACGGAAGCATTGCACCTTTATTAACTTCTAATTGTATTTCTTTTGATAACATTTTATTAATTTAAAGGGCAAAGATAGTGATTTTGGAATTTGTGATTTTGGGATTTAGAAAGAAGATTGCTTCGTGCCTCGCAATGACATAAATACATAAAAAAACCGACAGCCTTTTGAAACTATCGGTATTGAATAATTATTTAAAAAAAATTATTTTTTTAATTTAGATATTGACTGCGTTGCGTAAGCATTAGTTGGATCAAGTATAAGCGTTTTATTGAAATATTCAATAGCCTTAACTACATCATTATTTGCATAACTAGCTGCAATCGTGTTATACGATTCAATAATTTTTTTAGTTGTTGTTGGTTTTGCTAATTCTTCCGGACCTTTCTCCGTAATTTTAGCAACATATTCCTCGTAATATTTAATAGTCATTTCATCATTACTCATTAAACTATTCGTTCTGCCTCTATAAAGATAAGCATCCTGATAGCTAGGAGATGCTGCTATTACATTTCCAAAAGCGGTATCGGCTTTTTGTAAAGCAATTGGATCAGGAATCACATCTTTTTTGTTGTTGCTGTAATAAATTGACAATCCGTAATAAATATTATCATCCACATAATTTTTATTTTCAGTATTTGTTGTGCCTAATTCAAAAATCGAAACCGCTTCTTTATATAATTTTTGGCTAAACATTTTTTTACCAACTTCATTCAAATCTTCCACTGCTAACGGTTCCATTTCTATTGCTTTTTTTATATCGGCTAAACCGGAATTGTATAAAACAGGATCTATTGATAATCCATCTGCAGACAATCCTTTTTTGAATTTAGATATCCCTAAATATAAATAATCTTTTGCAATAACTTTATTATCTGGATTAGCTATAAAACTTTCTAATGATTTAATAGCAACATCAACATTACCATTTTCAAAGGCTGAATACCCTAAATAACGAAAGATTCTGGGGTTTACCTTATCCATCTCAATCATTTTATTTGCCTCAACTTCAAGTGCTTTATAATCTTTTACAAGAACCAGAAAGTCGGCGTGACGCATTCTGGAATTCAAAGAATAATCTGTAAGACTAAGGTATTTTTCATAATGACCAATAGCGGTCTGCATATATTCCGAAGACTTCGAAGGCTTGTTTCTTCCCCATTTGTAATATGTTTCGGCTAATTCTCTGTAAACCGGTCCATAATTTGGATTCATAGCAATAACTTCATTAAATGATTTTATAGCCTCGTCATAAGATTTTGCGCCTTTTAACAAAACGCCTAATTGCATTTTTGCTCTTAACAATGTAGGATCAATTTGAAAAGCATTTCTATAAGCTGCATAAGCTTCATTTTGGTTTTTATCTCCGTAAAAAGCATCCCCAAGTGCCAGTTGAACTATAGCATCATTAGGATTTATAAGTTTAGCTTTGTTTAAATATTCAATTGCTTTCTTATAATTAGGTTTAACAGAATAAGTATAAGCTCTTCCTATTCCAATAAATTCCTCAACATCTTTCTTTTTAATATCCTTTAAAGCTAATGCAAAATTGGCTTCTGCGGCAGCCGTGCTACCATTATCCAAATCTATCGTCGCTAAACCAATAAAATTTAGTCTGGCACCATCAGTTCCTGCTAATCCTCTTTGATAAGCAATTTTAGCAGAATCTGTTACAGACTGAATAAGATAGACATTTCCTAATATAAAGTTTGCCCTTCCGTTTATTGGACTAGTCTGTATAATCGACTTTAATATCGATTTTGCTTTTTCATATTGTTCTGCATCAATCGCCTTTTTTGCTTGGGCAATGTCTTGAGCAAAACCAATTGTAACTGAAGCTAAAAAAGCAATACTAAAAATCTTAAATTTGTTCATCGGTATTATATTAATTTATTTCTTTTCATTATTAATCTCATTCCTAATATTTAATTTTCTACCTGGAATTCTTACGGGTAACAATCCGGATTTTAAAATTATTCTTTGTCCAATATCTCCTGCAACGAATGAGGCGAAACCCATTCCTAATCCAGAATATCCTTGTCCGTTTATTATATACAAATCACGTGCCAAAGGATATTTGCCTTCTGCAATATTGTTTTGACTTGGAGGATAAAAATTCACACCAGTCAAGCTTTTTACACTTAATACATTTACTTGATCCACGTATTCTTGCATATCAGGCATTGGTTGTGACAACCAGTTTACTCCTACAACACCTATCATTCCACTATTTTGAGCAACAAACTTAATTACCTCTTGGTTTGTTTTAAATGAATAAACCCCATTTTTAGGAATTGCTTTAATTCCGGCAAGCTCATTCATATAACGCACTGTACTCGAGTTGGGATTGTCAAAAACCAAACCTTTAATACTTGTATTTGGTTTCCCTTGCATAAACTCTAGTATAGTCTTTAACTCAACCAAAGTATCTTTATTGCTTTTATTTGAAATAAAAGCGATAGCGTCGGTTGCAAATTTAGTGATTTTTGGTGTAATTTTTTTTTGCCCGAAGATTTTATTTTCATTTAAAGTCAAATTTCTGGTCAAAACGGCAATGCCAGACTTTTCTTTGAATAATGAAATGACAGCTTCTGATTCAGACATTGAAACAATATTAATTTTTGCATCATAATTGCTTTCAAAAATAGCAACCTGATCTTCGATTATTGGAGTCAGGGTTTCATCTACAAAAATAGTTGCAGATCCTTTCAATATCGATTCTTTATTGCTTTTGGTTTGTTCTTTTTGATTGCACATTACAAACAAAAAACTAACAAAAACAAGGATATAAATTTTGCTTTTTTTAAACATAACTATTCATTATTAGCATTATAAACCCTAAATAAACGTATAAACGAATATACAATTAAAACCACTCCAAAAGCCATTCGATATTTTGGTAGCATAGCTATTGGGATGCTTTTCCAAAAGATAAAAATCAAACCTAAAGCCAGATAAGCCAGAAATAACAATATTCCCATAACGAGAAGAAACCGCTCTTTGAGCGATTTCTTCTGAATGTTATTTATTATGTTTTTTAACATTACTCTGCTGATTGGATACTAATTGGTAAACTGAAAGTACATCTTACTTTTTTACCATTTTGTTCTCCAGGAGTCCATCTAGGACATTTATTCAAAACACGAATAGCTTCTTTTCCTGTACCGTAACCAATATCTCTAAGTACTTTAATATCTGTTAACGAACCATCTTTTTCCACTACAAATGTAACATAAACTTTTCCTTTAAGTCCTTCTTCTTCGGGAGCTTGATAATTTTTAGCTACAAAAGCGTTGAATTTATCCATTCCACCAGGAAAATCAGGTTTGACCTCGATACCTGCAGTATTGTAAACAGTATTATCTTCTTCTACTACTGCTGCAACTCCAGTTCCTACTGGTTCAACAGTTAATTCAGCATCAGGATCACCTTTTATAGTTTCCTTACCAATATTTTTGTCTTTAAGATCTTTAATTACAACAATCTCTTCAACAACTTCATCTGCTTTAGCAACCACTGGTTTTACAAATTTCACTTGATCCACTTTTGGAGGTGGTGGTGGTGGTGGCGGAAGATTTTCTTTTGGTTTCTCTTTTGGAGGTAACTTTACTGTTGTAATTTTTTGGTCCAAAGTTGTTTCATCAGTCGCATCAGGAATCATACGCATAAGCGTTGGTACGCTAACAAGAATAGCAAAAAGTACTGTTCCAATGATGAAAGCTCTAGTTGTGTTCTTAGTAACTGATTTTCTCAAATCATAAGCGCCGTATTTTTGATTACGCCCTTCGAAAACAATTTCAAGCCAGTTATTATTTAATAAATCTAATTTCATATTTCTTAATTATTAGGTTATTGGGTCATAAGAATAAATCTTATTTTCCTTCTAACAATTTTGTTTCTTCAGGTGTAAACTCATTTACAATGGCATAAGTCGGCACATCAACTATTGCCATTTCGTCTAAGATGTCAACCAAATTGCGATAATTTGATTTCTTACTTGGTTTGATAATTACAATCATCCCATTTTTAGGTTTTCCTTTAGCTGTTGAATAAGCTAATACCGAAGCTTTTCTTGACAACAATTCCTTACGAATACCTTCTTTACCGTAAACAAACTCTTTAGGAGCACCTCCTGCAACGGGAGTTGCTAACAAACCTACATATCGAACTAACTTGCTGTCTTTACCTAACAATATAGTCATAGTACGGTTTTCATCTACTTTGATTGGCTTTTCAGATGGATCATCTTGTTTATCTGGCAACCCCAAATTCATAGATTGTGGTTTAGACAAGGTAGTAGTAAGCATAAAGAAAGTGATTAATAAGAAGGCCAAATCCACCATAGCAGTTAAATCTACTTTTGAGTTTTGTTTTTTACTTCTTACTTTTTTATCCTTTCCGCCTCCACCGTCGCCTGTATTTAATTCAGCCATTTTAGTGTGTGTTTTTTAATTAAAAATTCTTTCCTCTCAAACCAGTAACTAAACTAAAGCTATTGATTTTTTGGTCTTGTAAAATATCCATTACTTTACGAATAGATGGATATTCCTCTTTTGCATCTCCTTTTATAGCTATTTGCAATTCTTTGTCATTCAATTCAATATTAGCAATACGGGCATTTTGAACCCACTCAGCTAATTGATTGTCAAGTGAGTCTTTTGGAACACCTGGCTGACCTGCGTTACTTCTTTCAGCAGTTTTCATTGCAATAAGTTGTTTAAGACTTCCAACAGGAACTCCAATACCTTCCATCAATGAAAATTTTGATTTTTCATCTTCAGTAAACTCAACACCATATTTTTGACCCATCAACTCAAGTGTTCTTTTACGAACTTCTCTACCTTTCAAATCAAAAAATACTTTTCCTTTACCAATGGTCAAAGTAGCCAAATCCGTTTCGGGTAATTTGGTTTGTACAGTAGATTGCGGCGTATCCACAGGCAGTGCTTCCGGTATTTTGGCCGTGGCGGTCAAAATAAAGAAAGTAAGCAAAAGGAATGCCACATCACACATAGCCGTCATATCAATAGACGTCGCTTTTTTTTGCGTTTTTACAGCCATTAATTATATATTTAAATTAATAAGAAATCAGCCTATACTAAATACAACGCTAAAGTCTTAAAAATTATTAGTGTTTATTTTTGTGTACCTCTGTAATGTCTGTAAGTATTCACGATTGTATTACCAGCTTCATCAATAGCATAAGTCAAAGTGTCAATTTTTGAAGTAAACAAGTTGTAAACAACAATTGCTAAAGCAGAAGTAGAGATACCTGTTGCAGTATTGATAAGTGCCTCAGAAATACCGTTTGCTAACATCGCTTGATCCGGAGTTCCTGAACTTGCCAATGCACCAAACGCTTTAATCATACCTGTTACCGTTCCTAATAATCCTGCAAGAGTTCCTAAAGAAACTAATGTAGAAAGAATAGTCATGTGTTTTTCTAACATTGGCATTTCAAGTGAAGTAGCTTCTTCAATTTCTTTGTGAATAGTTTCTGCAGCAGCTTCGCTATCTAAACCTTCTTTTTTAACTTCTTGATATTTAACTAAAGCTGATCTAATAGCATTCGCAACAGAACCTTGTTGTTTATCACAAGCTACGATTGCACCTTCAATATCACCTGATTTGATGCTTTTTTGAACATCACCCATGAATTTATCAAGATTTCCTTTTCCGGCTGCTTTAGAAATTACAGCATAACGTTCGAATGAAAATACGATTACCATTAAAAGCAATCCCATCAAAACTGGAACAATAGGACCTCCTTTGTACACCATTGCTAAATAATTTCCTGGTAGTGGATGACCCGTATTAACTCCTCCTTCAAAATTTGCTCCATCACCCATTATGAATGTCCAGATTAACCATCCTGAAAAAATACAAGCAACAATAATAATTAATGAAATACTTCCTCCTAAACCTGAACCGCTTTTTTCTTTTTTAACGTTTGCCATTTTCTTTAATTTTAATAGTTTTAATAATTTATTTTTTGTTATAATAAACTTTTGTTGAGGAGCAAATTTATATTTTTAGTTTAAATAAAAAAACTTTTTTTACTTTTATTCTTATTATTTTAACTTTACTAAAAAAAAGTGGCTTTTTTTCATTTACGTTAAAATCAAAAACCTCCATAAAATCTAGCTTTTTGAAAAAATAACGCAGTGTTTTATGACTTTTTAGAACAAATTTTTAACGCTTTTTGGAAATAATTGAAAAATAAATATTTTATTTTACTTAAATAGAAAACGTTATATTTAAACGCCAATGTTACCAAAATGTTATGTTTATACAAGCAAAAAATAATATTTTGCTAAATAAATTTAATCTAAAAACAAAGTATGGGCAGAAAAAAAGATTTCATAAAACAAATTAAGGATGTCTGTCTTTAAAAAGGAGAAGAAATTATTCATGGCAGCTCTATACTTGATGGAGAAGCTTTGGCTGAGGGACTTAAAAAAATCACTACAAACGACAAGGAATGAAAAAAATCATACTAACATTATTTACGCTTTTTGCAATCCAAACATTGACTTTTGGACAGTTAGAAGCAAAAACAAATGATGGGAAAAATGTTTTATTATATGAAGACGGAACTTGGTCATATGCTGACAGTATTCCATCAAATAATATTAACGCAACAATTATAAGTAAATTAGAAATTCCCAAAACTAATTCCAAAGAAGAAATTATTACTCACGCAGGATATTCTCTTTTATACAATGAAACACACGAACAATCAAATTGGATTGCCTACGAGCTTACCAAAGAAGAAACAAATAAATTTTTTAAAAGAACCAATAAATTCATCGCTGACCCAAAGGTAAAAACAGGAACTGCTTCTAACAAAGATTATGAAGGTTCAGGTTACGACAGAGGACACCTAGCTCCTGCTTCTGATATGGGCTGGTCATCTATTGCTATGGCTGAATCTTTTTACTACAGCAATATGAGTCCACAAACACCTAGTTTTAACAGAGGCATATGGAAAAATTTAGAGGGATTAGTTCGCACTTGGGCAGTTGAAAATAACAATATTTACATTGCTACAGGACCCGTTTTGACAAATGGACTTGAAACAATTGGAGCTAATAAAGTTTCTGTTCCAAAATATTATTACAAAGTGATTTTGGATTACAGTGAACCCAGCATAAAAGGTATTGGTTTTATTCTTCCAAATATTGAATCAAAAGAATCACTCCAATATTACGCTGTACCGATAGACAGTGTTGAAAAATTGACAGGAATTGATTTTTTCCCTTTGTTGCAAGACGAGCAAGAAGATTTAATTGAAAAAACTCTTTGTATTAAATGTTGGTCCTGGAAGAACATCAAAACTACAAGTGAAAAGAACGAAAATAAAGCTACGGAAACAGTTCAATGCTCAGGCACAACTAAGTCTGGCAATAGATGCAAAAGGATGACTACCAACTCAAGCGGAAGATGTTATCAACATTAGACAAATTTAAATAAACACTCAGAACACATTAATAACTTAAATGAGATTGCTTCACTTTGACTTGGTATGTGAAGGCTGCTCGCAATGACAAAAATGAAAAAATACTTTATTCAAAATTCGCCTTTCGTAGTTCCAACAACTGATGGAAAACTAATCGAAGAACATCACGGAATGGCAACCACGAAGAACTCTGCAATTTCAATTGCTCATATGATTGCGCCACCACATTGGAAAGAGCCTTTTCAAACTCCGGAGTTCGAAGAATACACTTATATTATTTCGGGTAAAAAACAATTTATTATCGAAGGTGAAACAGTTATTCTCGAAGCAGGACAATCCATAAAAATTGAAAAAAATACGCGTGTTCAATACTCCAATCCGTTCGATGAACCTTGCGAATACATGGCAATTTGTATTCCAGCATTCGATTTTACAAAAGTACATCGGGAAGAATAAATTTTAACCCTGTCAGGGCTTAAAACCCTGTCAGGGTTAGAAAAAAACTATTTCATCGGTGAGAAAACTAATTTTGTAGAAGTCTTAATAATTTCTTCCTTATTCAATTTCATTTTTCTGAACTTGCCAGTATTGTACATTTCCGCCTGATCATTATAGTGCTTGCTAAACGGATTTCCGGATTGACCCGTTGGCAAAACACTCATACTGTTTTCTATATCTGAAAAATCAATTACTCTCCTAGTTGATGGTCCGCCTTTGGCTATATATTCTCCACTATCAGTAAAATCAAAAAATAGATTATTAATCACCTCCGTTGAACCCGGAACATTAAAAGGACCAACATTAAAAATGCCTCTCAATGCAGCCACTTTCCCTAAAGGATGTTGGTGTTCCAAGGTATGAACTCGGTCCCAAGTCCAAGAATTCACCTCTTTTCCCAATTGATTTTCGATTGCTGTAATGGCTTCGTGAAAAGATTTGTTGAGAATATCTTCTCTAGATTCTTTTTTGCTTTTTGTAGCAACATCATCCCACCAAATTGAGTTTTCATTTTTACTTTGTGGCTCAATAATTTGTTTGACAATATGCGTGGTCAAAAGCATATTAAAATTATCATCTCCCAACTCGTCCTGAAACGTATTTTTTAAATATTTATAAATCCATTTATTATAAATTGTTGGCGCCAAATCTTTCAAACTATTCGAACCGTTCCATTTTTTTAGGATTTCAACTGCTTGTTTTTCATTGCTTGAAAGGGATTTTAAATCCAAAGCCGAAATCAGATTTTTTGCCACACTAGGCGTAATCGATGACGTATTATCATTTATCATCTGACCCACATCATCTTTTGTCCAATTGTTTTTGGGCTCTAATAAACCAGAAATTCTTTTGGCTCGATCTTGCGGTAAATAATATCCGGGATACAAATAACCATCGACCGCTTTAGGCTGATTATTGGCAGAATAAATATAATTCCAGCTTGGATTTATGGCGTGAGGGTTTTTAGAGAAATCCAAAAATTCTTTCTTGTCGTCGACACCATTTGTTCCATTAAGGATAAAATTTGGATTGACGGAATTGTCTAATTTATATAATTTTCCGGAAGTATTCCAAGCGATATTTCCTTTGGCATCGCCATACATTATATTTAATCCTGGCGCGGCAATTAAGGAAACTCCTTTTCTAAAATCTTCCAAATTATTGGAATGCGATAGCGAATAAACAGCTTCCAACATTTGATTGGTTAGTTGTGAATAAATCCAATACATTGCAACTGGTTTCGTGTCCTTGATTCCGTCCAATAAATCATTCATAACAGGACCGTGTTGGGTTTCTCGAACTTCTAAAACCACATCAGAACTATCTTTTACTTTAATGGTTTCTTTTCGGATTTTATAGTCTTGAAATCCGTTGGCCGTTTTGTATTGGTTTTTGTTGTTTGGATTTTCTTCTTCCTGAAACAAATCGACATCATCGTTTTCGAACATTGTTAATCCATAAGCATAATTATGATTGTGTGCCAAAAGCGGGAATGGTGTTCCGGCCAAATAATACCCATAAATTTCATAATCAGGCACTACAATATGAGCTTCATACCAAGTACAAGGCTGCGAAAAAGCAATATGTGGATCATTGGCAAAAATAACTTTTCCGTTTTTGGTTTTATTTGGTGCAATTACCCAACTATTGCTGCCAATAAAAGCCGGCACTTGTGAATTCTCCAGCAAATCAGTCACTGATTTAGAAATTTCGGCATATTCAACAGACTTCCCGTCGAAATTTTTGATTTGAGTAGTTCCCAAAGAACCGTCCAAACCAAAATCTTTTAAATAATCCGCACCCAATCTATCCCGAATATCTGTCATTAACGGGTCGTTTTTTTGAGCCATCGCAAAACTGAACGACATATAACCAAAGATATTATAGACATCTTTTACGGTAAATTTTTCCTTTTTTATTCCCAATATTTGGAACTCGATTGGCGTTTTGCCTTCTTCCATATATTGGTTTACACCGTCAATATAGGCCAAAGTGAGTTGATATGCTTGGGAGTTTTTATCCAATTTAGCAATTGCCTTTTCGGAATTTTCGTTGATGCCCAAACCTGCGAAAAACTTGTCGGTCTTTAAAACTTTCGAACCAAACATTTCTGATAATCTTCCCGGAGCAATTCGTCGCATCAATTCCATTTGCCACAAACGATCTTGGGCGTGAACATACCCCAAGGCTGTCATTGCATCTTTCTGGGAATTGGCATAAATATGCGGAACCCCAAAATCATCAAAATAGACCGTAGTTTCTTTTTGAATATTTTTGAGCTTTAATTTTCCTTCATAAGTGGGTTTCAGGTATAAAACATAACCAACTAATGCAATGGCAAGAATTACTATCAAGGATAGAATAACAAGAAGGGATTTCTTTAGGGTTTTCATATTTCAATAAATTGTATTGACAAATATATAGGATTTAAAAGTTATTTTAAACTATTTATTTTCAATGTGTTTAATCTTCAAATGTAGTGAAAATAAAATATTTTGTTTAATTTATATTATATTTTATTAAACAGAAGTATCTTTGCTTTAAATTATAAAAAATGAAACATATTTCAAGAGACGAAATTTCCAAAATGGAAAAAATTGAACGGCTGAATTTAATCAATTCCTGTACCGGATACAAATCGGCAAATCTTATCGCCACAAAATCTTTAGACGGCAAACCGAATGTGGCTATTTTTAGCAGCGTTACTCATTTAGGTAGCGAACCTGCATTAATTGGATTCATTATGCGTCCAACGACAGTTCCGAGAGATACTTATAAAAACATTAAGGAAACTGGCTTTTTTACGGTAAATCACATTACGGCAGATATGATTGCTGATGCGCACCATACATCGGCCAATTATGATTTGGGCATTTCAGAATTTGACAAAACAAATCTGGAAGAAGAATACAAAAATGACATTGAAATTCCTTTTGTAAAGGGAAGTCCCGTTCAGTTGTATTGCAAATATGTGAATGAATATTATATTAAGGAAAATGACACCATTCATATTATAGCTTCTATTGAAAACTTATTTTTTGATAAAGATTTGCAACACGAAGATGGCTGGTTGCAAATTGACAAAGGCAATGTTGTTGCGTTAAATGGCCTTGACGGATATTGTTTGCCTAAATTAGTAGATCGTTTTCAATATGCTAGAAAAGACACCCCTTCAAAATCATTTTTCACAAAATAAAAAATCTCGTCATTGCTGACGAGATTTAGAAATCTATTTTTTTTAAAACTTTTTAGATGATTAACATTGCGTCACCGTAAGAATAGAATTTATATTCTTCTTTTATTGCTTCTTCGTAAGCTCTTTTCATTAAATCGTGACCACAAAAAGCAGAAACCATCATCAATAAAGTTGATTTTGGAGTATGAAAATTTGTAATCATACACGTTGCCAAACTAAAATCGTGAGGTGGAAAAACAAATTTGTTTGTCCAACCATCAAAAGGATTCAGGGTTCTTTGTGATGAAACAGAACTTTCAACCGCACGCATCGAAGTAGTCCCAACAGTACAAATACGTTTTCTGTTTGCCTTTGCATTATTAACAATATCACAGGCTTCCTGAGTAATTTTCAATTCTTCGGAATCCATTTTGTGTTTTGACAAATCTTCCACCTCAACAGGATTGAAAGTTCCCAAACCAACGTGCAGTGTAACTTCGGCAAATTTTATTCCTTTGATTTCCAGTTTTTTCAACAAATGTTTAGAAAAGTGCAAACCGGCAGTAGGTGCTGCAACAGCTCCTTCTTCTTTAGCATAAATAGTTTGGTAACGATCCGCATCTTCCGGAGTTACGTCTCTGCTTATGTATTTTGGAATTGGCGTTTCACCAAGTTCAGTCAATTTGTTTCTAAATTCTTCGTAAGAACCGTCATATAGAAAACGCAAAGTTCTTCCGCGTGAAGTTGTATTGTCAATAACTTCGGCAACTAATGAATCGTCATTTCCAAAATATAATTTGTTCCCAATACGAATTTTACGAGCAGGATCAACCAATACATCCCAAAGACGTTGTTCAGCATTTAGTTCTCTAAGTAAAAAAACTTCGATTCTGGCTCCCGTTTTTTCTTTGTTTCCGTATAAACGAGCCGGAAAAACTTTAGTGTTATTCAAAATAAGAACATCACCTTCGTCAAAATAATCGATAACATCTTTGAACGTTTTATGTTCAATAGTTTGTTTTTTTCGGTCGATAACCATAAGACGTGATTCGTCTCTGTTTTCGGCTGGATATTCTGCAAGAAGTTCTTTTGGCAAATTGAATTGAAAATGTGATAATTTCATTTGAAAAAATTATGAGTTATGGATTATAAATTACAAGTTTTGAGGTCATAATTTTAAATCGTGTGCAAATATACGATTGTGAGATAGGCGTTGTCAAGTGTTTCGGCGTTTATTTTTCCTCACCCCGACCCTCACCAAAGGAGAGGGAGAAGAAAAGTGCTTTTCAACCCAATGAGGTGGGCGATGTTAGGGAATTTGGAATCCAATACTTTTTAAATCATTCCAGAAATCAGGAAAGGATTTTGAAACGACTTCGGCATTTTCTATAACAATTGGCACTTTTAATGCCAAAGGTGCAAATGCCATTGCCATTCTGTGGTCGTTATAAGTAGCGATTTTTACATTAGAATTGATATGGGCAGAAGGTTCTAGAGTCAAACTCTCATTAGTAACTGAAATATTGGCTCCCAATTTTGTGATTTCGATTCTTACGGCTTCCAATCTGTCTGTTTCCTTAATTTTCAAAGTATGCAAGCCCGTTAAATGACAGCCAATTCCCAATCCAAGACAAGTCACTACAATAGTTTGAGCAATGTCAGGAGAAGAATTCAGATTGCAGATTGCAGGTTGCAGGTTGCCTATTGCAGATTTTCGCAAAATAATTGAGTTATTTACAAAAACAGTTTCTACTCCAAGTTTTGAATAGATTTCTGCCAAAGCGGAATCGCCTTGCAAACTATTTTCTTTGTAACTGGATAAGGTAATTGTAGTTCCTTCTTTGGCCAAAGCCACAATTGAATAAAAATAAGAAGCTGAAGACCAGTCAGATTCTACCGTAAGGGTTTGGGGTTTATGGTTTGAGACTTGAGGTATTACAGTAATTATATTTCCAATAAATGAAGTTTCAATACCAATTTCATTTAGCAAAGCCAATGTCATTTTTATGTAAGGAACAGAAGTGATTTGGCCTTCTAATTTCAATTCGATTCCGTTTTCTAGTTTTGAGGCTATCAGCAAAAGTGCTGAAATGTATTGGCTGCTCACGCTTGCCGGTAAAGCAACGTGGCTTTTCGTAAGTTTTTGTCCTGTTATTTTTATTGGCGGAAAACCTTCGTTTTCAACATATTCAATTTTGGCTCCTAATTGTCGTAAAGCATCCACTAAAATCTTGATGGGACGCTCTTTCATTCTTGGAGAACCAGTAAGGGTAACGGTTCTGTTTTCCTGAATGGCAAAAAATGCAGTCAAAAATCGCATTGCTGTTCCTGCGTGATGAATATCTATGACTTGGGTGTTGGGTGTTGGGTATTGGGTATTGGACACAAGTGCTTCTTGCATTACTTCACTATCATCAGAATTTGAGATGTTTTCTATGGTAATATTTGGAAATAAAGCCTGAAGTAATAATAACCGATTGGTTTCAGACTTAGAACCCGTTATGTTTAATTGTGAATTGTGAATTGTGAATTGTGAACTAGTGCTTAAAAGTAAATTCATATTTGTAATTATGAGTTATAAGTTATAAGTTATAAGTTATAACTTTCTAACCAAGTAATTTAGGGGCGCAATTTACTATTACTCATTCACAATTCATAATTTACAATTCACAATTATTTCAATTTTTCGTTGTTTTTGTGTCTGTCTTTATCTCGTATTGTTTTTAAATCCATTTTTTTATCAAATGCTTCCTGCAAATCGATTCCGGTTTGATTGGCGAGACATAAAACCACAAAAACCACATCGGCAAGTTCCTCACCAAGATCTTTGTTTTTATCGCTTTCTTTTTCGGATTGTTCACCGTAACGACGAGCTATAATTCTGGCCACTTCGCCTACTTCCTCAGTAAGTTGTGCCATATTAGTCAATTCGTTGAAGTAGCGAACACCGTGTTCTTTTATCCAAGTATCAACGGTGAGTTGGGAGTTTTTTAGGTTCATTTGATTTTGTTTTTGAAAACCCAAAGATATTTATTCTAAATTTTGAATTCTTATATTTTCTTTAAAACTATTTTTTCATTTAATTTGTATGTCATTTTTTGATAAAAATCTTTTAAAACCGTGTAATAATTAGACGGGAGCCTTGCCGAATTAATATCTTTTGTTACTAGAATTTGAATTTTATTACCAGTAACCAAAACATTGAATATGAACAATCCAATATTTTCAATAGTCGCAATTTTTATAGTTTTTGGAAAAGATTCCACCACATATCCTTCTGGTATTTCAATCATAACATTAAATTTTTCTTGTTTTGGATACCCAAAATAAATAGGAAATTCTCTTTTTTCCTGAACAAAAGGGCTATTAGTTTGGGTAAAAAATAACAACGGATTAATGTACATTTTCCCGCTAATTATTTCACAATCGTTATCCGAAGTAAAAGTAATATTTTCTACAATTGGCTTTGATAAATCATCAACATTTTCAATCACATAGTCACTAATTTGTATTCCGTTTAGATCATTCTCGATTTTTTCGAGGTAATTTTCTTTGTTGATTCCTTTATATTTCTCTCTAAAGCCAAAAGCTTCATAATCGGTTTTTTGAATTCTGGCTTTGCCATCCATTTTTCCCATACCATCAATCGTAACCATCATATTTATTAATTCTTTAGATTGAATATTGGAAACTAAACTAACTTCATCCGATGTTCCGTCTTGCCTAATGAGCCTTCCAGTACTATTTAAAACATTCATAGGCAAAATATTTGCAGCTGTTTTTTTATTTGTCGCATCTAGTAAAATTTGTTTTCCGCCAATTTCTGTAGCGGCAATGACGTAATTAAAAACAGTTCTGCTAGGAAAAAGAGGGATTCCATGATCTATGGTGCTAACTAATACTGGATTTGCATTTATACCCGCAGTATTTAACATTGATATTAAAATAAAATTGATTTCCGCAGTATTTCCAGTTCCGTCAACATAAGCTTGTTTTACACCTTTATCTGTATAAAATCCTTTTTTTTCATTCCAGTTCATTTTGCTTTGGACGAATTTGAATATTACATCCATCTTTTCTGATGTTGTTATTCCTTCTTTTAAAATTTTTCTTAAATCTTGTTTTATGTAATCTCGTTCATTAAGTTCTTTTCCAAAATTTTTATCATTATAAATTGTCTTGGCCACTCCTTCCCATGTTATGGCATAATCTTTTACAGGCTCTCCATAAAATTGGGTTCTCTCTAACTCATGCTCAATAGATGTTCGGTAATTTTGAATATTATCGACAAAAGATTCTTCTTTTAAAGCTGGAATATTGTAGGTTTTATATTTACTGTTAATCTGTTCAAAACTTACGTATTCTGTTCTTGTTGGATTATTTGCATTGATATAATCCAAAGATCCTATTACTAATTTTGAATCTGTATCTAATTGAATAAATCCAAGAAATTTAGGTTTGTAGATAAAAAACCTCGGGATTTCAGTACTGTATTCAGAATAATTTACTGGGAAATCATATTGAAAATTAAACACCGGAAATTCAACTATGTTTTCAGTTTCTAAAACATATTTGAATTCTATGACCGACCCCACTTTCACATTTGGCATCGTTATGGATGCTTCATTCCAATATTTATTTATTTTTTTCTTGAAAACACCTTCGCTATTAAGTTTTGTTTTTACTACGACTCCATTTTCTAAGTTATAGGTTATTGCCTTAGAAAATTCAACTACGTCATCATTATGGTTCTCATAACCAACATAATATGAAACTTGTTGGTTGGCCCACTTCAAGCCTTCTTTTTTGTATATTTTAATTCTAAATTCATTTTCTGTTATTATGGAAAAACCGTCTTTTGAATTATATTTGAAAAAAGTTCTGGCTTTATTATACAATATTGCAGCCACAGCCGAAGTGTCTATGGGATGTGCTTTTTCTTGAAGTTCTTTTATTGATACTTTTCCAAGTTCGAACTTTTGTGCAGATGCCTTTGAAAAGAAAACAATCAGGGAAAAAATTATGAGTATCTTGTTGAATTTCATTAATTATTATTTTTTTATTAAAACAATTTTCTCATTTTGTTTGTCAATCATTTGCTGATAAAACCCTTTTAAAACCGGATAAAAATCTGATGCAACAATGGCTGTATTGATGGTTGATGTTATGGCAACCTGAATTTTATTATCCGTATTAACTATTACAAATTTAAAAGCTCCTATATCATCGCCTGTTACAATGTTTATGGGTGCCGGCATTGATTCTACAACGTAACCTTCAGGGATTTCGATATTAATATTGCATTTGCTTTGCATAGGATAACCAAAATCTACCGGATATTCTCTTACTTCTTGTTTAAATGGGTTTTCCTTAGTTGCCAAAAACAGCATTGGAGAAATATAGATTTTGCCATTAATGACTTCGATGTCTTTTGTGTCTTTAAAAGAATAACTTTCAACAATGGGTTTAGACAAATCCAAGTCATTTTCTCTAACATAATCGCTAATTTCGATGTTGTTGTTTTTATTTTCCAGTTCTTCTAAATAAGTGTCTTTGCTTGTTACCAAATTTTCTTTTCTAAACTCTAATGCCTCGTGATCTGTAAGTTGTATTCTTATTTTTCCATCGGCTGAACCTTCGCTTTTTAAAATAATACTCATATTCGTAGTTTCTCTGGAAAGGGTATTAGGCATTAGGTCAACTGAAGTCGATGTTCCGTCTTTTCTTATTAGTCTGCCAAACCAGTTTAAATCTTCGGATGGTAGCACATTAGGCAATGAATATTTTTCAGTAGCATCGAGTAAAATTTGAGAATCGTCAAGTTCAATCGCGCCAATGACGTGATTAAATGCTGAATGACTAGGAAACATCGCAATGCCGTTTGAACGTGTACTTACTAAAACAGGATTAGCATTAAGCCCAGCATAACGCAACATTGCAGTAAGCATTAAATTAATTTCGGCCACATTACCTGTTTTGTCTTTATATGCTTTTTTAACTCCATCATTACAGGAATAACCACCATAATCATTCCATTTTATCCTTGATTTCACAAAATTAAAAATAGCGTCGATGGTTTCTTTTCTTGTTTTTAAGTCTTTGATTAAGTTCTTTATATCATCCTCAAAATAACCTGTTTTGTTCAATTCATCACCAAAATTAGCTTCTTCATATATGGTTTTTGTAACTGATTCCCAATCAGTTGAAAATGATTTATAATAACGTCCTGGAATACTTACCATTGCTAATTCATGCGAAATACTTGCTCGATAATTATCGATATTATTCACAAAAGCTTCCTTCGTCATTGCTGGAACATTTTCTAGCTTATATACTTCTGAAGTTTCTTGATTATAAGTAGGTTCTGATGAAAGTTTTGGAAATAAAAACCCTTTTGACTTTTTATTAAAAGTTAAAAATTTTGGCAGCTTAACTTTATATTCTGAATAATTTACAGGAATACTTGATTGAAAATACCAATCTCTTAATGACCCGAAATTTCCTGAACGAATAATATATTCAAATTCAATTATGCAGCCCACTTTTACATTAGGCATAGTAATTTTTTTTTGACTAAAATATCTGTTTATATTTTGTTCAAATTCTCCATCACTTTTTAGCTTTGTCTTTTCGATTTTTCCATCAACTAAATTATAAGTAATCGCATCATAAAAAGAAACATTTTCACCATCAATATAATGTAAAATTACTTCATTTGCCCAGTCATAGCCATCTTTTTTGTAAATTTTAATTTTAGTACTTACTTTTGTTATGGTGGTTAAATCATCAAAATATACAGAACCGGTTTTGAACAATATTGCCGCCACTGCCGAGCTGTCTTTTGGATGTGATTTTTCTTGTAATTCTGCAATGGAGACTTTTCCTAATTTGTATTCTTGGGCATTTACATTCGAAAAAAATAAAATGACGAATACAATTACTAGTGATTTTTTGAAAAGCATAATTATTGATTTTTTACTAAAACTATTTTCTCATTTTGTTTGGTAATCATCCCCTGATAAAAATCTTTTAACACTGAATAATATTCCGAAGGAATAATTGCGGAGTTGATTTGTTGTATAATTGAAATCTGAATTCCATTCTCAGAACTATTAACAATAAATTTGAAGCTTCCCAAGTTATTTTCCATTGTTATGGCTGACGAAACTGGTAGCGTTTC
Source organism: Flavobacterium psychrophilum (assembly GCA_945874225.1). Taxonomy (GTDB): domain Bacteria; phylum Bacteroidota; class Bacteroidia; order Flavobacteriales; family Flavobacteriaceae; genus Flavobacterium; species Flavobacterium psychrophilum_M. Next base: position 25,306 of record CAMCFT010000038.1, read on the forward strand.
AACTTTGTAACCTTCAGGAATTTGTATGTTTAACATATATTTTTCCGAAAAAGGAAACCCATAATCAACAGGAAATTCTCTTATTTCTTGTTTGAAAGGATTTTGTTTCGAGGCGAAAAATAACATTGGATTTACATAAATTTTGCCTCCAATAATTTCGGTTAAATTAGAACCCGAAAAAGACAATGTTTCAAGAATTGGCAATTTAATATCCTTTTCATTCGTTCTGGAATAGTCAGAAATTTCTATTTTTTCATTTTCGTTTTCCAGTTTTTCTAGATAATTATCCTCTTTTATGTTTTCGTTATTGGTTCTAAAAATCAAAGCTTCATAATCTGTTTTTTGTCTTCTGATTTTTCCTGAAACGCCTCCTTTTTCGTCAATTGCATAGCTCATCATTACCGTATTGTTTGAAGTTGTTTTTGGCATTAAATCAACTTCCGAAGAAGTTCCATCTTTTCTTATCAATCTCCCAAACCAATTTAAATCCTGAAATGGCAACAAATTGGGTAATGAATATTTGTCAGTAGCATCAAGTAAAATCAGTCCATTCTGTGTTTCAACAGCAGCAATTACATAATTAAAAGCTTCAGTGCTGGGAAACAATGCAATTCCATTTGCACGTGTACTCAATATAACTGGATTAGCACTAATACCAGCATAACGCAACATTGCGGTAAGCATCAAATTGATTTCTGCAACATTTCCTGTTTTATTTTTATAGGCTGTTTTCACGCCATCATTACAAGAATACCCTGTGTAATCATTCCATTTTACATTAGATTTTACATAATTAAAAACAGCATCAATTCGTTCGTTTTGAATATTTATTCCACTCAATAATTTATTAATGTCATCTTCAAAATATCCGGTTTTATTGAGTTCTAGTCCAAAATCGTCATAATTATAAATTGTTTTGGTTACTGATTCCCAATCCGCAGAGTAGATTTTTGCAATAGTATTTGGAAATTTAGTCATTGATAATTCGTGCGAAATACTTGAGGTATAATTATCAATATTATTCACATAAGCTTCATCCTTCATTGCAGGAAGATTAGTTGAAAGATAAGTCGTTTGGGTTTCAAAATATTCAATTATTTCTTTTGAAAAAGTAGTTTTTGTAGCACCTATATGATCTCCTCCTTTTCTTTCCTTATTAGTAAATGAAATAGATTTTGTATTTTTTTCAACAGCTATTTTAGGAAATATAAATCCTTTTTGATTCGGTTTATAAACAAAATATTCCGGAGTGTAAGTTATATATTCCGAATAATTTACAGGAATACTATTCTGGAAATACCAATCTCTAAATGAACTAAATCGAGGAGAATGTATTGTATATTGAAATTCCATTACCGAACCCTCTTTTACATTAGGCATAGTTATTTTTTTTTGACTCCAATATTTATTGATGTTTTCGTCAAATTCTCCTTCACTTTTAAGTTTGGTCTTTTCGATTTTGCCATCTAGCAAATTGTAAGTCACAGCATCAGAAAAAGAAACGCTTTCTTTTGAATTAGCTGCTATATAATACTTTACTTTTTGAGTTGCCCAGTCGTAGCCTTCTTTTTTATAAATTTTAATACGTGTTTTAACTTCCGTAACCATTTCAAATCCTTCGTTTTCAGAATATTCAAATCGCACTTCTCCTTTTTTGAATAATATTGCCGCCACTGCCGAACTGTCTTTTGGGTGTGCTTTTTCCTGAAGTTCTGCTATAGAAACTTTTCCTAATTTGAAATCTTGGGCATTGGCAATCGAAAAGAATAATCCAAAAAATAAAAGGACTGTTAGTTGATTAATTTTCATTTGTCTTATTGGTTTT
>CAMCFT010000039.1 GCA_945874225.1 Flavobacterium psychrophilum
CTATAGCCAATATTGAACTTGCTTTTCAAAATGAAGAAAAAGGAAAAAGAGCCGAAGAATTAGTTATTGCCAATATTGAACTTGGCATACAAAATGAAGAGAAAGGGGAAAGAGCCGAGGAATTAGCCATCGCCAATATTGAACTAGCCTTTCAAAATGAAGAGAAAGGAAAAAGAGCCGATGAATTAGCTATTGCCAACATTGAACTTGCCATACAAAATGAAGAGAAAGGAAAAAGAGCAGAGGAATTAGCTATTGCCAATATTGAACTTACTTTTCAAAATAAAGAGAAAGGAAAAAGAGCTGAGGAATTAGCTATAGCCAATATTGAACTTGCTTTTCAAAATGAAGAAAAAGGAAAAAGAGCCGAGGAATTAGTTATTGCCAATATTGAACTTGCCATACAAAATGAAGAGAAAGGAAAAAGAGCCGAGGAATTAGCCATTGCCAATATTGAACTAGCCTTTCAAAATGAAGAGAAAGAAAAAAGAGCCGAGGAATTAGCTATTGCTAATATTGAATTGGCATTTCAGAATAATGAAAAAGAAAAAAGAGCCGAGGAATTAGTTATTGCCAATATTGAACTTACTTTTCAAAATAATGAGAAAGGAAAAAGAGCTGAGGAATTAGTGATCGCCAATGCTGAACTTGCTTTTCAAAATGAAGAGAAAGAAAAAAGAGCCAATGAATTAGTGATTGCCAATGCTGAACTTGCCTTTCAAAATGAAGAAAAAGGAAAAAGAGCTGAGGAATTAACCATTGCCAATATTGAACTGGCATTTCAAATTGAAGAAAAAAGAAAAAGAGCTGAGGAATTAACTATTGCCGATATTGAACTTGCCTTTCAAAATGAAGAAAAAAGAAAAAGAGCTGAGGAATTAACCATTGCCAATATTGAACTGGATTTTCAAAATAAAGAAAAAAGGAAAAGAACTGAGGAATTAACTATTGCCTATACCGAGCTTTTCTTTCAAAATGAAGAAAAAGGGGAAAGAACCGAAGAATTAGTGATTGCCAATGCTGAACTTGCCTTTCAAAATGAAGAAAAAGTGGAAAGAGCCGAAGAATTAGCCATTGCCAATATTGAACTTACTTTTCAAAATAAAGAAAAAGAAAAAAGAGCCGAAGAATTAACTATTGCCAATATTGAACTGGCTTTTCAAAATGTTGAAAAAGAAAAAAGAGCTGAAGAATTAGCTATTGCCAATGCTGAACTGGCTTTTCAAATTGAAGAGAAAGGAAAAAGAGCTGAGGAATTAACTATTGCCGATATTGAACTGGCCTTTCAAAATGAAGAAAAAGAAAAAAGAGCCGAAGAATTAACTATTGCCAATATTGAACTTGCTTTTCAAAATGAAGAAAAAGAAAAAAGAGCTGAGGAATTAGCTATTGCCAATATTGAACTTGCTTTTCAAATTGAAGAGAAAGGAAAAAGAGCCGAAGAATTAACCATAGCTAATATTGAACTGGCTTTTCAAAATGATGAAAAAGGAAAAAGAGCCGAAGAATTAACCATTGCCAATATTGAACTGGCCTTTCAAAATGTAGAAAAAGAAAAAAGAGCCGAAGAATTAACCATTGCTAATATTGAACTGGCCTTTCAAAATGAAGAGAAAGGAAAAAGAGCCGAGGAATTAGCTATTGCTAATATAGAACTAGCCTTTCAAAATGAAGAAAAAGGGGAAAGAGCTGAGGAATTAGCTATTGCCAATATTGAACTTACTTTTCAAAATAAAGAGAAAGGGAAAAGAGCTGAGGAATTAGCTATTGCTAATATTGAACTTACTTTTCAAAATAAAGAGAAAGGAAAAAGAGCTGAGGAATTAGCTATTGCTAATATTGAACTTGCTTTTCAAAATGAAGAGAAAGGAAAAAGAGCCGAGGAATTAGCTATTGCTAATATTGAATTGGCATTTCAGAATAATGAAAAAGGAAAAAGAGCTGAGGAATTAACTATTGCCGATATTGAACTGGCCTTTCAAAATGTAGAAAAAGAAAAAAGAGCTGAGGAACTAGCTATTGCTAATATTGAACTTGCTTTTCAAATTGAAGAGAAAGGAAAAAGAGCCGAAGAATTAACCATTGCTAATATTGAACTGGCTTTTCAAAATGAAGAAAAAGAAAAAAGAGCCGAAGAATTAACCATTGCTAATATTGAACTGGCCTTTCAAAATGTAGAAAAAGAAAAAAGAGCCGAAGAATTAACCATTGCTAATATTGAACTGGCCTTTCAAAATGAAGAAAAAGAAAAAAGAGCTGAGGAATTAGCTATAGCCAATATTGTGCTGGATAAAAAGAAAGGGAAACTTGCTCATATTCTAGGAATCACCAACTCGGGAACCTGGGAATGGAATATTCAAACTGGAGAAACAATTTTTAATGAAAGATGGGCAAATATAATTGGCTATACATTAGAAGAAATTTCACCCGTCAGTATTGAAACATGGGAGCGATTTTCACATCCAGATGATTTAATACAATCAGGCAAATTGCTAAAAAAATTATTTAATGGTAAAATAGATAATTATGAATTCGAATCTAGAATGAAACATAAGGATGGGAGTTGGGTGTGGATTCGTGACAGAGGAAAGATCAATGAATGGGATTCTAATGGAAATTCATTGATAATGTCGGGTGTTCATGAAGACATTAATGACCGCAAAAAAATAGAAATTGAACTTCTGAAAAACATAAAAGAACTCGAAGATTACAAGTTTGCCCTTGATCAATCAGCTATTATTGCCATCACCGACGAAAAAGGAGTAATAAAAGCCGTTAATGATAATTTTTGCAGAATATCACAGTACAGCAGAGAAGAATTTATAGGCAAATCACACCAGATAATTAATTCCAATTTTCATTTAAAAGCCTTTTTCAAAGAAATGTCGGATACTATCTCATCAGGAAATGTATGGAGGGGATTGATAAAAAATAAAAAGAAAAATGACGAATATTATTGGATAGACTCCACTATTGTCCCGTTTTTGGATGTTAATAAAAAACCATTCCAGTATTTGTCCATTAGCTTTGATATTACTGAGAACATGAATGCTGAAGATAAAATCATCAAAGCTAAGGAATATGCTGAGGAATGTGACCAACTCAAATCTACATTTCTGGCTAATATGAGTCATGAAATTCGTACTCCAATGAATGGCATTTTGGGGTTTACAAACTTGCTCAAAGGAGGCAATCTTTCACGTGAAGACCAACAAAATTATATCAATATAATAGATGAAAGTGGTGTTCGGCTACTAAATATTATCAACGACATAATAGATATTTCTAAAATTGAATCCAATCAAATGAAAGTTTCTATCTCAGAAACAAATATCAATGTACAAATAGAATACATTTTTAATTTCTTTAAAATAGAAGTAGCAAATAAAGGAATTGATTTTGGTTTCAAAAATGGCCTGGCCACAAATGAGGCTTTCATATACTCAGACGGTGAAAAAACATATGCCATTTTAATTAATTTGATTAAAAATGCCATAAAATTTTGTGACAAAGGCACTATTAATTTTGGTTATAATATAAAGGGAAATAGCGAATCCGCAGAACTGGAATTTTATGTAAAAGATTCCGGTATTGGAATTCCAAAAGACAGACAAGAAGCTATATTCGACCGTTTTATCCAAGCTGACGTCTCTGATAAAAGAGCCTTTCAAGGAGCGGGTTTAGGACTTTCAATTTCTAAAGCCTATGTTGAAATGCTCGGCGGAAAAATTTGGGTAGAAAGTGAAGAGGGAATAGGTTCTACATTTTATTTTACGGTTCCTTATAATACAAAACTGAAAAGTGAAACTTATTTTTTAAAAACAATACCCGAAAAGGAAACAGAAATTCAAATAAAAAAACTAAAAATATTAATAGTTGAAGATGATGCCATATCAAAACTACTATTATCAAAGGCCGTTTCAACGTATAGTAAAGAAACTATAAAAGTAAGTTCAGGATTAAAAGCGATTGAAACTATCCGCAATAATCCTGACATTGATTTAATAATGATGGATGTTAATATGCCAGAAATGAGTGGTCATGAAGCCACAAGACAAATTCGACTTTTTAATAAAGAAGTGATTATCATTGCACAAACGGCAAATGCCCTAAGCAGTGACAGAAAAAAAGCAATCGCCTCAGGATGTAATGATTATATATCAAAACCCATAAATAAAAATTTGTTAATCGAATTAATACAAAAATATTTTTCATAATTTTAAACATTGTTGTCCGATAAAATCAAAGTATAGTCCCTACGGGACAAATTTTCGATTCATAACTATCTTGCTACCAATATTTAACCTCTACGAGGTATGCTCCGTTAGGAGCTAAATGTTGGTAGAATAAAAATCAAGCCAACCCAGTTCAAATGTCCCGTAGGGACTATATAGTTTAGGGTAATTATCTTTTTTAAAATTTAAATCGGACAACAATGAATTTTAAACTATTTGGGAATCAAAAAAAAATGGATAACATACATTAACAAGGATATTTATTCTTTTAAAATCCTGAGTTAAAATTATTCTTTATATTTGTTGGTTCCAGGTTTAACAACCATTTTAAGTTTAAAATTAAATTATACTATGCAAAACATTCCTAGTGTTGACTTGCGTGATTTCCTTTCGGATGATCCGAAACGTAAACAAAAATTTGTAAATGAAATCGGAAGTGCCTTTGAAGAAATTGGATTCGTAGCCTTAAAAGGTCATTTTTTAGACGACCAATTAGTCGAAGAATTGTATGGCGAAATCAGAAACTTTTTTGCTTTGCCATTAGAAACAAAACACAGTTATGAAATCCCAGGAATTGGAGGTCAAAGAGGCTACGTTTCTTTTGGAAAAGAACACGCCAAAGGCAGAAAAGAAGGGGATTTAAAAGAGTTTTGGCACTTTGGCCAATATGTAGAAATAGACTCCAAACACACTGCAGAATATCCTGATAATGTTCAAGTAAAAGAATTACCCCGTTTTAATATAGTAGGCAAAGAAGCCTACCAAATGCTGGAGAAAACTGGTATTTATGTATTGAGAGCATTGGCTTTGCACCTGGGTTTAGACGAGTTTTACTTTGACGAATATGCTAATGAAGGGAACTCCATTCTAAGACCCATTCATTACCCACCCATTACTTCTGAACCCGAAAATGCCATTCGTGCAGCAGCTCACGGTGATATCAACCTGATTACGCTTTTGATGGGTGCGCAAGGTCGTGGTTTACAGGTTCAAAATCACGATGGAGTTTGGATTGACGCTATTGCTCAGCCTGACGAATTAGTGATAAATGTAGGAGATATGCTGTCTCGTCACACGAACAATAAATTAAAATCTACCATTCATCAAGTAGTCAATCCACCAAGAGAATTATGGGGAACTTCCCGTTTTTCTATTCCATTTTTTATGCATCCGGTAAGCGAAATGAAACTAGATTGTCTGGAAAATTGCATTGATACCGAAAATCCAAAGAAATTCGAAGATATCACCGCTGGAGATTACTTATACGAAAGATTGGTAGATTTGGGATTAATCAAAAAATAATTAATAAATTTATACTGTAAAAAGACATTGAGTTTTTGCTTGATGTCTTTTTGATTTTAAACGAAAAATGGAACGCAGATGAAACGGATTTACTACTGATTGTATATTTAATAGAGTGCAATTGTAATTGCATTGTATTAGTATCATTTGTCACGCTAGAAGCGTCTCGACACGAGAGCAACATAATTAAGACGCTTCCAGCGTGACAAACAGCAAGAATAAATTAGTATCAAATCAGTATCATCAGCGTACAAAACATAAATAAAATGGACTTACAAGACCAACTAAAAAATCTATTTCCGGATCATATCGAATCAGAACCCGAAGAAGTTCAAGAAGAAGATCACGTGCTTTTTATTCAAAAAGAACCTGTGATTTGCAAATTCGAAAAGCGAAAAGGAAAAGCGACCACCATAATTGAAGGTTACGAAGGAACAGACGAAGATTTTAAAATTTTGGCCAAAAATATCAAAACCAAATTAAGCGTTGGAGGCACCTTCAAAGACGATTCCATAATCATTCAAGGCGATTATCGCGATAAAATTATGCAAATCCTTAAAGAAAAAGGGTTTAAAGTAAAACGAGTTGGAGGATAAATAAGTTAGCAGTTTTCAGTATTAAAATTGAATTTTCCAAAAAATATAACCTTAAAAAAAACACTTTGTGCCTTCGCGCCTTTGTGGCAAAAAAAAACAAACAATGATAAAATCATCAGAATTGATACTCAATCCAGACGGAAGCGTGTATCATTTGAACTTACATCCAGAACATATTGCGAACGACATCATCTTTGTAGGAGATCAAAACCGAGTCGAAAAAATCACGCAATTCTTCGATAGTATCGAGTTTTCAATGCAAAAAAGAGAATTCAAAACCCAAACTGGGCTTTTCAAAGGCAAACGAATTACGGTAATGTCAACCGGAATTGGTCCTGACAATATAGATATCGTGATGAACGAATTAGATGCTTTGGTTAATATTGATTTAAAAACCAGAACACCAAAAGAAAAACTCACTTCATTAAATATAATCAGAATTGGAACTTCAGGTTCCTTGCAAGCCGATATCCCTGTAGATAGTTTCGTGATGGCAAAATTTGGCTTGGGTTTAGACAATATGCTCCGCTCCTATTTGATTGACGAAATCTCAGAAATTGCAATGGAAGATGCTTTCATCAAACACACCAATTGGGATATGAAAAAAGGACGTCCTTACGTAATTGCTTGTTCCGAAAAATTAGAAAAACGTTTGGAAAGTGATAGAATATTCAAAGGAATTACAGGAACAGCAGGTGGATTTTATGGTCCACAAGGGAGAGTTTTACGGTTGAATATTCAGGACGAAAACTTGAATTCCAAAATGGACAGTTTTGATTATAATGGAACTCGGATGACGAATCTCGAAATGGAAACTGGTGCTATTTATGGATTGGGAAAATTACTGGGACACCATTGTTTATCCTTAAATGCCATTATTGCCAATCGTGCTAATGGTACTTTTAGCGAAGATCCATACAAAGCGGTCGATGAATTGATTGGGTATGCTTTGGGGAAATTAGCGGAGTAACCTATGAATTTAATCCTGGAAACCGACAGACTCATCCTTCGTGAACTAAGACTTTCAGATGCAGATGCTTTTTTTGCAATGGACAGCAATCCCAATGTTCACAGCTATTTATGGAATAAACCTGTTCAAAAAATGGAAGAAACCATAGAAGTCATTGCCTTTGTCAGAAAACAATATGTTGATAATGGCATTGGCAGATTTGCAATAGTTTTGAAAGAAACAAATGAATTTGTAGGTTGGGCCGGAATAAAATACAATACCGTAGTTTTAAACAATAAAATCAATTTTTACGATATTGGGTATCGATTGGATGAAAAATTTTGGGGAAAAGGATACGCCAGCGAAGCAACATTTGCCTGGTTGAAATATGCTTTTGAAACAATGAATATTAAAACTATGGAAGCCGCAGCCCATATTGATAACATTGCCTCCAATAAAATTCTTCAAAACATTGGAATGCAAATGACAGAACAATATCTCGATGGTGGCGCAACCTGGAATTGGTATGTATTGGAAAATAAAAATTATAATTTGGGTTGATTTCAAATTGGAATCTTATCTCAAATTTAATTAGACTTATGTTTCAGGTTTTTAGCATAAAGTTGCCTTCCTAGTTCTCCCATAAAAGGCAAACCAACTGTGTCATATTCATAATTATCATCATTAAAAATTCCATCTTTATTGACTAAAAGTGTCGCTGATACTATAAATTCAACTTTGTTTACAGTATCTACTATATAAGCACAATCGATCATAGTTCCATATGCATCGCCCACTTTGTTGTAAATTTTTATATTCGACGGAATGCTTTCTTTGGTGTCACCAAACATAAAAAACTTGCAATACCCATCATAGTAAATGGCAGAATCATAACCCGCATTTTTGGGCACATTTTGCATCGAAAACAGAATGAAATCCCTGTCTTTTGCTGTCAAATTAAACCGTTCCGATACCTGGAAAACCTCTGGAAAAACAATCCGTTTCATCGTATTATGAAGCGTTTCCAACGGATAATAATTCTTATTCGAAAAATCAAATGGTTCATTAACAAGTTGATCCTCTTTCATATATCCAATTCCTTTTTTAAGATGATTGAGTTGCAAAGGAACACTAGGTTTGTTATGAATTGCCGGTAAATTTAAAATGGTAGTATCGTCTTTATTTAGAGTTATCGGTTTTGAGTTTGGATCAGTTGCATTAGGAGCTGATAAACGATGTGATACTTTAAAAGGAGACAAACCCTTGGTTTTCATACTTTTATTCAAATAATCGAATCCAATAAACTCCAATAAATGAGTACTGGCTTCATTATCACTAACCGCAAAGACTTTGGTGATTTCTTCCGAAAATCGAAGTGTATTAGGATTTCCTTCGATTATATATTGAGTATTTAATGAAGTATTTTCTATTGTATTTAGTTTTTCTAAAGCTAAAATAGCCATTGGAAACTTGACTGTACTAGCCGGATAAAAGTAGTTCTCGGCATTCATATGATAAGTGAAATCTTTAAAACTTACTTTGTCGTTATTGTCCCGTATAATCTGGGTGTAAATGATTTGAAGTTCGAACCCTTCTGGATTCGTCATCACGATTTTTATCTTCGGATTTTCAGAAGCCAAAGTCTCAAGTAGGATGTTTTTCTTCGTTGCTGAACATCCAACCTCCAAGAAAATTAGTGTGATTATTATAAAACTTCGGAAAGTTTTCATTTGAGATCGTTTAAATTAGATATTGAAATTCCATTCAATAGGATGTATTCCTTTTTCTTCCAAATATAAGTTAGAATTGCTATTACTTTCTGACAAATTTCAAATTATCCAGCATTACTTTAAACTTCTTGCCGGATCTAAAAATCACCGAGGCAGATCGAACGTTTGTTGGTGATACTTCATCTGGAGTAGTGCTTGCGGTTCCTTTTACGCTAATTTGGAAAGCACCTAAATGCCCTAGTCTGACAATTTTACCAGCCTCTAATTCTTTGGAAACAGTAGCTACTAAACTAATGATTACCGCATAACAATCGGCTTGGGTTAAGGAAGAACTATAGGCGATTTGATCTGAAAGTTGTTCTAAATCTATTTCGCCTGTTTTGGTTGCTTTGGGGTAATATAGCATCGGAGCATTCGGATTTGTGGGGTTTTTTTCCGATTGGGGTTATAGCTGTAGCCATATAATATATCGTTAAAGTGGTTTCGATTGGGTAGTAATAGCAAAGGTTGCAATTCGTCTTGACGAAATAATTGATTTACCGCGGTAACTTGCTTATATTACCGCGGTAGTTTATATAAGTTACCGCGGTAAATTAGCACTAACAGCTTGACGAATAAATTAACTACCGCTAACGAATACTAATAACAAGAATGTCCAAAATAAGCCAAAGCCCTCTGCATTTATATGTAGGGGGCTTTTTGTTTATAATAAATTGTTATTCTTTTTACCAATCAATTTCAGAGTTCCCTTTCGATTTCAGATATTCATTCGTCTGACTAAAATGTTTGTTGCCAAACCATTTTCCCTGATTGGCGCTCATTGGCGATGGATGTCCTGATTCTAAAACCAGATGTTTGGTTCGGTCAATTTTAGCTCCTTTCTTCTTGGCAAAACTGCCCCAAAGCAGGAATACGACATGCTCTTTTTCATCCGAAATTTTCTGAATAACAGCATCGGTGAAAGTATCCCATTTTAAGTGTTTATGACTGTTTGGACTGTCTATTCGAACTGAAAGAGCAGCATTCAAAAGTAAAACACCTTGTTTTGCCCAATGTTCCAAGTTACCGGAAGTAGGCAAAAAAACAGTCCCGAAATCATCATTCAATTCCCTGAAAATATTGCGCAACGAAGGCGGAATTCGGACACAGTCATTCACTGAAAAACACAAACCATTCGCTTCATTGATGCCGTGATACGGGTCTTGACCAATGATAACCACTTTCAAATCTTCGAAAGAACAATGGTCGAAAGATGCGAAAATTAATTCCTTTGGAGGGAAACAAGTGTGGTTTTTATATTCTTCATCGACCCCTTTCATCAAATCCTGAAAATAAGTTTTCTGGATTTCGTCAGATAAAATAGTTTGCCAGGAAGGATTGAGTTTGGGTTGCATAAATATATTTTGCTGTAAAGTTCGCAAAGTTTTCGCAAACTACGCCAAGAAAATGGGTTTTGAATTTTTATTTCGCTCCGCAAAGTCTCCGACTTTGAGGCAGTGTCTTTCGGTTTTAACCGATTTAGTTTTGTGTTATTTAGTTTTTTCAGTCAAAGACTGACAAACACATCCTCAAAGTCGGAGACTTTGCGGAGCGGTTGCATAAATATATTTTAGCGTAAAGTTCGCAAAGTTTTCGCAAAGTGAGTGAAGAAAATGGTTTTTGACTTTATTACTTTGTAACTTTGGACCTTTGACTTTAGACTTTCGACATAAAAAATGATATCCATTACAGAAAAAACTCTTCAAGATTTACAATTTCCAACTGTTCTCGAAACGCTTTCGGCGATTTGCAACACCGATATTGGCAAACAAAAAGCACTCGAAATCATCCCCTTCAAGGACAAGGAAACTTTAATGGAAGCCTTGATGCAAACATCTGAATATGTTTCTTCTTTCCAGAATAACAACGCCATTCCAAATCACGGATTTGATGCTATTACCTATGAAATCAAATTCTTGGCAATCGAAGACAGTTTTCTGGAAGTGGGCGGTTTCAGAAAAATTGCCACCATATCCGAAACCACGAATTTTATGTTGAATTATTTCAAGAAATTCGATGACTACTATCCAAATCTAAACGCAAAAGCTTCCAAAGTTCAAATAACTAAGGAAATAAGCAGCCTGGTTGATGCTATAGTCGATAAATATGGTGAGATAAAAGACAACGCATCTCCCGATTTATTAAATACACGTCGCGAAATGAATTCTGTTCGGGGCAAAGTGAACCAAAGTTTTGGCGTGGCTTTAACACAATACAATTCCCTTGGTTATTTAGACGATATCAAAGAAAGTTTTGTTCAAAATCGCAGGGTTTTGGCAGTTCTGGCAATGTACCGCCGTAAAGTGAAAGGTTCGATTCTGGGCAGTTCAAAAACGGGAAGCATCGCTTATATTGAACCGGAAACGACCTTGAAATATTCGCGTGAATTGAGCAATTTAGAATACGAGGAAAAAGAGGAAATCACCCGAATTTTGAAGCAATTATCCAATCAAATTCGGCCGTTTTTACCTTTGCTTATCCAATATCAGGATTTCTTGAGCGACATAGACGTGATTGCTGCAAAAGCTAAATACGCCAACAGAATCAATGGAATCTTGCCCACAATTACAGAAGATCGCAGATTGTATTTCAGAGATGCCTTCCATCCTATTTTGTATTTAAACAACAAACAGAAAAACGCAGTTACTCATCCTCAAACTTTTGAATTAAATCAGGAAAAAAGGATTATTGTAATTTCCGGACCCAATGCGGGAGGAAAAACCATCTCGCTGAAAACCGTTGGATTGCTCCAATTAATGTTGCAATCCGGAATGTTGATTCCAGTTCACGAACGCAGCGAAACCTTTTTATTCGATAGAATTTTAACAGACATTGGCGATAATCAATCTATTGAAAATCATTTGAGCACCTACAGTTACCGACTCAAGAATATGAACTACTTCTTGAAGAAATGCAACAGGAAAACAATGTTCCTGATTGATGAATTTGGTACTGGTTCTGATCCTGAATTAGGAGGTGCTTTGGCAGAAATTTTCTTGGAGGAATTTTACCATCGCGAAGCCTTCGGAATTATAACGACGCATTATTCAAACTTAAAAATTCTGGCCAACGAATTGCCTTTTGCCATAAATGCCAATATGCTGTTTGACGAAAAAACATTGGAACCATTATATAAATTAGTTTTAGGACAAGCCGGAAGTTCTTTTACGTTTGAAGTAGCCTTGAAAAACGGAATTCCATTCAGTTTAATCAATCGCGCGAAAAAGAAAATAGAAGTCGGAAAAGTGCGTTTTGACAAAACCATTGCCACACTTCAAAAAGAACGTTCGAAGATGGAAAAAACTTCGCAAACGCTCAAGGAAGAAGAAACCAAGGCACGTGAGGAAGGCAAGAAAATGGAGACTATCAACGTCAAAATCAAACAAAAACTGGAAAGCTATCAGGAATTGTATGACAGCAACCAGAAAACGATTTACATTGGACAAAAGATTGAATCCATTGCCGAAAACTATTTCAATAATAAAAACAAGAAAGACCTGATTGGCGAGTTTTTGAAAATCATCGAAATTGAAAATTCAAAACGCAAGAAAGCCACTCCCAAAGAATCAAAGGCAATCGTGGAAAAGAAAAAGGAAGTTATCAAAGAAATTGAAGTCAAGGTAGAGGAAATAAGGGTTGCCAAAAAAGAAAAGAAACTAAAACCCATTATCGAAAAACCAAAAGCCATTCTAAAAGAGGGTGACCGAGTACGAATGTTTGATGGAAAAGCCGTGGGAAGCATTGATAAAATTGAGAAAAACAAGGCGACTGTAAACTATGGAATATTTACTTCTAAAGTGAGTTTAGATCTACTGGAGTTAGTTGAAGCCGCAAAAAAGTAATCCGTTAAGTCGTTGCGAGGAGTTGCGAGGTACGTGGCAAAGCAATCGCATTATGAGAGCATATAAGTTGAGCAACTTAGCGGGATTGCTTCCTGACTCGCAATGACATATAAAATTAAAAACTATGAAAAAATTAAAATTATTAATCCTTTTTATTATAATCATTAACTTGGAGTATTCCTATGGCCAAAAAACAAAAGTTGATAATAATAAACCATCCAATAGCGAATCCATTGCTAACGAAAATAATCCATTAGTTGTAATTAATGGAATTGAATTTGAAAATTATTCTGCAATTCTAAATAAAATAAGTGCAAATGATATTGAAAAAATGGATGTGAAAAAAAGCAATATTGCCATTAATGGATTTGGGAAAAAAGCAAAAAATGGGGTTATTATAATTCATTTGAAGAATAAAAAAATCACCACTTTTGAACAATTAAACAAGGAGTATAATTTAGACAATAGTAAACCAAAAATCACAATTGCTGGGGTTATTACTGATTGTGAAAACATCCCATTGCCTGGTGTGAAAATTACAAATTTGTATACAAAAGAATCTTTTTACTCAGATTCTTTGGGTAATTATCAAATAAATGTTGCCAAAAATGATTTTATAAATTTTTCTAAGAATGGATTTGAATCACATAAAATTCAAGTATTCAATCAAAAGAATTTAAATATCACACTAAAAACATGGTCAGCCAGTGATGGACTTATTATCACTAATGAACCTGGCGATATAACAATTAAAAAACCAGTAATTTATCTCTACCCAACTCAAAAAACTGACATTACAATTGGTTTAGATTTTAAAGGTCAATTTCTAACAAGTTTTCCAAAATATGACAAAAATTGGAGCGTTACCGCTTATCCTGATGGACGAATTTTTGACACAAAAACCAATCGTTTTTATAGTTCACTTTTTTGGGATGGAACACAAAATTTCCCAAAAGAACATTATAATTACCAATCTGGTTTTGTGGTTTCAAAAAATGATTTAACACATTTCTTGGTAGAAAAACTCAGTATTATTGGATTAAACAATTCTGAAACCAATGAATTCGTTCAATATTGGCTTCCTATTCTAGAACAAAATGAAACTAATTTTATTCATTTTTATGTAAATGCAGATTATGATGTAATTTCGAAAAATAATGTTTCACCAAAGCCTGATACTTCAATCAGAATTTTTATGGAATTTTATGGTTTAGATAAAAGTATAGAAATTTCTGAACAGAATTTATCTAAAACCGAAAGAAAAGGATTTACCCTTGTAGAATGGGGAGGCAGCGATGTTAGTATAGTTGTAAAAGAATTGAATACCTTGAAACTTTAAACAAATTCATTTTGAATCTTCCCAAAAACAAAAAAATAATCCTCTAAGTCATTGCAAGGTACGAAGCAATCCAACTAACGCGAGTAGCTTTAATTATAATAGATATACGAAATTCGATGGCGCCCAAGCATCGCAATGACATAAAACAATTAAAAATGATGAAACCGGCATTTATTTATATCATTACTAATAAATACCAAACTGTAGTTTATACGGGCGTTACTTCAAATCTTCCGCAAAGAATTATGGAGCACAAAGAAAAAAGACATCCAAATTCATTTTCTTCTCGCTATAGTTTGAATATACTCGTATACTATGAACAATTTCAATGGATAGGAGATGCAATAGCTAGAGAAAAACAAATAAAAGCAGGTTCAAGAGAAGTTAAAAACAATTTAATTCGTTCATTGAATCCGACTTGGAAAGATTTATTTGAAGAAATTAAAGATATTATGACGGAATAAAATACACACGAGTCATTGCGAGGAACGAAGCAATCGCATTACGAGAGCATATTAGTTGAGCAACTTAGTGTGATTGCTTCGTACCTCGCAATGACAAAATATATAATTATGCAAAACTTACCCAAAAACAAAAAAATAATCCTCTTTGACGGCGTTTGTAATCTATGCGATTCTGCCGTTCAGTTTGTGATTAAACACGACAAAAAAGATGTCTTCAGATTCGTGGCTTTACAATCGGACTTGGGACAACAAATATTAAAACATATTGGTATTAACCCAATGAACATAGACAGCGTTATTCTGTATGAACCGGGAATTGCTTATTATTACAAATCACAAGCAGCATTAGAAATTGCAAAAAACCTTGGTGGAGTTTTGCATTTTGGAACTGTTTTTAGAATTATCCCAACCGGAATAAGCAATCAACTCTATGATTATATTGCCAAAAATCGCTACAAATGGTATGGCAAAAAAGAAACCTGTATGGTCCCAACTGAGCAATTGAAATTGAAATTTTTGTAATATTAAGGATATGTATGATAATTATCATATTTGAATAAGGTCAATATAGTTATATTTGATTCTTAAATAATTTAAATTATGAAAAATATACTACTATATTCTTGGGGAAACGGTGCATTTATAATGATAGGTGTTTTTAGTCTAGTAATAATTGGTTTAGTTGGAGCCGTCTTGTTAATGATGAATTCCGACAAAAAAAAGAAATAAGAGTACATAAAAAAGAGGATAACTAAATAAATAGTTATCCTCTTTTTATTTTAAATAAATTAGAATTAACCTCTAATCAATTTTCTGTATTTCAATAATTTAGGAGTCATTTCACCACCCAAACACTTCTTTTTGTTTTCTTCATAATCAGAGAATCTACCTTCGAAATAATACACTTCGGAGTTGCCTTAGAAAGCTAGAATGTGCGTACAAATTCTATCTAAGGATCCTCTGTCGTGTGAAATCACAACGGCGCAAGAAAGCGTTTAATGAAAAATTAATCATCATCTCCTTCTCCATTATTTTCGTTTTTTAATTCTTTATTAATATAATTCTTAACTCCACTTTCATTCATTCTGATGTCGTCCTCATTGCCACTTCTATGACATTTTACACAATCATCAAAATTTGAGATTCCTTCTTCAATATGCTCCCCTCTAATATTATTTAAAGAATGTTCATGACATCCAAAACAAGTATAGGTTTTAAAATCATTGTTTGTGTGGCATGTAACGCAAGAAGCATTATGATTTTGGTCTAAGCTAAAAGCTTTATCATGATTGAAAGTTGAAGGCTTCCATTTATCTAAACTATGACAGGAAATACAATTACTCTTTGTTGAATTACTGTGAAAATTATCTTTTGGGCTTTCGTGACAAGCCAAACAATTATTTCTAATGGTACCTTTAATTTTATCGTGATTAAACAAAGTTGTTGAAGTCCAACTTGTAGTTGAATGGCAACTTACACAAGAATTTGTAACCTGACTATGCAATTTGTTTTTTGGTTGAGAATGACAACTAATACAATTATCCCTATTGGTTTTGTCTAATAAAATATGATCAAATTTCTTTAAAGACAATTTTGGATCCAGACCTTTATGATCTGAATGACAGGATATGCAATCCTGATTTTGGAGGTTTTTATGAAATGCAAGTTTGTTACTAATTGAAGTGCTATCTCTATTTTTATTGGTTTTTATACCAATTTCAGAAACTTTATGGCAGGAAATACAATTCTCATTTGGAGTTCCTGAAAATACTTTATGACAGGCAAAACAATCGTTTTTCAAATCCGAATGAGCTTGATACAAATTACCAGGCGACAGCATTTTGTGAGGAAAAGCAAAAACAATTCCGATGACGGCAATTGTAATGAAAAAAAATATATATTTAGTTTTCATCAGCTAAAAAGTATTACAGAAATTATATGTATTAATGAAAATAAACCCAATAAATAGGTAATTGGCATATGAATTATTCTCCATTTTTTCATTGCATCCATTGTGATTGTATCCCAAAACACCGCTTTTGAGATTTCTTCGTCGGATTGACCAGAATTTTTCAACAACAATTTTCTTGCTTTAATAGTTTGATTGGCTTGTTGAACGATATATTTCCCTACCAATCCGCTGGCGACATTAACTATCAAAATAAAAATTGCCAACCACGGTAAAATAGCATGAATGTGAATTCCAGCATGAACTAAAATCATTATTGAACCCGCTAATGCAAGGTATTCGTGATAATCTAATAAAACTTTTGGAACCCCAAAATTTATTAATTTCCGTTTCTTTAAAGAATATACAAACGAAATTAAAATGGTAAACGTTCCCAAATAACCTAAATACCTTCCGATGAAAACTATATTGAAAAAATGCAAAATCAAATCCAAAAAAATGGTACTAAAAATCATTGTCGAGAACCAAATAATGAACGGAAATACATCTTTTAAAAATATACTATTTTTCATTTTTAAAGTTTTAAAAAAAACCAAAATAGATATTAGAAAATATTGAAATTTTTACTATCTATTTTGGGTTCTATAAATTAAATTTTATGATAATCGTTGAAGAAATTAATCTTTATCTTCGCTTTCTCCTTGTTCTCCAGCAGCTGCATTTTGCTCTGTTCCTGCAGCTTGAACAGCATTAGGTCTTATTTCTGTGTGACGAACTTCTCCACCTGTAGTTCCTGTTTGTTGAGCAAAAAATACTCCAACAACAGCCACAACTAATGCAACATAAGAAAGCAACGTTGCTTTAGCATTTTTTAAATAAGATAAAATCAACCCTCCAAGAGAAATTGCTCCCAAAACATACAAAACAATTGCTAGTTTCTCGGCCATTTCTTCATGTTCATGGATAATTTGTTTCCCAACAGAAGGCATATCTTCTACCATTTCTTCAGCTCCTTCACCTGTTCCCATACTGAAAGCCGCAAAAATAGCAGCCACAATAAATAAAACATAAGCGGTATTTTTTACCGAATTATTTTTTAAAATTATTCCAGTAATTAAAATTCCTAATCCAAGAATTGTCCCAATAATTGGAAAATGGTTTACTACCATATGTAAATGTGCTTCGTTCATAGTTTTTGTTTTAAAATGTTTATTATTGATTATTTAAATTTATAGTGTCAAATGCTATTTAATTCACAGAATTTCTTATATAGTTATTTCATTTTTTGCAGAGAAACTTTATGCTGATGTATTGGTTTTAATGCTATTTCGGTTCCCGCTTCTCCATTAGTTGAATAATCAAAAGGATTGTCAAGGTCTTTTATTAAAAAAACCATATAATAGATTAAAAATGTTACAATCACAGTAAAAAATAGAGAAACATAAAAGGGTTCAATTTTGATTATGATTAGTCCAATTGAAATCAAACCACCCATTATTTCTACAATTGCATAAGCTGTACTTACAAAATCAGTTTCTCTAATAGTATCAATTCGCATTATCATTTTCCTAATTGCATTTTGCTCATTTTTCATTTTGATAATATAAATGGTTTGAATGCCTTCGTTATCAAATTTTGCGAAATAAGTATTCATACTGCTGATTTTCTCAAGAATTGAACTGGTACTTTCTATTTTATAAAACCAATCTAACATAGAATTCACAAAGTTCTTTTGGAACTCAATAAAATCAAGAGCTGTTTCTGATTCTTTACTTTTATAAACAGTTAAAGTATCGTCTAATAATGTTTTTAAAGAAGCTGTTATTTCTGTTGGAATTTTTTCACTTTCTTTATAATCTGAAAGCACTCCACTGCTTAAAAATCCAATCAAAAAAATCGTTCCCGCTACTAAACTTGTAAACAAGGCATTCAACTCCATAACTTCAAATGAATAAACATGAGCAACGAACTTCAATCCTGCAATTAATAGAACTAAAGGAAAGATTTTAATAGCAATAGACCATTTTTGCCACTGCTTTTTTCTTTTAAATTCAGAGAAATTATTTGTTTTCATAATAAGTTTAACCTGCCAAAGAAACACCTATTAATGTTCCTATTCCATAGGTCACTGCTGCTGCGGCTAACCCAAAAGCAACTTGTCTCATTCCGGAAAACATAATGCTTTTTCCTGTCAATAAAGTTATGGCTGCTCCAATACCAAAAAGACCAACAACACTACTTGCAATACTCAATAAAATGGCATTTTGTCCATCTAAAATCATAAAAGGATATAACGGAATAATAGCTCCAATGGCAAAAAGTATAAAAGATGCAATTGCAGCTTCCCATGCAGAACCACCCAATTCTTCCTTGTCAATTCCTAATTCTTCGGTAATGATGGCATCTATTGCTGTTTCAGGGCTTTCAAATGCTTTATCGGCAAGTTTTTGGGCTTCTTCTGCATTCATTCCTTTGGCTTGATAGAGTAAAACCAATTCTTTTTTTTCTTCTTCAGGTGAAGCTTCTAATTCTTCCGTTTCTAAATCAATTTGGCGTTGATTTAATTCTCTTGAACTTTGTACCGAAAGCCATTCGCCCAATGCCATTGAAATAGCACCAGCCATAAGACCCGCAATTCCGGTCAATAAAATAGTGTTATTAGAAACTGCCGCTCCGGCAACTCCCATCACTAAGCTCATATTAGAAACTAATCCGTCATTTGAACCCAAAACGGCTGCACGCAACGCATTTCCTCCAACGGATTTGTGACGGCTTTCAAATTTTGACAATAATCCTCCTGAAACATTCAGAGCAGCATTATTGTTTACGGCTTCAATAATATTAAGGTGATTGTGTTCGAAACCATTGGGCTTCTCCCCTTTTTCGATTTTATTTTTAATAGCATTTACCGCAAATTGCTTTTCAATATTTGACAAACTACTAATGATGGAATTGTATCCAAAAAGTTTTCCGAGTTTTAATTGAAATTTAGCTCTTGAAGAAGGTGGAGGCAATTTGTGATTAGGTTCAAATTCCCTGACTTTATCAAGCATATGTTTAGCGTGGCCTTTTTCGATTTGGGCTAAACTTCGCAAAACACGGCTTAGATTTTCATCAGATTGTATGGCTGCAATACTATCATACAAAAATGCAGTATCAACTTCGGTTTGTAGTTGTCCTTTTAATTTGCTTAAATCCATAAAATTAATTTTTAACAAAGTTAAGACTTAATTTCTTTTTGGGACTTAAAAGTTACTTAAGAGTTACTTACTGAAAATTAAATTTACTGTAGTTCCAATGTTTTCCTGACTCGTAATCTTAGTTTCGATAGAAAGTATCTCACATAGTTTTTTTACAATCGATAGACCAAGTCCAGTTCCTTTAATTTCAGAATATTTAATAGATTTTGAACGGTAAAACTGGTCAAATATTTTTTTTAAATCTTCGGATGAAATACCAATTCCAAAATCAGAAATGGAACATTCTATTACGCCATTATTTTCAGAAATTGAAATTGAAATTTGACCTTTTTCATTCGAATATTTCAATGCATTCGAAATCACATTATTGATGATTATTGACAATAAATAACTGTCACTTTTTACATAAAAATCTTTGGTTAAATTATTCGTAATTTGAATATTTTTTGATTTTATGATGCTGGAGTATTGTGAAATTGTATCTAAAATTATTGCATTCAAGTAAGTCTTTTCAATTTTTATACTTTGTTTCTGATTTTCGAATCGGGCTAACAAAAGTAATTGATCGACCAAATGATTGAGTCTATTGACTTCGTTCACACAAAAATTTATTTTCTCGTGATATTCCTCCTGATTTCTTGGCTTTCTAATTAAAACTTCCAGCGTTCCCTTAATTATTGTTAAAGGAGTTCTCAATTCGTGAGAAGCATAAGAGGTGAATTGTTTTTCGCGCTCAATCGTGTTTTCAACTCGGTCTAATAAATTATTGATGGTTTGTGAAAGCGTGTATAATTCGTCTTGATTTTGAGGTAATGGAATTCTAGATTTGAGGTTGTCTTTAGTAATAATATTCGACGTTTCAATAATAGAACTAATAGGTTTTATACTTCTTCCGGCAATTAATCTTGCAATAACAAAAAGGAGAAAAAGGATTAAAGGATATGAAATAATTAATATTTCTGATAAATTATTAAGCACCATTTTTGAGTCTTCTAAAGACATTGCAACCAATAAATATCCTTTTTTAACTGAATTTTGAAATATTGGAACCTGAATTTGGCGAATAGATTTATTGACTAATTTAGTATCATAAAAATCATAATCAGCCACTTTAGGATTAAAAATTAGTCTGTGAATCTTTAGATTTGGTGATTTTTCGGCAAGCTTTCCACTCTTATCATAGAATTGTACAAAAACAGGATTTACAGCAACCGCATTATGTTCTCGTTCACGCCATTCCTCATTGTGAATTAAGCCAATATGGTTTTCAGTAATTTCAATCTCAGTTAAATGTTTATTAACTTCACTTTTAATATCATCGTTTATATGACTGTAAACACTAAATTTAACAATCAAATAAATACCACAAAACACCACAAAAATCAATAAACCTGTGCTGATGATATAATTGAAAGCAATTCTATTTCTAAAAGATAGTTTATTCATTATCTAATCATTAGCTATATAACCTACTCCCCGAATGGTTTTTATATAATCTTCTTCAATCTTTAAATTAAGTTTTTTTCGAATACCATTGATAAAAACATCAATAACACCAGTGTCATAGTCAAAATAGATATTCCAAACATCCTCAATGATTTGGCTTCGGGTACATACTTTACCTTTATTTCTAACCAAATAACAAAGTAATTCAAACTCACGTTGGGTTAAACTCACTTCATTTCCACTTACAGTGACAAGGTATTTTGCAAGATTAATTTCAATAGTTCCAAGTGTGAGAATCTCTAATTCATTTTGGTTTCTAAAATGAATTTTTATACGTTCTAGTAATTCATCAAAACTAAATGGTTTCTTGATATAATCATTGGCACCAGCCTTTAAACCTTCAATAGTGTCCTGAACGGTGTCTTTGGCCGTTAGGAAAATAATTGGTGTAATTTTATTTTTTTCTCTTATCGATTTGCAAACATCAAGGCCGTTCATTTTTGGCATTAACCAATCCAAAAGAATCAAATCAAAATTTTCATTTTGGGCTAATTCTAAACCCGTTAAGCCATCAGAAGCTGTGGAAATTTCATAGCCTTCTTCCTCCAAACCTTGCTGGAGAAATTGAACAATTCCTGTTTCGTCTTCTACTATTAATATTTTCATCTAAAAAAATTATGGTATAAAAGTACAACTATGAATTCAGGTTTGGATTCATTTTTCTAGTATTAATTGAATATTAAGAATCCTATTAAACTATTTTAGAAAAGAATATTGTTATATTTTATTATCTTTTTATGTAAAAATAAATACTATTCCACTTTATTCCTCAATAAATTTTATACCAATCGTAGCAATATTGGAACTCAACCCATCACTCCTATCATAATGATTAAATCTAAAATCGATATTTTTTATTGCTATGCCTAAGATTTTAGCAGTTCCAAAAATATCTGTATAATTCACCCCAAATCCATATTGATTGGCATTAAAAGTAGATAAATCATAATCTGAAGTGTAATACTCCTCAGTAGAAAGATGGGTTTCAAAAGGTGCAAAATACTTGGATTGTTTTTGTGCGTAATAACGATACATTGGAAAAACTGTGAATTTATCCGTTATTTTATAAGGCAATTCTATACTTGCTGTATGTGCAGTAATATCCCAATTGTCCCAATAATAGCGATAATAAGTTCTCAATGCCATTTTTTCGTTTATGTAATAATTCCAACGTAAACCAATTGGAACTTTGAAACGAGAATTTGGCAGTCGTTCAATGTCATCAGCAAGCTGGTAAGCTCCTTTGTTTGCAGTAGTAGAATAAACAGGAATATATTGAGGATCGCCAACATAAAAATTAGCTTTATCCGCAAAGTACATTCTTTGATAAGGTGTTGAAAGTTTTCCTTCTTGCTGTAAAAGATCAAAAAAGATAGAGAATTGTGATTTTTTAGTCAGCACTTGCGAAAAACCAAAAGAGGCAGAATATGAATTTCTATTAGTTGATGTCCAAGGAGTAAATTGGTTAGTATAAGCAGTTGAATGATTTCCGTTTTGGTCATAAACATAGGAGCTCATACTATAAAAATCCCTAAATTCTATTGGATAAATAGGTCTCCATTGATCAATATAAGCATTGGCTTTCAAGGAAACTTCTGAATTTTTATTATTGAAAAGTTTTGTGATTCCTCCTCCAAAACCAACAGAAGTATAATCGTATTCATTCGAAAAAGATACATCTGTGTTCCAAATAAAATTTCTATTATCACTACTGTGGCTGTAATTTGCAACTAATGAAACTAATGCATCCATTGATGAAGCTCCTGAAGATGCTTGCCAAGGTGTTGGTTTTCCCGTTGCAATATTACCTATATCTTCTTCTTCCCCATTATCATAAGGGTTAATATTGCTTGATGAAGCTGATGAATAGGCTGAAATTCCTGCATCTACTGTTAAAACATCATCTTCGTTCAAAGGAATAGAAATGACAATATTAGATGCAACATTAGTTAGTTTTTCGGAACCAATTCCTCCGGAAACTGCAGAATGCGTACCTTCCTGTTGGTAATAACTGGCCAGAAAATCGACTTCGACACTTTCTAAAACGCGTTTTTTAAATACCTTAGTTGAATCTTTCTCTTGTGCAAAAGAAAAAACACTATTTAATAAAACTAAAACCAAAATTAATTTTTTCATTTTTTTATAGTTAATTACATCCACAACCACCACCTGATTTTCCTCCATTGGCCCCAGCCGCAGCTTCTCTGTAAACCTGAAAAGTACTTTCGTATTTTTCTGTATTTCTTGCAGCAAGTTTCATATCCGGGTCGTTTATTTTTTGCATTTCGTATGGTTTAACCGAATTACAGGATTGTAAAACCACAAAAACTAATGCTAACAATGCTAATTTTTTCATATTTATTTTAATTAATCTGTCTTAATAATTAGAAACTAATTGCTCCATAAATCCATTTTCTCTAAATGAATCCCTTTCGAAGTATATATTTTGCCTTTGTCGTCAATTATAATACACTCTATTCCTTTGAGTTGATTTATAAAATTCAGACCGGCGTCAACGCCAAAAAGGAAAACTCCTTTTGCTAAAACATCGGCCATTTCGGTTTGTTTTGCAAAAGTGGTTACGCTCACAATTCCTTGTGCCGGATAACCTGTTTTTGGGTTGATAATATGACTGTATCTGATTCCGTTAAAAATAACATATCTTTCATAGGTTCCGGAGGTTTCTACAGCACTGTCTTCGAGTGGAAAAGTTGCGAAAATCTTGTTTTTATTCATTGGATTTACAATTCCAACCGTCCAGGGTTTTCCGTCAGGTTGTTTTCCCCAGGTACAAATATCTCCAGAAACGTTTGCTATTCCTGATGTACAGCCTTTTGAGACTAATAAAGTTTTGATTTTATCGGCAATAAAACCTTGTGCAATACCGCCAAGACCTAATTTCATTCCTTTATCTCTTAAGAAAACTGTTTGTTCCTTTTCGTCGAGAATAATCTTTTGGTAACCTACTCTTTCCACCGATTTTTTGATAGCTTCAGGTGGTGGTATTTCTTTCATTGAACCGTCAAATTTCCATATTTTATCCATTGAAGCATACGAAATATCGAATGCTCCATCGGTTAGTTTAGAAACTTTAATAGCTCGTTGTATCAATTGGAAGATTTCATCATCAACTTTAACGGGTTTTATACCTGCGTTCTGATTGACGTGGGATATTTGGGTTTCCGGTTTCCAGTCAGAAACTAAATTTTCTATTCTCGATACTTCAGCAATCGCTGCATCAATATATTCATTTCCTTGAATAGTATCTTTGGCAACCACTGTCATTTCAAATGGACTAGTCATCATATACAATTTCCTCCTATGAACGATTTGTCCGAAGGAGGAAATTGTAAATAATACTATTCCAAAAAACAGGAGTTTTTTCATTAGTTAGCCATTGAATGGATTGCTTGAATATAATCTTCAGCCGATATATTGGCATATCCTTTTTCACCAACCACTTTTCCGGTTTTGTCCAGTAAAATAACGAATGGAAAATTACCTTCTTTATTATATTTTTCAGCTAATTTATCATTGTTTGCAGTCAATTCCGGAGAAAGCAAGTTTGCTTTTTTCTTTGGAAAATCAGCTTTAATCAAAATCCAACTTTTTTGGCTTTCTTTTTTAAAAGCTTCAGATTGCCAAACATTTTTATCCAATTTGATACAGGGTGCGCACCAATCTGAACCTGAAAAAACCAAAAGAATCTTTTTGTTTTGTTCTGTTGCTTCTTTTTTAGCTTCTTCTAAATTAGATTTCCATTCTTGTGAATAACCCAATGTCACTGTAAAAAGCAACATAATTATCAAACTTTTTTTTATATTCATTGAACTTATATTATATATTTTTAAATTTTAATAATTTCCAGTAAAATTATTGTTTTAAATAAGATTCACTACTTGGTCCTAAAGATTTAAGTAAACATTAACCATAAAGCCTTGTTAGGTAAAAATTTAAGGTTAACCAATGTCAAGTAGATTGCTTCTAAACTAGCAAAATTAAAGACAGTTTCAGTATGGTTTTATTCCTAAATCATTCAAAAACACTAACCATTTGATTAGAAACAATTATAAAAGGAATAACCCTACCTAAAATTCAACATTAAAAGGCTTTTAAAATTTAACTTAAGTAAATATTGTAATAAGACTGTTTTATCACTTTGAATTTCTATTTTTACAAAAAAAATGTTCCGACATAAAGGAAAAAACAGAACCTTTGCACAAGATTTAAGATTGGCAACATTGCTGTCATTTGTAGCAGGACTTGTCAATATTACAGGAGTTTTAGCGATTAAAACTTTGACTACGAATGTAACTGGACACTTTGCTTTTTTTTCTGAAGAAATAATTGAACACAATTATTCAGCCGCAATAACTTTTTTTGTTTTTACTGTTTTATTTTTGGTGGGTTCTTTTACTTCTAGTTTCTTAGAAGAATTGGTAACTCAAAAAAATCCTCAATTATCGCACATAATTCCCATTTCATTAGAAATGATAGTTTTAGTAGGTGTTGGGATTTTCGGATCACAATCAAACCTATCGTCTTTAGAAGGGAAATTAACAGCCTTTTTTATGCTTTTTGCAATGGGAATCCAAAATTCCTTGGTAACCAATATTTCAAAATCAACCGTACGAACAACTCACTTAACAGGTCTTTTTACGGATTTAGGAATAGAATTATCGCAGCTTCTTTTTTATAAGAAACCTGAAGAAGTAAAAAAATTAAAAACTCGAGTATTTCTTCGATTATCCATCATTACATTCTTTTTTGGAGGTTGTATTTCTGGAGGTATTGCTTACCAATTTCTCGAAGTAAAAACACTTTTTATTGCAGCTTTTTTCCTCTTGATAGCGCAATGGTATGATTATTTACGCCTAAAAATCCACTTGATTAAAAGAAAAGCATTCCATAATTAAATATATTTTAATTCTACTAACCCCGTTGGGTGCATTAATAAAATACTCAATTATTAACGAAATATAAAAAATTTAACACATAGACCTGTCTGCCGAAAGGCAGAAACATAGTAAAAA
>CAMCFT010000040.1 GCA_945874225.1 Flavobacterium psychrophilum
AGCTTGCTCTGCTTTAATATCTGAAATATCAGATGTACTTGTAGTAATCGCTGTAGCTTGTGCTGGAGTGATACCAGTTTTAGCAGTGTTTGCTATAATTGCATCGGCTTGTGCTGGAGTAATACCAGTTTTAGCAGTGTTCAATGCAATAGCAGTATTTTGTGTAGTTTGCTCTGCTTGCAATGTAGATATATCAGATGTACTTGTAGTAATCGCTGTAGCTTGTGCTGGAGTAATTCCAACTTTAGCAGTATTGGCTACAACAGTTGGACTGGCAGCAACTAAAGCATCTGTAAATCCAACTTTAGCAGTGTTCAAGGCAATAGCACTGCTTTGTGTAGCTTGCTCTGTTTTAATATCTGAAATATCAGATGTACTTGTAGTAATCGCTGTAGCTTGTGATGGAGTGATACCTACTTTAGCAGTATTGGCTACAACAGCTGGACTGGCAGCAACCAAAGCATCTGTAAATCCAACTTTAGCAGTGTTCAAGGCAATAGCACTGTTTTGTGTAGCTTGCTCTGCTTTAATATCTGAAATATCAGTTGTACTTGTAGCAATAGCTGAAGCTTGTGCTGGAGTAATACCAGTTTTTGCCGTGTTCAAGGCAATAGCACTGTTTTGTGTAGCTTGCTCTACTTTAATATCTGAAATATCAGTTGTACTTGTAGTAATCGCTGTAGCTTGTGAGGGAGTAATACCAGTTTTAGCAGTGTTTGCTATAATTGCATCGGCTTGAGCGGAAGTGATTCCTGCTTTTGCCGTGTTCAAGGCAATAGCACTATTTTGAATAACTTGATCTGCTTGCAATACAGCTATATCTTCTAAAATACCTGCTTGACTAGGAAGATTTTGCCAAACATGCGTTCCGCGAACGGTTGTTAAAACTTGTCCTTCGGAACCAACCGGCAAAGTAACGTCTGCTCCAGCAGATCCTTGAGCTCCCTTTTCTCCTGGGATTCCTTGTGCTCCATTTGTTCCATTTGTTCCTGCTGGACCTGTAGCTCCAATTGGTCCTTGTGATCCAGTGTCTCCTTTATCTCCTTTGTCTCCAGTAACTCCGATTGGGCCTTGTGAACCAGAATCTCCTTTTACTCCATTTGTTCCATTTGTTCCTGCTGCACCTGTAGCTCCGATTGCTCCTTGGATTCCTTGATCTCCTTTTAATCCTTGATCTCCAGTTGGACCTTGTGCGCCAATATCTCCTTTTGCTCCTTGGATTCCAGTTAATCCTGTGTCTCCTTTTGCACCATTCGTTCCATTTGTTCCATTTGTTCCAGCAACTCCAGTGTCACCTTTTAGACCTTGAGAACCTGTAGCACCTATTGGGCCCTGAGGACCTTGCGCGCCAGCGGGTCCTGCCACACCAGCTACGTTTGCATTTTCAGCATATAAGGCATACGGTACACTATTCAATTGGGTAGTACCCATATCAACAAAAACAACACCACCTGTTGCATCCATTTCAACCTGTATAAACTTAGCGCCTGTACCCCATTTTATTCCTGCTAAAGTTCCTGTAATCGGTGTGCCAGAGCCAATGTTTACATTAAATAAACCAAGATTTGTAGTTGTAACATTATGAGTTTCTCGAAAAACAATTGTACCTGTTGAAGTAACATCATGAATAGAAAACCTCAAACTGATGTTTTGCAAAGCTCGAATATCTCCACTAGCATTACGAGCTACTCCCTGATAGGGAATCGCTTGAGGAGATTGAGCATAAGCCTTGTCAATTGTAACTAGAAAACTAAAAACACATACTACTATCAATAAAATTTTATGTAGTGATTTTTCTTTTGAAGTAAATTTTTTATTCATTTTTCTTTTTATTTGGGGTAATTTAATTTCTTAAAAAACATTAAAGCCTTTTCTCTTTTTAAGAGGAAAATTTATAATAAAATATTAGTTTTTTTAATAAAACAGCCTAATCATATATTTTTGAATTCGAGGGTGAACCTAAAAAAATACTTTTTTTTTAAAAAAAATTTCGATAAAACATAACAAAGCCATCAATAACAAATGAATTGTCATCGATGGCTTTAGCAATACCGCAGAATTTCTTTCTGAATTTAAGTAGGATTTCTTCATAAGATATGTATTTCTTTTTTTTGTTATGAATAAAAAAAGGGGGCATATCCTTATTCAAAATCTAATATTTTTCTGTTTTCTGTTTTGTTTATTCTGAACATAAGACGGGGGAATCCGTATTCAAAATCTATTTTTTATTTAAGTCGGTTAGGACTTGTTAGATGTTTTCTTTTCAATCTGGATGGTCAACGAAATCATTATTCTGATATCAAACCAATTACGGCGGCGAAAATATATTTAATTTAAAAAGCCGAAAAATAATTTCGTTTAAAAGCCTATAAACTCGTTACATAACATTTTTTACCATTTTATTTAGTCTCCTACTAGAGCAAGAGGAGGTTTTATTAGCAAAAAAGGCTTCATTCAAGTACATTCTTCCAATCTTTCAAAAAACAAGAGGTTCTCGGTCTGTAAATTTCGATACCAACTCTTTTTTAATTTGTACTCGTGTCTTGAAATTATTTTTAAGCAATTCCAAAAAATTCACATCTACTTTTGAAAATGTCTATTTTGAATTAGACATCCGATTATCAGTAAATGAATGACAAACGTAAAAATTAAATTCCGATAAACAACACATTTATCCGATTAAATACGTTAAAATAATATAAATATTATAAATTTCTTACAAAAATTAAATGATTTTAAAATTAAGTTGGGATTATATTTATTTCAACCATAACCACTAAATAAAAAAAAATTAATAAGTCATTTTTGTATTATTTTGCAAACTTATTTTCAACACCAAAGCTAGATTGGCTAAAAATAAATTAGCCAAGTAAATAATTATTTAAATCTGCTGGAGATAAAATGGCTAAAAAGAACAAGTCTTTCAAAATTAATTAGCAGACTAAAAAAAGAACCACTAAGAGTTTGTACTGATAAAAAGTTTTTGTTTTATAACTAACTTTATAATAATCCATCAAAATAAATAACAACTTTTCAAAAATATTTCCCAATTTGAATTTATAAAACCATCCAAAGCCTTATTTTTGCACAATGGCTAAGAAAAATACAGACAAGATCGTTTTTGATCATATAAAAGTCCTTGATGCAGGTGCGAAAGGCGTTTCGGTGGCAAAAGCCCCGGATGGAAAAGTAATTTTTATTCCCAATGTTGTTCCCGGCGACGTGGTTGATGTGCAAACTTTCAAGAAGCGTAAGGCTTATTACGAAGGGAAAGCTGTAAAATTCCACGAATATTCCGAACATCGAATCGAACCAGTTTGCGAACATTTTGGGGTTTGCGGTGGTTGCAAATGGCAAAATATGAATTACAGCCAGCAATTGTACTACAAACAAAATGAAGTCAAAAACCACTTGCAACGCATTGGAAAAGTTGAACTTCCTGAATTTGAACCTATTTTAGGTTCAAAAAAACAATTCTTTTACAGAAACAAAATGGAGTTTTCGTTTTCGAATAGTCGTTGGCTAACCGAAAAAGAAATCGACAGCACCGAAGATCTAGGAAACAGAAATGCCCTTGGTTTCCATATTCCAAAAATGTGGGACAAGATTCTGGACATCAACAAATGTCATTTGCAGGAAGACCCTTCGAATGCTATTCGCAATGAAATTCGGGCTTTCGCCAATGAAAATAATTTAACTTTTTTCAATCCAAGAAATCACGAAGGTTTGCTAAGAACTTTGATGATGCGAACTTCTTCGACTGGAGAAATTATGGTTTTACTTCAATTTTTCGAAAATGATAAAGAGAACAGAGAATTAATTTTAGACCATATTTACGACAAATTCCCGCAGATTACTTCCTTGCAATATGTGGTCAACAACAAGGCCAACGATACTTTATACGATACGAACATTAAACTATATAAAGGAAGGGATTACATTCTGGAAGAAATGGAAGGGTTGAAATTCAGTATTAATGCCAAGTCATTTTACCAAACCAATTCCGATCAAGCCTACGAATTATATAAAATCACCCGCGATTTTGCCGGATTGACCGGTAATGAAGTCGTTTATGATTTATACACTGGAACAGGAACGATTGCCCAATTTGTTTCGAAAAACGCCAAGAAAGTCATTGGTGTGGAAAGTGTTCCCGAAGCCATTATTGACGCTAAAGCCAATGCTCAACGCAATGCCATTACTAATTGTGAGTTCTATGTGGGTGATATGAAAGTGGTTTTCAACGAAAGTTTCATTGCCCAACACGGTAAACCTGACGTTATCATCACCGACCCACCAAGAGACGGAATGCACAAGGACGTGATTGAACAAATTATGAAGATCGAGCCTTCAAAAATAGTTTATGTAAGCTGTAACTCGGCTACACAAGCACGTGATTTGGCTTTGATGGATGAAAAATACAAAGTAACCCGCGTACGTCCGGTTGATATGTTTCCGCAAACGCATCACGTAGAAAATGTTGTACTTTTGGAAAAAAGATAAGCCCTAGCCCCTAAAGGGAAACAAGAAATAAATTATGAGAAAAATACGTATTGTATCCTTGCTATTCCTATTCGCTTTCACTTTCTCCAGCTGTGAGAAAGATGATATTTGCGATGCAAACACACCTACTACTCCGCGACTTGTCATTGTATTTTATGATATTAACAATCCGTCCGTTTTAAAAAATGTGACGAATCTGAAAGTTATTGGTGACGGGATGACCGAAGGCATTGTTTTTAATGAAAGTGCAACGGAAGAAGCAAAATACCTCACGAACGGAAGCAGTATTTCTATTCCGTTAAAAACAGATGTGAATACTACCAAATATAGTTTTATTCTGAATTCCGGAAATGCAAATCCCACCTTAACAGACATAGATGAAGTCACCTTCAATTATACCCGAGAAGATATTTTTGTATCGAGAGCCTGTGGTTTTAAGGTTCTATTTACCTTTGCCCTCAGCACTCCAATTGTGCATACTTCAGTACCAGTGACCAAACTAAAATGGATGCAATATATTTCAGTCGAAAAAAGTAACATAGCCAACGAAAATGAAACACACATTAAAGTATTTTTTTAGTATTTGGCTGCTGTTGTCTTTGTTTTTGGCACAAGCGCAAGACACTATTCCAAAGAAAACTTCGTCCCCAAGAACAAAAATTGAAGGCGAGATTCCAAAAGCTCCAAAGCAAACTAGCACGAAACCTATGGCAGCAACAAAAACCGATACCATTATTCCTGTGAAAAAGGATCGCTATGGACTTCGCGTGGGAGTTGATTTGTACAAATTAACGCGTGGTTTGTATGATTCGAATTATAAAGGCATCGAATTAGTAGGCGATTATCGTCTGACAAAAAAATATTTTTTGGCTGCCGAACTTGGTAGCGAAGATAAAACAACGGAAGATGATCGGTTGAATACCACCACAAAAGGGACTTACATAAAAGCGGGTTTTGATTATAATGCTTACGAAAACTGGCTTGATATGGAGAACATCATCTCTATAGGACTGCGAGGTGGTTTTAGCACTTTTAGCCAAGAATTGAACAGTTACAAAACCTATAATCCTTATCCATATTGGGGAGAAATACCTTGGAAACCTTCCGGAGAAACATTCAATGGGTTAACAGCTAGCTGGATTGAAGTTGTGGCCGGAATTAAAGTAAAAGTCGTTAACAATATATTTGTGGGGTTCAGTCTTCGTATGAACATATTAGTTGCCGATAAAAAACCAAGTGATAACTTCGATAACCTTTATATTCCGGGTTTTAACAGAACGTATGCCGGTAATTTTGGAGCTGGATTCAATTATACTGTGACTTATTTTGTTCCTTTATATAAGAAGACGGTAAAGCCCAAGAAATAATTACGAATTGGGGATTACGAATTACGGGGTGAAATAAAAGTAATTAATAATTGAGAATTACAAACTTAACTGAGGTATATTAATTACTGGATTTTATGAAAGAAAATATTATTCAAATTAAAAGTTATGCCTTTGCAGTAAGAATTGTGAAAGCTTATAAATACTTATGTGAAGAAAAAAAGGAGTTCGTATTGAGTAAACAATTACTTCGTTCAGGCACATCAATAGGAGCTAATATTGAGGAAGCTATTGGAGGGCAAACTGATAAGGATTTTTTTTGCTAAACTTACAATTGCCTACAAAGAAGCGAGAGAATCCCATTATTGGATTCGATTATTAACCGATACCGATTATATTTCAAAAAAAGAAAACGAAAGTTTATTACTTGACGTAAACGAATTATTAAAAATCATTGGTTCTATTCAGAAAACCTTACGTTCTAAAAATCTATAATTCAATTTCTCCATTCGTAATTCGTAATTTAACATTCGTAATTAATTCCTACCCTATTTCTTTAATTCCTTTTATAAACAGCCAGGACATAAATAGTTTTTCTCCGTCTTTAGTTTTGGCTGCCTGAAATTTTGGAGACAGAATTGTACCTGCCACAAAAGCGGTAAACGGAATCCAGAATCCTGTTAAATGAGTGAACCTTGCCAATAAATATTGGATTGATATGAATAATATCGCAAAACAACCCAGTTGGTATAGAAATGCGCGTACTTGTAATTTGGTCATTTTTTAGGGTATTAGGTGTTGGGTTTTAGTTCGATTACTGAACACTATCATCTGTTGTTTGGAACTTTGTTCTCTTGCTTCCTTCGTACATTTCGTATTTCACCAAGCGGGCTTCGATGCTGGCATTGAAAAGCTTGATTTTTCGGGAAGGTTTTAATCCTACAAATTTCAATGCTTCGAGGTTTCCTGTGATGAACCAAGCATTGGTTCCCGGATAATTTTTCTTCAAGGTGTCACCAATATTCTTGTAGAATTCTTCCATATGAATGTCCAATCGCTCATCGTAAGGCGGATTGAAAACCATATGCAATTTTCCTTGTGTAGTTTTTTCCGTGTCGAAAAAGTTTCTTTCTTCTATAGTAATATATTCGTCCAGATTGGCGTTTTTGATATTGTCTTTGGCTTTCATCACGGCAGATGGTGCTTTGTCATAGCCTTTTATGGTATAATGAAATTCTCGAACTCTTTTCATCAAAGATTCCATAATAGATTCGAATAACTCATTATCCCAATCGTTCCATTTTTCGAAAGCAAATTCCTTGCGGTTGATGTTTGCCGGAATATTACAGGCAATCATTGCGGCTTCCGCCAAGAAAGTTCCGGAACCACACATAGGATCCAAGAAATCGCCTTGTCCATCCCAACCTGAAAGCAATAAAATTCCAGCTGCCAATACTTCGTTGATAGGAGCAATATTTGTGGCCGTTCTATAACCACGCTGGTGCAAAGAATTCCCGGAAGTGTCTAATGCAACAGAAACCTGATCTTTATCGATGTGAATATTTATTCTTAAATCGGGATGAATTTTTTCGATACTCGGACGTTGTCCTGTTCTATCACGAAACTGGTCCACGATAGCGTCTTTACATTTTTGGGAAACAAATTCCGTATGATTAAAATACTCTGAATGCACGGTCGCATCAATCACAAAAGTCTGGTTGGCACTTATAAATTTCGACCAGTTTACACCTGAAATTCCTTTATATAGTGCCTGTTCGTCTCTTGCTTTGAAGAAATAAATAGGTTTCAATATTTTCAAAGCCGTTCTCAAAGCCAAGTTCGCCTTGTACATAAAGCCCTTATCTCCTTTAAAACTGACCATTCTCACGCCTTGCTCCACGTCTTGTGCGCCCAGCATTTTCAATTCATTTGCCAGTATTTCTTCAAAACCAAAAAAGGTTTTGGCAATCATTCTAAAATTTTCCATAGCCCCCTAACCCCCAAAGGGGGAATTGTTATCGTTATATTCGGCAAAAATAGTCTAAATTTGCACTTTAAATGAAAATCAAATAATAAATGTCAGATTTTAATAATTCTAAATCGGAAATCGGGAATCCCAAAACCCACAATTGGTTTGCCTCCTGGTTTGACACTCCTTACTATCACATCCTTTATAAAGAAAGAAATTACAGAGAAGCCCAGGTTTTTATGGACAATCTGACGCATTACCTCAACCTTCCCGAGAAAGCCAAAGTGCTGGATTTGGCTTGTGGAAAAGGTCGTCATTCCATTTATCTGAACCAGTTGGGTTATGAAGTCGTGGGTGCTGATTTATCTGAAAACAGCATTGCCGAGGCCAATAAAAACCAAAATGAAACCCTGCATTTTCAAGTTCACGATATGCGTGAAGCTTTCGAGGATAAGTTTGATGCTATATTTAATCTGTTTACCAGTTTTGGTTATTTCGAAAATGACGAAGACAATCTGACCACTTTGAAGGCGATGAAAGAAAGTCTTACCGAATATGGTTTTGCCGTTATTGACTTTATGAACGTCAATCAAGTGGTGAATAATTTAGTCGCCGATGAAGTAAAAACTGTTGAAAATATTGATTTTCACATCAAAAGATATGTGAGTGAAGGACATATTTATAAAGAAATTGACTTTGAAGATCAAGGCGAAAAATTCCATTTTACCGAAAAGGTAAAAGCTCTAACGCTCAAGGATTTTGAAGAATTAATGGAAGAAGCCGGGATTTATCTTTTGGACATTTTTGGAGATTATAAATTGAAAAAATTCCATAAAACCGATAGCGAACGATTAATAATGATTTTTAAGTAACGAGTTTCGGTTATTTGTTTATTTGGTTATTTGTCTTTTTTGACGAATCAACACATTAACAAATTACCAAATTAACATTTATATATGAACTACCTTTTACCTTTATTTTCAGTCCTAATTGGATACATTATTGCCTTGTTTTTGAAACCCAAAAACAAAACCAACCTTAAGTTATTGTTGGCTTTCAGTGGTTCGTTTTTACTTTCGTTAACCGTAATGCATTTGTTGCCGGACGTTTATAAAAGTGATAATCCTAACATTGGACTTTTTATAATGGCTGGAATTGTATTCCAAATCATATTGGAATTTTTCTCCAAAGGAGCCGAACACGGACACGTTCATGGTCACGGAAAAATGGAACAAATGCCTTGGTTGCTTTTTATCAGCCTTTGTATTCACGCCTTTCTGGAAGGATTTTCCGTAAGTCACCACCACAATTTAGCCTTGGGAATTGCTATTCATCATTTGCCCATCGCCATCATTCTGACTACCTTTTTTATCAATTCAAGTCTGAATAAAAAAGCAATTTTTGCCTTTATGATTACTTTTGCGATTATGACTCCGCTGGGAACCATCTTATCGGATTATTTACCCCTATTAAACGACTATTACACCGAAATCACAGCCATCGTCATCGGGATATTATTCCATATTTCGTCTACCATTATTTTCGAAAGCAGCGAAGGTCACAAATTTAATATTGCCAAGGTTTCGATGATCTTGTTTGGGATTGTGTTGGCGTATATTATATAGCCAAAAAGACACGAAGCCACCAAGTTTTATTATTTTTAAATTCATTTCACTCTAAAAAATTATTTGTTAAATTTGCGTCTTAGTCCTTTGCGGCAAAAAAAATTCATTGTCTATGAACTTCACAAAAACCACCGAACAATCCTCGAAATACAAACATTTAGAAAAAATGTCGGTTCAAGAATTGCTATTTAATATGAATCAGGAAGACAAAACCGTCCCTTTTGCCGTAGAAAAAGCCTTGCCTCAAATAGCAACTTTAGTAACTCAAATTGTTGCTAAAATGAAACTTGGCGGTCGATTATTTTACATTGGCGCAGGAACTTCCGGGCGCTTGGGAATTCTAGATGCTTCGGAATGTCCGCCAACATTTGGTGTTCCTGCGGAAATGGTTAACGGAATCATTGCTGGTGGCGACAAAGCCATTCGCAAAGCTGTTGAAAATGCCGAAGACGATGCTAACCAAGCCTGGATTGATTTACAAGCACACCAAATCAACGAAAATGATGTCGTGATTGGGATTGCCGCTTCGGGAACAACGCCTTATGTCATTGGCGGTTTGCAGGCCTGCAACGATAAAAACATCATTACAGGTTGCATCACATGCAATCAGGGAAGTCCACTTTCGCTAAAAGCAAAATTCCCAATAGAAGTTATTGTTGGTCCTGAATTTGTCACCGGAAGTTCCAGAATGAAAGCCGGAACAGCACAAAAATTAGTGCTCAATATGATTTCGACCACCGCCATGATTCAACTGGGGAAAGTGAAAGGCAACAAAATGGTTGATATGCAATTGAGCAACATCAAACTCGTGGATCGCGGCGTAAAAATGATTATGGGAGAAATTCCTGTTTCGTATGAAGTAGCCGCAAAATTGCTTGAAAAATACGGAAGTGTGAGAAAGGCAGTAAACAGTTTTCAGTCGCAGTGAGCAGGTTGCAGGTTGCAGATTTTTCCAGTATTCGAAAACTATAAACAAAATTCAATGTCAACTAACAAAGAACTTTTATCCAAAGGGATCAAAAAATTAGCATTGGCTTTGCCCTTGCTATTTATTGGGCCATCGGTGATTCACAATGCGTTTATCAACAAGCAGAATGATTGGCATTATTTGGTTTTAGGAATCGGAATTGCTACTTGTTTGGGTGCTGTTTATTTGGCTTTTTTGGGGTTGAAAATAATGATGCGAAGTTTATTTAATGATTAATTCATACATTTACTAAAAATTACAACTTATGGATATTCAGGCAGAAAGAAATTGGATTCATCAAGAAATTGACAAAGTGAAAGACCCCTCTTTTGTTGAGAAACTAAAACGTCTTTTGCTTTCAATAAACTCAACCACTGAAGCTACAAATGTTGATTATAATATCGATATTGAAAAAGCATTGGAAAGCATCAAGAATGGTCGTTTTCACTCTGAAAATGAGGCGAGAGAAATTTCAAAAAAATGGGGACGAAAATAATTTGGTCTTCTGATGCCTTGGTACAACTCGAAGACATTCATTTTTATATTTTTTTTGAAAGCAAGTCTATACAAATTGCCGATAAAATAATTGATGCAATTTTTGACAGCACTGAAATTTTGAAATCCCAACCAGAAATTTACAAACTCGATACAAAAAAGAACAGCAATGATGGGAGTTTCAGAACTTACTTCGTTTATGATTATATGATTTCGTATCAAATTACTCCAGATTGTATTCAAATTCTTCGAGTTAGACATACATCAAGAAAACCCAAAAAGCTCTAATGGAAAACCTGATACACACTAATAAAACGTTCGAAAAAGTCTCTTTCATAGACCAAAAAGTCAACAATAGGGAGTTTGAAGATTGCATTTTCAAGAACTGCGATTTTTCGAATAGTGATTTTTCAAACAATATATTTATGGATTGCGAGTTTATTGATTGCAATCTTTCAATGACACAATTAGCCGGAACGAGTTTAAAAACGGTACATTTCAAGAATTGCAAATTGCTTGGGATTCAATTCCAATCCTGTGCTGATTTCTTATTTAGCGTAAGTTTTCAGGATTGCGCCTTGGATTATTCGTCTTTTGCCAACAAGAAAATGCCCAAAACAAAGTTTAATTCCTGTTCGATGAAAGAAGTTTCTTTTATTGGAACGCATCTGAACAATTCGGTTTTTGAAAACTGTAATTTGGATAATGCAGTTTTTAATGACACCCAATTGGCTGGAGTTGATTTCAGATCTGCACACAATTTCAAAATAGACCCTGAATTTAATCCAATGAAAAAAGCCAAATTTTCGACCCAAGGAATTGTTGGCCTTTTGGATAAATATGATATTAAAATTGAATAAAGTTTAACCACAAAGTGCACAAATATTTTCGCAAAGCACACAAAGTTAAATGGTTAAAAAATGTAATAAAAATTACTGAAATAGTTTTAAAAAACTTAAAATTTAATTTAGAAACAAATGTAATAGCCCTGATA
This sequence comes from Flavobacterium psychrophilum, assembly GCA_945874225.1. GTDB lineage: Bacteria > Bacteroidota > Bacteroidia > Flavobacteriales > Flavobacteriaceae > Flavobacterium > Flavobacterium psychrophilum_M. The sequence continues at coordinate 11,879 of CAMCFT010000040.1, forward strand.
GAAGTGAAAATCCTTTGCTTTTTTTCTTTAAAAAAGCAAAGATTGCAACGGATAGCAGGAAACAGCTCCAAAAAATATGAAAAAAATTATCTTTATCCTTCCACTACTTTCACTACTGTCCTGCTATAATGTGGAACGCAATTGCAAGGATTTTAAAACCGGGAAATTCAAATTCGACTACAAGGTTGACGGCATCAATAAAACTACGGTTTTTGAACGCAATGACAGCATCGAAATTGAAACTTTTGAAGGCAAAACCGATACCTCGAGTATTCGATGGGTAAGCGATTGTGAATACATTATCCAAAAAATCCATCCGAAGAATATGGCAGAAAAAAATGCAATTAACATGAAAATTTTGACTACTTCGAAAAATTCCTATACTTTTGAATTCGGAATTGTGGGAAGCGATAAAAAACAACGCGGAACTGTTGAGAAAATAGCAGATTTCAGATAGCAGGTTACAGATGGCAGATTGCAAGTTGAAGATTGCATGTTGCGGATAAATGATAACATATTGCTTCGTGCCTCGCAATGACACTCATAATTTATAATTTATAACTACATAAAATGGAAGTATTTTTAAACCCAGATGCCTGGATTGCCTTGTTAACATTGACCTTTCTGGAAATTGTACTCGGAATAGACAATATCATTTTCATATCGATTGTTACCGGAAAATTACCGGCTGAACAACGCAAAAAAGCCACAAAAATTGGAATGTTTTTGGCTATGTTTATGAGGATTGCGCTTCTTTTTGGAATTACCGTGTTGATTGCGATGAAAGAACCTTGGTTTACAATAAATTTTAGATGGTTAAATGCTCAAGTTTCTGGGCAAAGTCTCATTCTTCTTCTTGGTGGATTGTTCCTGATTTATAAAAGCACCAAAGAAATTCACGAGAAAGTAGATTTAAAAGGAGAAGAAGAAAAGGAATTAAAAGAATCAGCGGTAAAATCATTTGGAAGTGTTATCGCTCAAATCATTTTAATTGACCTGGTTTTCTCTTTTGACAGTATTCTGACTGCTGTAGGGATGACCAATGGCGTTGCCGGCGCACTCTATATTATGATAACAGCTGTAGTTATTTCGGTTTTGATTATGATGCAATTTGCTGTTCCTGTAGGTAATTTTGTCAACAAAAATCCTTCTATCCAAATTCTAGGATTGTCCTTTTTGATTTTAATTGGGTTTATGTTAATCACGGAAAGTGCTCATTTATCGAATGCATTAATCTTTGGAAACCACGTTACGCCAGTGCCAAAAGGCTATTTATATTTTGCCATTTCCTTCTCGCTTTTAGTGGAAGTTTTGAATATGAGGGTGGATAAGAAAAAGACTAAAGGCTAACTAAAGTGCCTTACAAAAACAAAGGTCTCAAAGTAATATAATTACTTTGAGACCTTCTGCATTATACCTTTGTGTAATTTTAGGTTAATTAAAACAAAGTAATCTGTCCGTCTTCATCAGGCTGAATGTCTTCGATATCTTCAACTGGAATTTCCACTTCAGTTTCGCCTTCGACTTCCAGTTCTTCGGGAACCACTTCTTCTGGCTCTTCATAAGGCAATGGTTCGAGTAAATTCACTTGTTTCAACTTATCAGTAGTCAATTGATTTCCCAATGCCTTGAAACCTTTCACAGCAATGAAATTCTCAATATCTACCATTTGATTTTCTTTTTGAACCCCTTTCACTTTCGTAAAAACCAATTCGGCCATCGGTCGATAATCGGTCGAGACTATTTCCAATTGTGATTTGGGATGTTCCGTGATAAAAATTTCTTCTTTTCCTTCGGTTTCCACCAAAAAGCGTTTTATGTAATAGCGTTCTTTTTCACCATCATAATAAATAGCGGAAATTGGTTTCTTAGGATGCCATTTTTCCAACACCACCATATCTTCATCAAAATGTGTCGATAATTCGGGTATGATGACTTTTAGTTTCCCTGTTTGTGAAATCACCAAAATCTTATCGTTAGGTCTAAATTCGCCCAACAATTCTCCTCTGGCATCGACGTTCAATCTTTGAACGGTATCATCAAACCAAATTTTTCTAGGTTTCAAAGTCGAAATTCCTTTTTCCTTGATTTCGATTTTCTTGATTGGATATTTGGTAACCAAATTCCCTTTGGAGGCACGCCCTTTTATGGCTATGTCCGCAAAATCTAAATCCCATTTCAGTTTCTTGATACTTCCTATCTGGCGCAATAAAACCGTAATCACTTCGGCTTCCCCATTTGGATTGTGGGTGAAATATAAAACCTGTGAACCTTTGGTTTCATTAGTCAAATCGTATAATTTATCCCGTGTAACACCTGAAACATTGAAACGTTTTATATAAGACGGACCTGATTTTCCGTCACGGTAAATCACATTGTAAATCGTGCGCTTGTCGCTCTTGTCAAAGATGGCAATGTGAATGATATCTTTTCCAACGAATTTCTTGTCATCGACTTTACAAATCATCATATTTCCGTTGCGGAGAAAAACAATCACATCATCAATATCGGAGCAATCCGTAACGTATTCGTCTTTTTTTAATCCGGTTCCTATGAAACCTTCTTCCCTATTCACGAATAATTTGGTATTTCGCAAAGCTACTTTTGTCGCTTCGATATTATCGAAACTTCGCAATTCAGTCAGGCGTTCGCGGCCTTTTCCGTATTTATCTTTTAACTTGGTAAAAAAGGCAATAGCAAAATCGATTAGGTGTTCCAAGTCGTATTTCACCTGTTCGATATCGCCTTCTAAAGCTTCAATTTTGTCTTGTGCTTTGTTGCTGTCAAATTTCGAAATACGCATAATTCGAATATCGAGCAAACGAAGAATATCCTCTTCGGTCACAGCACGTTTTAAATTTTTAGTAAACGGTTTCAATCCATCATCAACAGCTTTAATTACGTCTTCTTTAGTCGTTTTATCTTCAATATCTCGGTAGATTTTGTTTTCGATAAAAATACGTTCCAACGATAGAAAATGCCATTGTTCTTCGAGTTCACTTAATTGAATTTCGAGTTCACTTTTCAGCAATTGAACGGTTCGTTCCGTAGAAATTTTCAACATATGAGAAACCCCAACAAACAAAGGTTTATTATCTTCAATTACACAACCCAATGGTGCCACCGAAGTTTCGCAAGCCGTGAAAGCAAACAAAGCATCTATCGTTTTATCTGGCGAAACGCCTGGAAAAAGATGAATTAATATCTCTACCTCAGCAGCAGTATTGTCTTCAATTTTCTTGATTTTAATTTTCCCTTTTTCGTTGGCTTTCAAAATACTATCAATCAAAGTCGTCGTATTTGTCGAAAACGGAATTTGGGTAATCACCAAAGTATTTTTGTCCAATTGGGCAATTTTGGCGCGAACGCGAACACGTCCGCCTCGCATTCCATCATTATAATTGGAAACATCTGCAATTCCTGCTGTTTGAAAATCCGGAAAAATCTGGAATGGTTTTCCCTTTAATATTTTTACAGAAGCATCAATGAGTTCAATAAAATTATGAGGTAAGACTTTCGTGGAAAGCCCTACAGCTATCCCTTCGGCCCCTGAAGCTAATAATAAAGGAAATTTAACCGGCAGATTATTGGGTTCCGCTCGACGACCATCATAGGAAACACCCCAATCAGTAATTTTTGGAGAATACAAGACTTCTAAGGCAAATTTCGACAAACGTGCTTCAATATAACGAGAAGCTGCAGCGCTATCGCCTGTGAGGATATTCCCCCAGTTACCCTGGCAATCAATCAATAATTCTTTCTGACCGATTTGCACCATCGCATCACCAATGCTCTGATCTCCGTGTGGATGGTATTGCATTGTGTGACCTACGACATTCGCCACTTTGTTGTAACGACCATCATCCAATTCCTTAAGCGAGTGCATAATTCGGCGTTGAACTGGTTTAAAACCGTCCTCAATCGCGGGAACGGCACGCTCCAAAATTACATACGAAGCATAGTCCAAAAACCAGTCTTTGTACATTCCTGTAACTTTGGTTATGGTATCACTTCCTTCGTCGTTATTTTCGTAAAAATGCTGCATCCCAGCAGAGGTTTTAATATCTTCAAAGCCTTCTTCGCTCGTTGACTCGTTTAACTCTTCGTTGCTTTCGTCTTCGTTTGGGATACTATTCTCTTCGTCTTCTTCGTCTTTCATTTATTTTGATTCCGAAATTAATTTTATTAAATCTTCCTTACTCGGAAGAACTGTTTTGTATTTACTGGCAAAAATTTGCTCGTTATTTTCTGGCAATGTATATTCTACAACCAAATTACTTTTGTTTTGACAAAGTACAATTCCGATGGTGTTGTTCTCGTCTTCCAGACGCATTTCTCTGTCATAATAGTTGACATACATTTGCATTTGACCCAAATCCTGATGTTTCAGTTCTCCAATTTTCAAGTCGATTAAAACAAAACATTTTAAAATTCGGTTATAAAATACTAAATCTATATAAAAATGTTTATCATCAAAAGTTATTCTTTTTTGGCGAGCTACAAATGCAAATCCTTCTCCTAATTCTAATAGAAAATTTTCTAATTTATTAATAATTTCTTGTTCGAGTTCCGATTCAGAATATTGTTTTAATTCTGGTAACCCAAGAAATTCTAAAATATAAGGATCTTTGATAAGATCTTTTGGTTTCTCGATAATCTGACCTTTTTCAGAAAGCTCTAAAACTCCTTTTTTATCTCGACTCAATGCTAATCTTGTATATAAAGCCGAATCATATTGACGTTTTAATTCCCGAACGCTCCAATTGTATTTCTCGGATTCTATTTCGTAAAAAATTCTTTCTTTTTCATCATCAATTCGCATTAAAAAAACATAATGTGTCCAAGTTAATTTGAAAAATGAAGACAATGTTTGATAATCTATTTTATTAAATTCCGCAGTCACTGCCTGCGCTTTTTGAGATTTGAATTCCGCAGTCAGTGATTGCGTATTTCGAATTTCTAAAATCCGAGTCAGTGATTCGGATTTTGAATAAGTCATATAGAATTGTCTTATTTGTTCTAAATTTCGAATTGAAAAACCTTTCCCAAACTCTTTTTTCAAATCTTCAGAAAGTCCTTTTAGAATTTGCTTTCCGTATTCAGCTCTGTTTTTTCCACTTTGTTCTTCTTCAATAATCATTCTTCCAATTTCGAAATACGTAATCGTCATCGTTTGATTTACGGTACGTAAAACTTGTAGTCGAGCATTTTGCAATAGCGCTACAACTTGTTGGAATAAAACTATATTTTGAAGTTTTTTTGACAATTTTTCTTTGTTAACTATATTAATTAGCTTCAATCGTATCTAATTCCACCTTCAAATTCTTGATGATAAATTCTTGTCGGTCCGGCGTATTTTTTCCCATATAGAAAGATAACAATTGCTCCACCGAAGTGTTTTTATCCATCATAATTGGATCCAATCGAATCGTTTCTCCAATAAAATTCTTGAATTCGTCTGGCGATATTTCACCCAAACCTTTAAATCGGGTGATTTCAGGTTTTGGTTTTAATTTTTCTATGGCTGCTTTTCTTTCTTCTTCCGAATAGCAATAAATGGTTTCTTTCTTGTTTCGAACCCTGAAAAGTGGCGTTTGCAAAATATACAAATGCCCCTCTTTAATTAATTCCGGGAAAAATTGCAAGAAAAATGTAATCAATAACAAACGAATGTGCATTCCGTCGACATCAGCATCGGTGGCAATTACAATGTTGTTGTATCGCAATTTTTCAAGACCATCTTCGATATCCAAGGCAGCTTGTAACAAATTGAATTCCTCATTTTCGTAGACAATTTTTTTGGTCATTCCGTAACAATTCAGTGGTTTTCCACGAAGACTGAAAACCGCTTGTGTATTGACATCGCGAGATTTAGTAATCGATCCCGAAGCCGAATCTCCCTCAGTGATAAAAAGCGTACTGTCTAAATTTTTTGGATTTTTCGTATCAGGAAGATGTGCCCGACAATCTCTTAGTTTTTTGTTGTGCAAATTTGATTTCTTGGCTCGATCTGTGGCCAATTTTCGAATACCGGAAAGTTCTTTTCTTTCTCTTTCTGCCTGCATAATTTTGCGCAAAAGCGCCTCAGCTGTTGCTGGGTTTTTATGTAAAAAACTGTCTAATTTATTTTTTACAAAATCATTGACGAATGTTCGAACCGATGGCATTCCCGGGTCTGAGCCCATATCGGTTGAACCTAATTTTGTTTTGGTCTGTGACTCGAAAACCGGCTCCATTACTTTGATGCTAATGGCAGTCACAATGGATTTCCGTACATCCGAAGCTTCGAAACTTTTATTATAAAATTCCCGGATGGTTTTCACAATGGCTTCGCGATAAGCAGCCAGATGTGTTCCTCCCTGGGTCGTATTTTGTCCGTTTACAAACGAATGGTATTCCTCACTGTATTGGGTTTTACTATGTGTCAAGGCGATTTCGATATCGTCTCCTTTCAAATGTATGATTGGGTATTCAAGATCATCGGCGTGGATGGTTTCTTCCAATAAATCTTTCAATCCATTTTCAGAAAAATATTTTTCACCATTAAACAAAATCGTCAAACCATTGTTGAGATAACAATAGTTTTTGAGCATTTTGATTACATACTCATAACGGTATTTGTAATTTTTAAAAATCGCTTCGTCCGGAATAAAAGTAACTTTAGTTCCTTTTCGTTTGGTCGTTTCGATAATATCTTCGTCGAGAACCAAATTTCCTCCTGAAAATTCAGCCGCTTTTTGCTTGTCATCACGAACGGATTCCACGCGGAAATAATTGGACAAAGCATTTACCGCTTTTGTTCCAACACCATTTAAACCCACTGATTTCTTGAAGGCTAAGGAATCGTATTTTCCCCCTGTATTCATTTTAGAAACCACATCAATCACTTTTCCAAGTGGAATTCCACGACCGTAATCGCGAACAGTAACAGTTTTTTCCTTGATGGTTACCTCAATGGTTTTTCCCGCACCCATAACAAATTCGTCGATACAGTTATCCAGGACTTCCTTGAGGAGAATATAAATACCATCGTCTGGGGACGAACCGTCACCGAGTTTTCCAATGTACATTCCGGGGCGCATTCGGATGTGTTCTTTCCAGTCGAGTGACCGAATATTGTCTTCGGTATATTGATTTTGATCGGACATTTTAAATTTTATCGAATTTAACTGCGTTCTTTTCGGTCTATGCTTTTCGCACAGACCTCGAGTCTGCTAATATAGGGAATGTCTACCCATTTTAAAAGAGGAAATCGTCAAAGTTATTAAGAATTATATTGACAAGAAATTTTAGATTGCAGATTTTAGATTGCAGATTTTAAAATATAGAAAATAGAGTAAAGATTTCATGAATTGCTATTTAAAATTCTTCACAATTTTCTTTAACTACTATTTATTTTAATAAAAATAGTGTTTACTTAATTTAAGATTTAATTCTCTTGGGTTGAATGGCTTTGTTATATATTCGTTTATACCTATTTGCATTGCTTTCTCAAGACTTAAATAAGAAGTAGAGGCTGTTAATGCAATAATTGGAGTTGATGAATCTGTACTTCGTATATTTATGGTTGCTTCGTAGCCATCCATTACCGGCATAGACAAATCCATTAGAATAATATCATAGGTATTTACTTTATGTTTCTCAACTGCTATAAGACCGTTCAAAGCCACATCGACTTCCACATCCCATTGTTTAAGTACTTTTTCGGCGATTTTGACATTAATAAGGTTGTCTTCCACCAAGAGCAATCTTAAGCCCACTAGATTTTGTTCTTTGTATTCAACGGAATTATCATTTAACAATTCGGTATCTTTATTAAAAATAGGCAAATTTAAAATGAAGCTAAAATTAGAACCCAATCCTATTTTACTTTCTAATTCAATGTCCGAATGTAATAAATTGAGCAGGTTTTTTGCAATGACTAAACCCAACCCTGACCCACCAAATTGTCTTGAAGTTTTAGTATCTGCTTGGGCAAACTTTTGAAAAATTAAATTAAATTTCTCCAAATCAATTCCTATACCATTATCTATAATCTGAACTTTAAATACTGAATGATTATTGACTTGGTCTAATTGGTCAATTTTAACCTGAATCAATCCGTTTTTGGTAAATTTTATTGCATTAAGCACAAGATTTGTAATGACTTGACTTATTCTTAAGGGGTCACTAACAATATTTGTTATAAAATTATCATCAATAATTATTTCAATTTTATTGTGATTTTCTAATGCTTTTAATTGAAGTGAACTTACTATTTCGGAAACTAAATCCTTGAAATTAAACGGTATTTGTTCTAAGTCAATTTTACCTGATTCAATTTTATTAAAATCTAAAATATTATTTAAAAGCAGGAATAAATTTTGAGCAGAAATTTTTAAAACGTCCAAGTTTTCATTAAAACTTTCAATGGTCCGTTCTTTTTCCATAATGTATATTAAACCGATAATTCCATTTAATGGCGTACGAATTTCGTGACTCATTATGGATAAAAAATCTGATTTGGCCTCATTTGCACTTTCTGCATTGGATTTTGACAAAATCAACTGTTCTTCTACCACTTTTTTGTACTCAATTTCGCTGTGCAATATTTGCAACAATTCAGTCAAGTTATCCACCCCCAATTCTAAAGTACTGTTATTACTACTTAATAATTTAATAGCTTGAATTAATTCAGCCTGTACCCTCTTCTTTTTTATTAATTGATCTTGAATTTTAGTATTAATTTTATAAAATTCTAAATCATTTAATCGAATGGATTGATCGAATAATTCAGCATCTTTTTCATAATTTTCATATGACTGACTTACAGCCTGAATAAATTTTTGGATTGACGGATTATTATCAATAATTTCATCAGATAAAAATTTATTGATTTGTCTGTTTAAATTTCTATTTAAATTATAATCCGCCATAAATAGATTTAGTTTTCGCTAATAGTTAAAATAGCTATAGTTTGGTTGTGCAATTCACAAGATTTATGATTTGTAACAGGCGAAATTTCTCCATAAGAATAAAACCCGCAAAGGAGCGTGTTTCCTGAAATTTCTTTTACTGCTTCAAATTCTTCCTCCACTCTATTTCCTAAAACAATCTTTCTGCCAACACAAGTTACAATAAGTGCTAATTCCGGCTCCTTAGGATGATTAGAAAATGACTCGGATGCTGCGTTATAAGACGCATCAATAAGTTTATCGAAATTGCCTTTCATTAATCTAATAAAAGAGCCTTGATGAATATTTCCTGCAAAGGTCATTGATTTCGTCTTTTCGTCTATTGCTAAAATCGTTCTTACTACCGAAGGAGCATCTTTGCTTTCTTTCATCGAAAGAGGAAAATACAAAGCGGAACCTGGCAAATCATCAGCATATTTCCCTAAGTATTCTTTATAAATATCCAAGGCAAATCTATCTCCTATTTTATATAACACATTTTTTTCTGAAAGTGTCACTTCTCTTTCGGGACCAAAATCACTCCAACCGCCTTTACAACCAAAACCAAAATTTATTTCATTGCCATAGAAGCCAATAACTACAACTTTCCCTTCTGTAGCATCTTCATTTATGCCTACGAGGGTTTTTTCAAATTTAACATTGTCCCCAGCAAGACCACCAAAAATTGGGATTGAATGATTTGTTTGTTTTCCTAATTCGTTTACTAATTCAGTTCCGTTAACAAAACTACCTTCAGAAATAACAAGGATTGATTTTAAATCTTCGTTCAAAAGTTCCTTTTTTACAATAAGACCTAATTCTTGAATATTATTATTTTTACAAAGGTCTATTTCGGCAATTTTTATTGTTGATTTTTCAAATTCTATTGCAGTTGCAACAATATCATTTTCGACTAAGTTAAAATTCGAGATTTGTCCTGAAGTAGAACAAATAACAATCTGCGCTTCAGAATATCTTTCTTTTAATTTCTTATAGGGTAAAGATGATTCTAAAACTTCTCTCTCGCCAAAAGCTAAAACCAGGGTTGCTCTTTTTGCAGAAAAATCAGGTGAAGAAAAAACAACTTCATCCTCTTTCTGATCACAAATTAATATTTGTTGAAGTTTCATTTTACTGGATAATAAATTATTATTAAAAATAATTATACGTTAAATTTATTTAATTTTATAAAAATTGACTCATGATTTATAAAAAGCTACTACTGATTTAAAAAAAACAAAATGAATCTTCATTATAAAAAATTAAAGCCGCAACAAATAAGCACAAAAAACCCTGCTAAATTAATTTTGCAGGGTTGTATTTATATAAAAAAAAACCGTTGGGTGCAATTAATAAAATACTCAATTATTAACGAAATATAAAAATTTTAACACATAGAGTCATAGTAAAAAGAGTTTGATAGACCAATTGCTTCGCCTGTTCGCTATCGCTCGGGTCTTGGGTTCACATAGCTATGATTCACTATCAAAAAGTGAAACGTCTTAAAAAAA
>CAMCFT010000041.1 GCA_945874225.1 Flavobacterium psychrophilum
TAGCACTAGCTTTATAACCAAAAATAGTATTTTCCTTTCCATTAGGATCACCTACTACATTGTTTCCTAATAAAGTATTATCATACTCAAGGCCTCCAATACCTGTGTAAGAACCAACTGTAATACCATTTACAGTTAAGTTAGCGCTAAACGTCTTAGCACCCGCAACTGTCTGATCAGTTGTCAAATCGACAAAGTTTAAGGAAGAAGCCGCTGCAGTCACAAAAGCCGTTGTTGCTATTTGAGTTGAATTATCTGTTGCCAATGCAGTTGGTGCAGTTGGTGTTCCTGTTAAAGTAGGGGAAGCTATATTTGCTTTTGTATCTAAGGCATCGGTCAATCCATCAATTTTTGATTGGGCAATACCAGCCGTTGCAGAGATATCCTCGTTAAGTATTGTTAAGTTTTCAATTTTACCTGTTGTTACGGCTTCGTTTTGTATCTCTGAAGCTTGTATGGCATCTTCACCTAAACTAACAACACCTGTTGCGGTAAGGTCACCAACTGAAGTTGCACCTGCTACTACTAAAGTACCGCTTACTGTTACAGCTGCTACGTCTAATGGACCTCCAATAACCACATTTTGTGGACCAAAATTCGCATAGATTTTTGTCCCGTCTATTGCAGCAAAGGGATTAATATCACTATTAGTTATTGTTCCGTCCATTATTTTATCATCTGTTACTGCATCGGCATCTATCTCATCTGTTTGTATCGCATTGTTACCTAAATTAACCTCACCAAATGTATTGGTTATTCCATTAGTGGTTGTGATACCTGTTACTAATAAAGTGCTATTTAATTTTGTAGCTTCATCAACATACAAAGTGTTATTCACTGTTGTTGGGCCATCTAATGAAATATTTCCACCTACATCTAAAGTTCCTACTATAATTGTATTCCCAGTATCATTAGCAACTCTGAATTTACCAGAATCCATATTTAAACCACCATTTAAAGTGGTTAGTCCTGTTACTGTTGCAGTTCCTGAAGCAGTTACGTTAGTAGCGCTAATTGCTGCTGTAGTGGTTTGACCTGCTACATTTAAAGTTGAACTTAGCGTGGTTGCACCTGCTGCAAATGTACCTGTAGTAACTACATTTTGAGCACCAAAATTCGGGGCTATTTTAGTTCCTGCTATTGCAGCTGAAGCATTAACATCAGCATCAACAATCGTTGCGTCAGTTATCATTGAACTTACCACTTTGCTAGCTCCAATGGTACTCACTCCTGCATTATCTATAGTTACATCTCCTGACAAAGTAACCTCTGTTGCTACATTGCTGGCGTTTCCAAGATAGATTTTTCCATTTGCCAAGGTATTGAGTGCTGTTACTTCATTTGTAACAAAAGCAGTAGTGGCTAGTTGAGTAGTGTTTGTTCCGGCAGTAGCTGTTGGTGCTGTTGGTGTTCCTGTTAAGGCTGGCGAGGCTAAAGGTGCATAAGCTGTGCCATCAACTGTACCATTAGCTTTTAAAAACTCAGATGATGTTCCTCCAGATTTCACAAATGAACCTCCAGTATAAGAACCACTTGTATTTACATTAGCAACTAATGCATTACCTAATTGAATAGTATTACTGGCAATTGCAATTGCACCACTTCCTATAGCTGTTGCATTACCTATAGCTGCAGCAGGAGTATCTAAATTATATACATCTGCCCCATTCCCTATGGCTGTATTATAAGAACCACTTCCATTATTATTATAATATAAAGCGCTGTTACCAATAGCTGTATTATTAGAACCACTTTGATTAGCAAATAAAGAACGGTAACCAATGGCCGTATTACTAGAGTTTTCATTATAAAATAAAGAATGACCTCCAATTGCAGTATTGGAGTCACCGATTTGGTTATGAGCAAGCGATGCTGACCCCACAGAGGTATTTTCATTACCTGACATAGAAGGACTATTCTGGGATTCTGAACCAATACTCGTATTATTGCTACCTGTATTCCCTCTAAGAGAAAGGCTTCCGATTGCAGTATTTGAATTATCAGTTCCATTACCACCTGAGCCAACTATTAAACCATGTATACTCAAATCTGAACTAAAAGTCTTAGCTCCTGCAACCGTTTGCGCAGTGGTTAAATCGACAAAGTTTGAAGAAGAAGCTGCTGCTGTAACAAAAGCGGTAGTAGCTAATTTTGTTGAGTTATCTCCTGTTGTTTGAGTAGTGGCAGTTACTCCATCAGCTAATACAGAAGTTGAAGTAAGATTTCCGGTTAAATCACCTGTTACATTACCTGTTAAATCACCTTTAAAGGTTTGCCAGATACTATTATAGGATATTCTCAATTCTCCATCTGTTCCCACGCCACAATCGGTACAATAAACCATCATACCTTCGGTAGGAGTTGTTATGGCAGCCATTTGTGTAGCATTCATTCGAGGAAGTAAAAATCCCTTTGTGGTACTTTCTAATTCCAAAACAGCTTTGGAATCAATTGCATACGGATTCCCCCCTATTTTCTGGGTCACTTGTGCCGAAACACTAATTATAGAAGACCAAAGAATTATGGTGTAGGCTACGTTTTTTAAAAATGTAATTGGACTCATATTATTTTGTTTTTTGTTTTAAAATATAATCTTATTAGTCAATAACGTACCAAGAAGTACCGTTGGACTGAATTCTGATTGTTTTTGAGAAATTTAAAGATGAAACTAATGTTGTTTCCGTCATTTTAACTGCTGGACTAATATTTAATATATTACTAGTCTCGTCTGTTTTACGAATAACATATACTTTCCCGGTAGCAGCTGAAGCAGCTGGCAATGTTAAGGTAAATGCACTGGCAGTATTATTCGATAAAATGGTATAATCCGTAATCAATACTGTGTAATCAGCAGTTATGGTGCTTATGGCATTTATTGTTGAGTACGTATCTACATAGATCTGAACTGCTTTTGCACTTGGATACTTTATGTCTGAAGTTCTATCTGCAAAAACATCTGTTGATTTGTTTCCTTCTATTTTTTGAATCGCTCCCAAAACTGAATCGGCAGCAAGAACGGCTGTCCCTGAGGTCGATGGTGTAAAACCAGTCAACACTTTACCTATCACTGCTGCATTATTCAATGTAACTACTCCGGTGTTATCTATTGTGGCTTCTCCTGATAAAGTCACTTCTGTGGCCACATTACTGGCGTTTCCAAGGTATACTTTTCCGTCTGCCAAGGTATTGAGTGCTGTTACTTCATTTGTAACAAAAGCAGTAGTGGCTAGTTGAGTAGTGTTTGTTCCGGCAGTAGCTGTTGGTGCTGTTGGTGTTCCTGTTAAAGCTGGTGAAGCTAAAGGTGCATAAGGAGTTGCGTCAACAGACCCATCTGCTTTTAAGAATTCAGTAACCAAACCTCCTTGTTTTATAAATGAGTTAGAAGTGATTTCACCTCTATTGAAAATATTACGGTTGAAATTTGCATCACCCCATACGTCAAACATTCCTCCTGTAAAAAAAGCATCTCTAATATCTGCAAAACCATCTACTCTTAACATTGATAATTCTACAAAACCATTTACCTTTAAATCTGATAATGTGGTTAGACCGTTGACATTTAAATCAGTATTAAATGTTTTAATCCCTCCAATAGTTTGGTTAGTAGTCAAATCTACAAAATTAGCAGAAGATGCCGCTGCGGTTACAAAAGCAGTAGTGGCTAATTGTGTTGTATTTGTAAGAGCAGTAGCTGTTGGTGCAGTTGGAGTTCCAGTTAAAGCTGGACTAACAGCAAGTACTACATCTCCTGTACCTGTCATTGATTTAGAAACCAAACCTTTTGAAGTATCTGTAAATACAGCTTGTGAAGCCGTTAAAGAAGAAAGTACTGGTTGTGCAGTAAAAGTAGTTACACCTGTCACGTCTAATGTTCCTCCTACGGTAGCGTTTCCAGTGGTACTAATATTTTGTGAACCAAAATAGGGATCTATTTTTGTCCCTGCTATTGCAGCACTAGTGCTTACATCGGCATTAACAATCGTTGCATCAGTTATCATTGAACTAACTACTTTGCTTGCACCAATGGTACTCACTCCTGTATTGTCTATAGTTACGTCTCCTGATAAAGTCACTTCTGTTGCCACATTGCTGGCATTTCCAAGATAGATTGTTCCGTCTGCCAAAGTAATAATGGCTGTTACTTCTGTATCCACATAGGTTTTTACAGCTTTAGCGGTTGGGTATTTCGTATTGGAAGCCCCATCAACTGCTATACTTGTACTCTTATTAATCAAATCTTCTTTAGTCGCTTCGGCGCTTATAGCACGATCCACCTCCGTTTGTAAATTTGTTGTTAAGGTGTTATCAGCAAGAATTCTATTTGATTTTTCTGTAAGCAAATTTGAAGCGATTGTCGTTTCGGCAGATGTTGCTCTTAAAGTTTCAGCTGCAATTAAAGCTGAAGTATCAGTAATTCCAGCTATAGCAACATCTATATATGTTTTTACCGCTTTTTCAGTTGGAAACTTAACATCAGAATTCGAAAACAAAGTACCATCTACACTCTTGTTTGCAGCATTTTCTTTTAATAAATCCGCATTGATTCTATTAGTAACTTCTGTTGCTAAATTGGTTCTTAAAACGCCTTCGGCATTCGTAGCTCTGGTTGATTCTGTGCTTAAGTTTGTCGTTAAGGTTCCTTCGGCTGTAGTAGCTCTGGTAACTTCTGCTGCTAAATCATCAGTCAATACTACATCGGCTGCTGATCTTGTGGTGGCTTCACCATTTAGATTTGTAGTTAACGTTGCCTCTGCTGTTTGAGCTCTTCCCTTTTCTGTAAGGATAGCTGCTGAATTTATGCCTTCGGCTGCAGTAGCTCTGGTAGTTTCTGTTGCCAAGTTTCCTGCAATGGTCGTTTCTGCTCCAGTGGCTCTTGTGATTTCTGCATTCAAATCTGTAGTTGCTGAGGTTGTACTCGCATCTACATAATCTTTAACCGATTTTACACTTGGGTATTTTGTGTCTGATGCTCCATCTGTGGTTACACTTACACTTTTGTTGCTTTTGTCTTCTTTTAATAAATCAGCATTGGTTCTATTAGTAACTTCTGTTGCTAAATTAGTAGTTAAAACGCCTTCGGCATTCGTAGCTCTGGTTGATTCGGCACTTAAATTAGTTGTCAAGGTTCCTTCGGCTGTTGTTGCTCTTGAAACTTCTGACGCTAAATCATCAGTCAATACTACATCAGCTGCTGATCTTGTGGTGGCTTCACCATTTAGATTAGTAGTTAACGTTCCCTCTGCTGTTTGAGCTCTGCCCTTTTCTGTAAGGATAGCCGCTGCATTTACGCCTTCGGCTGCAGTAGCTCTGGTCGTTTCTGTTGCCAAGTTTCCTGCAATGCTCGTTTCTGCTCCTGTGGCTCTTGTGATTTCTGCATTCAAATCTGTTGTTGCTGAGGTTGTACTCGCATCTACATAATCTTTAACCGATTTTACACTTGGGTATTTTGTGTCTGATGCTCCATCTGTTGTTACACTTACACTTTTGTTGCCTTTGTCTTCTTTTAATAAATCCGCATTGATTCTATTAGTAACTTCTGTTGCTAAATTGGTAGTCAAGGTTCCTTCGGCATTTGTAGCTCTGGTTGATTCTGTGCTTAAGTTTGTCGTTAAGCTTCCTTCGGCTGTTGTTGCTCTGGTTACTTCGGCAGCTAAATCATTAGTTAAAACTACATCGGCTGAGGCTCTTGTGGTGGCTTCACCATTTAGATTTGCAGTTAATGTTGTAACCGCAGTTCCTCTTGTAGTAGCTTCAGTTGCTAGATTTGTTGTCAAGATATTGTCATTAGCCAATCGTGTAGCGGCTTCTGTATTTAGGTTTGTAGTCAAAATACCTTCGGCTGCTGTGGCTCTGTTTATTTCTGAGGTCAATGCACTTGAACCTGCTGAAGCGCTTGCATCAACATAAGTTTTTACCGCTTTCTCTGTTGGAAATTTCACATCTGAATTCAATGCAAAAGTTCCGTCCGTGCTCTTGTTGGCCGCATTTTCTTTTGTTAATTCTGCAGCAGTAGCTCTTGATATTTCTGATGTTATAGCAGTAGCATTTGCATTCTCCGCAGTGGTGGCTCTAGTTGCTTCGGCTGCTAATCCAGTTGTCAAAGTTCCCTCTGCTCCTTTAGCTCTTGTTACTTCAGTGGCTAGATTTGTAGCGATTACATTTTCGGCAGCAGTGGCTCTGTTATTCTCCGTCGTCAAAGCAGTCGAACCTGCTGTTGTGCTGGCATCAACATAAGTTTTAACTGATTTGACCGTAGGATATTTTATGTCTGAATTTGCATCAAATGCAATACTTGTACTTTTATTTATCAGAACTTCTTTTGTAGCTTCCGCTGTTGAAGCACGGGCTACTTCGGATGCTAAATTAGTGGTCAAAGTTCCTTCAGCTATAGTTGCTCTAGATGTTTCTGTGGCTAAATCTATTACCAAATTAGCGTCTGCAGCAGCACGAGTTTCAGTCTCTGCAGTTAATTCTGTCGATAAGTTTTTTTCAGCAGCAATTGCTCTGGCAACTTCTGCCGACAAAGCAGTGGCGCCAGTTGTCATATTAGTATCGACATAGCTCTTAACAGATCTTACTGTTGGATACTTTACATCTGAATTTCCGTCAATAATAACACTTGAACTTTTATTTACCAAATCTTCTTTAGTAGCTTCGGCTCCAACTGCTCTACTTATTTCAGTGTTCAAATTAGTACTTAATACACTTTCAGCATTTTTTGCTCGAGCTACTTCTTCGCCTAATGCTGCCGATCCTATTGATGCATTTGCATCAACATACGTTTTTACCGCTTTTACTGTTGGATATTTCGTGTCCGAAACACCATCAATTGTAACATTAGTACTTTTATTAATTAAATCTTCCTTTAAATTTAATGCTAGTTGATTCGCTATACTTACTGGCTTATTCAAATCTCTTGTATTGTCTACATTTTCAAGACCCAAATTAGTCTTTGCGCCTAATATCGTAATAGCATTTGTTCCACCATTTTCAATTGGCACAACTCCTGTAACATTTTCAGCATTTTTTGCAGAAAAAGCAAAAGGCACATACGTTAAAGGTTGATCGCTAATTTCAACAAAATTCAAGCATTGACCATTTACATCTAATGCTACTTTCAAACTTTTTTTATTGACATCCCAATAAATATCCGAAAATGAGGATGCATAACCAGCGGCTTGTCTCCCAGAACCAATAATGGTATTTACCATACCAAATTCATCTGTTTTTACATTTATGGTTTCTTGGTATTCCGTTTGAAATTCAGCATCAGTAATTGTGAACTGCAGACAAATATTTTTATTTGCCAATGGAGAATGATTATTATTTACCCCAGGTACATTTTCGCCGTTAGGATTTAATATAAGAGCTTGATAAGTTATCCCATTCGTTTGAGAATAAATGGCAGATGAAACAAATAGAAGTAAAAGTAAAGTTATCTTTTTCATAGTTATTTATTATTAATATTAAAATGGATACCGAATAGAATTTGATCTGTGCTAAATGATAATTTTTCGGAAGAAATATAAAATGGATTTAGACTTTTTGAAAAACCATAGCCAAAGCTTAAATAACCAATGTCATTTAATTTATATCGCGTTTGTATTCCAACAAATGGTGAAAATACAATTCCCGAAAACTCATCTTGATTTTTCAAATCATAAACAACTCCATTTATATTTTGTTTACCATAAATTATCGAGGAAAGATTTAAACCTCCTTTAACTTTCAATTGAAAATTATTGAAAATCTGAAAATTATAACTTAAAGCATTTTGAATCCCAATATATTTGGTTTCCCATCTATAACTATTTGCAGGAGAACCTGCAAGAGCGTTATAATCATTCAATGTTATACTAATATCATACGATATACTTTTATTTTTAAAAGGACTTGAGTATCCTATCTCATAGTTTGAACCTGTACTACTTTGAAGTTTTGAAGTTAAAGACTCACCCGAAGTTTTATAAGTGTAATTTGTAATATTACTCCCTGTCAAAAAATAGGCTTCTTGTGAAAATAACTGAAATGACGCAATTAGCATTGCGCATACTAGGTAGTTTTTAATCATTGTTTTATAATTTTAGTGTAATAATTGAGGTTTGTGGCTTTTATTCGTACTAGATATTCAGAAGTGGGTAACCTTGCTAAATCAACAGTCAGTATATCATTGTCAATTTTTTTATTTTGTTCATATATTAGACGTCCCAAGATGTCAAAAATATAAATGGATATATCTTCAGTAATAGGTTTTGAAAATTGAAAATTAATAGTTTCGGTAAATGGGTTGGGATAAGTTATCGTATTAACCCCTTCGACTGCATCAATTTTGTTTGAAGTAATGTATTTACTCCAATAACTTTGCTGAAATCCTTGGATAACAACATAATCTTTATTGGTAGAACTTCCTGTTATACTTTGCTGACCAATAGTTTGTTTTACAACTAAGCCGTTAGGCATTTTTGTTGTCTGGCCTTGTGAAGAAAGCATTTGATGATGCAAGACTTGTCCGTGAAAAGTAATTGAAAAAAGCAATAATAAATACCTCATAATTTTTTTTGGCAAGAATAATATAATATTTGTATAGTTTATCGATAAAAATTATAATGCCAATAATTAACAATTTTCAATAACAAGTTTTCAGTTTTTAGTAACTCTAATTTATTAATAAGGACATTTTTGAAAGTGTAAAAAATAGCCACAACAATAGTGATATTAAGCTATAGGGAAAATATTTTAACTTATAGGTAATGCGCTGAAAGAACAGTTTACTTTAAATTATAATTGCAAAATAGTACTGTTAACATCTATGTTCTCGAATATTTTCAACATAAATCTTGCTAAAAATTAACCCGTTAGTTAGAATTATTTAAGACCGTCAGTTCGAGAGATTTTTGTGAAGTAAAACGGAACAAAAAGTGTATCGAGAACCGTTTTTGATGAAAATTTTCTTGTTATCGATACGATCCCGTCCAAAAGCGGGATCACTCGAACTGACGAAAAATTATCATCAAAAACTAATTGCACCCAACGGGTTAAAAATTGATTCATAACATCTAATTATAAAATAATGATATTAAATTTAATTGTCTTAATCACCGGGTTAATTGGCTTTGTGACAGCTGGACTAATCTTAAAAAATTACAAATTAAATAGTGCGATGAATATTTATATTATTTTAATAATCATAACTGTTTCATTTCGTTATTTTCTATTGGGTTTAGTCCATTTTACACCTGATGAATCATTTAAGTCTTTTCACACAAGATATTCTAATTTTGCATTAATAATAATTCCTCTTTTCTATTTGTATTTCAAAAACTTGTCTAACAATAATAAAGTAATCGAAAAGAAAGAATTACTTCATTTTATATTTCCAGTATTCTTTTTTATTTTAACAACTAAACTCCACTTTTTTAAAATAAATCACAAAGGAATCATTTATGTACTTTACCCTATATATTTTATTTATTTAGGATTATACACTTTTATGTGTTTTAAAGTATTAAAAAAAACTATTTGGATAAAAAAAGAAAATATCAAATTAGTTAAAAAACAAAGAATTATCAACAGTAAATGGACCTATTTTTTATTTATTGCAATACTACTTTTAGTAGCCAGACTTATTGGATCAACATTTTTTGAAAAAATATCCAAAAGCAGTTTAAATGGATTTGATTTTCTATGGATTTCAGCATTAATCTGGCTTATAATATTTTTTAAAATAATAGTTTCCCCAGAAATACTTTATGGCAATGATGTGCTGCTTAAAAAAATTGATAAACACAGAAATGGAAACCTGGTATTAAATTCCATTTGGGATGTAAATTCCAAAATCCAAATAAATAATGCGCAACACCTCCAATTAAAAGAAAAAATTGAGCCTAATATTTTAACATACATCGAAGAAATTGAAAAAGTTTCTATGACTGATAAAATATTTAGAGATCCAACAATAACAATGGTAGAGATCGCCAATAAGCTAAATACACCGAAAAGTCATATTTCCTATTTATTTAAATACCATTCGACTATTTCATTTTCAGATTATAAAAAAACAGTACGAATTTATGATGCAATCAAGCTTATAAATGAGGATTATCTTAAAGAGAATACGTTGGATTATTTGTCCAAAAAGGTTGGATTTCCTTCTTACAACACATTTTTTACCAGTTTCAAAGAAATTTCAGGTGATTCACCATTTGAATATTGCAAGATTGATAAAAGAGAAATTTAATAAAAAAAAGGTGCAACTATAAAGTTGCACCTTTTTTTTTGAAATATGGAAAACCTTATTTTTTATAATATTTTCTGTATTTTGGATACGTAATTGCACCAAACAAAGTTATTACTCCGAGTGATTCCCATATCCAACTTAATGATTTTGCTTCGCCACTGGCATAAGAATGCAATCCTACCAAGTGGAAATTCACTCCAAAATAAGTAAACAATATTGATACAAAAGCAAAAATACTCATCAGGTTAAAAATCCATTTTCCTCTCAATGCCGGAACAAAACGAGAGTGAATTACAAAAGCATATACCATAATACTAATCAATGCCCAAGTTTCTTTTGGATCCCAACCCCAATAACGACCCCAGCTTTCGTTAGCCCATTGTCCTCCAAGGAAATTTCCAATGGTAAGCAAAATCAAACCAATAGTCAATGCCATTTCGTTGATATAGGATATTTCTTTAATATTCAATTCCATCTTAGTTTTGTTTTTTTCATTGGTAAATAAAATCAACAACAAAGAAACTACTCCTAAAATCATTCCCAGCGCAAAGGGTCCATAACTCGCCACGATTATCGCCACGTGAATCATTAACCAATACGAATTCAATACAGGTTGCAAATTACCAATTTCCGGATCAATCCAGTTCATGTAAGCGGCAGTCAAAATCATTGCTGTTACAAAGGCAGAAGAAGCAACTGTCAATTTCGATTTTTTGTCGAAAGCCAATCCAAAAAACATTGTTGCCCAAGCTACATAAATTATCGATTCATAAGCGTTACTCCAAGGAGCGTGACCTGAAATGTACCAACGAGCAATCAATGCTAGTGTGTGCAGGGCAAAAAGTAATCCAATGATAATATGCATTGTATTGACTAAAACATTCAAAGTTTTTCTTTCTTTGAATATTTTAAGTATGGTAAAAAAGAGCATCAAAATAGCTGCAAACATATACCAATAAGGCAATTTCTGGAATACATCGTATTTGTTGTACATTATCTCAGAACTGATTTTTTGCTCACTAGGCATCACTTTACTACCAAATTTTTTCTGGAAACCGTTGATACTTTCTAATAATTGGTTAGCTTGTTTATAATCATTGGTAGCCGATGCTTTTTCTAAAGCACTAAAATACAAGGGAAGAATGTTTTGTGTATAAGTTGCCGCCATTCCTTTTAAACCGGCTTCTGACAATTCTGGAAAAGAAACCCATTTGTTATTTGGATCATTAGGAATTGGAAAAATCTTCAAAATGCTTCCGCTCAAAGCGGCTTCCATTAAATTTACTTTTTTATCGGTTTCGATAAAACCCTTTTCAAATTGGTTTGGATTTGCATTTTTGTATGCTGCATCTAAATAAGGTGATAATTTATAATTTCCTTTATTGTCAAAAAAGTCAATAAATGAAGCATATCCTTTTGTTGCATCAATGCCAATTATCTTGCGAATACTGTCGTTACCAGCTTTGATATAAATCATTGGGATTTGGATCCAAATGTTTCCTCCCTGCGTCATCGACAAAAACACCTGATCAGAATTCATTCCGTTATAAGTGTCTTTATGACTCACTTTTCGCAACAATTCAGAAGAGAAAGTGTTTATAGGTTTCATTCTTCCTCCAGCATCCTGAACAACTAATCTTGCAAATTTGGCAGCGTGAGCTTCAGGTACTTTTCGTTTTTCTATGATAGAATCTAATTGATTTTGGTTCAGAAACTGTGCATTATGATTTTGGGCAAAGCCTCCAAAACTCAATAATAGCACTAATATTGTTAGCAAATTAGCTTTTTTGTTTTTCACTATTTCGAGTTTTCGTTTTAAATCAGCAAAACGAGAATGCTTTGTAAACATAATCGCCATCAAGGCAAAGTATAACATAAAATAACCTACATAAGTAGTCATTGTTCCCCAATAATCGTGACTTACAGATAAAACGGTTCCTTTTTCATCTGGATCAAATGACGATTGAAAAAATCGGTATCCATCATGGTCTAAAATATGATTCATAAAAATTTTATAATCAAAAACTTCACTTTTATTTCGGACAGTAACCTGGCTTTCAAATGAGGAAAAGCTTTTCTCTGTACCAGGATATTTCTGGGCAACAAAGTCATTCAATTTGATACTGAAAGGCAAGGTATACACTTTATTTCCGTAAGTAAACGTATAATCTAATTTACCAATTTTTACGGTTTGTGGCGTTCCTGTTCTGCCTTTTGTACCTATTAATGTTACTGTTTTTTCTTGTCCATCAGCAGTTAGTTTTAATATTAAAGCATCATTATGCTCTTTAGCTTTAAAATCATTTTTCGAGTCGTAACCAATAGTCCCTTTTGTTGCAATATCAGGAAACACAATTCTCATATCGCCAATAGAATACAAGGAACGCATCATCAAAGGTTGCACAACATCCTTGGTTACTTTGCCTTGCAATTTGTCTGCCATTCGCATAAACTCCCCTTCAAATGGGGTTTGAATGGTTGAAATACTATCAGTTATGGTAATATTTATGGCTCCTACTGTAAATTTATTTAAAGCAAAAAGTGTGTTATGAATATTTTGAACTTCACCTTCTTTCAAGAAATGTTCTTCTCGCCCACCATCTCCAGCTTCAACAATTTTAAAATACAAACTGCCTTTTGGATCGGGTTTGATAACTTCTTTGGCTCCCATAATAAAATCCTCGTATTTCACATCAAATTTGGTTTCATCAAACTTTTCCGAAATAGAAAAATTATTATTGGTGACTGGCGAAAGCAGTAAAGGTTTTTCGAAAGTTCTACGTCTCATTTCGCCTTGATATTGACCATCCACAAAAAGGGTGAGATACATTTTATCTGAATAGAATATGTTTTCAGTATTCCCTTCACGTATTGGCATCATTCCTTCATAACTAATGTAACGTGTTATGAAAGCCCCTGCAATAATGAATACAAAAGATAAATGGAGCATAAGTGTTGCCCATTTTTCTTTTCTTAATAAATTATAACGCTTGATGTTTCCAATGAAATTAATCATAAAAACCAACATAATTCCTTCAAACCACCAGGCATTATATATCCAAATTCGGGCTGTATCTGTATTATATTTACTTTCAATAAAAGTTCCGGTAGCCATTGCAATTGCAAAAGTCAGGAAAAGTATGGCCATCAATCGGGTAGAAAATAAAACGGAAGTTAATTTATTTATCATCTGTAAGAATTTACGTTTTTAAAAAGTTGTGCCAAAAGTACTTAAAATAGTCGACTTGCATTATTGCTCTCTTGTTAAATTAATCCAAAATTAAGGAAAAAAATATTTTATTTTATTGATAAATATCCTTTTAAATTACAATTAAATTCATATGTATTAGTTTTGACTTTTTTTGTTAATTTTGGCAAATGATTAAACTCGTAATTATTGGATCCGGAAATGTTGCTCAGCATTTGATTCAGGCTTTCGCCAAAAGCAAAGAAATCGAAATAATGCAAGTATTTTCCAGACAAAAAAAAATCATCATTCCCCTACTCGATTCCGGCAAAATAACAGATAATTATACTAATTTAATCGAAGCGGATATCTATATTATTGCCGTTTCTGACGATGCAATTTCTAAAGTTTCATCACAGTTGCCATTTAAAAATCGTCTTGTGGTGCATACTTCCGGAAGTGTCCCAATAGATTCTTTGGATCCTAAAAACAGAAGAGGTATATTTTACCCTTTGCAAACTTTTACCAAAGGCAAAGCAGTTGATTTTAGCCAAATTCCAATTTGTTTGGAAAGCGAAAATGATTCTGATTTTGAAATATTAGAAAAAGTGGCACAATCTATTTCTATTAATACTTTCAAAAGCAATGAAAAACAACGGAAAGCGTTGCATATTTCAGCAGTTTTTGTCAATAATTTCGTAAATGAAATGTATCGCATTGGCAATGAAATCTGTGAAGAAAATAAAGTTCCTTTTGGAATATTAAAACCCTTAATTTTGGAAACCGTAAACAAAGTTATGACGCTTTCGCCAAAAGAAGCGCAAACCGGTCCGGCAAAACGCAATGATACGCAAACCATTGAAGCTCATTTGGATTTTTTATCCAATGAAAATCACGCAACAATCTATAAAATATTAACCCAATCTATACAAAATAATGGCAAAGAGTTATAAAGAAATAATGAACGACATTACCACATTTGTTTTCGATGTTGATGGCGTTCTCACTGACAGTTCCGTTTTTGTGACCAATGAAGGAGAAATTCTTCGAACAATGAATATTCGCGACGGTTATGCTATGAAAGCAGCTGTCGAAAGCGGTTACAACGTATGCATCATTTCTGGCGGAAGCAACGAAGGTGTTCGAGTACGATTGAGAAATTTGGGAATAACTGATATTCACCTGGGCACGCCGGACAAAGTCGAAACTTTTAAAGAATATATCGAACTCTATAATATCAAATCAGAACAGGTTTTATATATGGGTGACGATATTCCTGATTATCACGTAATGCAACTAGTAGGATTACCAACTTGCCCGCAAG
Organism: Flavobacterium psychrophilum; assembly: GCA_945874225.1. Taxonomy (GTDB): domain Bacteria; phylum Bacteroidota; class Bacteroidia; order Flavobacteriales; family Flavobacteriaceae; genus Flavobacterium; species Flavobacterium psychrophilum_M. Next base: position 14,749 of record CAMCFT010000041.1, read on the forward strand.
ATGCAAGTCCAGAAATCAAAACAATTTCTAGATATATTTCGCATAAAAATGGAGGAAAAGGTGCTGTTCGTGAAGTCATCGAACAAGTAATGAAAGTCCAGGGAAAATGGACAATGCATTTTGATGGAAAATTAGATTAAGCCCCCTAACCCCCAAAGGGGGAATTAGCAACAAAGTCTAACCTCTAACATCTAACCTCTAACTTCAAATGATAAAAACCGTAATTTTTGATATGGATGGTGTAATTGTTGACACGGAACCGGTACACAGTTATGCTTATTTTCAACATTTTTCCGAATTAAATATTGATGTTTCTAAGGATATGTTTACTTCCTTTATGGGGAATTCTACCCGAAACACATTCCAAAAACTAAAAGAACTATTCCCTATTGATCTTGAAGTGGAGGATTTAATTCAAAGAAAACGCACTATTTTTAATGACGCTTTTGACAATAAGGAAGATTTATATTTAATAGAAGGCGTCGAGAAATTAATCAAAGATTTACATGGAAACGGAATGCAATTAATTGTGGCTTCATCGGCAGCAAAGATGACGATTGACCGCGTTTTTAAACGTTTTAATTTACATCAGTATTTTTCCCATATCGTGAGTGGAGAAGATTTTCCCAATTCAAAACCGCATCCTGCAATCTTTGAATTTGCTGCCAGCTTATCGATTGCTTCAAAAGAGAACTGCATCGTGATTGAAGATAGTACTAACGGAATTATTGCTGCAAAAGCCGCTGGTATATTTTGTATTGGTTACAACAGCGAAAATTCAAAACTGCAGGATTTATCGTTGGCTGATGTCGTGATTAACCATTTCGATGAATTGAATTTTGATAGAATATCAAAATACTCATTTCAAATTAAGTAATAATTAACATTTTTGAATACTTGAATTTGTAATTTTGAACAAATCTAAATTAAATACTATGAAAAAAATAATTTTTGTATTGGCAATGATGATTGCAAATTACGCTATTGAAGCTCAGGTAAAAACACCTCAAGCAAGTCCGAAGTCAACATTAATGCAAGTTGTAGGTTTGACAACTGTAGAAATTGTATATTCCAGACCTAGTGCAAAAGGAAGAGACGTATTCAATAATTTGGTTCCTTTTGGAAAATTATGGAGAACGGGAGCCAATGAAAACACAACAATATCTTTTAGCGACGATGTGGTTATCGACGGGAAAACTTTGCCAAAAGGAAAATATGCTTTATATACCACACCAAAAGCTGATAATTGGGAAATAGTTTTCTATACTTCTACTGATAACTGGGGAAATCCAGAAACCTGGGACGAAACAAAAGTGGCTTTGAGAACAAATGCAAACCCTGAAATGTTAGGCAGAAATGTAGAAAGCTTCACTATTGGAATCAATAATCTAGATAATAATTTTGCACATTTAGAATTGTCTTGGGAAAAAACTTTGGTAGCAATTAAATTTGAAGTTCCTACACAAAAAACAGCAATGGCAAGCATTGAAAAAGCTTTGGCTGGACCAACAGCTGGAGATTATTTTTCATCGGCACAATATTTATTTCAGTCCAATGGAGATTTGGTAAAAGCCTTGACTTATGTAAACAAAGCTTTGGAAATCAGTAAAGACAAACCGTTTTATTATTATCGTTTAAAATCATTGATCCAAGCCAAACAAGGAGACAAAAAAGGAGCAATTGAAACTGCCAAAGTATCTCTTGCTGGTGCAGAAGCTGCTAAAAATCAAGATTACGTAAAAATGAATAAAGAGAGTATTGCAGAGTGGAGCAAGAAATAAAAGTCTCTAAATTTTAACATAAAACCTGTTTGTTTAGTCAAACAGGTTTTTTTTATGAAAAGAAATTGATGTTTCATTAGAGAAACTTCTTCTAAATTACTATTAAAAAAAAAGGGTTTGATTTCTCAAACCCTTTTCTAATATAATCTAAAAAACTATTTTTTCATAGTGCGCATATAAGCTACAACTGACCAAATTTCTGTATCACTCAATTTTTCTTTAAAAGAAGGCATTGGTTTTCTACCAATTTTTGTGTAATAAAACAATGCACCATCTGATTTAGATTGGAATTCTTTAGAAGAAAAATCGCCACAAGAAATGTCGATTTTTTCTGCTTTTGATCCGTCACCAAGACCTTTTACACCGTGACAAGATTTACAATCTTTTCCCCAAATAGCTTTTCCTGCCTCAGCATCACCTTTTCCTTTTTTTGCAGCATCACCAGCTGGAACTTTCCATTCTTTTCCTTTTGGTTTTTCTTGTGCATTAGTGGTTTGTGTGAACGTAAAGGCTGCTAAAATCGCTAAGCCAAAAATGATTTTTTTCATGTTTTTCATAATTTTAATTTTAATAATTGTTTTTAATTTTATAATTGTCTTAATCTTTAATTTCTTCTAAACTTCCTAACCGTTTTATTTTAAATACTTGTAATACTGCGTATATTAAGATTCCCCAAAATAGGCCAATTACTAAAAGAGACGAAATAATAAAATAGATTGGTGCCCCATCTCTTCCAGCGGCTATTGAACGCTCGCCTACATTTGCATTATCACTTACAACAATTGTGCCCCAGTTTACTTCACCACTTGCTTCTGTATTCATATAGTTTTCGTCATCAACTATCTTAGCAAAAATAGTCAATTTTCCATTTCTTGAAGGAATATCATTAGGGAATTCGAAGGTGGCTACACCTGTAGAATCCGTTGAAATAGGATCTCCAATTGCTAAGTTACTAAACAAGCGTTTCACAGATAAATTGACAGGAACTTCAATTACCGGGCTGCCTTCAGAAATCACTAAAGCCTTGCAAACATAGAGAGAATCAGCTTTTTCAAAAGTCAGTGTGATTTTCGCTTCTTTATCTTGTGCATATGAAGTTGCTATCGAAAACAAAATCATAATGCAGGTTGCGATAAAATATTTATACTTTTCCATCTGTGGATTATTTATAGTTAATTATTTCTTCTTTTCCTTCTAATTTTCCTTCTGCAACTTCCCATACGGATATAATAGGAAAATATCTAGAAAACAATGTTACTAAAAGCATAGTTCCTGCAATTGTTGCGGCAACAATAGTCATTTCAATTACACTTGGAGTATAATGTGCCCAGGAAGGCGGAACATCTTGAATAGGTAATAAAGGGTGTGAAAGCCCTGGAATTACTATCAGATAAAACTTGAACCAGCCTGCGATTAAAACAGTAACCGCAATAAGAGTCAAAGGAAATGGTTTTCTCAATTTTTTGAAAATTGGTAAAATACACGGCACAGCTATACCAAATATCACTACTAACCAATAAAAAAGAGCGTCTTCACCCACAAATAAGTTCAGCAAATGATTGGCGTGCAACCCTGACATTTTATAGGCTGGAACTAGATATTCATTGATATTAAAATAGGCATATATTAATCCAAACAATACCATCGCTTGTCCCATTTTGTCGAAGTGCATATTTGTCAAATATTTTTCTAAATTATATATTTTTCTAAATGCATAAACAGCAATAATCATAACAGAAACAGTCAATAAAGCAGAGCCTGAAACAAAATAGGCTCCAAAATTAGTACTATCCCATTCTGGACGTAAAGTCGTTGAAAATAGCCAAGCGCTAACTGTTCTTAATGCAATTCCTAATGGAATTATTAAAATAGTTAAAATGAGTACAACTTTTTTTAATATTTTCCATTGCTCTTCAGTTCCTTTCCAACCAAAAGAAAGAATCTCATACATTTTTAATTGCCATTTAGGAAGGTTTGTCAAATGATTTTTGCAGGTAGACAGAGAAGGAATTAAGGCAATAAAAAGCACTAATACACAAGCTGCAAAATAAGTAGCAACCACTATGATATCCCATACAATAGGGGATTGTATGCGTCCATGTATGATTAAAAAATACAGTCTGTCTGGACGCCCCATTGAAATCATAATACATATTCCCGCCATTGTAATACTAGATAAGGAAATCACATCCGCAATTCTGGAAAGCGGTCTGTACCATTCGAAATGAGTCAGTTTTAGTATTGATGACATAAATACTGATGATAAACTCAAGGCTACTAAAAACAAAAAGTTAGAGATATAAACACCCCACATCGTATAATCACTTAACCCGGTAGTAACAGATTTTCCCAAACTTTCTTGTAAATAATAGGCAACAACTCCTGCTAAGAATACTACTGTCAGAAATGCAATCCATATTTTACCCGCAATACCAACTTTTTCTATTGGGCGAAGCAGGTCATCTTTCATAATCATATACTCTTCCTGGGTAAAGGTTTCGTATTTTGTTGATTCTGCTATATTTTTTTCTTTAGACATAATTTTACTTTTTAAAGATTATTCTTTTGTATTATGAGCTTCGGTTGCATCTTCAAATGGGAAATTTCGTGCCACTGGAGGTAGGTAATAAACACGTGGTTTAGTTCCTAATTCTTCAAATTGGCGGTAAGCTCCTCTATCTTGCAAAAGTTTTTTTAATCTAAAAGTATCTTCACCATTAGTAACTACGTCTTCTAATTCATCACCGTGAAGAATGGCTCCGTTTGGACATTCAACAACACAAGCTGGTAATAATCCTTGTGCAGAGCGATCGGTACAGAAATCGCATTTAGCTACTGTTCCTTCTTGCGCATAAGGTGTTGAGCAGTGGTTAGGATCCGAAGTATCTTTTCCATGTTCTTCAGTAAATTTTAATTGCTCTGGTCTTCCAAAATTGAAAGTACGAGCTGAATAAGGACAAGCTGCCATACAGAATTTACAGCCTATACAACGGTCAAAATCCATAGCAACAATTCCATCCGAACGTTTGAATGTAGCATCTACCGGACAAACTTTTGTACAAGGAGGATTATCGCAATGATAACACATGGTAGGGAACCAATATGGTGATTCGAGTGGTGAATTTTGCATCTTTTTCACCCTAATATATTCAACTGGAGCTAAATAATTATGGGCCTTTTGACAGCCCTCAATACATTTTCTTTCATTGGCACATTTGGCCAAATCAATAACTCTAATAAATTTTTTGCCTTCAATTCCTTGACGAACTTCTTCTTTGCTGAATTTATCATTTGAGGCATGGTGATCAACAAGAGAACTATCTACTTCAATTAATTTACCGTCAGCAGTAAGAACTTTTACTTTTTTACCGGTAGTTGTTGGACTTTCATCAGTAACTGCTTTTGCAATTGCAGTTCCTGCCAAGGCAATTCCTCCTAAAGCTCCTAGCCTTAGAAAATTCCTTCTGGATGAATTATTATTGTCTTTTTCCATATTGTTTATATTACTTTTTAAAAATTAAACACAATATAAAAATAAACCAAGAAAATGGGGTGGTTCATGTTGCATTTAAATTGTGATATAAATTTCTGTATTTCATTTCCAAATTTCAATGATATTTATCATACTTTGAAAATATTTTCAATGCGCTATTGTTTTTTAAATTTCTATTCAGCCCAGTGATATCAAGGCTTTACGTTTCGTAATTCAAAAAGAGACTTATTTATCCCATTAATTAAAAAAGAAAAGAGGATAAACTCATCCTTATTGGAATGAGAATCCTCTTTTTTTTTAAATAAATTCACACTATTTGTTGTTGTTAATTTACAAATGATTTATTTAAAATATTACCAGGTTCTTGAAATATTAAATCCAATGGAATAATCTCCTTCGAAGAAATCATATTGATTGAACATATTACTTTGTTGGTTTACAATTCCTCTGTAATTACTTGCGAATATTTGAAAGGTG
>CAMCFT010000042.1 GCA_945874225.1 Flavobacterium psychrophilum
ATAGCTTTTTTTCCTTCTATGAGCTTTAAATTGGTTAAAGCATCAATCTGTACTTTATTAAGAAATAATCTTTTAGAAGAGCTGATTTTGAGGGTTATTTTGCTAAATGGAAACATAGTTTCGGGAATTACTTCTTCACGAATAGCATCCCTGAATATGGTTCCGAGCACAATTATGGAAAGGCGTTGCGTTGTATCTCCGTTGCCTAAAGTATCTCCTAAATGAAATTTATAGTCGTTTAATAAAGCTACCGTAATTTCATCAAAATATACATCCTTTGTTCCCATATATTTTTCAAATTTATCAACCTGAGAGGTGTATGCTCTATAAGTGGAATAAGAAACGGTACTTTTGATTTTCTCTAATCTCTTTCTGGCATATTCAAAAAAGTTTGGCACTTCTTTTCCCTTTATGGCTTCTTTGAGTTTTTTAACCGATACGGTTTTGATTTTACGTTCCATATCGGCAACCTGACCTTCAGCATCTGCAATCTTTTGAGATAATGCTGCATTCATCCTGGCACTGTTGGAATGGTTCTTTTTTACTTTCTGCTTTACTTCATCCCACTCGTTCTCTTTAAGCTTCACTCCGGCAGTGATAAATTTCGTTTTTCTATCTTTTATAATTCGGATATACAAAGGGCTGTGTCCGGTTTGATCTACCTGATGCGTTCTTAAAATTAGTTTTACTGATGCCATAATAATAGGAATTTAGGATTGTTGTACTATATTTGTAAAGTAATGCAAATGAGTGAAAGTATTGTAAATAAAGGGGTTTCAATCGGGTGCATCGTGTTACGAAGGTACAACATTGAGTACAACAAAACAAGTATTTCGTTGCTTTTTGTTGCTTAAATTTGCATTGTTCATTTTTATAAAGTCAATGAATACAACACTTTAAGTGCAAATGGGAGGGTTGAATGAAAAGTTGTAGATAACTAGTTTATATTTATGATAAAATCATACAAAGCCACCCAAATATGGGTAGATAGGTATGACAAACGTCATACTTTATTTTTATATCATATTTAATAAAAATCATTACGAAATATAGGTAAGTCTTTTATTCTAAGCCACCATTCCTTTCACAAAAACCTCCACAAACTCCTTCATTTTAGCAATAATCCTATCGCCAATTACTCTGGCCTGCAAGATGCTGGGTCTGTTGTCTAAGCATTGAAAAACCTCGTCTTTTATGGGTTCTCTACCGCTGTAGATATAGGCGTCTATTAATGATTTGAATTGTGCTTTGTCCAAATGTTCGTCCTCACATAGTTTGCCCAATGCTAGTACTTTTTGGTCTTGCCAGAACTTCTCAAATTCGTCTTCAATGTTATCACCGTCTTTGATGTGTGGCATATTCTCATCGATAAATTTCTGAATCAGTTCCCGTTTGCTTCTTAACTGAATATCGCCACCCAACAAATCAATAATAGTTTTTCTTTGCACAGCAGCTGCCGATTCAGTTTTTGCTCCTTTCAAATCCACTAGTAATTTGAGGATATAGGCAACGTTGATTCGGTCTCTGTGGATTAACTCCAATTCAAAATCAATTTCGTCAAGAATCGAAGTCTTTTGCTTTTGAGTATCTCGTTTTACTTTTTCATATAAATATAAATACTTGCTTTTGTAATCTTCAAATTCCTGCTCGTCAATTAGTAAATCCTCCCAATCAAAATCGGTGTAGGATTGCAATACGTTCATCGCTCGCATCAATTTTCGGAAGGCTTGCACAAATTGTGCTTCTGCTTCTTCGCCTTCTAAATCATTTACGCTTTGGTATGTTGGTGTAATTTCCCGTAAAAGCTTCAAAGCTTCATCAAACTTCTCCGCTATTTTTTCATAATCGGGCATTGTAACCACTTCAATGGCATCTTTGTTAGAAAACAAAGCAATAGCATCGTCAGTGGCTTTTTTGAGGTTTCTAAATGACAAAATGTTCCCTTGTGACTTCTGTTCTCCAAGAATTCTATTGGTTCTTGAAAACGCTTGTATCAAGCCGTGTTGCTTCAAGTTTTTATCCACATAAAGCGTATTTACTTTTTTGGCATCAAAACCCGTTAGCATCATATTCACAACGATTACAATGTCTAAACGGTCTTTCTCATTGTTGAAGTTTTCCTTTTCACGGTCTTTTAAACGTTTGCTTATGTTTTGGGCATATTTTTGAAAAGATTCACTGTCTTTTGTCGAATAGCTGGTGCCAAACATATTGTTATAATCAACAATATAACTTTCTAGTTTGTCTCGGCTGTGGCTGGATTGTAAAGAGGATATAGGTTCTGCCATAACATCAAAATCGACTTCATCCTCTGGAAGAAAATCCTGTGCTTCGTCTGAATCTTCATTCGTGCCATAAGTAAAAATAGTGGCAATACGCAAATCGTGTTCTCCTATTGCTTTCTTTTGTTGAAAAAGGTCGTAATACTGAATCACATTATTGATACTGCTTACCGCCAAAAGGGCTGAATAATCTCGACTAAAGGTTTTCTGATTGTGATAGGCAATGATATAATCGACAATTTTATTGATTCTCTTTTCTGAATCTAAAACCTCTTGTTTATCAATGTCTTCCACTTCGATGTCAATAAAAGCCTTGCTCTTGTTTTTGTATTTCCCCACATATTCAATTCCAAAACGCAATACGTTTTCATCCCGAATAGCATCCGTAATCACGTATTTATGCAAACAGTTGCCAAATAAATCTTTGGTGGTGCGTTTTCCTAAATCATTCTTAGAAGCATTTTCGGCAAATATGGGTGTTCCTGTAAAACCGATTAACTGACTTTTATCAAAGAATTTAGTAATTCTATCGTGAGTTTCTCCAAACTGTGAACGATGACATTCATCGAATATAAAGACGATTTTCTTATGGCGTAACGATTCTATTTTACCCGCAAAACGTTCCGAAACGGCATTGTTTAATTTTTGAATCGTAGTTAAAACCAACTTGGTATTATCCGTTAATTGCCGTACCAAGGATTGTGTATTATCTGTAACATCAACGCTGTCTTTTTTGAAAGCATTAAACTCGTTCATCGTTTGAAAATCCAAATCTTTTCTGTCAACTACAAAAACGACTTTGTACACTTCGGGCAGTTCCATCACGATTTGGCTTGCCTTGAACGAAGTTAAAGTTTTACCCGAACCTGTGGTGTGCCAAATATAAGCGTTGTCATTCGAGTTTTTGATTTGGTGAATAATGGCTTCCGTGGCAAAATATTGATACGGTCTCAACACCATCATCACTTTATGAGTTTCGTTTATCACGATATAATGGGCTATCATTTTACCCAAATGAGTGGGGTTCAAAAAAGCCGCTGCAAACTCGGTTAACTCGGTGGTGTTTTTATTATTGGCATCCGCCCAAAAGAAGGTTTGTTTTACGGATTGCAATTTGTTGTTTGCCAAATATTTGGTGTTCACGCCATTGCTTATCACAAACAATTGCACGTATTGAAACAAGCCGTGATTGCTCCAAAAAGAATGCAATTGGTAGCGATTAATTTGGTTAAATGCTTCTTTAATTTCTATGCCTGAACGTTTGAGTTCTATTTGTACCAAAGGCAAACCATTGACCAAAAGCGTTACATCAAAACGGTTCTTGTAGCTTCCTTCCAGACTGATTTGATTGGTAACTTGAAATAGATTTCGGCTATTATCTTCCGCATTGAAAAAACGAACATAAAACGAAGTTCCATCTTCTTTGGTCAATTGAAAACGGTCTCGAAGCGTTTTGGCTTTTTCAAAGACATTACCTTTTGCTAAATGATTGATGATAGCATCGAACTCTTTGGCAGTAAAAGTAGTTTCGTTAAAAAGTTCTAATTGGCTTTGTAGATTAGAAATCAAAGCTTCGCCATCCTGAACTTGGACAGACGCATACTCTAAACCCCGCAATTGTTTGATTAAGTTATTTTCTAAAAGTGCTTCCGATTGGTGTCCCATAATTTTAAACAAATAATTGCTACAACACCATTTCTAAATACTTATATTAAATTCAATATCTTTATCCACTAACTGATTCACATTAATAGTAGGGAGAATAAATTTATTAAATTCTGTACCTTCTGTTTTAGCGTGTAGTATCCCTCTTGAAGTTCCGATAGTTAACATTGTCAGATGCCCCATGAAATTTTTAGGAAAAACAATCATGTCTTCTTTAATAAAGGATTTCCACGCATTTGGTTCTATTGTAAAATGACAACTTACTTGTATTTTAATAAATGTTTTCTTTGCCTGTTCAAATGTAAAAGTTGCAAAAACGCCGATTAATTTTTGCTCCTCATTAATTTTGAATTCTAACGAAGTTGTAATATTCAATTCTTTTTTTGAGGAATATTTTTCTTCGAATAAAGCAAATTGTTCTGTTTTAATTGCTCCTAAAGCAAAACCTATAGATTCATTTTCCATTACGCAGTTTGTTCGAAATAGTTATACTTTTCAGAAATAGGGTTGTACTCCATTTTAAATTCTTTCTTAGATAGTAAAATTTTATCTGCTAGGTTGAATTTAATTCTTGGTGCAAAGTATCTTTCAGTTGAAGTGATTGCCACTTCCGAAACGCCTTTTTCTTCTGTACTGTCATAGTATGAAGCTAAAATTGGAATCTTTAAAATGGTTTGAAGTTTTATTTGAGTTTCCAACGTAAGGTTTTCTTGGCCTTTTACAATTTTGGTAATTTGTTGTGGAGTTACCCCCATTTCTTTTGCCAATTTTCTCTGAGACCATCTAATGTCTTCTAACTTATCCAATACTTTTAGCGCAATATTTTGAGATTCTCTCAACATTGCTCTATTTTTTATCCTGTCTCTGTTTTTGGCAACGGTATTAGTTGTTTCAGGCGAAACCAAGGCTATAAATTTTTCCTTATTGCTCATTTTAGTTCGTTTATAAGTTCGTAAAAAGAATCTTTATCAATAATTGCGTTTTCTTGTAAATATGCTTTTGCCGCTTTAACTTTTGTTAATTCTGTATTAGAATCGGGATGGTCTTGCATTGCTTGACTCATTTTTATTGCCCCTCCTGTAATGACAAAACAATTTTCGTCAATTTTAATGGCATACAATCGAATTCCATTCCTTTCTATTTTTCCTTTTTGTAAGGAAAGAGTTTTTATTCCTGATTCGCTATCAAAAAGGGTTCTGAAATAATATTCTAAAGGTTCTTTGTTTGTTGTAATTTCTTCTAAGAAATCTTGTATTTGTTCGGCATCTTTTAGTCTGTCTTTTACAAATTGATTTACATTTTCTATTGCATTGCTTTTTGCATATTTTCTAAGATAACTAACATCTGTCCAGTTATCCATGAGTCGATCATACTCATTATCTGCTTCACCAACATAGTGGAAAGCAAATAATGTTGGTGCAAATATATCAACTATTTTCATTTAATCAACTTATAGGTTTACTTTTTTCTTTTTTTTAACACAATTTAAACAAACATTTGCTGCAACAAGCCTTTTTTAAAGCTTTGCGTTTGGTTGATTTGTTGACTGGTACTTTCTATTTTAGCATCGATATTCGATAAAAAATTGGCTATTTTTTGTTGTTCTGGAAGGGATGGTAAATTCAATTTCAATCCTTTAATATCACTACCACTTACCGCTGTAAAAGTACTTCCTTGTTCTAAACCAATCCATTTAGATTCATAACTTAAAAAAAACTGGTATAAATATTCTTGAATTGAATTTTTATTATTTGTAATAGAACAAACCCCTCTGCCAATACAAGCATTATGTAAAGATTTAGCGATTGAACCAACAGGAGCTCTTACTGTTAAAATTAAATCTCCAATTTCACAAGTTTTTGTTGGTTCACTTGTCCATTGCCGAGGAATTGTTATTCTGTCTTTAATATCAGCATTACCTTGAATCAATAATATTCCTTTTGAAACTATATTGTAAGATTTTGAATCTGGCGATTGACCCATTGCAATTCTTGTAATCTCCCCCAACTTTTTCTCTTCCCAATCCGCATAATCTTCCCCATTCTCATCTTTAAACCGCAATTTACCTGAGAACAATTGTTGCATTACGCCTTTTTTGTATTGTTCCAATAATTCCTTTTTGCGGGAAAGTTGCTGTATTTTTTCATCGACTGCACTTAAAAACGAAGCTATTTTTTGTTGTTCTGGAAGGGTTGGAAGTGAGATTTTGTAATTAGAGAATTGTGGAGCAGTTAATTGAGGAACTCCAGTGCTTTCTACAAAAAGATTTAATCTATTTATAACATTCTCGCTAAAATAAATATCTTCATTTGCGAGAGGTTTTAAAACTAATAATCTTACTATTGGATAATATTGATGGTCTCTAGCGTGAGCTATTCCAATATAAACACCTCTTCCTGCTACAGTAATTGTTCCAGATTCAATTTTATATATATCAGAATATCCATAGAAACCCTTATCTTTTTTTGCATTAGCATAAATTGGATATTTAAACTTTTCAGTTTTTTCAAAACTTACCCTTTCGTTATCAATATCCCCACCAGCATTTATTCTAAATACTTTTCCAATTTTTTTTTCTATCCAATCACCTTCAAAATCTCGAAAACGCAATTGTGGAATCAATGTTTTTTTCTTTTCGTTTTGTAAAGTTGCTGTACTCATTAAAATGGGGTTTCTATTCCTAATTCAGTACAAAAACCTTCAATGGTTGCATCGGTTGTTTTACCAAGAGCTGCTAATTCTCGTAATTCGGTGGTTATGGCTTTTAAATCTACCGCATCTTCTTCTTCAAAAGTATCTACATAACGAGGAATATTAAGGTTGTAATCGTTGGTGGCTACTTCGCTTAAAGTGGCAATGTGGCTGTATTTTTCTTCTTCGGTGCGGTTTTCGTAAGTACTAATAATTTTGTCAATATCCTCGGTACGCAATACGTTTTGGGTTTTCACCTTTTCGTAATGCTGGCTGGCATCTATAAACAAAATGCTTTTGGCATCGGTACGCTTTTTCTTCAAAACCAAAATACAAGTTGGGATACTCGTTCCGTAAAAAATATTCGCTGGCAAACCTATAACGGCATCCAAGTAATTCTTCTCATTTATCAAATATTCCCGTATGTGTCCTTCAGCACCACCACGAAACAAAACACCGTGAGGCAGAACGATTGCCATAGTTCCGTTATCTGCAAGCTGGTGAACCATGTGTTGCACAAAGGCAAAATCGGCTTTACTGCTTGGTGCGAGTTTTCCATAAGCCGAGAAACGGTCATCACTCATAAATAAGGGACTGGCACTCCAATTTGCAGAAAAAGGAGGATTGGCAACAATGGCTTCAAAACGCATATCAAAATGCTGTGGGCGTTCCAGCGTATCTTCGTTTTTTATATCAAATCGCTTGTAATGCACATCGTGCATAATCATATTCATGCGGCATAAGTTGTAGGTGGTCGGGTTCATTTCCTGTCCGTAAAAAGCACTAACGTCTTTTACTTCTTTGGCAACCCGCAACAATAACGAACCAGAACCACAAGTCGGGTCATAAACACTCTTGAGTTGGTCTTTGCCTACCGTTACCAGTTGTGCCAAAACGCTACTTACTTGTTGTGGCGTATAGAATTCGCCTGCTTTCTTGCCTGCACCACTGGCAAACTGTCCTATTAAATATTCGTAGGCATCGCCCAAAACATCACTGTCGGTATTTTCGAGATCAAAGTCAATTTCATCTAAATGCACCAAGACTTTTACAATCAACTCGTTTTTGTCGGTTTCGGATTTTCCTAGTTTATGAGAGGTTAAATCAAGGTCGGAAAACAGGTTGCCAAAATCTTCTTCGCTTTCGGAACCCATCGTGCTTTGCTCAATATGCGTCAGTACTTTGGCTAAATCCCCAAGAATGAAATTGTTTTTTCCGCCTGCGTTTCCTCTTCGTGCTAATTCCGAAAACAAATCACAAGGTTCCAAGAAAAAACCCAGTTTATCAATGGCAAGTTGTTTTATTTCCTGCATCAAAAGTGCTTCCTCAGGATGTCCTTCAATTTGCTGAAAAGTTAAACCGTCTGGTTTTAGAATTGTGTTGGCATACAAATCCATTTTAGTACTCAGGTACTTGTAGAATATAAAACCTAATATGTAATCTCTAAAATCATCGGCATCCATTTTCCCACGAAGGGTATTGGCGATATTCCAAAGTTGTTGTTCTAATTTTTGTTTTTGTTCTGCTGCCATTAAAAGTTGAAATAGTTTTATAAAAAGTTTAAAAGTAGGGATTAACTCTTGATAAATAACTGATTTTCCTACTTAGTTTTGAAGTGTTTTTCGTTCTAATTATTATAAATGGCTCTAATTTTTTGAAGCTATAACTTATTAATTACAATTTTTTATTATCAAATCACGAGCTTCAGCATCTCCTAATTCAGCAGCTTTATTGAAATCTAAACAAGCACTATCTTTTTGATTTAAAATAAATTTAGCAATTCCTCTATTTAGATAAGCCATAACATAATTAGGATTCAATTCAATAGCTTTAGAAGAATCTAATATTGCTCCTTGATAGTCTTTTAATTTACCTTTAATAAAGCCCCTACGAAGATAAGCATCACTGTCATTAGGATTCAATTCAATAGTTTTAGTAAAATCGTCTATTGCTCCTTGATAGTCATGTGAATCATCTTTAGAAACTCCTCTATTAAAAAACGCACTAGTACTATTTGGATAAAACTCTATTGTTTTGGAGTAATCGCCTATCGCCCCTTGATAGTCTTTTAATTCGCTTCTCGCCATTCCTCTACTAAAATAAGCAGCTCCACTATCATCAGGATTCAATTCAATCGATTGTGAAAAATCTGCAATTGCCCCTTGATAATCTTTCAATTCCCCTTTAACGATTCCTCTACTAAAATAAGCAGCTCCACTTTCATTTGGATTTAATTCGATAGCTTTAGTAAAATCAGCTATTGCTCCTTGATAGTCTTGTGAAGCATCTTTTGTTATTCCTCTATTAAAATAAGTAGAACTATTATTAGGATTCAATTCAATAGCTAGACAATAATCAGCAATTGCACCTTGGTAGTCTTTCAATTTGCTTTTAGATAGACCTCTATCATTATAAGCTATACTAAAATTTGGATTAAATTGAATTGCATATGAGTAGTCGGCTATTGCTCCATAGTGGTCTTCTAGAGTAGCTTTAGCAAAACCTCGTTCTCGATAAGCTTGACTATCTTGAGGGTTCAAATCAATAGCTTTAGTATAATCAGCTATTGCTCCTTTATAGTCTTGCAAATCATATAATTGAAATGCTCGATTATAATAAGCATCCATTTTATTATCATTCGGATTCAATTCAATTGCCGCAGTAAAATCGTCCACTGCCCCTTTGTAGTCTTGTAGATGAGTTTTTGCAAGACCTCTTTTATTATAAGCATAACTATCTTTTGGATTCAACTCAATGGCTTTGTTAAAATCCGTTATTGCTCCTTGAATGTCATTTAATTTATATTTTAAAAGTCCGCTTTGATAATTATCTTCAGCATTCTGACTATAAGAAAATAAGGTTAAGAATAACAAAATAACAAATAATATTTTTTTCATAATTTTTCAGTTGATTTAAAAAGTCTATAATATCAAACACATGTTAGCGGAATAACTATTCTTTCAATTTTCCCCCTTTGTAATCTTCTTTATTAATCGTTTTATTTGTTTTTAAATCTATATATATAGTTTTGCCATTACGTAAGCCTTCCTTTATTTTTCTAACCTCTTTAACGTTTTTTTCATTATCTACATATTCAAATTCTCCTGAGAACAAAGAATTATCTAATTTCAAATACAATTCTTCAATAACAGCATTATCGATATATTTTTTTTCTATTTTTACGTTTTGGTCATAATAATAATATGTCCATGTGTCAATTTTGTTTTCTTTATATAATTTACCTTTAATTATAGGTTCGTTATTCAATGTTGTCACTAGAAATTCACCATCCGTATATCCTAAACTTCCATCAGATTCTTTATATGTTTTCATTATAAAATTGAATTCAAAATAATCATCATTTTTATAATCATTTTTCAGCCAATATTCTTTTAAAACAATACCATCACTAAAGTATTCCGATTGATTAACCTTTAAATAATCATCGGTTCGTTTTATTATATCGTATTTATAATTTCTATTTGTTCCTAAACTATCATTTACTACTAGTTGTTTTAATTTTCCAAGTTCAAATTGCCCTATATTTATTGGTTTATAATTATCGTTATACTCAATAACTTCACCATTAAGGGCATCATTTTTATAATTAGACTCCTTCTTGATTTTACTTCCTTTTTTATAAGTAAACCATTTGCCCTCTTTTAAATCATTGATATATTGTCCTTTTGAAACCATTTGATTAATAGAATCTCTTAGTTCATAAATTCCATTCAATTCTCCATTTTTATAATAGGAAGTTTCATTTATTTCATGAAAAATAAATTTAGAACAGCTATCCATTTTAACACCACTGCCATCAACTTCATTACAAGGATATTTTATCTCTTCTTTATAATAAAATCGTTGTGCTTTCCCATTTAATTTCCCGTTTAGATAAGTCTCTTTTATTATTAATTTTTTTGCGTAAGCTTCAGATTCTCCATTTTCTTTGACATAATTTGGATAATAATAATTCCAGTTACCATCTTCAAAATCTTCAATATAACTTCCTTCTGCACTTAAACTTCCAGACATATCATAAAATTTCCAATTCCCCGATTTTTTTCCATTATCATATTGACCTTCTTCAGTCAATTTTAATTGTGTAATGTTTGTATTTATTATCCCTCCAAAAAGAGTTTTGTTTAAATCTCTATATACTTTGTAATTTCCATTAAGTTCATTTGCTTTATAATGACCAACAATGAGGCTATCTCCTTTTGATTCTTGAAATTGTCCGTCTTTAATGTCTTTTAAATAATTAGTATAGTCAATTGTTTTTTCTGTTTTACCATCAATATAATAAGTTGTCCAAGCTCCATTTTTTTCATCATTTATATATGGACCGATTTCTTTTAAATAAAGTTTGGTTGTTGTGTCGTCATAATATAAAGCAGTGAATAAGCCATTTTTTAAATCCTCTTTAAAATTTGCGGTGTAAGAGATTTTATTGTCCTCAAAGTAAGTTAGTAAGCCATTTTTTTTGTCATTGCTCATATTGTATTCTGCGGTCTTGGCACCATTTTCATCAAATTCAATTACTTTTCCGCTTAGTATTCCATTACTATAATTTGAGCTTTTTTTAATATTTCCGTTTTCATAATAAAGTTTAAATGCTCCATTTAATTTACCGTTTAACAAATTATACTCGGCTTTAATTGTATCGTCATCATAATACTCTGTTTTCTTTCCATTTTCACTATCATAGATTCCTGCTTTTTTTATTAGGGTTATGCTATAAGCAGTTACACTTCTATCAGACCAATCTTCATCTTTTCTTTTTGAGTTTGATATTTTTAATGTATAACCTAAATTAGCATAGGTAGATATGACTCTTTCGTCTTCGATTTCGCTGTCTATTAATTTAAATCCACTTGAAACCAATGAATTTTGAATTAAAAGATAGGATGTTTTATTAAAAACCGAATAAGATATTTTATTTGGATAATTTTCAAAGGTGTACAAGTAAAACCAACCTTGTGATTTATCACTATAATCTTCTTTATTATATGACCAAGTAATTGTATTATATTTTTCAGTGTCACCTTCTTCAGAATTATAATACGTCCAACCTTTTAAAAGCATAAATTGATTTACATCTTGCCAATTCTTTTTATTGCATAAGTTAGTTAAATCTGTTAAACTAAGTTTTTGTCCAAAAAGATTTGAACTAATAATTAATGTTAAAAGGATTAAAGTAATTCTATTTTTCATGGTTTTTATTTTTTGTAGAGTACTAATTACTGTTAAATTAAATTGTATTAATAGCACAACCTTAAAAGAGTTAATATTTTTATAGGTTTATATTTAACATTACAATATTAAAAATTTTGATGATATAATCTTTACGGTTTTCTACATTTGAGAGTCTTTTATAATAAATACAACCAATAATATTGCGAATAATCTATTAACGTGTTAGAATATATAATTTATACAGAGTTACGTATAAAATAAAGGATTAAAGTGCTTTTTCTTATAAATTAATGATTGCATCTTGTAATAACAATCGATTTTACTAAAAACTTGGTAATTTAGTATTCTAAACAGTCGTCCAAATGAGTTGAGAAACCACAATTCTTATAAAATAATAGTTTGTTTTTTCTGTCATTTCATTTTTTGTAACAGCTAAAGGAATTTCCGAAGCAGGCATTTCAGTTTCGTATATTTTGTCATTAGATTTCTCTTTACAGGTGACAAATGTTATTATTAAACAGAGTATTAGTATTGATTCCGACATCGTAAATAATTTTATTTTTTTCATTCTATTGTTTAATAAATTCTGCTCCCGAAACAGCAGTCCATTCAATAACTGTATTAGATATTTTATTAAAGGCATAAGTAACCGATTGTCCGTTAGAGTATAAAGTCTTTGCACTGTAAAAAGTGTTGGAAATTTCTTCTGTTACTTTTACTGTTATTCCGCCCTTCCTTACTAAATCAATTGATGCTTGCTGGCATTGACCTACGCCAGTATACATTGTAACACATATATCGTTTTTTGTAAAACTAAACGAATTACTACTTCCAGTCCCATAATCTTGTTTCCAAGTTCCCTGAATCCAAGCTGGAGGATTAAAATCAGAACTACTTGCACTATCATTAGATGAAGAACAAGACAAAATCGTAGCCAAGCTAAATAAAAAGAGAATTTTTTTCATAATAATTTAAATTTTTTCTAAAAGTAAAACCTTAAATTCTATAATTTTTACGGCTTTCCTCATTTGAGCGTTTTTTTTAAAATTATACCAAAAAACATCTCAAATACACTCACATAACGAGAATGATTAATCTGTACAGAGTTACGTTTAAAAATCAAGAATTTATGTATTTTTCTTCTTATAAATCACAGTTTATTATGGTTTTAAATAAAACTCTATTAACTATATATACCAATATAGTTGCTATTCTAAAACCTTTTTTATAATCTTTGTGTCAACATCAAGAATTGCATTTTTGCAATACCAACCGATTTTCAAGACACGGTGGTGTAGTATGTGGACAGTCGTCAAAATGTATTGAGAAACCACAATTCTTATTGTCATTTCTGGACGTAACAAAGGTTAACCTTAAAAAATGTTATGTTATGAAAACAACAATCTGTAAAACTTTTACAGCCAAGGCAACAATTGGTTTATTTAAAGGTTATTCAAGAGAATTAACATCAATTGAAGTATTTAAAGAAGTCTTACTGGAGGCACAACAAAAAATCAAAGCAGAATATGATATTGCTTTAAGTGCAAAATTAATTCCTTGTGAAATATTGTTCTTAGGTCAAGATGAGCTTTCTATGGAGTTGCAATTTATTCAATACCCCAAATTTCCTATTGAGGAATCAAAACTTAAAAAGGCAATTTTAGAATTGACTAAACTATTGATGATAAAACTCGAACAAAATAGAGTAGTAATAGTCTTTACAGACGAAATAGTAATGCTAGAACAATCCTCTGAGATAGACCCAAACATTAAAATTTAAATGAAAAACTTAATACTTCATATACCACACTCTTCAACCGTTATGCCTCTCAAAGATGGATATTGTGTCACTGATGTAATACTAAATCAGGAAATCTTGAAACTAACAGATTGGTATACAGATGACTTATTTGAAAACAAAACTGACATAAGTATTAAAGCTCCATTTTCCAGAATCTTCTGTGACACGGAAAGGATTTCTGATGATAGTCAGGAAATAATGGCTCAATATGGTATGGGTGTTTTATATGAGAAAACAGATACTGGCGAGTCTTTACGAAAAGTAACACCAGAATTACGTAAAAATATCTTAGACAATCACTATTGGAAGCATCATAATGAGTTTACACTTGTGGTAGAACAAGGTTTACAGCAAAATGGTAAAGTGGTAATTGTTGATTGTCACAGTTTTCCACATAAAGCATTAAAAAGGGCATTAGACCAATCGAATTTCCGCCCAGATTTCAACATAGGAACTGATAAATTTCACACACCGCAAAAGTTAATTGATGCTTCTATTCAATTCTTCAAAGAAAAAGGATATTCTTTAGGCGTTGATTTGCCCTATTCTGGTGCAATTGTACCGTTGCAGTATTATAAAAAAGATGCAAACGTGCAATCAATTATGTTAGAAGTGAATAGGGGATTGTATTTGAAAGAACCTTCTAATCAAAAAAATAATCAATATCCAGAGATAAAACAAGTTGTGCAAGAGTTCTTGGAGCTAATTAGAAACTTGTAAGACAAAAGGTTTTTTTTCTAATATAGCATATTCGTATTTATTTCTCACCTCTTCTATTAGGTGTTTTTTAGGATATTTTGTCATATGATTTTATTTGTACTATGTATATATTTATTATCTATAACTAAATACAGAATTTTTTAAAAATTTTATGTTCAATTTTTCTTATTGGGTTCTAGGGAAACTATCGCCCCATAAAATGAAAAACATATAGAGTATTAGTGCTCAAATGTAACCTATAAAAAATCCTACACTTAAGGTTTCTCGTAAAAGGGTTAATTTATTTTGTGTATGAATGATTGATTGTATTTTGGAGTATGAGAAGTTGTGTGTGGTGGATGATTCAAACAAAAACCATGGGCACGTTTAATTTTTCAATTACAGAAATTTAAAGCTAAATTAATCGGCTAAGAGGCCATTTAACTTTTTATTAAACAACAAATATTTACATATTGATTTGTAATGATTTGTATTTATTTATAGTAAAGTACATTGATTTATAGTGATCTGAGGTGAGTTTTAGTTAAAATTGTTTTTTGATTTATTTTTTTTATTCTGCTCATTAATTACATATGCAAGATAAACTATTGCGCCGCCGATAACCGCAGAAACAATGATAACTCTCCAATTTACTTTTATGTAATTTGTTGTTAATTCAGTAGCTGCACTTCTTTCAAAAACCACTTGGTTATAAGGTTTTGGATTTGGAAGGTTTGTAGGCATTTCTTTAAGCGCTCCAGTTATTTCTCTTTTGGCAAGTGACTGGTTTACAAAATGTGCTGATTGAATTTTGGCTAATTGTTGGCTGTGTGAATTTGAAAATAATTCTTGAAATGTGGGTTCTCTATAAGTCATAATCTAAGGTGTTTTTAATTGAAAAATTTTGATTAATTGGGTCTATCAACTCGAGACCGTAGTCGTAACAAATATGAACCTCATTTTGGGTTCTTTGATTGATTATTTTTTGGTGATATTTATTAAAATCATAGCCTTCATATTCTAATAATGACTTATGAGCGAATCCGTTTTTTTTGTAAAAATAACTTGAGGCAATTTTGTGCAAAACAGCTCTGTTTTTTTTGACAATTTTCAAAAAGGATATATCAATTGATTCTTTTAATTTTCTTCGGTCATTGTTAAAATCAATTCGATGCTGTTCGCAACAATAAATCTGTCTGGAATCAGATGGTGTGAAGTCATCTTGACAACTTGGTTTCTTGCACTTGCGAATAGGGTAACGCCTATTAGAAGTTCTTTTTTTGAGGTTGTTTTTCATTTTTCTAAAATATTTAATACAAATGTATATTTTTTTTAAAACAAAATAGTATTTAAAATAAAATTAATTACATTTGTGTATTAAAATATCACTATGGATTTATTTGAATATTACCCAGAAATTGCTAAAAAGAAAATACCCCTTTCACTATTAGGTATTTCTTCTAGAGTGTATAGCAATTGGAAAAAGGAAGGACTTTTATACAATAATACTGAAGAGATTGTTGAATTTGAATCAAAAAGACAGTGGGTGTATCTAAATGTATTTGACGCTTTATGGCTTTCTATTATAGCGGAACTGCGAAACCTTAATTTAGACCTTGAAACCATAAGAGAATTAAAAGAATTTTTATTTTCTAATGTAGAGTTGGACACAAATAAAATTGATTCCATTTCAAAAGAAGATTTTGTGGAATCAATCATAAATTATTTCCCTAACGAACAAAAAGAAATTGCAAAACAACTCTTAATGACTACCGATATTTTTAGTCAATTGGATAAGATAATTAATAGCGAAACAAAATACTTTTTCAAAACAATTGGTTCTTTAATATCTTCAGTGCTTGTAAGAGGAGTTCCCGCTTCTATTATTATAAAAAAATCATCTGACTATATAGAATTTTTTATCGTCAATCAAGAAAAAGTATTAAGTCTAGAAGAAAAAGAGAAAAACTACGCTTTTTATTCAGACCAATTTGCCAATAGTACTTTTATAAATATTCCAATAACTCCGCTTCTTCATAATTTGTTTGAAAATGAAAATTTTGATAGTTATTGTTATGATTATGGGTTATACACCAAAGCGGAGAAGTCAATTCTTACTGCATTGAACGATGTTGATGTAAAAGAAATTAAAATTTCAAAACATACTAGCGGGGCTATGACTCTGAATGTTTCCTCACAAAAAGAAATTAAAGACAACAGTGCTAAAGAACTAAGGAAGATAATTGGTCTAAAACAATATGAAAAAATTGAGGTTGTTTATAGAAATGAAAAACATTTGATAGTCACAAATACTAGAAAAGAAATATTAGAAAATTATTAAAGTCCTAAGTGTCCCTTAGCACTAAATCGCCTAATAGCACAAACGAGTAAGTCCTACTCCTTTTCGCTTTTATAGGTATCATGGAATTTGAAAAAGCAAAGCAAATTTTAAACACAGAATCAAAAAAAAAGTACACAGACGAAGAGGTTTCAGAAATCTTAAAATTATTGACCGTTTTCGCGGAGGTTACAGTAAACAATTTATTAAAGAAAAGAGCAGATGAAAAATGTAATTCTGTACGTTAGGGTATCGACGGACGAACAAGCCGGAAGAGGCTATTCACTTCGAGACCAGGAGCAAAAATTAATCAGTTATTGCCAAACCAATAACTTGAATATTCTGGAGATATACCGGGAAGATTATTCTGCAAAAACATTCAAGCGCCCGGAGTTCAAAAAACTATTGGATTATTGCAAGAAAAACAAAAAAGAGGTTCATCAGTTAATATTCATCAAATGGGACCGTTTTTCTAGGAACACCGGTGAATCCTATCAAATGATTTCAACCTTCAATGAACTAGCCATAGAGGTTAATGCAATAGAACAGCCCTTGGACTTATCCATTCCTGAGCAAGGATTAATGCTTGCTGTTTACCTATCGATCCCTCAAGTTGAAAACCACCGACGTTCCTTAAACATCATTTCTGGAATGCGAAGAGCCTTCAAGGAAGGAAGATATGTTGGAAGCGCTCCAAAGGGATACGAAAACGGAAAAGACAGCGCCAAAAAGCCGCTGTTGATTCCGGGGAAAAGTGCGAAATTGGTTCAGGAAGCCTTCGAATTAATGAGTACTGGTTTATACAATCAAATTGAGGTGATGAAGAAGCTCAATAAAAAAGGGTTAAATACAACTAAAACACCCTTTTCAAATTTATTAAAAAACCCTATCTATTACGGAGGGGTTCCAATCAAAGCCTATAAAGACGAAAAGGAGTGCATTGTTGATGGAATACACGAACCATTGATTACAAAAGCCCTTTTTGACAAGGTGCAGGATATATTAAACAATAGAAGAAAAAAGCACCATACCACCCATAAAAAATTAAATGAAACTTACCCGCTAAAAGGATTTTTATTGTGCCCAAAATGCAATAATCCATTAACAGGAAGCACTTCTAAGGGGCGGTCTAAATATTATTCCTATTATCATTGCATCAGCCCGTGTAATAGCAGATATCTATTGGAGGATGTTAATCTTTGGATTGGAGATTATTTAAAAACAATTTCTATGGAAACTCCTGCAAAGAAAATATTCGAAGAAATAATTAAAGAAGCGCTTTATAACGAAAGAGATAAAAAACAACTTGGGGCCAAGCATTATGAAAAAGTAAAAAATGTTGAAGCTAAGCTGGAACGCCTTCAGGATATTTATATTGAAGGAGATATTGATAAAAAAGAATACCAAATTGCAAAGGCTAGATATGAGAATATCCTCTCCGAATTAAAAAATAAAGAATCGGAGGCCATCAACGAAAAAGAAGTTTTAGAATTATACAAAAACGCCACAGATAAAGTCAAAAACATTAAAAATCAATACATTGAAGGTGGTATTGATGCTAAAAGGCGAATAATTGGTTCGATATTTCCAAATAATTTTCAATTTGAAAATAAAAAAGTTCGAACCGCTGATATGAACCCTTTCCTAATGAAAATTTCCAGTATTAACGGGGCTTCCCGAGGTAAAAAAAAATGGGACAAGTCTAAAAAAATAGACTTGTCCCATACCGTGAAGGCAGAAGGATTCGAACCTTCGACCGCCTGCTTAGAAGGCAGGTGCTCTATCCAGCTGAGCTATGCCTCCATTGATATTCATGTCAACTCATTAAAAGAATAACCTGATAATCAGTCGGGGTGGCAGGATTCGAACCTGCGGCCTCCTGCTCCCAAAGCAGGCGCGATAACCGAGCTACGCTACACCCCGAATTCAAAAGAAACCAATATCTTCAAGATACCTTTTAGCTCCTCTCTGTTTTATTTTTTGTTCTAAAAGCATCGCTTATGAACGTGTTGAAAATTGAATTTGATAAATCAATTCCCACGGCTTACCTGACTTTGTCGACAAACTCAATCCTGAATTGTGTCTATGCAATCTATTCTCTAGATTATCAGTTTGGCCAGTATAATATTTTAAAGAACTTTTACTATTTAATATATACATTACAATACATTAATACAATTTATCTGCGGTCTTCACGCATAGCGTGACGCGATAACCGAGCTACGCTACACCCCGAAAAAAACAATTTAAGAACTTTTCGGTCTTCCCGCCTTGCGGGACAAGATAACCGAGTAGAGTTCATTCCGATTTATCGGAACTACACCCCGAAATGCAAAAAAAGCGGAGAGTAAGGGATTTTATTAAATCTTCTTACAGTCTGACAATGAACAAATTATAATCAAAATAAAAATCGGGTAACCGATTTTGACCCCTTTTAACATACCGTGATGATATTCTTAAAATTTGTGCGGTGCAAAAGTAATTAATTTGTATGCATAAAGCAAATTTTTTGATGAAAAGTATGCCAAAATTTGAACTAGTTACTTTAAATAACACTTTTTCAATTGGTTGAAATTATATTTTTTTCTAACCAAAAATCAAATGAGCTACTTGTTCGTATTTTATTCCTGTATATAAACAGAACTCATCGATTGTTAGGAACTCATTTTCGAGCTTGTTGAGGTC
>CAMCFT010000043.1 GCA_945874225.1 Flavobacterium psychrophilum
AATCTACTGTTTTAGCATCTGCAACAGTTGGGTTTTGTGAAGTACTCCAGCAAACCCCTCTAGCGGTAATAGTTGAACCACCGTCACTAGTTGTATTACCTCCCGATGTAGCTGTTGTTTCAGTTATGTCAGAAGCCGCCGTTGCTGCATCAATACTTGGAACGGTTGAAGCAGTAGTAAAACTAGTTTGGGTGCCATAAGTAGTTCCATTTGCATTTGTAGCATAAGAACGTACATAATAAGTGGTATTGGCTGTTAATCCTGTAAGAGAACTTGTGAAGGAGCCGGTTGTGCCAGATTCGGTTGTTTTAGAATCAGCTGTGGTTGGGTCTTGCGAAGTACTCCAGCAAACCCCTCTAGCGGTAATTGTTGAACCACCGTCGCTAGTAATATTGCCGCCAGAACTAGCTGTAGTGGCTGTAATGTCTATGGCAGTAGGTGTTGCAGCAAGTCTTGAAGCTGATGAAGAAGCTGTTCCTCCCACCATATTGACCCAAGCCGTACCATTGTATACCTGCATTTCGCCAAAAGTACCACAATCACTACACCATATTTGAAGACCTGCTTCTGGGCTTGTAATAGATATTTTTTGAGCATAGGTCACGCGTAGAATTCCATTGGCACTAAACAAAGCATATGGCACGCTTATTAATTCAGATGTTCCCGAAATAGTGTAAGAAGTTCCACCAGTTGGATCGGTTTCTGTTTTGATAAAATAAGGTCCTGCTGCCCAGTTAATACCGGCAAATGCACCTGTTGTAACTGTTCCGCTACCTATTTCTAAACTTACTAAACCATTAGCATTGGTACTAGGTGTTTGAGTTTCTACATAGACAGCTGTGCCTGATGCTGAACCTTGTAGAATACTAATTTTCATTCCTACTGATGCCGATGTTATTAATGTATTGCTACTACTGCGAATTACAGCTTGGTAGCTCATTTTTTGTGGTGCTTGGGCAAATGCACTTGCTATTACTAATAAGCAAACGATTATAGAGTAAATCTTTTTCATATTTTTTATTTTTTAATGATTTTGAATGTTTTTAATTCTTTTTTAATGTTGGTTACTTTTAAAAAATAAGTAGCACTTGGTAAATTTTCCAATCGGATAGTTTCAGTAGTGTTTGTTATTTTTTTTCTTTCAATTGATCTTCCGTTTATATCAAAAAGTTCAAAACTTAAGTTTGAAAGTTCATAATCATCAACATTTAAAGTTACTACATTGGAGGTTGGGTTTGGGTAAGCCATTAGATTCAGGCTTATGGTTTTAGCTTCTTCGAGTCCTAAAGTAACCGATATCTCGAAGGCTTGTTGAACGCCTTGAACCACAAATTCATTTGTACCAGACGAAGTATAAACTATTTGCCCAACACTGTATGCAACAGTTCCTCCACTGCCCGAAGCATTGCCTCCTGAGGAGACGAATGCTTGTTGTGCTTGAACTGTTGTTATGCCAAAGCCCAACAACAGTAATGCAGCTATTTTTTTGTTTTTGTTTTTCATTTTGTTTCAGTCATTTTGTGGGTTTTAAGTTAATTTGGGGATTATTCTATTTAATACTACATATAATTTCAACAAAAATATTTAATATTGGAAACTTAATACTGAAAATAGCCTGTGTAGCTGTGTTCAAATCCGATTTGAACACAAGTTTTTAATATTGGATTTCGGGTATGATTTATATAAAAATAGCAGAACCATTTAAATTAATGCAGTTTACATTAATTCAAATGGGGTTCAAGATAACAATAGGTATTATTTGGTAATAGGGGAAGTTTTATTGATGTATTCAGTAATATTCATCCCTGTATAGGATTTGAAAATTTTGCTAAATGAACTTCGACTAGAAAAACCACAGGTCCAAGCAAGTGCTTCTATGGTGTTATTGTTGATAAATCCGGTTTTTATTAAAGTTGTAGCATGTTCCATTCGTAAGTCATTTCGATAGGAAGCGAAACTTGAAGAAAAAAAATGATTGAAAAAATGAGATAAATGATGTGCAGGTATATTTGATTCTTTAGCTAACATTGTTAAGTCAAAGTCTTGTAAAAGATATTTTTTTTCTTCTTCAAAAATTTTCAGTTTATTTTTAATTTCTATTTCATCAAGGCCAAATTTTAAAGGTTCGGTCGAGTCACTGTTTTTATTTAAAACAGAAATTTTTCTTTTAATTGGAATAATGTTATATAGGATTTCAGGAAAATAGAGAGGAGCAATACCAATACAAAGAACTAATAAATAAAAAACAAAAATAATTAGTACACCAGCATTTTTGCTTTTAAAAATATATTCGAAAATGTTTATTTTAAAGGTTTCTTCAATGCCGAAAATAGTTGACATTAATGCTAAAATGATTAAAATGAAATAAAGAAAAAGCAACCAGTTTTTCAGAATTGATTTTTTTGTTTGTAATGAATCTTTTTGTTTAAACTTTTTTAGGATAGGAAAAATAGTAGCTAAACTGATAAGTGTCCATAAGTTGCGTAATGTGTAATGTTCAATTAAATTCAGTATTCCGTATTGAATATTGAATCTATTGTTAGGGTTTTTTATTGCATTTTTTATGATTTCATCATAAAATAAACTAGGTTTTGAATAAAGGATAATCACGTCAATAGAGCTAAGTAACCAAGGGATGAACAACAAAAGATACTTCCATTTCCATTTAAAATAACCATTAATAACTACGATAAAGTAAAAGTATATTGGAATATGAAGCAGCGCATATAAGGGTAGTGGCCATCCGTAAAACCAAGGAAAATCTTTTAATAATCCATTTTCGATGATATAAGTTTGAAAGCAATAGACAGAGAAAATAAAATAAAAAATAGCTAAGAATAATGAAGGTATATTAGCAACCCCTTTTTTAATAATTAATAGGGTTGCTAGTATAAATCCAAATAATGCTTGGACAAGAAGGATATTTAAATAACTCATTTATTAATTGAGGTTTAAATAATATAATGTTTTGATAATCAAGATTGATTTTTTATTTTATAGTGTTGTCAATCTCTTCAAATCAGCAATGGTTTCTGTTGGGTTTGCTGCTTTGAAGACAAAACTTCCAGCTACGAGAACATCGGCTCCGGCTTCTGCTAATTGTTTAGCATTTTTATTGGTAACTCCACCATCAATTTCGATAATGGTATTTGCGCATTTTCGAGCGATTAAATCTTTCAATTTTTTAACCTTAGAATAGGTGTTTTCAATAAACGATTGTCCTCCAAAACCAGGATTCACACTCATAATCAAAACCATATCGATATCATTGATGGTATCTTCTAATAAATCTACATTAGTGTGTGGATTCAAGGCAACACCAGCTTTCATTCCTTCGGCTTTGATGGCTTGTATGGTTCTGTGAAGATGCGGGCAAGCTTCATAATGAACACATAAAACATTAGCACCTAATTCTGCAAAAGTTTTAATATATCGATCTGGATCCACAATCATCAAATGGACATCGATTGTTTTCTTGGCGTGTTTTGCAATGGCAGCCAAAACAGGCATTCCAAAGGAAATGTTTGGAACAAAAATACCATCCATAATATCAATGTGAAACCAATCGGCTTCAGAATTGTTAATCATTTCGATGTCTCGTTGTAAATTGGCAAAATCAGCAGCAAGAACCGATGGTGCGATAAGTGTATTCTTCATTGTTAGTGTGTTGTTTTTGCAAAAGTAGAATTTTAACCGCAAAGTTGGCAAAGTTTTTCGCAAAGTTCACAAGGTTTGTCTTTTAATTTTATGTTTTTTGCGTGAAGGATGGAAGTGAAAATCCTTTTTGAGGCACGAAAAAAGATTGAAACGTACAGCCTGACCTGAAGTTGCGCGGCACGAAGCAATCTGAAGGGTCACGCCCAAATAAAAAACCCCGGTAATCAGCCGGGGTTTCAATCATCAATCAAAAAACGAACAGTTAATCAGACCGTCGTTACTTATTAGTCGAAAGTTGAAAGTCATAATGTCGATGACTTTGTGACTTTCGACATTAAAACATTCGACTTTTTTATCCTAAATAGGTTTTTAATATTTTACTTCTTGAAGTATGTTTCAATCTGCGGATGGCTTTTTCTTTAATCTGACGAACACGTTCGCGAGTAAGGTCGAAAGTTTCTCCTATTTCTTCCAATGTCATTGGATGTTGGTCACCAAGACCAAAATACAAACGAACCACATCAGCTTCTCTTGGAGTCAATGTTTCCAATGAACGCTCGATTTCAGTACGCAATGATTCTTGAATTAAGTTTCTGTCTGGATTTGGTGATTCACCAGAACGCAATACGTCGTAAAGGTTTGAATCTTCTCCTTCAACAAGTGGTGCATCCATAGAAAGGTGACGACCCGAGTTTTTCATAGATTCTCTTACGTCGTTTACGGTCATATCCAATTCCTTGGCAATTTCCTCAGCTGTTGGCGGTCTTTCGTTAGATTGCTCTAACAAGGCATACATTTTATTGATTTTATTGATAGAACCAATTTTGTTCAATGGCAAACGAACAATACGTGATTGTTCTGCCAAAGCTTGCAAAATCGATTGACGAATCCACCATACGGCATATGAAATGAATTTGAAACCACGGGTTTCATCAAAACGTT
Organism: Flavobacterium psychrophilum; assembly: GCA_945874225.1. Taxonomy (GTDB): domain Bacteria; phylum Bacteroidota; class Bacteroidia; order Flavobacteriales; family Flavobacteriaceae; genus Flavobacterium; species Flavobacterium psychrophilum_M. Next base: position 4,600 of record CAMCFT010000043.1, read on the forward strand.
GTGCTGCTTTTATAAGACCTAAATTTCCTTCATTAATCAAATCGGGAAGTGTCAAACCTTGATTTTGGTATTGTTTGGCCACCGAAACCACGAAACGTAAATTGGCTTTTGTCAATTTTTCTAACGCTGCCTGATCACCTGCTTTAATTTTTTGTGCTAATTCTACCTCTTCGTCGGCTGTGATAAGATCCACCTTTCCAATTTCTTGTAAATACTTGTCTAATGATGCAGTTTCACGATTGGTTACCTGCTTGGTGATTTTAAGTTGTCTCATAGTTTTGTCTCCTCAATTTTTAAGTGTACAAATGATTATACGTTTGAAGTTTCAAAAAAGTTACAAAATGTTTGAAAATAATTTTATTTAAACCAAAAACTCCGTTTCAAGTGAATGAAACGGAGTTTTATATAAAGAACCTTTAGTAAACTAAGATTTGATTACTCTTATTTATGACTCACGAGGAGGTCTTGGCAAAAGTGCTTTTCTTGACACTTTTTCTTTGCGAGTTTTTGGATCCATACCAAGATATTTCACTTGGAAAACATCACCCATTTTTACTACATCAGAAACGTTTTCAGTACGTTCCCAAGCTAGTTCCGATACGTGAAGCAATACTTCATTTCCAGGAGCTGCAAGATATTCAACAACTGCACCAAAATCAAGCATTTTGATTACTTTCACATCATAAGCCTCGTTCATTTGTGGTTTGAAAGTAATAGACTGAATTTTAGCCAATACAGCTTCAATTCCAGCTGGATCAGTTCCAAGGATTTCAATTACACCTTGCTCATCTACTTCGTTGATAACGATAGTTGTTCCAGTTGCTTTTTGTAATTCTTGAATTACTTTTCCACCAGGTCCAATTAAAGCTCCAATGAATTGACCAGGAATAGTTCTGGTGATGATTTTTGGAGCATAGGTTTTAACATCTGCTTTTGGAGCTGCTAAAGTATCGGTTAGAATTCCAAGAATATGCAAACGACCATCTCTAGCTTGAGCCAAAGCAGCTTCCATAATTTCGTATTTCAATCCGTCAATTTTAATGTCCATTTGACAAGCTGTAATTCCTTCAGAAGTTCCAGTTACTTTAAAGTCCATATCTCCTAAGTGATCTTCATCACCAAGAATATCAGATAAAACTGCGTAACGATCACCGTCAGTAATCAATCCCATTGCAATTCCAGAAACAGGACGAATCATTTGAATTCCGGCATCCATTAATGATAATGTTCCAGCACAAACTGTAGCCATTGAAGAAGAACCGTTAGATTCTAATACTTCTGAAACCACACGAATCGTGTAAGGACAATCAGCAGGAATCATATTTTTCAAGGCTCTTTGAGCCAAGTTTCCGTGACCTACTTCTCTTCTTGAAGTTCCTCTTAAAGGACGAGCTTCACCAGTTGAGAAAGGAGGGAAGTTATAATGCAGGTAGAATCTTTCTTCGCCTTGTTCAGATGGAGAGTCAATTTGGTTTGCTTCTCTAGAAGTTCCTAAAGTGGCTGTTGCCAATGCTTGAGTTTCTCCACGTGTAAACAATGCAGAACCGTGTACAGATGGCAAGTAATCTACTTCACACCAGATAGGTCTGATTTCTGTAGTTTTTCTTCCATCTAAACGTGTTCCTAAATCTAGTGTTACGTTACGAACCGCTTCTTTGTTTGTTTTGTAAAAGTATTTATCTACTAAATCGCCATCAACAGCTAATTCTTCAGCTGTAAACAACCCTTTTACTTCTTCTTTTACTTCTGCAAATGAAGCAGTACGTTCTTGTTTTGAAGAACCTTTACTTGCAATTGCATAAATTTTATCATAAGCTGCAGCTTTTACTTTAGCGTAAATAGCTTCGTCTGTTTTTTCAGTTTCGTAAGTACGAACTTCTTTTTTTCCAAATGCTGCCGCCAATCTTTCTTGTGCTGCAATTTGATTTTTGATGTGCTCGTGAGCAAATTTGATGGCTTCCACCATTTCTGCTTCTGAGATTTCTTTCATTTCTCCTTCTACCATTGCGATAGAATCAGTTGAAGCTCCAATCATCATATCAATATCTGATAATGCTAATTGTGCGCGACTTGGGTTGATTATAAATTTCCCATCAATACGACCAACTCTTGCTTCAGAGATTAAAGTTTCAAAAGGAATGTCTGATAAAGCTAAAGCTGCTGATGCGGCCAAACCGGCTAATGCATCTGGCATTACATCTTCATCATAAGACATTAATTGAATCATAACCTGAACTTCAGCGTGATAATCGTCTGGGAAAAGTGGACGTAATACACGGTCTACTAAACGCATTGTTAACACTTCGTTATCGCTTGGACGTGCTTCTCTTTTGAAGAAACCTCCAGGAAAACGACCTGCAGCTGCAAATTTTTCACGATAATCTACCGTAAGTGGTAAAAAGTCGATACCTGGACTTGCTTTTCTTGAAGAAACTACTGTTCCTAAAATAACAGTTTTTCCAATTCTTACTACTACAGCACCATCAGCTTGTTTAGCTAATCGTCCTGTCTCGATTGTGATGCTTCTCCCATCACCTAAATCGATACTTTCTACAAATAATTGTGGAATCATAATTTTTCCTTTTTTAATTTTACATTGGTTTCTCTGCCTGTCAGCAGAATGGTTGTGTTGTTGTAGTTGTTGTGTTCCAATGAAAAACCAAACTTTTTTTATTCCTCCAACCCCAAAGGGGAGAAGAGGATTTTTTATTATTCAAACCTATAAGGTTTTTAAAACCGTATAGGTTTTGTGTAAAAACAAAAAGAGGCACTTACGCACCTCTTTAGTATTGATTATTTTCTGATATTCAATTCTTTGATAATCTCACGATATCTGTTGATTTCTGTTTTCTTCAAGTAATCCAACAAAGATCTTCTTTTACCTACTAGCAAAACTAGTGAACGCTCTGTGTTATAATCGTGACGATTTTTTTTCAAGTGCTCAGTCAAGTGGCTAATTCTGAAAGTGAATAAAGCGATTTGCGCTTCTGACTTCCCTGTGTTTGTTTTTTCTCCGTGTTTAGCGAAGATTTCTTCTTTAACTTCTTTAGTTAAGTACATTCCAATATTATTTAAATGATTATTATGTAGGAATCAAGATTTTCTTAATTCGTGTGCAAAGGTAATTTTTATTTTTTGATTTACAAGAGTCTAAGAAAATTAAATCCATCATTGAACAGCTTTTATATTTTCATCGGGTTTGAATTGAAATAGGTATTGAATGGGTGCATCTTACTTTTATCCCTCTTAGTTCTCCTGGAACCCAACCTTTATATCCTTTTAAAGTTCTAATTGCTTCTTCACCTGTGCCATAACCTATGTCTCTCAGTACTTTAACATCATTAATGCTTCCGTCATTTTCGATAACAAATGTTAAGTAAATTGTGCCTTTTAGGCCTTCTACTTTTGGCGTGATAAATGCTCTTGCAATATAATTATTAAAATCTTCCATTCCTTTTTTTGGAAAAGGACGAGTTACACCTTCTTTATTATACGGATGTTCCGCTTTATTGGAATCAATACTTATACCTGAAATTAATCTTCCGTTTTCATAATTTTCTGTGTAGCTACAATTAGGATTTTTGCTTTGCCCTTTCCAAATACCATCATGAAAACCGTTTTTTACTTTCCCGCTTTCGTGATGTCTATCATCGGAGTATCCATAATCCCCGTTGCCGTCAATAACTTTTTGGATATTTTCGGTATTCCAAAATTGATTGACACTAATTTCGGAAGTAGATCCGTTTTGATTCTCTAGATATTCAATTTCTGATTTGATCTTTCCATTTTCATACCAGTCAAACTGTTTACCATTAGGTTTCGATTGAAAATAGTTTGTAATATTTTTTTTATTTCCATTTTCGTAATAATATATAAATGGACCTTCTTTTAGTAAGTAATCTTTTGATTTTGAAGCTCCTTTCATTTGTATTTTTCCGGATTTGTAATAATCTTCAAAAACATATTGATCTTGGTTTAAGTTGTAGCTCTTAATTATTCGAAAATATTTGTGGTTGACCTCCGTAGTTTCATTCCAAAGGGAGTCCAAATAAATTTTTTTGCTAATAGGAGTTTGAGAAAATAATACCGTTGGAATTAGTAAAAAAAGTATAGAGTTTAAAATTGATTTCATAATATATGTTAAATTGCTACGAAGCAAAAATAAATTTTTAATACAACTCCGCAACCTCTTTATTTACAAATTCCAAAAACTGCTCATCGTTTTCGGTAAAAGGATTCAAAACGTGACTGTCAATATCAATTTGTCCAATATTTTCGCCATTTACAAAAAGTGGAACTACAATTTCTGACTTCACGGTAAAACTACACGCAATATAATTGTCTTGTGCGGCAACATCCGGAACCACAAAATTGGAGTTAGAAACAGCGACTTGTCCGCAAATACCTTTTCCAAAAGGGATAACCGTGTGATCCGTTGGCGCTCCAACATAAGGACCCAAATGTAAAGTTTTAGTTTCGGGGTTTGCAAAATAAAAACCAACCCAATTGTAATAATCAACAGCGTCTTTTAGCAGCTCGCAAACTTTCAACAATTTTTCTTCTCTTGAAATAACGGTATTTGAAGTAATTTCGGTTACTTTTGGTTTTAATTCTTCGAAAGTCATAGTCATATTTTTTTGTAAAAGTATTTAAATGCAACTGTCTAATTTTATATAAATTTGTTAAAAATTCAATTTTGAAAAAATATTTCATTCTATACAAACCTTTCTTGCTATTTTTAGGCAAGTTTTTGTTGACTTATTTGCTTTTGACCTTCGTTTATCAAAGTTATCTTGCCCAATTTGATGTAAAGAAATTTGAGACTGATAGTCTTACGCAATTAGTGGCACAACAAACCAAAGATGTGATGGTTATATTTGATTGTGATGTCAGAATTGCGCCAAATGTAAAAGAGCCAGCAGTAAATTTATATTATAATAAAAGGTCTATGGCCCGGATTATCGAGGGCTGTAACGGTGTAAGTGTAATCATCTTGTTTGTTTCATTCATAATTGCATTTTCAGGAAGAATTAAACCAACTATTTTATTTATAATTTGTGGAAGCCTACTCATTCATATTTTAAACGTTTTTAGAATAGCACTTTTATGCGTCTTGATGTATTATTATCCAAAACAGCAACACTTTTTACATGGCGTCTTGTTTCCTTTGTTTATTTATGGAGTGGTTTTTATGTTATGGATTATTTGGGTCAATAAATTTTCAAAATATGCTACAAAAACTGCTGAATCATAAAGTCAGAATTGCACTGGCAATGTTATTTATTATCTTGTTGGTTCTAATAAGAGCTTACGAAGACGTATTGTTTTACGATCCTTTTTTGAATTATTTCAAAACGGATTACTACAATTTATCCTTGCCGGAAATCGATAATCTTCAACTGTTTTTTGGTTTGTTTTTTAGATATTTTCTAAACACTTCACTTTCTTTAGCCATAATTTATGTCTTATTTAAGGATATTGACGCTGTTAAATTCGCTTCGGTATTGTACCTGATTTTTTTTGTAATTCTGGTCGTTATTTTCTTTTTTGTACTTTTTTATTTTGGCGAAACCAACAAAATGTCTTTGTTTTACCTTAGGCGTTTTATTATTCAACCTATATTTTTGCTATTATTTCTTCCGGCATTTTATTATCAAAAGCAAAATTGATGAACAGTCTCTAATTGTCCAATAGTTTTATTAAAACATAATTTATTACATTTACAATTTACCAATCACAAGACTATGTTTAAAGCTTTCTTTAGAAAAATAGCATTGATTTTCATCATCACTTCAGCTGTTGCGCAAACAGAAACCGAGGTTGCTCCACCGTACAACATCAAAACCATCTCTTTTGTTCAAAGCAATGAAAATGTAGTTCCTATTTTCAAATTAGGCGATGGTTTCCAATTTCAATTTGATGATTTATTCGGAAATGAAGCTAATTATTACTTCGAAATTGTGCATTGTGACTACGATTGGAAACCAACGGATATCCCAAAAACCGAGTATTTAAAAGGGTTTGACGGACAAAGAATTCAAGAATACGAGAACTCCTTTAACACCTTGCAAATTTATTCCCATTATAAATTGCCCCTTCCCAACCAGTTTGTGCAATTACGTATCAGCGGCAATTATATACTGAAAATTTTAGACGAAAATAAAGAGATTTTGTTTTCCAGAAAATTTATTATTTACGAAGATCTTGTTACTGTCCCTATGGAAATTAGACGAGCCAGAACAGCAGACCTTTTAGATTATAAGCACAATATCCAATTTTCCGTAAGGTCGCTAGTTATCAATTTTCAAAATCCTTTAAAAAATGTAAAAGTGGTTTTGTTTCAAAACGGACAATTTAATACAGCTATCAAAAACATAATTCCGCAATACACCATCGGGAATGAATTGTTGTATAAATATGATTCTCAAACCCAATTTTGGGCAGGAAATGAGTTTCTATATTTTGACAATAACGACATAAGAGCTGCCGGAAATAATGTTTCGCGCATAGATTCGAGTACGGGTATTTATGGGGCTTTTTTATACACTAATAATGCCAGAGCAAATTATCCTTATTCTATAACGCCTGATACTAATGGGAATTTTGTAGTTCGAAACATCAGAGGAACTAAAAACGAAATTGAAGCCGATTACGCTTGGGTTTATTTTAGCCTTTCGGCTCCAACTTTTATGATCAATAAAAGCATTTATATTACCGGAATGTTCAATAATTATAGCTTAACGCCAGAGTACAAAATGGATTTCAACGCAGCAAAAAACATCTTTGAAAAAGCTGTTCTGATAAAACAAGGGTTTACAAATTATCAATATCAAATTGCTAACGACAAAGGAAATATTGATGCTGAAAATGCGATAGACGGAAATTTTTGGCAAACTGAAAACGATTATACCATACTCGTCTATTATCGCGAAAACAACGACCGTTACGAAAGAGTGATCGGCAAATCAACTGCAAATTCAAATGTAATTACCAACTAAAAAACATTTTTTTAAAACTGCAAAACCAACTCATTTTTTTTGTAAATTTGTCATCATTAAACTCATCTCTAATACTTTGCTATGGTTTCACAGATAACAAGAGGCATAAAAATATCGGTTTTGACTAGTTTTGAAGGCACTTACTTCAAAAACTACAAGATTCATTTTGCCTTTAGTTACGAGATCACAATCGAAAATCACAGCAAAGATTCTGTTCAATTAATTTCACGCCATTGGGAAATTTTCGATTCCCTAAATAATATTGAAGTGGTTGATGGCGAAGGCGTAATTGGCAAAAAACCTGTTTTGAAACCCGGCGAATTGCACACCTATAACTCTGGCTGTTTGTTGTCATCCCCTTATGGTGCGATGAAAGGCTATTTCAATATGGTAAATTTCACCACTACAAAAAACTTTAAAGTTATCGTGCCTACATTTCGTTTGTGCGCCCCTTTCGCCTTGAATTAATCATGTCATCCTGAGTACAGTCGATGGGTGTAGCTTTTTCCAGCTGTCCATTACAACTCCTCGTTCAAAATTCTTTTTTTCTAATAATTTCAGGAGCTTCCTTTGGTCGCTCTGCAATCGCAAGAAAAAATAGCTTTACTCACTGCGGGGTTTTCATTTCCATCTGCCTGTCGGCAGACAGGTCTGGGCTAAATTCGCAACAGGATCAACAGAATTAAATCAATAATCACTTATTTTTAAAACAATCCTTTGTACTTTTGTGAAAATTTTCTAATTCTCAAAAATAAAAATATGCTTAAAGGATTTTTCAATGTGCCAAAAGCCGTAAACGAACCCGTTAAATCGTATGCGCCAAATTCTCCAGAAAAAGCTGCTGTTCTCGCCGCTTACAAACAAATGTGGGATTCTAAAATCGACGTTCCTCTTTACATTGGAAGCGAAGAAATCAGAACCGGAAATACTCGAAATATAACAGCACCACACGATCATAAACATATTGTAGGAACTTATCATCTTGCCGAAAAAGCCCACATCGAAAAAGCCATTGCCAATGCGCTTGAAGCCAAAACAAAATGGGCCAATATGGCTTGGGAACAACGCGCTGCGATTTTCCTAAAAGCCGCCGAATTAATTGCAGGACCTTACAGAGCAAGAATAAATGCTGCAACAATGATTGCGCAATCAAAGAATGTTTTCCAAGCAGAGATTGATGCTGCTTGTGAATTAATCGATTTCTTGCGTTTCAACGTGGAGTTTATGACTCAAATTTATGCGGATCAGCCTAAATCAAATTCTGATATGTGGAACCGATTGGAATATCGCCCACTCGAAGGTTTTGTATATGCAGTAACGCCGTTCAACTTCACGGCCATTGCAGGAAATCTTCCAGCAAGTGCTGCTATGATGGGAAATGTTGTGATTTGGAAACCTAGTTTTGTACAAGTTTTTTCCGCAAAAATTATTATCGATGTTTTCAAAGAAGCAGGTATTCCTGATGGAGTTATCAACGTAGTTTTTGGCGATGCACAAATGATTACGGATACTGTTCTGGCAAGTCCAGACTTTGCCGGAATTCACTTTACAGGTTCTACCAATGTATTTCAAAGTATCTGGGCAAAAATTGGAACCAACATTCATATTTATAAAACCTACCCAAGAATCGTTGGGGAAACCGGTGGAAAAGATTTCATCGTAGCGCATCCAAGTGCGAATGTGAAACAAGTGGCAACCGGAATTGTTCGTGGAGCTTTCGAATTTCAGGGACAAAAATGTTCCGCAGCTTCAAGAGCGTATGTTCCTCAAAGTATGTGGGCAGAACTAAAAAAACAATTGATTACTGATGTGAAATCAATGAAAATGGGTTCTCCGGAAGATTTTGGTAATTTCATTACAGCCGTTATTCACGAAGGTTCATTCGATAAATTGGCGAGTTATATTGACCAAGCCAAAAAAGATGCCGATGCAGAAATTATCGTTGGTGGTAATTATGATAAATCTGTAGGTTATTTTATTGAACCAACGATAATAGTGACCACGAATCCACATTACACCACTATGGAAACCGAATTATTTGGACCGGTAATGACAATTTTTGTTTATGAAGATGGCAAATGGGAAGAAACTTTAAAACTGGTTGATGCAACTTCACCATATGCTTTGACAGGAGCTGTTTTCAGTCAAGATCGTTATGCGATTGAGCAAGCAACTGTAGCTTTGCAAAACGCAGCCGGAAATTTCTACATCAACGACAAACCAACCGGAGCCATTGTTGGAATGCAACCTTTTGGTGGCGCAAGAGCTTCTGGAACGAATGACAAAGCGGGTTCAGCCTTGAACTTATTGCGTTGGGCTTCGCCAAGAACAATCAAAGAAACTTTTGTAACTCCTGAAGATTATAGATACCCGTTTTTGGGATAGCCCCCTAACCCCCAAAGGGGGGATTTGAAATGGATTAAAAAAAATAAACCCACAAGAATCAAGTTATTTGAGTTCTTGTGGGTTTTGATTTTTCATTCGTAAATCGTAATTCTCAATTCGTAAATTTAAGTGGCAAATGCACCACTTTCTTCGTTTCAAAAAAGGCATCTTCAAAAAAGTCAGATAAATTATATTCTGTAGCTTTCGGGAAAGCTGCTAATTCTTCGGTTAAATCGCCACCTTTTAGATAGAGAATTCCGTTTTTGAGTTCGTGTTTGTTTTTCTTTTTGATTTTGTCTTTTATCCAAGATACAAAATCAGGCATATTGGTCACGGCACGACTCACGATAAAATCGAAATCGCCTTTTACCAATTCGGCGCGCAATTGTTCTGCTTTTACGTTTTTGAGTTCTAAGGCTTCGGCGACAGCCTGAACGACTTTTATTTTTTTGGCAATCACATCAATCAAAAAGAAACGCGTTTCCGGAAAAAGAATCGCCAAGGGGATTCCAGGAAATCCTCCGCCAGTTCCCACATCTAGGACATAAGTTCCGGGTTCGAATTTTATGATTTTAGCAATTCCCAAGGAATGAAGAACGTGTTTAGTGTACAATTCGTCGATATCTTTTCGGGAAATGACATTGATTTTGGCATTCCAGTCGTGGTATAAAAAATCCAGTTTTGCAAATTGCTCCTTTTGGATATCAGTCAAATTGGGAAAATACTTAAGAATCTCGTCCATCTTTTAAAATTTTAACAAAAGTACAGTTTTTAGTTTTGAATATTTAACGCAAATTTACAGATTGAAAAATTTTAATAATTATCTTTGCAACTTATTCGAAATTAAAGATGAACAACATCACTCCTACATTCGCTAAACAAGACAATCTAAAATTTTTTAGAACACTTAACTCACGCGTAAACAATTACTTCAAAGAAAATAACATTCAGAAAACAGGCAACTGGAAACTCTATGTTAAAACCATAATTATGTTCGCCGTTTTCCTTACACCTTATTTTTTAATTCTTCTGCTTGATATGCCGTTTTGGGTGCATCTGTTGTTGACAATTGTCATAGGAATTGGAATGGCAGGAGTTGGAATGAACGTGATGCACGATGGAAATCACGGCTCGTATTCCAATATCAATTGGATTAACAAATTTATGGGCGGAAGTATTTATATTTTGGCTGGAAACGTTTACAATTGGCAAGTGCAACACAATGTTTTGCATCACACCTACACAAACATTCCCGGTCACGATGAAGATCTAGATGCAGGAAGAGTAATCCGTTTTACTAAAGATGCAAAATGGTATAGTTTTCACCGTTTTCAACAATATTATTCCGTGTTTTTATACGGATTATTGACTTTTAATTGGGCTATCACAACCGATTTTAAGCAGATGAGAAGCTATTTGAAAAGAAAATTATCTTATGGAGAGGCCAAAAGCCCAAAAATACTTTGGACCACTTTATTAATTACAAAAGCTATTTATTTCACTATTTGGATTGTGTTGCCAATGCTTTTAGGAATCACTTGGTGGAAAGTTCTTGTTGGCTTTTTTGTAATGCACTACACCGCTGGATTAATATTGAGTGTCGTATTCCAATTGGCACACGTCGTAAAAGAAACGACTAATCCAGTTCCAAATGAAAACGGAGAAATCGAAAATACTTGGGCAATTCACCAACTATTCACTACCACTAATTTTGCTCCAAAAAACTGGATTGTGAATTGGTACACAGGAGGTTTGAATCACCAAATCGAACACCATATTTTTCCTAACATTAGCCATGTTCATTATGGTAAAATTTCGAAAATTGTAAAGGAAACTGCAAAAGAATGCAACTTGCCTTATTATGAATACAAAACTTTTAGAAGTGCCGTAATTGCTCATTTCAAACATTTGAAAGACCTTGGAATGAAACCAATAGCACAGTAGAGACGCACTGCAGTGCGTCTCTACCTGTGCGTCTCAACCTATGCGTCTCTACATACAACCAACTTTATAAACCAAAAATTACATTTTAATGAACAATCCGCTTTCAGACAGAATCAACAATTTAGCTACATCACAAACATTAGCAATGGCTGCATTAGCCAGAGAATTAAAATCACAAGGAAAAGATATTATCAGTTTAAGTTTGGGTGAACCAGATTTCAACACGCCAGATTTCGTTAAAGAAGCTGCAAAACGCGCCATCGATGAAAACTACAGTACCTATTCTCCAGTAGAAGGGTACCTTGAGTTGAAAGAAGCCATTTGCCGAAAATTCAAAAGAGACAACGGATTAGATTACAAACCATCACAAATCGTAGTTTCAACTGGGGCAAAACAATCGTTGTACAACATTGCACAAGTAATGTTAAATGATGGTGACGAAGTGATTTTGCCAGCACCATACTGGGTTTCTTATTTCGAAATCGTAAAATTATCAGGAGGAGTTCCTGTAGAAGTTCCAACATCTATAGAAAGTGATTTCAAAATCACACCAGAACAATTAGAAGCAGCCATCACGCCAAAAACAAAAATGATGTGGTTCAGTTCTCCTTGTAATCCAAGTGGTTCTGTATATAATCGTGAAGAATTAACGGCTTTGGCCAAAGTATTGGAAAAATACCCACACGTTTACGTTGTTGCCGACGAAATCTATGAGCACATCAATTTCTCTGGGACTTTTTGCAGCATCGGGTCAATTCCTGGAATGTTAGAAAAAACCATCACTGTAAACGGAGTTGCAAAAGCTTTCGCAATGACAGGTTGGAGAATTGGATATATTGGCGGACCAGAATTTATTGCAAAAGCCTGTACAAAAATACAAGGACAAGTAACTTCAGGAGCAAATTCAATCGCACAACGCGCCACAATTACTGCTGTAGATGCTGATCCAAGCGTACTTCACGAAATGGTTGCTGCTTTCAAAAGCCGCAGAGATTTGGTTGTAGGATTGCTTCAAAATATTCCCGGAATCAAAATTAACGTTCCTGAAGGGGCATTCTATGTGTTCCCAGACGTTTCTTCATTCTTCGGAAAAACATTAAAAGGAACATTCATCAAAGATGCCAATGATTTTTCAATGTATCTTTTGGGCGAAGCCAATGTTGCCACAGTAACTGGTGACGCTTTTGGAAATCCAAATTGCATTCGTTTTTCTTACGCAACCAGCGAAGATTTATTAACTGAAGCATTACGAAGAATTAAAGAAGCAGTAGCTTAATTCTAAAATATTTTCAAGTTTAAACCTCAAAGATTTCAAAACCTTTGAGGTTTGTTATTTATAAACTATTTTTGTCATTCGATTGAAACTAATCTTTCAATCTTTTAATTGTTCAATCTTTTAATAAAAAATATGAAAGCATACGTATTTCCAGGTCAAGGAGCACAATTCACAGGAATGGGCAAAGACTTATATGAAAACTCTGAATTAGCAAAATCACTTTTTGAAAAAGCCAATGAAATTTTAGGATTCCGCATTACAGACATTATGTTTGAAGGCACAGCCGAAGAATTGAAAGAAACCAAAGTTACCCAACCGGCCATTTTTTTACATTCCGTGATTTTAGCAAAAACCTTGGAAGATTTCAAACCAGAAATGGTGGCGGGACATTCTTTGGGTGAATTTTCGGCATTGGTTGCTAATGGTGTTTTATCATTTGAAGACGGATTGCGATTGGTTTCACAACGCGCTTTGGCAATGCAAAAAGCCTGCGAAATCAAACCTTCAACAATGGCGGCAGTTCTTGGATTGGCTGACAATATTGTAGAAGAGGTTTGCGCTTCAATTGACGGAATTGTGGTGGCAGCCAATTACAACTGTCCTGGGCAATTAGTGATTTCAGGAGAAACTTCAGCGGTAGAAAAAGCCTGTGAAGCAATGAAAGTAGCTGGTGCAAAACGTGCCTTGATGTTGCCTGTTGGTGGTGGTTTTCACTCGCCAATGATGGAACCTGCAAGGGAAGAACTAGCTGCGGCCATTGAAGCAACTACATTTTCGACGCCTATCTGTCCAGTATACCAAAATGTAACAGCAACGGCGGTCTCGTCTGCAACCGAGATCAAGAAAAACTTGATTATCCAATTGACTGCACCCGTAAAATGGACACAATCCGTGCAACAAATGATTGCCGATGGTGCAACTTTATTTACTGAAGTTGGTCCAGGAAAAGTATTGGCTGGATTAATTGGAAAAATTGATAGAGAAGCGGTTACGGCGAATGCATAAAAATTAGTTTGCAGTTTTCAGTCACAGTTTTCAGTTGTGTTGTCTATAAATAGAATCCTCATAAACTTATGTTTGTGGGGATTCTATTTTTTAAAAAAAAAGAGTGTTTTTAAAATGGTTTTTCAGGCATTTCCAAAATGGTTGGGCAATGCGTGGGCAATAAGCCAAGTTCAAAATAACATCATTCAAGCACAACAAGCAAACGCGCAAATAGAGGCGCAAAGAGAAAATGCACAGGCAATTATAGATAATCAAAATAGAATTGAACAACAAAGAATTGAAGAAGAAAAAGACCCTAACAGTATCTTAAACAAATTCAAAAATGCTAATTTAAAAAAAGAAAATGAGGATTTAAAAGCCAAATTATTGCAGATGGAGTTACTACTGTCTCAAAAAGAAGAAAAAGAGAGATTAGAGAAGGAAAAAATAAAAAAGAAGAGTTACAGAAAAAAATTCAAGGTAAAAAATAAAGCGTATTTAAATAACCGAAACCTCGTATTAAAATAAAAATCCAAAGACAAAATCTAGACTGAACCCAAAAGTTTAGACAAATTTATAATTAATTTTGATAATAATGAGCTCGATATTGTATCGGGCTCATTTTGTTTAAGTTTGACTTTATTCTTACGTTATTGTAGTAGCTTATGTACTTTTTGATTTCATCCTTTAGTTCT
>CAMCFT010000044.1 GCA_945874225.1 Flavobacterium psychrophilum
CGTCGTTCCGAGAGGAGCTTGCTCCGAAGCGGAATGCGTACAAGCCGGTGATGGGGAACGTCCCTGAAAAGGGGCGTTCCGCTCACCAAGGCGTAGCCGGAGCCCGATGGGAGTGCAGCCCGGAGGGATGGACTCCCATCTTGTATATATGTGTGACAAAATCACACAAAGCCATCCATTTTAAGATAGATATGTGTGACAAACGTCACATATTATTTCCTTTCAAATATATTAAATTTTTCTTACAAATCATCAAAAGGACTTTTTATTTGTTGAATACTTTTTGTACTAACGTGGGTGTATATTTCAGTAGTTTTGCTACTATTATGACCTAACAATTCTTGAATATAACGCAAATCAGTGCCGCTTTCTAGCAAATGTGTGGCATAACTGTGCCGCAACCAATGTAGGGTAACTGGTTTTGTGCATCCAACTTTTTGAAGAGCTTGTTTTAACACGCTTTGTAAACTATATTCAGAATATTGTTCTCCTTTATTTTGTCCTTCAAAAAGCCAAGTTTTGGGTTTAAACCCTATATAATATTCTCGAAGCATATCTAATATTTTTGGCGACAAAGGAACAATTCTATCTTTTTTACCTTTGCTTTGGCGGATGATTACTATTCCTCTTTGGGAATCAATATCAGCAGGTTTTAGATTTAGAAGTTCGCTTCTACGCAAACCACAACTATAAATCAGCGAAAGCATCATTTTGTGTTTGCTGTTGCTATGTGCATTCAAAATCAATTTTATTTCTTCTTTGCTTAATACATTAGGTAAAACCTTGGCACGTTTAGGTCGGTGTATTTTATCGACCATCATCTTGGTGTCTCGAATGATTTGAAAGAATAATTTGATGGCATTAACGATTTGGTTTTGATACGAAGCCGAAAGATTATTTTTTAAAATAAATTCATTATTGTAGATAATCACGTCTTCATTGGTAATTTCGGCAATGGATTTATCACGATAGAAAACTAGGAATGATTTCAAAGCTTCGCTATATGTTTTTAGAGTACTATCACTATACCGTTTTGATCTAAGCCATTGCTTGAATTTCTCGATTTGTTCCATTCCTTCAACCGAAGGCAACGATTGGGAGTGAGGCGATAAGTTGAATTTTACTCTGTTTTCCTCAGTGTCCGGAAGATGCCAAGCTATTAAGGATTGACTCCATCTTGCTCCTTCAATCTTTTTTATCCGAGCAATCCATTCAGCATTTTTTTCGAAATAGACCGCAATTCTTTTGCTGCCTTTATGCGTAATGATTTTAGCGCTCCAGTTCATAATTGGTATTTTATTTTACTAAAGTAGCGAATTGTTTTTAAATCAATAACTATACGAACTTTGCAAAAACTTTGCGAACTTTGCGGTAAATAATTGAATATGAAAATAAATCCAAAAAACGGAATCGACAAGCTCCTTTTCGGAATGAAACAAAATGATGTTACCGCTATTTACGGAGAGCCTAACCGAAATTACAAAGACGAAGATGACAACGTGATTTTTGCCTACAATGCTCTAAAGATGCGTTTGACGTTTTATCAGGAAGAAGATTTTAAACTGGGTTATATCGTAGCTTCGAGTCCAGACTTGGAGTTATTCGGCAATAAAGTCATTGGAAAACAAATCAGTGAAGTCAAAAAGGAATTGGCTTCCAAAGGAATCACCAAGTTCACTCAGGAAGATTTCGACACTTTCGAAAACTATTTCAACGAGGACAATTGGTTTATCCTGCAAACAGAATTTGATGAAGTGGTAAAATTTGAAATTGGCGCTATCATTAATGCCAAGGATGAATTTGATTGGAAATTTGGAAAGAAGTAAGTTCGTTTTGTTTTTGAATGGGACGCGGATGAAACGGATTTGCTATGCAAAACACGGATAATAACAGATTTTATTTGTTTGTTTTTGATTGAAACGGATGAAATTTGATTGGAAATTAGGAAAGAGATAAGATCGTTTTGTGTTCAATGGGACGCGGATGAAACGGATTTGCTATGCAAAACACGGATTTTATTTATTGGTCATCATTGGTATATATTCTTTAATAGAAGCTAAAACTTAAATGAACTTATATCCCTTATATGGTTCATAAAAAGAAAACCCGAAAGATTTTGAAGTCTGTTCGGGTTTGTTTAAACCATTTAGTATTTGTAAATCGGGAATGAAATTTGACTTTATTTGTCATTTCGACGCAGGAGAAATCACATCAGTTGCTCTCGTTATGAGATTTGTTTCACCTGTTCACTTCGTTCGAGTCTCCTTCGTCGAAATGACAAATTCGTATTTTCTTATTTTGGTTCCACTTTGTTTTCAATCATTTCAATCTCGAAAATAAGATTTGCATTAGGAGGAATAACTCCTCCAGCTCCTTTTTCGCCATAAGCAAGATTCGATGGAATAAAAATCACGGCTTTGTCTCCGTAAGAAATTAGATTTAATCCTTCAAGAAATCCAGGAATCATACCCTCTTTTTTTCCTGCTTCAAAAGGGAATGCTCTATATCCGTTTTGAGCTGCTCTGTTAGCATCGTGCTTTCCATACGCTTTACAAACGTCTTCGTAGCTGCTGTCAAAAAGACTTCCATCTTCAAAATAACCGGCATAATTAAAATAGAAAGTGGTTCCGTCAACCGGTCTTACGCCAGTTCCTTTTTCAGTAATTTTATACGCTAAACCTGAAGGAGTTGTTGTTGCACCCGCTTTTAAAGTGGCTAAATATGCTGCTTTAGCAGCGATAACGCTACCGTATTGTTCCAGATAAACCTTTTTGGCTTCTGCTTGAACTTCTGCTTGTTTTTTCTGGTTTTCGGCATCAATTACTGCTTGCTTTTTAGCATCTTCGGCTTTATTGGAATAATAATCCGAGAATACTTTTGGAGCATCAAATGCTTTTGCCAAAGTTCCTTTTCTGGTAATTGTAATCTTTAGTATTACGTCATCCTGAGCAATCAGGTTGACTATTTCCATTCCTTGTGTTACGTGGCCAAAAATGGTGTGTTTTCCGTTTAACCACGGCGTATCTTTGTGCGTAATGAAGAACTGACTTCCGTTAGTTGCAGGGCCAGAATTTGCCATAGCCAAAACGCCACCTTTTTCAAATTTCAAATCCGTGAATTCATCTTTGAAAGCATAACCACAACCGCCAGAACCATTTCCTGAGGGATCACCACCTTGAATCATAAAATCTTTGATTACTCTGTGAAATTTTAAACCATCATAAAAAGGTTTACCTTTTAGTTTTGCATCGGTTACAAAAGTGTTTTTTCCTTCGGCCAAAGCGATGAAGTTTGCCACGGTTACTGGTGTTTTTTGGTATTCTAATTGCACAACAATATTTCCTTTATTAGTAGAAATTGTGGCAAAAATCCCTTCGATAACTGCCGTAGTTTTGGGAGTTGTTTTAGTCGTTGTTTTAGTCGTTGTGGTTGGTTTTTTTGTTGTTGCAACCGGTTTTTTGGCA
This sequence comes from Flavobacterium psychrophilum, assembly GCA_945874225.1. Lineage (GTDB taxonomy): Bacteria > Bacteroidota > Bacteroidia > Flavobacteriales > Flavobacteriaceae > Flavobacterium > Flavobacterium psychrophilum_M. Next base: position 3,465 of record CAMCFT010000044.1, read on the forward strand.
ATTTGAGCCTGAATGTTTAACATTCCCAAAAACAATAATAATAGGATTTTAGATTTCATTTTTCAATAATTTTAAGGTCTGACTTTTTTTAATGTTTAATTTATTTTTATTACAATTGTCCGCTGTGCGGATGAAATTTTTATTCTTTTTTAAAACTATTAAGAAATTAAGGTTCATTAAGAATTACAACATAATGTCTTAATGGTTTCAAGGGAAAACTGAATTTATATTTCCAATTGGCACCAATGACTGACACATCATCATACTCTTTATTGTGGCATTTTTTCCAATAACTCAATTTCGAAAATAATATTGGCATTTGGCGGAATTACGTCACCGGCTCCAGCTTCACCATACCCCAATTTTGAAGGGATAAAGATTACGGCTTTGTCACCAAAAGATAATTTTTCCAATCCTTCGATAAAACCAGGAATCATTCCGTCTTTTCGTCCTACTTGAAATGGAAGGGGTTGGTATCCGTTTTGCGCGGCTCTGTTAGCGTCATATTTTCCAAAAGTTTTTGAAACATCTTCAATACTAGAATCAAATAAGCTTCCATTTTCCAGGAAACCGGCATAATGAATGTAGACATTAGTTCCATTTGCAGGTTTTTTGCCTCCTGCTTTCTTAGTGATGACATATTGTAATCCAGTTGGAGTTTTTATTGATTTGGATTTTAAAGCGGTTAAATTGGCTGCTTTTTGGTCGAAAACGGCTTTGTATTTTGCATTTGCAGCAGCATCAATAGCCAATTTATTTTTTTGATTTTCAGCTTCTAAAGAAAAATAATCCCGAAATGTTTTTACAGCATCAAACTTTTTAGCGTCTTCACCATTTCTAATAATTGTCACTTTAACCATATAATCTCCTTGCTCAATTTGGTTTACCACATCCATTCCTTTGTCAACTACCTGACCAAAAATTGTGTGTTTTCCTTCGAGCCAAGGTGTTTCTAAATGTGTAATAAAAAATTGGCTGCTGTTAGTTGTCGGACCATTATTGGCCATTGCTAAAACACCGCCTTTGTCAAATTTCAAGTCTGAAATTTCATCCTTGAATTTATAGCCAGCATCTCCAGAACCCGTTCCTAAAGGATCGCCGCCTTGAATCATAAAGTCCTTAATGACTCTGTGAAATTTCAATCCATCATAAAAGGGTTTCTTTTTAAGATTTTCATTTGTGATAAATTCATTTTTTCCTTCAGCCAAAGTCACAAAGTTTGCCACAGTAATTGGTGCTTTTTCATAATCCAATTGGACAATTATTGTTCCTTTATTGGTTTCAATTTGGGCATATAAACCATCGGGAAGATTATTCTTTTCCTCTTTACACGAATATAATGAGGCGATTAGTACGAATGCTAATAGTATACTTTTTTTCATTTCTAATTTTAATTTGTTAAAGTGTCTTTGGATTTATTTACGGGTTTGGTTTGCTTTGTGGGTTCAATATTGCTCGTGCCCTGTTTTTCAGGAGTTGTTCCTTTTAGTTGAACTTCTTTTTTAAATGCTGTTTCTGATAAGAAATTATGGAGTGTCACGGTACAAAGCAACGGCTGGTTTGTGCCAATCTTTTTGTCGTCACCGTGATAACCAAAAGCAATATGCGAAGGAAAAAGAAAAATTACTTTCTCGTTTTTATGCATCAATTTGATGCCTTCTCTCAATCCCGTCATTATATTTTGTTTGTCAACAGCATAAGTTTGAGGTCTTAATTCGAGTTCAGAATAAATAACATTTCCCTTTAAATCTTTTACCTCATAATCAAAAAAGGCAACATCTCCTTTTTTTGGAGTTAAGGTATCCAAAGTGTTTTGAATTACATAAGTGTACCAATATCCTTTTGTTGAGGCGAAATATTTTACTTTAGGATTACTTTTAATTAAGGAATCGATTTGACCTTCTTCGCCAGCATTTAACTTCTTGTTTCTTTCAATCGACTTTTTCATAAAAGTTCCCGATTTTTGAGAAATGGGTCTTCTGGCTTCCTGATGTTGTTTGCAACCGGACACCAAAATAGTAACCAAGAATACAAATAGAATAAGTTTGCTATATTTCATAGGGCTTTATATTTTTAATTTGGACACCAAATCTTCAAATTTATTTACAGTTTCTTCCATTGTCAATTCCGATTTTCCTCCGGCAGCATTGCGATGACCACCGCCATTAAAATGATCACGTGCAAATTGATTGACGTCGAAATCACCTTGCGAACGAAACGAAATCTTAATGATTTTCTCTTCTGCATTTTCTATAAAAATGGCCGTAAAAACAATTCCTTTTATGCTTAAACCATAATTTACGATGCCTTCGGTATCACCTTTTATATGGTCAAAAGCGTCTAATTCTTCTTGTGTAAGCGTGATGTAAGCCGTTTTATGGTCGGTCAAAACTTTCATATTCTGAAGCGCTCTTCCCAGTAATTGCAATCGTCCATAAGAACTGTTGTCAAAAAGCAGCGTTGGAATCTCTGTATTTTCAACACCCAAATCTATCAAATCAGCAATGATTCTATGAGTTGTCCCCGTTGTTTTTGGGAATCGAAACGAACCTGAATCAGTCAAAATTCCGGTATAAATGCAAGTGCCAATGGTCTTGTCAATGTCTGATTTTTTTCCAAGAAATGAAATGAAATTATACAACATTTCGCAAGTGGAACCAAAAGCAACATCCGAATAAGTATAGGTAGCATAATCATCCGGCGATTGATGATGATCAATCATTATGAATGGAGCTTTGAGTTTGTTGAGCACATTTTCCATTTCACCTACACGGTGCAGAGCATTAAAGTCAAGCGTGAAAACTAGTTCAGCTTCTTCCAGGATTTTGGTGCAGTTTTTTTTGTCTTTTTCGAATATTTTAACGGTTTCTGAACCCGGAATCCAAGCCAGAAAATCAGGAAATTCATTCGGAGAAACGACTATTGCTTGATGTCCGTTTTTTATCAAAAAGTGATACAATCCAAGGGTTGAACCCATAGCGTCACCATCTGGGCTTCGATGCGGAATTATGGCAATTTTTTTTGGAGTTGATAACAACAACTGTATCGCTTGAATGTCTTGTTCTTTCATAGTTTGCGAATTTACATTTTTTTAATGTAATCTTTATATCAAATCTATTTTTAACAAACTTTTACAATGAAGTGAATTAACCTTTTTTGATTGAAGCGAAAAATCGGGACTTTTGTTCCGGATTTAAGCTTTTATGAACTGCATAGCAGAGCTACGGAGTAAGAAAAAGATAAAATATGGGGCAAAAGAACCATTTTGCAGCCAATTGAAAAAAGTTTAAATCACTTCAATACTAGAAATCTTCCAGATTTTGTCTTTTAATTCGCTGATACAAATGGTGTTTTGCTCCTTTTACAATCTGCGAATGGTAAATTCCAATGGAACCCGAGGAAAAATAAGCAACCACGCAGGCGATTCCAATAAATACTCCGCTTTCTATCCCAAAAAGTTCCATACCCATAATCGTGCAGGCAATAGGAGTGTGGGTTGCTCCCGAAAAAACTGCCACAAATCCCATTCCTGCCAAAAGCGCAATAGGCAAGGGGACATAAATGGACAAAGCACTTCCTAATGTTGCACCAATGAAGAACAGCGGTGTTACCTCACCCCCTTTGAATCCAGCTCCAAGCGTGAAACCTGTGAATAATATTTTTAGCAGAAAATCGTAAGAAGTATTTGGCGTGGTGAATGAATCGACGATGGTCGGGATTCCCAAACCAATGTATTTTGTGGTTCCTATAAAGTAAATGGCGACAGCCAAAATGATTCCGCCCACAAACGGACGAAGCGGAGCATATTTTATAGTTTTCGAAAATAATCGTCCCCAAAAATGTGTGGTTCTGGAAAACAACATTGATGTTAAGCCAAATAAAATTCCAATACTAATAATCAAACCAAGATTAATTATCGTCATTGCAGGAATTATGGGAATGTGATAATGTGTATGTTTTACTTGCCAAAATTCGACCGTGAAATAGGCAAAATAAGCTACCATAAAGGAAAGAATAATGCTTTTTAAATTGATTTTACTAAAGTATAACACTTCCAAAGCAAACAATGCTCCAGCCAAAGGTGTTCCAAAAATAGAAGCAAACCCAGCGCTGATTCCAAGGATTATTAGTGTCTTTCTATCAGAATTATTGAGTCTAAAAAGTTTTTTGAATTGGTCGGCAATTGCACCGCCCATTTGGACAGCTGTTCCTTCGCGACCAGCAGAACCTCCAAAAAGATGGGTGATTAAAGTGCCAATTAGCACCAAGGGCACCATTTTTAACGGAATGGTTTTCTGAGGATTTTCATATTCTTCCAGCAATAAATTATTGCCTTTCACCACCTCTTTTCCGTAATAATGATACAGTAATCCGATGGCAAGACCGCCCATTGGCAAAAGCCATATAATCCAAATATTATGTTCTCTAAATTGTGTAACCCATTCTAAAGTCACTAAAAAAAATGCCGAAGCTGATCCGGAAAAAACGCCTATCAAAACACAAATGAGAATCCATTTGGAGGTAAGAAGAAAGGTTTTTTTTATGTCCATTTAGTTCAGAACTTTAAATTAGATTAAGCTTTTTACTGGAATAAAATAAGGTTTATTTGTCATTCCGGAGGAATCCCTTTAGTTGCTTTTTTTTGTTGAGATTCCTTCGGAATGACAAAATTGTAGTTATAGAAAACTACTCAGCAGCTATAGCTGTAAATTCTATTTCTACCAAGTATTCCGGAGCGACTAACTTGCTCACTTCATAAAAACCAGTTGCGGGTTTTATGTCTTTAAAAAAGGTGGCGTGTGCTCGGGCAACATCTTCAAAACTTTTAATGTCAGTAGTGAATATTCTGGTGCGGATTACGTCTTTCATTCCCACATTCAAGTCTTCGAGTACTTTTTCTATCCTTTCGAGAATGTTTATTGTTTGTGCATAAGCATCATCGGCTTTTACTTTTTCGTCATCTACAATCGCCACAGTTCCTGATACTTCAATGACGTTTCCAATGCGAACTGCACGGCAATAACCCATTTTGTCTTCCCAAGGTGATCCCGTCAAGATGTTTTCTCTTTTCATTTTAAAACTTTTTTTGTTGTTGTGTTGATTTTTAATGTTTTGAAATTCAATTCCAATTTTGGATTAATTTTTGCAATTTATGAAATAATGGAGGAATAAAAAACCCTGATTTTAATTTAAAAGTTCAATTTTCCAATTTTATAAAAAAGCCGAGAAAATTATTTTATGTTATTTTTGTGATTTTTGATTAGAGATTTCTATTATTTTTGAATTTTATTATAGATAATGCGTATCAAGGGTAAAAAATAAAGATTGCTATTTCTATATTTCAAGACCTATGAGGTTTTTAAAACCTCATAGGTCTGTTCTAAAATAAAATAGGTTTAAATTCAAACTTTGATTCGCATAAATATTGATTTATCAGTATTCAACAAATATGAAACAGATTCTTCTTTTAATTTTTATAATTGGTTTTGCATCAAAAAGTTTTGGGCAGAGTGAATTCAGCAATAAATTCAAAGCAATTCCGCCCATTACTATTAAACCTGAGGTAAAAAAACCTGATTTACCTGCCAAGGATTCTCCTAAAATCATAACTCCAAACGTATTTAAAGACACCAATATTCTAAACACAAAACCTAAAGCAGATAATTCATTTCAAATAGGTGTTAGTAGCGGTTTTTCAATGACTCCAACGAATAAATTTGTCAATCCTGGTGATTTAGTTGCAAATAGATTGAATAAAAAAGCAGATAATGAAGATCAAATCGTCTACAGAAGAAATCAGAATTTAGGAGATTTCAAGACAAAATCACACACTGCAAGAGTAAGTTACCGTGATTACGGAGAAGTTGATGGAGACAAGATAAGAGTATTACTAAACGATAAAGCAATTGCCACAGGAATTATGCTGGACAGCAATTTTCAAGGCTTCGAGATAACGCTGCTAGATGGTATTAACAAGATAGATTTTGAAGCGCTTAATCAAGGTCGTTTGGGTCCAAATACTGCAGAATTCCAAGTTTATGACGACAAAGGAAATTTAATTTCGGCTAGCCAATGGAATCTTGGCACTGGGTTTAAAGCAACTATCATTATCACCAAAGAGAAATAATACAATTTTTCTAAAATTCAATTTTTCAATCCCAATTATATAAAGTATTTTTGCAAAATGCAACACAACGTACTTATTTTAGATTTCGGATCGCAATACACACAACTTATTGCCCGAAGAGTTCGCGAATTAAATATTTTCTGCGAAATTTTTCCTTACAATCATTTTCCGGATGATTTATCCTCTTATAAAGCCGTAATCCTTGGCGGAAGCCCATTTTCTGTTCGTGGAGAAGATGCACCACATCCAGATTTATCTCAAATTAGAGGAAAATTGCCTATGCTTGCCGTTTGTTACGGAGCACAATATTTAGCCCATTTCAGTGGAGGCGAAGTAGCGGCATCAAACACCAGAGAATATGGTAGAGCCAACTTATCTTATATAAAAGAGGACGAAGTTTTCTTCGAAGGTGTTTCTGAGAACAGCCAAGTCTGGATGAGTCATAGCGATAGTATCAAAGCATTACCTACTAATGGAATAAAATTAGCAAGTACGCACGATGTAGAGTTTGCCGCATACAAAATAGAAGGAGAAACTACGTATGCCATTCAATACCATCCCGAAGTTTTTCACTCTACGGATGGATCCAAAATGTTAGAAAACTTTTTGGTAAAAATAGCTCACGTTCACCAAAACTTTACGCCAAATGCTTTTGTTGAAGAAATGGTGGCAGAATTAAAAGAGAAACTACAAGACGACAAAGTAGTTCTTGGACTTTCGGGTGGCGTAGATTCTACGGTAGCAGCAGTTTTATTGCACCAAGCTATTGGCAAAAATCTGTATTGCATTTTTGTAAATAATGGTTTGCTTCGCAAGAACGAATTCCAATCGGTTTTAGATCAATATAAAGGAATGGGATTGAACGTGAAAGGCGTTGATTCAGGAGATCGTTTTCTTTCTGAATTAGCCGGAGTTAGCGATCCGGAAACCAAACGTAAAATTATTGGAAGGGTATTTATAGAAGTTTTCGACGACGAATCGCACCTTATAAAAGACGTAAAATGGTTGGCACAAGGAACTATTTATCCGGATGTAATCGAATCCGTTTCGGTAAAAGGACCATCGGCGACCATAAAATCGCACCATAATGTAGGCGGTTTACCGGATTATATGAAATTAAAAATTGTAGAACCTTTGCGAATGCTTTTCAAAGACGAAGTGCGCAGAGTGGGAGCAACTTTAGGGATTGATCCAGAATTATTAGGAAGACATCCTTTTCCAGGACCTGGATTATCCATTAGAATTTTAGGAGATATTACACCCGAAAAAGTACAAATCTTGCAAGATGTGGATAAAGTTTTTATCGACGGATTAAAATCTTGGGGATTGTATGATAAAGTTTGGCAAGCCGGAGCGATTTTACTTCCCGTAAACAGCGTTGGAGTAATGGGCGATGAGCGTACTTATGAAAAAGTGGTTGCGCTTCGTGCAGTAGAATCTACAGATGGAATGACCGCTGACTGGGTACATTTGCCTTATGATTTCCTGATGAAAGTCTCTAATGATATTATCAATAAAGTAAAAGGAGTGAACCGTGTAGTTTATGACATAAGCTCTAAACCGCCGGCAACTATCGAATGGGAATAAAATAGTATCATATTCGTTTATTTCCTGCAGGATTAATTTAATGTGAATTATATAAAAAACGGTATCAGATTTTGGAACAAAATTTGATACCGTTTTGCTATCTTTGAAAAACTAATTTTTTACAATATCAAAAGGATGAAATATTTTATCACGGTTTGTTTGGCTATTTTGGCTTTTTCTTTAAATGGTTTTTCACAAGAAAAAAATACGACTCATAAGGTTGAAAAAGGCGAAACTATTGCACAAATTGCTCAGAAATACAATGTCACTCCTTATGATATTTATAAACTAAATCCGGATGCACAGATTGGCCTGAAGCCGAATAGCGTTTTGCTTATTCCAAAAAAAGGAACAACTCAAAAAGTGTCTACACAAGCTAAAACGCATAAAGTTGAACCAAAAGAGACTTTATTCGGCATTGAAAAAAAATACAATGTTTCAGATGAAGCTTTAAAGAAAGCCAATCCTGAATTAGAAAAATTAGGATTGCAAATAGGACAAACGCTAATTATTCCTTCGAATACAAGTTCGAAAACTGTGGCGCCAACTCCCGAAAAAGTTGTTTATCACGAAGTCCTTCCAAAGGAAACAAAATATTCCATTGCAAAACAATACGGAATTACTATCGAAGAATTAGAAAAAAGAAATCCGGAAGTAATTCCCAATTTACCCATTGGATACAAATTGATAATTAAAGGAACCGCTCCAAAAACCGAAAAAATAACAGTAGTTGAACCAAAGAAAGAGACTCCAAAACCAATTTCTCCAAAAGTTTCTCCGACAATTAATTACGTAAACTACGAGGTAAAACCCAAAGAAACCTTGTACAGCTTGTCTAAAATGTCTGGTTTGGGGCAAGACGAATTAGTTAAATTGAATCCGGCTTTAGCCAATGGGGTTGAAGTAGGGATGATATTAAAAGTGCCGTCAACGGCTTCAATTCCACAAGAAACGGAATCTAAAAAAGTATATGCTTCTTTGTCGAAACAAAGTAATTCGAATGGCAAAAAACAACTAGTGTTGCTGTTGCCTTTCAATATGTCCAAGATTGAAGGCGATACCCTAAATTCTACTTCGATGCGATTGAAAAAAGACAAGTTTTTGAATATGACTTTGGATTTTTATTCTGGTGCTTTGATGGCGATTGATTCGGCGAAAAGTCTTGGAATTAATGTTGACGTTAAAATATTTGATTCTCAAGAAACTAAAAATGCTTCGAATATTTCAAGTATAAATCAGGAAAATAATTTGGAAACTGCCGATGCCATAATTGGTCCTTTTTACCAAAATAATGTAGAGAAAACTGCCGAATTATTGGGTAAAAACAATGTTCCTGTGATTTCTCCTTTGTCAAAAGACATTGGAAATGCATTTCCTAATTTGTACCAAACCATCCCAACTAATGAAGCTTTAAAAAATGCTGTTTTCGATTTTATGAGAGCAAAAGGAGGGAATATTATTGCGGTTGTCGACAAGAAAAAAGAATCTGTTAGAAAATACATTCAGGAAAATCAAAGCGGAGTGCAATTTGCCGCTCTCCTTGAAAACGGAAGCTTATCTGCCGAAAGTTTTAAAGGTTTGTTTGTAAAAGACAAAACGAATTACGTGGTTATGGAAACCGCTAATACAGGAATGATAAAATCGACGATGGCAGCAATGATGAGCGTTATGGCAAATTACAAAGTACAGTTGGTTATTTTAGAACCCAACGAAACATTGGACACTGACGAAATTAATTTTGAAAATCTGACAAAATTAAATTTAATGTATCCTTCCATAACTCGTGAAAACCAATCTCCCGAAGCTAAAATTTTCGAAAAAGAATACAGAAAGGACAATAAGATATCCCCAAGCACGTATGCCACTCGTGGTTTTGACGTGACTTTTGATACCATGATGCGATTGTCGCAAGATAAAAGTTATCAGGAAACCGCTGATTCCATAGCAACAGAGCAAGTCGATAATAAGTTTGAATATTACAAAAAAGCAGACGGTGGTTATACCAATAAAGGGATTTATATCTTGTATTACGACACCGATTTAACCATAAAAGAAGCAAATTAAGAAAGTTGGAGGTTGACGGTTTTCCTGCAAGGTCTTTTTTCGACCTTGTAGGTCTTTAAATAAAAAAAACATACCTACAAGGTTTTAGAAACCATACAGGATTGCAGATTTATACAAGAATTAAAATAAAATATAGAAGATATAAAAAAAATATGACCTCAAAAGTAACTTATTTAGGAGATTTAAGAACATCGTCAATTCATTTGCAATCCGGTAGCGAAATCATCTCAGATGCGCCACTAGACAACAACGGAAAAGGGGAAGCTTTTTCGCCAACAGATACAGTAGCTAATGCTTTGGCAAGTTGTATGATGACCGTTATGGGAATAAAAGCCAGAGATTTAAATGTAGATTTCACAGGTTCTACAGCTGAAGTTACCAAAATTATGCAAGCCAAACCCAGACGAATTAGTGCTATCGAAATTATTTTTGAAATGAACGTTTCCACTGACGATAAAACCAAAACTATTTTGGAAAGAACCGCTATGACTTGCCCAGTTTTCCTGAGTTTGAATACAGAAATAGATAAGAGGATTAGCTTTAATTGGAAGTAGATTTATTTAATTTTCTAGATTAGAATCCTATAAATTTGTCATTCTGACGCAGGAGGAATCTCTGTTACAAGCTCTCATAATTTGAGATTCCTCCTTCGTCAGAATGACAAAACAGTACTTATTTAAGTGATTTTTAAACTTAAATGTAATAATAAAAGATTAAATATCACCATTTAGTTAGCTGACAAATCCTTAAATTTTAAACTTGGAACAAAACCAAAAACAACTCATCAAACTTGCGCACACCAAAATGCCTTTTGGCAAATATGAAGGCAAATATCTCATCGATTTGCCAGAGTATTACGTGGTTTGGTACTCGAATAAAGGTTTTCCAAAAGGAGAGCTGGGAGAGCAACTACAGCTCATTTATGAACTTAAACTCAATGGACTTGAGGAGTTAATCCGGAATATTCGAAAACGGTATCCAAAACCTTAGTTTGAACATAAAAACCTTCCGTTTTTATGAATTAGTTTCCAAATCCCGGATGTAATCTCCATATTCTAAATAGAACATTTCGATGGTATGCATTTTCTCGTTGAAAAAGTCAAATATTTCATCCCAATACTTTTTATTACTGACACTTACTCCGGTTTTTTCAACCCAAATACGACTGATGGTTTTGCCGTTTTCAAGCACAAAGTTATTCTCGAAAACAAGGTCTTTTACAAAATCATCTTCCAAAAGGCTTCTTAAAGATTCCAGTTTTTCAAAATAGATTTTTCGCTTGTCGTCATTTCGATGCTCAATGTCAATTAGAACCTGAGCTTTTTTGTTGTCAACATAAAATTTAAACGAAAAGTCCTTGATTTTTGTATCATACAAGACCCATTTTCGGGGATATTTTTCTGCAAAATCAATCCAGAATTCTCGCTTTAATCTTTGAGTTTCCTCTTTACTATACATTTAATTTAGATTTTATTTCGGTAAATTTGTAAAACGCTATATTTATATTTTCAAAACTTTTTGGTTTACAAAAATAGACTTTGATTATGGATTTTCAAGATTTTTTAAAATATGTTCCGAAATTTTTGGAAGTTACTCTTCCTGCCAGTGAAGCACATTTCAGAATGGCTCCATTAGAAAGAATTGAGGGAATGAAAAACCTTAATATAGCAACTAAAAATCCAAAAATTGCAGCAGTAATGATGTTGTTTTATCCTAAAAAGGGGAGGACACATTTGGTTCTTATTGTCCGAAATTCTTATGAAGGAGTGCATTCTGCCCAAATAGCTTTTCCCGGTGGAAAATTCGAAGCAGAAGATCAGACTTATGAGCAAACCGCTTTGCGAGAAACCCATGAAGAAATAGGAATTCATCCCGATAGTATTGAAATCATAATGCCTTTCACTAATTTATACATTCAACCCAGTAATTTTATGGTATATCCTTATCTGGGAATTTGTAGAGAGGAAATTATTTTTATTCCTGATGTTAATGAAGTAGCGAAAATAATCGAATTGCCATTATCCGATTTTTTGGATGATAATTTAGTAGTAAGTACCGAAATTTCAACTTCTTATGCTGAAAATATGCTTATTCCGGCTTTTAAAATTAATGAGCATATAGTTTGGGGCGCAACAGCTATGATGTTGAGTGAATTGAAAGAAGTCTTAAAAAAAGTGCTTTAATTTATTAGTTTTCGTAAGTTTGTCTTCCAAATATACACAAAACACAATTTTTTATGGGATTATTTAAGAGAAATCCATTTGGACACATTCTTGTTGTTAAAAGATTTTTGATACACGTTTTTGCGGTTTTAACTCATAGACGTTACAGAGGATTCAATAGTTTGAAGATAGAAGGTTCAGAAATAATACCTGCATTACCAGATACAAATGTCCTTTTTATATCGAATCATCAAACCTATTTTGCTGATGTTGTAGCAATGTTTCACGTTTTTAATGCTAGTTTGAGTGGTCGTCAAGATTCAATAAAAAATATTGGATATATATGGAAACCCAAGTTGAATATTTATTATGTAGCTGCTAAAGAAACCATGCAAGCAGGATTATTGCCAAGAATTTTGTCCTACATTGGAGCTATTACTGTCGAAAGAACTTGGCGTTCTTGTGGCAAAGATGTTACTGAAAAGCGCGATGTGAATCCAAATGACACTGAAAATATTAAAATCGCATTAAATGATGGCTGGGTAATTACTTTTCCGCAAGGAACAACAAAATCATTTAAACCTGTTCGAAAAGGAACCGCACATATCATCAAACAACACAGACCTATCGTAGTTCCAATAGTAATCGATGGATTCCGTCGTTCGTTTGACAAAAAAGGATTACGGATGAAAAAGAAAGATATTCTGCAATCATTCATCATCAAACCACCTTTAGAAATTGATTATGACAACGACACTATTGATGAAATCGTTGAAAAAATCGAATATGCTATAGAGCAACATCCATCATTTTTAAAAGTGATTCCTACAGAAGAATTAAAAGCAGCGGAAGAACTGAACAAATTAAGAAAATGGGAATACTAGTATAAAAAAAAGAGGCTTCAAAAGCCTCTTTTTTTATAAATCTATTTTCTTTAATTCGTTATAATTCTCTTTTAATTTTCTTAGAAAACCACCGTACAATAACTTGTAAAATAACCAAAGAATTCCCATTATAATGAGCATTCCAAATAATAGTGCAATAACCATAACTGGACCTTGTGAGGGTATTTTTCCAGATGTATTACCACCAGCATCATTCCAACCGTCAATAAAGCTAAACCCACCAATATATCCACTTATTAGAATATTCCAATAAACATAATAAGTTACAATTTTTCTGGTTTTTAGGATATGTTCTATAAGTATTTTTGAAGATTGTAATACAGATATAGCTTTGTAATTTCTATAAAAACAATAGATAAATCCGAGTATGATTAAATAATTAAGTTTTTCAGCTAAATTCAAATATGGGTGCAAAAGAGCATATTTATTATCGTAAGGATCTGGTAATAGATAAGTGATCCCATTCAAAACAACAAATTCCAAAATACTCACAATCAAAATCCACTTCACAACCGAAGATGATTTTTTGTGTATCATCTTGTAAATATCCACTTCTGAAACTTGCTCAAAAGCGTTATTTTTTTGCCAATCTTTTTTTAATAAATCCAGCTCTTTCATAATTCTTAAGGATTTAATATTTTTTTCAATTTCCCTTTAATTCTATTCATTTTCACCCTTGCATTCACTTCAGTAATTCCCAAGGTCTCTGATATTTCGGCATAATCCTTGTCTTCAAGATACATAAAAATCAGCGCTTTTTCTATGTCGTTTAGTTGGTAAACTGCCTGATACATTAGCTTCAGCCGTTCTTCTTCCTCATAATTATAATCATCCTGGCTAATAAAAAACTGCTGTTTTTCATAATCCACCGTTTGTATCGTTCGTGTACTTTTTCGATACAAAGTAATCGCCGTATTCAAAGCCACGCGGTACGCCCAAGTCGAAAACTTGCTGTCGCCACGAAATTTCGGAAAAGCCTTCCATAACTGGATTGTAATCTCCTGAAACAAATCCTTGTGCGCATCCTCACCATTCGTATACAACCTACAAATCTTGTGGATTATATTCTGATTGGTTTTCAATTGTTGGACAAATGATTGTTCTAAATCGTTACTCATAATTATATTGGTGGGCAAAAAGTGTATTTCGTTACAAATAAAGTGTTTTTTATTAGTAGCACAAAATTTCGTATTTTAAATAAGCAGTTGTCCCGCTTTTCGGTGCAATCTGTCATTGCGATTGAGTCATTGCGAGGAACGAAGCAATCTGTGTGTCGCAATAACAGGATTTCCTCTGCAAACGAAGTTCACTGAACTCCAATACAAATAAAAATTAAGTGAAGTAATCGGGGCTCATATCTTTGCTAAGAATACAAATTTATGAAATACGTATCTTTGAAATAGTAACAATTGATAAGCAAAATGAAGTTGCAAAATTCTATCGGGGCCAGATACGTCAAGACGATATTGCAAGCTAGGTTAATCAACTTCAT
>CAMCFT010000045.1 GCA_945874225.1 Flavobacterium psychrophilum
GGAGGAGTATAAGTAGCGCTGTTCGTTCCTGAAATTGCTGTACCTCCAATAATGCTACTGCTAGTATTTGAATACCATTGGTAAGTTGGTGTACCAACTCCACCCGTATAAGCAACTGTTAAAGCAGCAATAGTTCCACCCACACAAATAGTTTGAGAGGATATAGGCTGAGTAGCAATGGTTGGCAAAGCAGCGACTACAACCGTAGCAGAACCTGTTTGATTATTTAAACAGTTTGTTATGCTAGAGTCACTAACGTTTACTAAATTATAAATAAATGTTCCAACTGATGAATTTGGTATAGTTAATAGTACAGAATTTCCTGAAACAGTGCTAATAGTTTGATTAGCAACACCGTTAACATTATAAGTAAAAAGATAAGGTGAAATTCCGTTTGCTCCAGTAAAAGTAATTTGAGTTGCAGAATTTAAACAAATGCTATTATTTCCAGAAATAGTAGCTGTGGGTGATGGATTTACGGTAAATAATGCAGTAGTTTTACAACCATTACTATCGGTATAAGTAATAGTTGTAGTTCCTGCTGAAACTCCAGTAACTAAACCTAAATAGCTGACAGTGGCAACAGCGGGAACTGAAGATGTCCAAGGATTTGTTGCAGCCGCAGTTACTGAACCCGTTAATTGGGATGTGTCACCAATACAAGAAAATAAAGTGCCCGTTATGGTTGGTGAAGGATTGATTGTAAATGTTTTAGAATCGGTTGTTATATCACATTCATTTTCTACTGATAGAGAAATAGTATGCAAACCAGGTGAAGCAAAATTAACAGCCCCCGGAATTGCAAGATTTGATGTTGCTGGAATACCTCCAGAAAAATTCCAGGTATACTTTAATAAACTTGTTGATGGAGCACATCCATCTATTAGAGCAGTAGGATTAATGGTTATAGAAGTTCCTGTTTGACAAACATTTGCTATTGGATTTATAACAACTGTTGGGGGTTGTTTGACTATAACTGTTTGTACAGCAGAAGTTACAGCTCCGCAAGAACTTCCTGAAATAGTAACCTTAATAGAATATGTTCCTGGGGTTACAAAGTTAAACGAAGGACTTGGAGATGCTGCCGTTGTACCATTAGTATAAGTCCAAATAGGAGTGCCATTACCACAATAACCTGCTACATACTGAACATCCCAAGCATAAGTCAAGGTACTGCAAACAGGAGATAAATCAGTTGTGTTTGTAGCAGTTACAGCAACTGGAGTGCAACCTGCAGTAGGGTTAAGTGTGAATGTTGGAACAAGAGGAGGTTCAATGCAAATGGTTACGGGTAATGTAGAGCTGTCGCCACAACTGTTTTTCACTCTTAATGTTATCGTATAAGTGCCTGCTACATTAAAAGTTATTGTGGGAGTCATAGAACCAATAGTCCAGTTGGTGTGGTCATTCAAATCTCCATTATTAGAACCTAATCCCGTCGCTGTCCAAGCTCCTGCTGTTGCTGGGGAGATTGTCCAATAGAAGGGGGCAGTATTGGTACAAGTTGAACCACTTAACGTAGGAATTGTAAACCCAAAATCGGAAGTATTATTAAGTTGTATTACTTGACCAACACAAATTTTTGATGGTAGTGGATCTGGAGTAAAACTTGCTATGGGGCCTGTACTTACACTTATAATTCCAGTTCCAGAAGGTTGAGGTGTTGTTGAGCAAGGATTTTGAGTTACAACTGTTGGTTGATAAACATTGTAATAAGTAACGCCACCTACAATAACATTTTTACCGCAAGAAGTTTGGGTATAAATTTTGGTTATTAGGTAAGTTATTGATGTTGCTGTTTGCGAGTCAATTACCCAATCAGTGGGTGGTGGATCTCCTTGAATATATGTAAATACATTTGTGTCTCCCCAATTAAAAAAATAAGTGGTTCCTACTACATTTGCCTTAGGTATATTTAAATACCATTGCGTTGTATGAGGAGCACATCCATCGCTCATATTGGGTAAAAGTTGTAATGTTGCTGGAGAGGGAGAGCTACCAATAAAAACAGGAAATTGTTTTGTTACTGAACATCCATTACTTAAAAACATTTGAACGCTCATTGTAAATGAACCTATAGAATAGATATGTGAAATTGGATTTGATGCAGAAGTATAATCTCCAGAGGTAGTATCACCCCAGTTAATAGTATATTTTAAAATGTTTGACTCATAAGAAGGAATAGATAGATTAAACAATACTGTAGCTTGAGAACCGGTAGTGTTGCATTTTGAAAAATTTAAAATAGAATTTCCATTAACATCTGTTATTTTTGGTTCTGCAACATCAACTCGAACTATATCTTGCGTTGAGCAGTTACCAATTCTCGCCGTTACCGTATAATTTCCTGACATTGTTGCAGTGGCATTTGGAATACTTGGCGATTGTTGATTGCTTGAATAACTATTAGGACCTGACCAAGAGTAAGAAACAGTATTAGAGCCATTTCCTGTTGGGGTTGCAATTAAATTTATGGTGTTTCCCTTGCAAATCAAAATATCACTACCTGCACTTACGTTAAAAATTGGGATTATATTAATTGTTACAGTATTACTGCTAGAAATAGTTACGGGATTATTGTCTTTGTCTTTTACACTAGTTAAAATATAGATAAAAGTATTTGCAACATTTGTTGTTTGAGAAATAGTTACACTTGTTTTATCCACTTGTGTTACAATAGGAGTTTGCAATACTCCATTTATGGTATATGTAAATGTATAGGGGTCTTTTCCATTGTCATCCTTCACTTCAAATGTTATCACAGGAGATGTCGCATTCAAACATACAGTTGCATTTCCCGTTATTTGACCAGAGGGGTCTGCTACAGTATTTATAATTGTATTTTCCTCTTCTTTATTTATAGAATAAGCAAAAGTTGAATTAAAAATCACTAAAATAAATAAAATTATAATCTTATATAGGTTTCTCATAAATGGATTTAAGGCATTTAATGAATTATAGTAAATTCAATGGGTGGACGAAAGATGTTACTTTTTTTTAAACGATTTTTTCAAATTTACAACTTATAAAAATAAGATACTTACGGTTTTCCGTAAAATGAGATATTATATCGAAATTGGCTGAAGTGAAATATCCAAATAAGACATAAAAACCCATCGATACCTATTTATTAGATTATTTAAATCATTCCGGCTCAAAATAAACTATCCTCTTTGCGGAAAACCGTAAAGCAGAGTCAAAAAAGAGACATAAGTTTGCCATGAGAAGATGCTAATCCCATAACACGAAGAGGAAAGCACCAATAGTAGCAACACACCCGCAATACTGGGGATGCCGAAAAGAAAAATTTAAAAACACAAAATGGGAACAGGACTTAAAATACTTTTAATAATAATTGCCGTATTAGTGGGGCTAATGATATTATCATTTGCATTTAATTTAATCTCAAATGCATTTGATTTTATACAAAACAATATCACCGTAATTATAGGTATTGTGGCGGTGTTATCTGGTTTAATACTGCTGTTATCCGACAAAGAAGACAATTCCGGTCTTCGTCCTATTGCAGGTATCGTATTGTTTACCTCAGTAATAACACTAATCGGTAGCTTTTTTGGCAATGCAATTGACGATAGTATAGGCTACCTTTTTAAGTAATAAAACCCCAATAGCTTGCGTTCCAATAGCTGTCAAAGCCTGATAATCTGAGCTTGGGAGCCACACAAAACCCACTGTCACCCCGAGCGCAGTCGAGGGCCACAACCCCAATCCCCATATGTTAGCAGGGTTTAATTCCCCTCTTGAGAGGGGCTAGGGGTGTGTTAACTTCACCTCCACAATAACCCCCACTGTCACCCCACGCCGAGCCTTCCCCAAACCCACTGTCACCCCGAGCGCAGTCGAGGGGCCTCAACCGACAACCAACAACCAACAACCAACAACCAATATCTCCACAAAATTCCATAAATTTACACCACATTAACGAACTAGCTTCTCGACAACCTACTATGAGCAATACATTTTCTAACAGCAGCCAAATTGGAATCGTATCCACTTTTTGGGATTTGGTAAATACTGATTTTAAGGCAGAAAAGAATGCCCTTTGCTGGTACCGAAATTTGGAAGGCGATTTCAAAGAGATTGTAGACCAACTGCAACTAAAAGAAAATATAACCGAAGTGGATCCTAAAGACCTATTGGCGCTCCAACTATCAGAAAAGGGGAATAGTGCAAGGGAAATTATCTTAAATGATTTTCGATTATTAACCGATTTCGGAGCTTCTCCCTCGCTTAATTTACTGAAGTGTTACGAAAGAGATGATGAATTTGATTTCATATCCACTGATGTGTATTCCTATCATGTCGATCGTTCGCCCATTGCAACCGATACTTTTTTATGTACCTATCACGGACAGGCAAGTGATATTATTGCTAATGAGCAAGCAGAGCAAAAAATACTAATTCCTGAAATTCGAAAAAAGCTAAAAGAATTACATGACGGCCCGTCGGAGGAATTTGAAAACTTTTTGAAGGAAAATTATTTTGATTTACATTATCAGGCGCAACTCTATGCCGTGCCTGTTAATTTAGGATTGGGACATCTTTGGCGCTTGGCGGTGGACCATCCAGAACAACAAGTGCTACCTTGTATTCACAGAGCACCAATAGAAAATGAAGGGGAATATCGTTTGTTGTTGATTTGCTAAAAAAAACAAGGGTGGAAGTATGCAAAAAAGAAACCGCAATGTTAATTAAAACAGTTGCGGTTTTTCAACAAATTGAACTAGTTAAAACTATCTTTAAAAATTAGAAACAATACTCGTTTTCTGTTACTAATTTTGTTGTAATCATTTCTCTTAAGCCAATAATGTTTGGCATATTGGTGTATTTTGTAAAACGACGCAATCCCATTAACATCATGCGTTGTTCATCGCCTTCTGCAAAAGAAATAACACTTTCTTTCCCTTTTTGAGTAACCACATCAACTGCTTTGTACAAATAGAGTTTTGCCATTGCGATTTGTTCCTGAACCTTTGATTCGCCTTCTTTTTTGGCTAATTTTTCTGTTCTTAAAATTGTGGATTCTGCCATATAAATTTCGATTAAGATATCGGCAGCAGCAATCAATAATTGTTGGTGCCCATCTAAATCGGGACCATATTTTTGAACAGCTCCACCAGCAACCATTAGAAATGCTTTTTTCAATTTGCCAATCATTTCTTTTTCTTCGGCAAACAATTCAGAATAATCAGGAGTTTCAAATGAAGGAATTCCCATTAATTCTTCTTGAACTTTGGTAGCAGGTCCAATTAAATCAACGTGTCCTTTAAATGCTTTTTTAATCAGCATTCCTACTGAAAGCATTCTGTTGATTTCGTTTGTTCCTTCGTAAATTCGAGCAATTCTGGCATCACGCCAAGCGCTTTCCATTGGAGTATCTTCAGAGAATCCCATTCCACCAAAAATCTGTATTCCTTCATCGGCACAATTTTGTACATCTTCTGAAACCGCCACTTTTAGAATTGAACATTCTATAGCAAATTCTTCAACCCCTTTTAATTCAGCATCCTGATGGGTAGAACCTTCCGTTTCCCGAAGACTAATTCTGTCTTCAATGTCTTTGGCAGCTCTGTAAGTAGCGCTTTCTCCAGCATAACAAGAGGTTGCCATTTCTGCCAGTTTGTATCGAATAGCCCCAAATTGTGAAATTGAAGTATTAAATTGTACTCTTTCATTAGCATATTTTACTGCCCCGGTAGTTACTCTTCGCTGTGCATCTAAACACGCAGCAGCTAATTTTATACGACCAACATTCAAAGCATTCATAGCTATTTTAAATCCGTTTCCTCTTTCGGAAAGCATATTTTCAACAGGTACTTTCGTGTCAGCAAAGAAAACCTGACGTGTTGATGAAGCCCGAATTCCTAATTTATGTTCTTCTTCGCCCATTGTAATTCCATTACTTGGATCATTTTCTATAATGAAACCGGTAATGTTTTTATCGTCTCCAATACGTGCAAAAACAATAAATAACGAGCAAAATCCTGCGTTTGAAATCCACATTTTGCCTCCAGTAATAGAATACTGTTTTCCATCATCGGATAAAACTGCTTTTGTTTTTCCTGAATTGGCATCAGATCCTGCGCCTGGTTCTGTAAGGCAATAAGCACCAAACCATTCGCCTGAAGCGAGTTTCGGAACATACTTTTGTTTTTGCTCTTCAGTTCCATAAAGAGTAATTGGCATCGTTCCAATTCCGGTATGCGCTCCAAAAGCTGTCGAGAAGGATCCAGTTCCTCCCGAAATATAATCGCAAACCAAAACCGTATTTACAAATCCCATTCCCATTCCGCCATAAGCTTCAGGAACAGCTACGCTTAGAAACCCTAAGTCGCCCGCTTTCTTCATTGTTTCTTCCGTGAATGCGTAGTCTTTTTTCTCGAAACGATTTTTGTTGGGCCAAATTTCCTTGTCCACAAACTCCTTAACCGAGTCACGCATCATTAATTGTTCTTCATTGAAATCTTCGGGGGTGAAGATGTCTTCGCATTTTGTCTCTTTTACGATGAATTGACCACCGCGTGTTTTATCTGCCATATCAGCCCCCTAACCCCCGAAGGGGGAATTCCTACTAGGGGTCAGTAGGGTTTTAAGATTAATTCAATATTGTTTTTTTTATTAATATCACTAGAGAGTTCCCCCTTTGGGGGTTAGGGGGCTTACAGCAACTCGTAAATCCCCGCACTTCCTTGTCCGGTTCCCACACACATACTCACAATTCCGTATTTATTTCCACGTCTTTTCATTTCGTCGAATAATTGAACCGATAATTTTGCACCTGTACAGCCCAGAGGATGGCCTAATGCAATAGCTCCACCATTGACATTGACGATATCCGGGTTTAATCCCAATTCGCGAATTACGGCCAATGACTGCGAGGCAAATGCTTCGTTCAATTCAACCAAATCAATATCTTTTAATTGCAATCCGGCTTGTTTCAATGCTTTTGGAATGGCTTTTACAGGGCCAATTCCCATAATTCTTGGCTCAACACCTGCTGAAGCAAAGTTGACCAAACGGGCAATAGGAGTGAGGTTTAATTCCTTTACCATTTCTTCGCTCATAATCAAAACGAAAGCGGCTCCATCACTCATTTGTGAAGAATTTCCAGCTGTTACACTTCCGTCAGCAGCAAAAACAGGTCTTAATCCTGCCAATGCTTCTACCGAAGTTCCTGCTCTAGGTCCTTCGTCTTTATTTACGATGTATGATTTAGTTTCTTTTTTTCCATTTTCGTTGATGAAAGTCTGTTCGATAGTTATTGGAACAATTTGTTTATCAAATTTACCATCTGCTTGTGCTTTCAATGCTTTATTGTGTGACTGGAAAGCGAACTCATCCTGGTCGGCTCTCGAAATGTTGTATTGTTTGGCAACCGCTTCGGCAGTCAATCCCATTCCCCAGTAATAATCTTCGTGTCCCGCTGCTGCAACAGCATAATCCGGAGTTGGTTTGTAGCCTCCCATCGGAATAAAACTCATGCTTTCGGCTCCACCGGCAATGATGCAATCAGCCATTCCGGATTGGATTTTGGCCGTAGCCATCCCTATTGTTTCTAATCCAGAAGCGCAATATCTATTGACTGTTACACCCGGAACATCTTCAATTTTCAATCCCATCAAGGAAATTAATCGTCCTACGTTTAGACCTTGTTCGGCTTCAGGCATTGCATTCCCTACCATTACGTCATCGATGCGTTTCTTGTCGAAATCCGGCAATTCATTCATCATAAACTGAATGGTTTCGGCTGCGAGTTCATCAGGACGCTTGAATCTAAATACACCTTTAGGAGCTTTTCCCACGGCGGTTCTGTATGCTTTTACTATATAGGCTGTTTTCATAAATAAGCCCCCTAACCCCCGAAGGGGGAATTCCTATTAGAGGTAAATAGGGTTTTAGAATCACATTCTTAATTATAGAATGTGATATATTGTTATTTTAATTATTTAAAGAACTTTTAAATTACAAAATTGGTATATACAATTTTGAGCCTTCCCCCTTTGGGGGTTAGGGGGCTAATTTCTTAGAGGTTTCCCTTTGGTTAACATAAATTGGATGCGTTCCAATGTTTTTCTTTCCGTGCAAAGCGATAAAAAAGCTTCTCTTTCAATATCCAATAAATATTGTTCGGATACCAATGTTGGTTCGGATAAATCACCACCAGCCATTACATAAGCCAGTTTATTGGCAATTTTTTTGTCGTGTTCTGAGATGTATTTTCCGGCTTCCATTTGGTCGGTTCCTACTAAGAACATTCCCAAGGCTTGTTTTCCCAAAACCTTCACGTCAGTTCTACGAATAGGTTGGGTATAACCCGCTTCTGCCATAATTAATGCATGTTTTTTGGCTTCAGCAATTTGACGATCCTTGTTCACAACAACAACATCTTTTCCGTGTTGTAAAACTCCTAAATCAAAGGCTTCGTGAGCCGAAGTTGATACTTTGGCCATAGCTACAGTCAAGAAATATTCCTGTAATACATTAAGTTCGACATCGTTTTTACGGAATAAATCCGATGCTCTCAACGCCATTTCTTTCGATCCTCCGCCTCCAGGAATTACTCCAACTCCAAATTCGACCAATCCAATGTAGGTTTCCGCAGCAGCAACTACTTTATCGGCGTGCATACTCATTTCACAGCCGCCACCCAAAGTCATTCCGTGTGGCGCAACAACTACCGGAATTCCGGAATAGCGCACGCGCATCATGGTGTCCTGGAACATTTTGATGGCCATATTCAGTTCTTCGTATTCTTGTTCGACCGCCATCATAAATATCATTCCAATATTGGCACCAACTGAAAAGTTTGCTCCTTGGTTTCCAATAACCAAACCTTGATATTCTTTTTCGGATAAATCAATAGCTTTGTTAATGGCCTGCAAAACGTCGCCACCAATGGTATTCATTTTCGACTGGAATTCTAAATTCAAAATCCCCTCACCTAAATCCTGAATAATGGCTCCGCTGTTGCTCCACACTTTTTTGCTTTCACGAATGTTGTTCAGGATGATAAAAGCATCTTGTCCCGGAACTTTATTTTGTGTTTTATTTGGAATATTGTAGAAATATGTTGCTCCTTCTTTAATTGAATAAAAACTTGAACTACCGGAAGCTAACATCTCACTAACCCAAGCTGGTGGAACCAAGCCTTCGTCCTTAATCATTTCGATTCCTTTTGCCACACCGATGGCATCCCAAATTTCGAAAGGTCCATTTTCCCAGCCGAAACCTGCTTTCATTGCATCATCGATTTTATATAATTCATCTGATATTTCAGGAATTCTATTGGAAACATAAGCAAACATTCCGGCGAAACTTCGTCTGTAGAATTCTCCTGCTTTGTCTTTTCCTTTTATTAAAACCTTGAAACGATTGATGGGTTTATCAATGGTTTTTGTGAGTTCTAAAGTCGCAAATGAGGCTTTTTTAGCCGCGCGATATTCCAATGTATCCAAGTCCAAAGACAGAATATCTCTTCCTTCTTTTTTATAAAAACCTTGACCAGTTTTGCTTCCGAGCCATTTATTTTCCATCATTTTGTTGATGAAATCTGGTAATTTGAACAATTCGTGTTGTTCGTCGTTCGGGCAGTTTTCATAGATTCCGTTGGCAACGTGAACCAAAGTATCCAAACCAACAACATCAACCGTTCTGAAAGTTGCCGATTTTGGTCTTCCAATAACGGGTCCTGTGAGCTTATCGACTTCTTCAATTGTCAATCCCAATTCTTTAACTAAATGAAACAAGCTTTGGATTCCGAAAATTCCAATTCTGTTTCCAATGAAAGCCGGAGTATCTTTGGCCACGACCGAAGTTTTGCCTAAGAATTTCTCTCCATATATAGTAAGGAAGTCCAAAACCTCGATTGAAGTTTGCGGACCAGGAATAATTTCAAATAATTTTAAGTAACGCGCCGGGTTAAAAAAGTGTGTTCCACAGAAGTGTTTCTGAAAATCTTCGCTTCTTCCTTCGCTCATAAAATGAATGGGAATTCCGGATGTGTTTGAGGTAATCAATGTTCCCGGTTTGCGGTATTTTTCGATTTGTTCAAACACCATTTTTTTGATATCCAAACGTTCTACTACCACCTCAATAATCCAATCTACGTCAGCAATTTTTGCCAAATCATCTGTTGTATTTCCAGTAGTAATTCTACTTGCAAATTTTTGATGATAAATAGGCGAGGGCTTTGATTTTAAAGCATTTTGGAAGTGTTCGTTGACCAAGCGGTTGCGAACTATTTTGCTTTCTAATGTCAATCCTTTTTTGGTTTCCGCTTCAGTGAGTTCTCTTGGAACAATATCTAAAAGCAGGACTTCGACCCCAATGTTAGCAAAATGACAAGCAATACCCGAACCCATTATTCCGGATCCAATTACTGCAACTTTTTTAATAGCTCTTTTCATTTTTTATTTTGGATTATAAATTTTAGATGTTGAATATTTTTTTTTGGGAAATTAATTCGTTGATAGTCTCTGAAACTTCAATAAAATTTTGAAGTTTTTCAGCCGATACATTTTGTTTTACCGCTTCATTAAATTTTAAAACAGTCGATTTTGACAATTCTCTTTTTTCTTTTCCGAATTCGGTTAAAAAGATAAGCACTCCACGTCCATCATTTGGATTTGGTTTTCTGTAAATAAGCCCTTTCTCTTCCATTGATTTTAGGGTTCTGGTCAAGCTTGTTGCTTCCATCCCCATTCGTGGTCCAAGATTTGTTGATGGGGTTCCATCTTCTTTGTCGATGCTCAATAAAGCAAAACCAGTCGCCATTGAAGCATCATATTTTGCAGCTTCTTCGTTGTACATCCTAGCAACAGCTTGCCAAGTTGCACGAAGAATATAGTCTATAGTTTTGTCTTTCATATTTTACACAATCTATTTTACATCTGTTTTTATATAGTGTCTTTTTTACGACAACGTTATAGTAAAGATTTCAAAGATAATCAAAAATACTATGCACGCATAATAAATTAAATTAATTTTTATTGATATTATTTGGTATAAAAAAAACTCCTCATGATAATTGAGGAGTTTTTGTAGGATCTGAAATGATTTCTATTTCATTTTTCCATTGACAACTGCAATAAAAGCGCCAACGAATGATGCTATCACCATTGATGCCACAACATCAATTATTAATAATTTAACATCAATGGTTTCTTTTGTCATGTTCATAAAAAAATTGGCACTCAGACTCATAAAAAGAGCAATACCCGCAGCTACTTTAATTCCAGGAACGCATTTTGATATTCCTTCGTTTTGAGCAAAAACATAAGATATTAAAAAACCAAAAGCCATACAGCCCAGAAAAATAAATATCATGTTTTCTTTTGCTCCTTCTTCTATAGGGAAAGTATCTTTTAGCAAAATACCATAGATTAGCCATCCCAGGAAGAAATCAACAATCCCACCTACAATTCCTCCAACAATAAAGTTCTTTACATTCATAATTTTTTGGATTTTATTGGTTAATACAATAAAAGTATTAAAATATTAGTAATGTGGTAGTTATGTGTTTTTAAAATTATTAACTATTTGTTTTTTTTAATGTTAATAACGAATTTCTGAGATATGTCCTTAATAACTATTTGTTGGGTTTAGAATGATTTAAATCTAATTTTTTTTAAAATCACCATTATCAACATCTTTTAAAAATTTAATTAAGCCAGGAAAATAGGTTTTCTGATCATCGTATTGTGAGCAGTGACTTCCGTTGGGGCAGAATAAAAATCGTCCGTTTTGAACTTCTTCAGAAATCCATTTCATATGTTCCGGATCCATAGTATCATATTTTGCGCCAATTGAAAGCGTTGGAACTGTTAGCGTTTTGAGTCTGGCAGTAACATCCCAATTTTTTAAAGTGGCGTTTCCTGTCATTCCAAATTCACTTTGACCTTGCATATAAACATAAACATTTGGATTTAAATGTTTGAAAGCTCGGGTCACAGATTCAGGCCATTCTTCTACTGGTTTTCGAAGGAGGTGTTGGGTATAGTAATATTTGAAAAGGAGTTCACTGTATTTTGGATTTGCAAAATCATTGTTTTTCTCCATATCCTGAATTTGTTTCAATATTTTCGGATCCATTTGTGGTCCAAGCACTTCTTGGGCATATTTATTATAGGCAGGAGCACTTGCCATCATATTGGCAATAATTAAACCTTTTAAGTTTTTCTGGTATTTCAAGGCGTATTCCATTGCCAGAATTCCGCCCCAGGATTGCCCTAATAAATAAAAATTAGTATTGTCCAGTTTTAATGCTTTTCGAACCTGTTCGACTTCTTCGACAAAACGTTCGGTTGTCCATAAGCGATTGTCATTGGGTTGGTCGCTGTAATAAGAACCTAATTGGTCATAATAAATATATTCAATACTTTCTTGTGGAAAAAAGCCATCAAAACTTTCGAAAAATTCGTGTGTGCCTCCAGGGCCGCCGTGGAGCAGTAGCACCTTAATTTTAGGGTTATTTCCAACGGTTTTTGTCCAAACTTTAAACTTACCGATTGGAGTTGTAATAGGAATCATTTTTATACCACCCGTAAACTGATCGTCTCGTTTTGAGAAGTCCAGATAATTTGCTTTTATTGCATCTTCCGGATTTTGTCTGCATCCGTTGAATAATAAAAAACTCACTAATAAAACAATTAAAGTGTTGAATTTCATAATTTTGAGTTTAAAAATTAAATATTTAGATTACACTTCTTTATAATTGCTTTACTATTGAAAAATTTAATTATAAATTTTATGGAATAAATCAATGTATTTTTCCATTACTATTTTTCGTTTCAGTTTTAGAGTAGGAGTAAGGTGACCGCCTGCAATTGACCAAATATCTGGAGTTAATTCAAAGCGTTTTATTTTTTCCCAATTTCCAAATTTCTCATTCAAAATATCTACTTCTTCTTGGATTCGTTCAATAACTTTTGGGTTTGCAATGATTTCTTCATTGGTTGAACCAACAGTAATTCCGTGTAATTTTTCCCATTCTCTGACAAATTCAAAGTTAGGCTGAATAAAAGCTGCCGGCATTTTTTGTCCATCGCCAATGACCATAATTTGCTCAATGAAACGAGATTGTTTCATTGCGTTTTCGAGTAATTGAGGCGAAATGTATTTCCCTCCTGAAGTCTTGAACATTTCTTTTTTTCGATCCGTAATTTTAAGGAAACCTTCGCTGTCAAATTCACCTATATCTCCCGTGTGGAAATATCCGTCTCGAACTGCTTCATTAGTCAAAGCCTCATCTTTATAATAGCCCATCATTACGTTAGGCCCTTTACAAAGAATTTCTCCGTCTTCGGCAATTTTTACTTCTACATTATCAATTACTCTTCCAACTGTTCCCACTTTGAAACCTCCATTCCTCATATCATTAACCGAAATTACAGGAGAAGTTTCTGTTAATCCATATCCTTCCATTACGGGGATTTCTGCGGCTGCGAAAACTCTGGCAAGCCTTGGCTGTAAAGCAGCACTTCCTGAAACCATTAAATCTAATTTGCCACCTAAACCTGCTTTCCATTTGCTGAAGATGAGTTTTCTTGCTATTTTTAATTGAAATTCATACCAAAATCCATTGGCTCCATAAGGTTCAAATCGCAACCCTAAATCAACGGCCCAGAAAAATAATTTTCTCTTGATTCCTTTGAGTTGCAATCCTTTTGAATAGATTTTATCATACACTTTTTCAAGAAGTCTAGGAACTGCTGACATTACCGTTGGATTTACCTCGTTTATATTGTCACTGATTTTGTCTATAGATTCTCCAAAATAAATTGAAACACCATAATATTGGTATAAATATAAAATCATTCTTTCGAAAATGTGGCAAACCGGCAAGAAACTCAAGCCACGACTTTTTCCCTTTTCGAAAGGAATTCTAGGTGCGCTATCCAAGACATTTGACACAATATTTTTATGCGAAAGCATAACCCCTTTTGGTCTTCCTGTCGTTCCTGAAGTATAAATTATGGTAGCCATATCTTCTGGTCTGACATTGTTTTTCCTTTCTTCAACCAAATTCTGATTACTTTGGTCTTCGCCAAGGACTAGCAATTCTTTCCAATTTTGGCAACCTTCAATTTCATCAAATGAAAACACTTCCTTAAGATTGGGAAGATTTTGCTTTATTAGATTTACTTTTCGTAACACTTCCGCATCGGATACAAAACAGTAGATGGAACCGGAATGATTGAGTATGTATTCGTAATCAGTTTCGGAAATAGTAGGGTAAATAGGGATGTTTTGCGCTCCAATTTGCAAAACTCCAATGTCCATAATATTCCATTCGGTTCTATTATTGGTGGAGATTACGGCAATTTTATCGTTTTGTTGAACTCCCATTCGCAACAACGCTCTTGAAACGGCATTGGCTTTTGCAATGTATTCTTCGGTGGAAGTTTTTACCCAAACACCGTTATACTTGGTAACCAATGCATCATGAATGTTGTAATGCTCTAATTGGAAATAAGGAAAGTCAAATAATCGGGTGATTGATGTCATTTGGAATTTTATTAATTTATTGCAAATTAGTAAAAAATATGATGTTTTTGTCTTTTTTATAAAAAAAGGGGCTGAAATAAATCAAGTTGTTAAAATTTATTTGAATTATACTCACTCGATCCTTAATCGTGCATTCGCAAAGCCTTTCTATTAAGACGAAACTTTATTATTTTTGCCATTTGGGTTATTCCTTGGTTCCATTTATAAATGAAATATTAAATTTTTGAAATGCAGCCAAAGAACTATGGGTAACTAATCTACATAATCCTTAACTCTTTCGCCCATAATATACATCTTATTCGTATTGAAATGAATCGAAAATTCTACTTTTATCCAAACATTATTTTCATCTAATTCCGGATTAATTAGACTGTTTTTACTTTTATACCAAATAGAATATGCGGCACTGTCAAAACCTTCTTTGAATCTTAAAAATCCATCTTCAGTACATTCCAGGCCCCAGGTAATTTCTCTTTTTGATAGATCTTTAAACTGAAAAATTCCTGTTCCATCTGCATTTAAAACAACTATTGGTTCTGATACATTTTCGAACAGATAGGTTCCAGCTATTGGATAATCTATTTTTGTAGTGATATAATGGTCTTGATTCTTTGCTTCAATTTTAGTGATTTTAATTTGCGCAAAAGATTGTGTAACACACAAAATTAGAGCAGAAAATAGTAAGGTAATAATTTTCATAAATAGTATTTTTTGAATCACGAATATATAAAAAAAGAAGTTGTTTATGACTAGGATGCTTATAAAAGCAAAAACTCATTCTGTTTAAGGAATGAGTTTTTTACTTTATAAATTAAATCTTGTTGATCCATTTTCTGGCATTCACAAAGGCTTCGTGCCAAGGCGACACTTCGTCGTTTCGGCCTTTTGGATAATTAGCCCAGTTCCATTGAAAAGTAGAACGCTCAATATGTGGCATCATAACTAAGTGACGGCCTGTTTTATCACACATCATTGCTGTATTAAAGTCAGAACCATTTGGATTTGCCGGATAGCTATCGTAACCGTATTTACCAACAATATTGTATTGATCTTCAGATAGTGGCATTTGGAATTTTCCTTCGCCATGCGAAACCCAAACTCCCAAAGTGCTTCCAGCCAACGAAGAAAGCATCACCGAATTATTCTCTTGAACTTTTACCGAAGTAAAAATACTTTCGTGTTTGTGGCTTTCGTTGTGCAACATTCGTGGTTTTTGATCGTGCTCCGGGTTGATTAATTCCAATTCAATAAACAATTGGCAACCGTTACAAATCCCAACTGATAAGGTATCTTGTCTTTTGAAGAAATTATCCAAAGCCATTTTTGCTTTTTCATTATATAAAAATGCTCCAGCCCAGCCTTTGGCAGAGCCCAAAACATCGGAATTCGAGAATCCTCCAACAGCGCCAATAAACTGAATATCTTCCAGATTTTCACGCCCCGAAATCAAATCGGTCATGTGAACATCTTTTACATCAAATCCTGCCAAGTACATTGCGTTTGCCATTTCACGCTCGGAATTACTTCCTTTTTCACGAATAATAGCTGCTTTCGGTCGTGGTATTGAATTGTCAATAACTGGTGCTTTTCCTGTAAAATGTGTTGGAAAAGTATAGTTTAAAGCTTGAGTTGCATAATTTTCAAAACGTGCTTTTGCAGTTCCGTTTTTAGCTTGTTTTTGGTCCAACAAGAAAGAGGTTTTAAACCAAATGTCTCTGTATTTATTTATGTCGAACGTCAAATGTCCAATATCCAAAGTCGCTTCATTGGTAACAGTTCCTATTTTGTAGAAATTAACTCCGTTTTGGTTTAATTTACTTTCTAAAGTTATTTCGTCTTTCGCTTGGAAAACAATTGCAATATTTTCGGAAAATAAATATTTGATACTGTCTTTTTCTTCAAAAACAGAGAAATCAATTTTGGCCCCTAAATTCACATCAGCAAAACACATTTCTAATAAAGTCGTAATCAAACCACCACTTCCTATATCGTGACCCGCTATGATTTGATTGTCTAAAATCAATTCTTGCATTGTATTAAACGCATTTTTGAAAAAAGCAGCGTCTTTAATCGTTGGTGCTTCGTTTCCAATACTATTTAAAGTTTGAGCTAATGAAGAACCACCTAGTTTAAATTCGTCTTGAGATAAGTTAATGTAATATATTGAAGCTCCGTCTTTTTGCAAAACAGGTTCCACTACTTTTCGAATGTCAGTACAATTCCCTCCAGCCGAAATAATAACCGTTCCCGGTGCAATTACTTCGTCGTTTGGATATTTTTGTTTCATCGAAAGCGAATCTTTTCCAGTTGGAATATTGATTCCTAATTCGATTGCAAAATGCGAACACGCTTTTACGGCTGCATACAAACGAGCATCTTCTCCTTCATTTTTACAAGCCCACATCCAGTTTGCCGAAAGTG
This sequence comes from Flavobacterium psychrophilum, assembly GCA_945874225.1. Classification (GTDB taxonomy): domain Bacteria; phylum Bacteroidota; class Bacteroidia; order Flavobacteriales; family Flavobacteriaceae; genus Flavobacterium; species Flavobacterium psychrophilum_M. The sequence goes on from CAMCFT010000045.1 coordinate 16,948, forward strand.
AAATTCCGTCTAATCCGTTTTTTATTGGCGCCCAAACTATATTTGATAAAGACTCAGCAATTGCAGTTCTTGTTCCAGCAACAGGGTCAATTAAGGAGGCAATAGGAGAATGCCCAATTGATGTTGCGATTCCTTCTTTTCCTAAATAATCCAAGGCGACAACACCGCAATTGTTCAAAGGCAATTGCAATGGCCCGGCACATTGTTGTTTGGCCACTTTTCCACCCACACAACGATCGACTTTGTTGGTCAACCAATCTTTACA
>CAMCFT010000046.1 GCA_945874225.1 Flavobacterium psychrophilum
GAATCATAGCTATGTGAACCCAAGACCCGAGCGATAGCGAACAGGCGAAGCAATTGGTCTATCAAACTCTTTTTACTATGACTCTATGTGTTAAAATTTTTATATTTCGTTAATAATTGAGTATTTTATTAATTGCACCCAACGGGTTATTTAATTAATAAACTAAAACCCTTTCAAAAAATCATTTTTGAAAGGGTTTTTTTGTTGAATAAACCAGTAATAATGCCTTGTTATTTGTTTTATATTTTTTATATTTTAACTTATAAGTAATTAAATGTTTTGTCAATAAGTTAAAAAGTGTATTTTTATCAAAGTTTTTATGATATATTTATTATAATTAAGGATAAATTATCCGGTTTTAATAGATTGTCCAGTAGGATTTGATTATGGTAATTTCTTGATTTTTGGCTATGATTTGGTTCGCTTCAAAAATCATCTTCGAATCCCTATAATAAAAGAATTGTGAAAGGTAACAATTCTAAATGCAAGTTGATATAGACTTGTATTCGTTCTTTTAGGAAATGAAATATATCGGAATCTGAACTATTTTCAGATTGAAGGGTAACAATTTTAGAACTAAAAGTATCTATTACTAAACAACTAAAAAATTAACCATTAAACTTTAGAAATTATGAAAAAATCAATTTTTGTAGCAATAGCTTTTATCGCGGCTACTAGTATTACAAGTCAATTATTCGCTCAAGAAGCTGCCGGGCTTAAAGCTGGTTATGACCAGAAAAAAAATGTAAAAGCAAGAGTAATTCAAACCGATGACGGTTGTACCATTGTTTTTGAAAATAGTGCTACTAGCCCAGACGCAGCAAGTGGAACTGCATTAACAAAAAAAGGGTACGATTATTACCAAGCACAATCTTCTTTCAGTGTAAGCGCTTCAGATAATTCAGTTACGGAAGTGAAAAGTCCCAGAGATGCTGCCAGCGGACAAGCTACAGGAAAAAGACAGCACAAACCAATGAATGTATCTAAAGAATACGACAAAAGTTCTCCTAAGTTAGCTGAATCAGTATCAAGTACCGAAACAAGTTCGGATGTTTCAGCAGCAAAAGGTTCTGGAGGAGGTGCAGGAAAAGCGAATTTTCAGGATTTGAGTGTTAGTAAAGTTAATGTTCAGGATTTAAGTATGACTAAAGTAAATGTCCAGGATATTAGTTTTACACAAAGATGCGGAGGTAAAACAACAAAATTATCAGTTGAAGATGGGGAATGTGTTATATCAACAGTTAGGTGTCCGGACGGAACTTGTTCAATAACTGCAGATTGGAGTTGGGGAGCTTCACAAGGTGGTAGTTCAAAACGTTGCTCCGTTGATTTTTTATTAGAAATTCAGGACGGGGTTTGCCACGCCATAAATACAAAAGGTACTGGTGGCACACGAAGTGGTAAATAAAATTATCTAAAAACAGGAAGTAAACAGCTTCCTGTTTTTTTACTAGAAAAAATCAAGTCTTTTTATTCCCAATCTATACTTTTCGAATATGAAAAATAGTACTCAACATTTATTTAATCAATTTGATCTTTCACTTAAAGATGCAATTCTATTAAAATCTATTATGACTCTTGTAATTTTGTTTTTGACAACTAATTTATTAGCTCAAAAAGACTTGATGCATAAAAAAGACAGTACAGAAGTTAGGTGTAAAATACTTACTGAAACCCCATCAATGTATACCTATGCATACATTAATGCTAAAAATAACGTTAAGAAAACCAATATTTTAAAATCGGTAGTAGAAAATGTGGAATACAACAAATACGATAAAAATGTAGTGGAAGACAAAATTTTTACTGATGATGCACCAATTGTTTTTACTGAAGAACCCGTAAAATCGTATCAATATTCGTTTGGTTTGGGTTTAAATGTGAGTAATATTCTGGAGTTTAATGCTCCTTCGGGACCAGATAAAAAAAGCTTTTCGGCAACCACGACTTTAGACCTGGGATTGGATTATTTCAAAGAAGGCAACAGGTTTTCAATGACAAACGAACTTCACTGGACACTTGCCGTTCAAAAGTCGGGAATTTCAGGTAGTGACCGAATTCAACGAGTTTCTGACGAACTTACCACCTTACATGATTTTTCCTATACATTGAGCAAAAACAGCAAATGGAATGCCAATATCATTGTTAAAAACAGCACTTCGGTTTTTACTATTTATGATGGTGATTATTTTAAAGATTACAATAACCTCGGAAAAATACAGGGTTTTTTGAGTCCATACCAAGTGGTGCTTTCGCCTGGTATAAAATACCAACCTAACAATTATTTTAGACTTTCCCTTTCTCCATATTCCGTTAGTTTGTATGGATTGACAAGTCAGCAAATTGCAAATACAGGATATTACACCCAAACTTATGATGCCAATGGGGATTACGATTTATTTGTTTTTGACCAATTGGGAGCAGAGCTTAATATTTGGTACGATCGGAAATATAAGAAATGGCTTGAAATGCAATATCGTTTAGGATTTTCTTCGGATTATTTATCCAATGACGATATAACTGTTCTGATGGATGGAATGTTTATCACAAAAATCAAAATTGTCAAAAATATATACTTGACGCATCGGGCGATTTTAAAAGGTGATTTATTGGATACACCATTTCAGCCGTATTACAAACAAACGATTTTATTGAGTTTTGCTAAAAGTTTTTAAATAGAGAAAATAAGAGCTAAAAATATTGCTTACTTTTTTCTATTTATCCAATAACTAAAAATAGGTATCTTTGAAATCAAATTAAGAATACAATGACCACCAAAGAAATACCAACTCAATTAGAACAATACTTCCTGCAGTTTCGCAAGAATATTATTGGAATCGATCAGGAATTTGTTTCGCCTTATGGCACCCAAAAAATCATTTATACCGATTGGACAGCGAGTGGTCGTTTGTATCGTCCTATTGAAGAAAAAATGATCAATGAGTTTGGGCCTTTTGTAGCCAATACACATACCGAAACCACAGTTTCCGGAACAGCAATGACAATGGCGTATCATAAAGCCAGAAATATCATCAAACAGCACGTTAATGCTAGCATAGATGATGTTCTCATTACTGACGGAACTGGAATGACGGGTGTTGTCAATAAATTTCAGCGTATTTTGGGATTGAAAGTTCCAGAAAACCTGAAAGATTTCATCAATATTCCCGCTGACAAAAAACCAGTTGTTTTTATTTCGCACATGGAACACCATTCCAATCAAACCTCTTGGCTCGAAACCATTGCCGATGTTGAGGTAATTCCCTCCTGCGAAGAAGGTTTGTTCAGCCTTCAAAATTTGGCAAAATTATTGGAAAAATACAAAGACAGAAGCTTCAAAATTGCTTCCATCACCTCCTGTTCTAATGTTACCGGAATTAAAACACCTTATCACGCAGCAGCAAAATTGATGCACCAAAACAACGGACTTTGCTTTGTGGACTTTGCTTGTTCCGGACCTTATGTTGCAATTGATATGCATCCAGAAGACCCGGAAAGTTTCTTAGATGCTATTTTCTTTTCGCCACACAAGTTTCTTGGCGGACCTGGAACTTCGGGCGTATTGGTTTTTAATAAAAAATTATATCAGAATTTGATTCCCGATAATCCGGGCGGAGGAACCGTTTCCTGGACAAATCCTTGGGGCGAGCATAAATATATTGATAATATTGAAGATAGGGAAGACGGTGGAACTCCTGGTTTCTTGCAGGTGATAAAAACGGCTTTGGCTATTCGATTGAAGGAAAAGATGGGAATAGAAAATATCCTGAAACGCGAACACGAAATCGTGGATTATGTATTTTCGAGCCTTGGAAACATCCCAAATATCAAGATTCTCGCAGCACAACATCAAGATCGATTAGGAGTGATTTCATTTTATATTGATGACTTACATTTTAATTTGGGAGTAAAATTACTCAATGATAAATTCGGAATTCAAACCCGTGGTGGTTGCAGTTGCGCTGGAACTTATGGACATTATTTGTTGAATGTAAATGAGGAAACTTCGCATAATTTGGTTTGCCAAATCGATTCTGGCGACTTAACTTTAAAACCGGGCTGGATCAGAATGTCGATTCATCCCACTACTACAAATAAAGAAATTGAGTTTGTTTGTGAAAGCATAAAAGCATTGGCAGAAAATCACGAAACTTGGTCGAAAGACTATAATTATGATAAAAATTCCAATGAATTTATTCATAAAAATGCAATACCTTTTGAGAAAGAATTGGTAGAAAAATGGTTTAAATAGTTTTCAGTAATTATTTTTTCAGTAATCATTTTTTCTGCAATCTGCAATCTGACACCTGCAATCTGCCACCTGCAATCTGCAATCTGCAATTTGCCACCTGCAATTTGCCACCTGCAATCTGCCACCTGCAATCTGCCACCTGCAATCTGCTACCTGCAATCTGCCACCTGCAATCTGCAATCTGCAATCTGCTACCTGCAATCTGAAAACTATCTTTTATGTTTCCAACGTTTATGCGTCCATAAATAATATTCAGGAGCTTCATAAATTTGTTGTTCCACTAATTTTAGGAATTTATCAGTGATTTCATAATTAGGTACTTCTGTAGCATTTTCAGAAAGCACTTCGAAACTAGCCTCATAATAGCCACGTTTTACTTTTTTTACTTTTAGGAAAACCACGTTCATATCATACTTTTTCGACAACATTTCAGCTCCGGTATGCACGGGAACTTCTATTCCCATAAATTTTTGCCAATGAAAAGCGGAGGAGAGTCTGGGTGATTGATCGCTTGCAAATCCGTAAATAGACAATACTTTGTTATTGTTATTTGTAATGATAGTTGGAACAGTTTCTTTAGTTGTTATAAGAAAGGCTTTAAATCTTGATCGAATAGTACGTACTAATTTGTCAAAATAGGGATTGGCTATTTTTTTATAAATAGCAAAAGCACTAAAAGAGACATAGGCATTCATCGAAATTACCCATTCATAGCTTGCATAATGTGCAAGCATCATAGCGATGCTTTTTTCTCGTGCTTCCAGTTTTTTATATACTTCCAGATTGGTGAACACAAATCGTTTGCTTATTTCTTTTTTTGAAATTGTCATCGTTTTTATCATTTCAAGAAACATATCGCACAAATGGCGGAATGATTTTTTTTCGATAACTAATCGTTCCTGAGCAGATAAATGAGGTAAAGCCAATGCTAGGTTCTCCCGTACTGTTTTTTTGCGATAACCAATTACATAATAAACGATTACATATACAAAATCAGAAAATAAATATAATAATGGAAAAGGCAACATCGAGATGCACCATAAAATGGGATAAATTAGGAGATAAAGTATAAAACGCATTCCGTAAATATTTCAACAAATATAATTCAAAAAATCCTTACGGTTGTTAGTTTAGAACTCTTGTTCTGTTTTTATAACCATAATTATTAGTTAGATTTACACTTTTAAAAATATCCAAATTATTTATGAGCACTATTTTAATTGTAATTATTGCCGCTACTATTTTATTCAGTTTAAAAGGATTTAACGATGTGGCTTTTTTCAGGAAATACGAATTTCACATTGGAAGCATTCGTGCCGGAGAACAAATCAGGATGATTTCTTCTGGTTTTTTACACGGAGATATGGGGCATTTGTTTTTCAATATGTTTGCACTTTATATGTTTGCACCTGTAGTAATTAACTATTTTGGGAACGCTTCCTTTTTATTAATTTATATGGGAAGCCTTATTTTTGGTAGTTTACTGACTTTGTTGATGCATAAAAATGAGTATAGTTACAGAGCCATTGGTGCCTCTGGAGCGGTGACAGGAATTTTATATTCGGCGATTTTGATTGAGCCTAGTATGAATTTGTATCTGTTTTTTATTCCAATTCCCATTCCTGCTTACCTTTTCGGAATAGGCTATTTGTTGTATTCTATTTACGGAATGAAGGCCAAGAACGACAACATTGGCCACACGGCTCATTTTGGAGGTGCTATTGGAGGCTATTTGATTACACTTATAAAAGAACCAGTAATGCTTGTAGATAATACTTTTATGGTCGTGCTTTTGGCAATTCCTATCGTGATACTTTTTGTAATGTCCAAAGCCGGAAAACTATAGTTGGCACAAGTTTTGAATAGCAATTGTAAAAATAAATTAAACTTTAAAATAATGAAAAAAGCAATAGTAATTCTTGCCCTATTATTTGTGGCTATGTCCTACTCACAGGAGCAAAAACAAGTTCCAATGATTAGTGTGTCTGGTGAAGGAAAAGTTAAAATAGCTCCAGATCAGGCTTCGATTTCGATTTCGATTGAAACAAAAGGCACCAAGGCAGACGATGTTAAAAAAGAAAATGATAAGAAAATGGATGCCATTTTAAAATTTATCAAAAAATCTAATATTGCAAAAGAAGATTTCCAGACACAGCGTGTTTCTTTAAATCCAAATTATGATTACGAAAAAAAGAAACATAATTATATAGCTACGCAGTCTGTCCAGATTTTATTGAAAGATTTGACCAAGTATGACGAATTGATGGAAGGCTTGGTTGACGAAGGAATTAATCGAATTGACAATGTTGAGTTCAAGTCTTCAAAAATGAAAGAATTACAGTCCGATGCTAGAAAGTTGGCTATAAAAGACGCTAAAGCCAAAGCCGAAGATTTTGTATCGGTATTGGGGCAAAAAGTGGGCAAAGCAATATTGATATCCGATAACTCACAAAGCTACAATCCACGTCCTGTGATGTATGCTATGAAATCTATGGCGATGGACGAATCAGCTCCAAGAGAAACTTTGGCAGTTGGAGAAATAGAAATTACTGCAAATGTTAGCGTGAGTTTTATTTTGGAATAACATAAAATTGGAATGCTGGTAAACTATAAAAAAGTCCTGAAATTTTCAGGACTTTTTTATGTCTTTTATTTTTGTGAACCCTAAAGACTTATTCTCAAACTTGTACTTCTGTTTTTTGAAAATTTAGTTAAAAAAATGCCTGAAATTCTTATTAGTATTTGAGCTGAATTAGTCCGATTTTGATGATGATATACACCAAGACATCAACTTTTAATCAACAAAATTCTTGAGGTCTTATAAAATTGTAGACGATATTTGTGTTAATTATTAATCTAAACACCCTCTATTTTACAAGACTTTATTTATAATCGGCTACTGTTAGACAATATTCATAATCGAATTATTTAAATAGTCAACCAAATCAAAAAATGATATCAAATTTAATATTAAAGGTTTTATTTTGGCAAACTCATTTTCTATTTTTTTTACTTTCACTAAGAATCATATTTGTAAAGATCTTGTAATAAGGAGATTTGGTACTTATATCATTTTTTTTGAAAATAAGCTTTTTTTATTATATTTGATTTAAATACGAGTTTATTTAATGTCTTCATTCTAATGAATTTAATTATCTGAACTATTATTTATGGTATAAATAATAAGGTTCAACGATTCATAAAATTAAATTCCTCTCACCAATAACTTAATAAAATACCAACTATGAAAAAAATTATGCTTATTTCATTTCTATTTTTTGTACTACTATGTTCGGCACAAAAAAAATACGCTAAGGGTATGGATTTTGATGACGAAACCTATTCGGCTATTCCACAAAAATCCAAACTTACTCGCGGTTTAGAAATTGTACCGGCTGCTGTCAGTTTAAAAGCGTTTGCTCCAATTCCAGAAAATCAGGGGGATCACGGTACCTGCACTTCCTGGGCAGCTGCTTACTGCGGTAGGACTATCCTTCAGGCCATAAAGAATAATTGGAAAGACGTAAACATCATAACTAAAAATGCCTATTCAGCCCCTTTTTTGTTCAGAATGTTAAAACCAGATGACAGTATTTGTAGTGGGGGATCTTCTGTAGCTGAAGCTTTTTTGGTTATGAAAGATTATGGATCTTTAAAAAGCGCCAATACACCAGGATTGTGTCTTCCTAAGATTACTAGTGCACAACTTGAAAATGCTTTGTCGGAAAAAATTAAAGATTATATGCGAATTTTTAATACCGAAGATGCTTCCCAAATTAAAGTGCAGTCCGTACGAAAATCAATTTCAGAAATGAAACCAGTAGTTATTGGTATGATTTGTCCGGAATCCTTTATGTTTAGTGGTGTGGTTTGGGAACCTAAAGAAGAGCCTCTCAAAACTTACGGTGGACACGCGATGTGTGTGGTTGGGTATGACGACAATAAATATGGTGGGGCTTTTGAAATACAAAATAGTTGGGGGACTTCATGGGGCAATAAAGGGTATGTCTGGATCAAGTATGCAGATTTCGCCAGATTTACAAAATATGCCTTCCAGTTTATTGACCTACCGGAGCCAAAACCTCTAGTAGCAGATCTTTCAGGTCAAATAAAGTTGATGTTATCTGACGGAAATATGATGCCTGTAACCCTAAATGCAGATTCAAATGGTTCCACTTATAAAACTTCGAAATCCTATACTTATGGCAGTCGTTTCAGAATTTATATTTCAAATAATGAACCTGCTTATGTGTATGCCATCAGTACGGATTTAAGTAATGAAATCGTAAAAATATTCCCGTACACAGAAGGAATTAGCGCAGCCCTTACCGATAAAAAAAATGAAGTGCCCATTCCGGACGAAGACCATTTTATACAATTTGACAACAAACCCGGAACCGATATTTTATGTGTGCTTTACAGCAGGGACGCACTCAATCTAAATGATTTGACAGGAAAAATTGCACAAGAAAAAGGCAGTTTCAGTGAGCGGGTTTTTAAGGTTTTAGGAAATAAATTGGTTGATTCTAAAAACATTACTTATGCTAAAGAAGCCATAGCGTTCAAAGGATTCAGTAAAGGCAAAACCATCATACCACTTATTGTGAAAATGGAGCATCAATAATTTATCTACATATTATACTTAATATATGATTATAATTTACAGATTGTTTATCGTTTTTTTCTCTTTGCTTTCCCTTTCCGCAATTGCCCAGACCAAACAGGAAAAGGAAACAAACAAGAGTATGGAAAAAATGATGGGGTGGCAGGAAGCAATCGAAACTCCAAATAGCTACAAAGAGGCGTCCTTGTTGATAGATAGCGCTCTCGAAAAGCTCAAGAATGGTGATGTAAATAAGGCAGAAGAATTGGTACGGCAGTCAATAGCTCTTTATCCTACGATGCGGGTTTTTGATTACGTAAAACAAATTTGCCGTTTATCAGACATCAATAAGGCACGAGTAATTATGGATGAACTGTATGCAAAAGTGGCTTCGTTGTCGAGTAATAATATTCTAATTCTCGACGGCATGGCTACTATGATTGAAAATGGGGTTAAAGTCAAAAAAGTCAGGCCTGTGGAAAAGGATAGGGCACTTTTTATGTACGGGATTAAAATCTCAAATATAAACAAAGAATTTGGGGATATAAACCACGTTGCCCAAAGTATAAAAATACTGTTGAATATCCATTTCAAGCCAAATAATGCTACTATAATGGACAGCGAATTATTTCAACAAGATAATTTAAAAGTTGGTCTAGCTATAATCGAAAAAGATTTCAACAGAGCCATCAAAATAATCGAGGAAAGCAAGGTGACAAAGATAAATACTACTGACTCTAAAAAATTAAGGATTGCAAGTGTTTACATTGAAAGTGGGGAATACGAAAAGGCATTGGATCAAATGAAGAATCTGACACCTTTGTATGTTAATATTGCTCCCATATATAGTTTTAAGATAAATGCTTTGCTTGGCAATAATGATAAAGCATTATTGGATTATAAAAAATATACATCGTCAGAATATGTTTTAATTACCAACGATTTTTATTATTATTTAGCCATTATAGACCTTAATAGAAAAGATTTTGACAAAGCCTTAGTAAATCTTGATAATGCGTTGCATAAAAAAATGGGAGGTATTTATGAAGGGCTTGATATCGAAGGGCAGGTTATTGAAAAACACAAAGTATATAAAGCGATGGGTGATGCTTACACGGGTCTAAAGCAATTTGATAAAGCAAAAGATTATTACAATTTGTCCCTGTTATTTTATCCCGATTATGAACCCACAAAAAGCGCTTTGGTACAACTGGAGTCTTTAGTAGTAACCACAACTGCTACTGACAAGACACCTCCGGTAATTACCATTACTGAACCGGGCGTGAAACGCGGTCTTGAAATAGTCACTGCCGGGAATGACATATTGGTGAGGGGAACCGCACAAGATCCATCAGGTCTTAAAACTGTAACCATCAACGGACAGCTTGTGTTTTCACAACCAGGCGGAAACTTCTGGGGGAATATTGTACTAAAAGAAGGGATTAATAAAATAATAGTCAAAGCCACAGACGGAGCTGGAAATAGTGTGGAAAACTCTTTTCAAATAGAAAGGAAAACTAATAGCGTAGCCTCTGATATTGTTCCCGCCACAACTAAAGAAGGCAAAAACTACTGCTTATTGATTGGTGCTCAAAATTATGAGGACCTGACTATTCCCTCATTGGAAAACCCCATCCAGGATGCAGTCAGATTGAAACTAATTCTCAAGAAGGACTATGATTTTGAGGATAGCACTATTTTTACCTTGTTCAATCCCGGTGCGAATGATGTCAAAAGGCAATTGCTGGAACTCATTAATGTCATCCAACCCGAAGACAATCTGTTAATTTTTTATGCAGGCCACGGCATTTGGGTCGAAAAAGAGAAGAAAGGCTATTGGCTTCTGGTTGATGCTAAAAGAAACGACTCAAATACTTGGCTTCAAAACAAAGATGTTTTAAACCTTATTGCCAAACTTCCATCTCGCCACACCTTACTGATTACGGATGCTTGCTTCTCGGGAGGTGTTTTTAAAACCCGCTCCATAGGCAAAGATGCGCCTGCCGCCTTAAAGACCATAAACGAAAAAATAAGCCGTGTGGCAATAACATCGGGTAATGATACTGAAGTCCCCGACGAAAGTGTATTTATGAAATACCTGGTCAAGGCATTGACTGATAACAAGGAAAAATACCTGACAGCACAGAAAATGTTTATCACCCAAATCATGGAAGCCGTAATGACTGAGACTAAAACAGAACCCAGATACGGGACGCTGGAATTAGCGGGGCATATTGGGGGCGACTTTATCTTTACAAAAAAATAAATTATGTATTTAACTAAACAGTTTACTCTGGTATTCTTGGTTTTCTTGCCCCTCTTTTCATTGGCACAATTAACTGGAAAATCCCAACGCAATAAGCCATCTGAGGCTACAGTAATTCCAAAACAATATTATGAGGGCGAATTATTGGCTATTGAAGCGAATGCTCAATTAAATAAGGGAGAGGTTAAAAAGGCGTACTCTTTAATCCGACAGTCGATAGAAACATATCCTACAAAAGCAGTTTATGAATATGCAAAATCGTTATACCGAATTTCCGATGCAAAAACGGCCAATGAAATTATGACATTGGTTTTTAACCAATTGGATCAATTGCCCTTCGACTCGATTTTTGTACAAGATCAAACCCCTTTAGAATATATTGATGGAAAACCCATATATTCGATAACAGAAAAAGACTTGTCAAGAGCAAAAATGATTTTTGGAAATCAGGCATTTCTTGTCAATCAAGAGTTTGGTGACCATCCTAAAATGATTCAAATTTTAGAGTCCTTGGTTACTTTGAAAATTAATAATGACGGAAATACATTCAAGGGGGATATTGAATATATGCAATTGAATAATTTTAGATGGCATCTTTCAATGGAAAAAAAAGAATATAGCAAAGCCATTGATCAAATCAATACAATTCCAAAGTCAGTTTCGATGAATAACAATATCAGAAACATTTATTTAGCGGAAGTGTATTTTCAAGCAGATGACTTTGAAAATACTTTAAAATGTTTAGATAAATTGAACGGGGCGTATTCCAATACAAAAGACTGGTATAAATTCAAGATTTTTGCTGAAACAGGCAGGAATGAAGAGGCTTTGTCAAATCTGGCAAATTATGACATTTTTCTAAAAAAAACATTTCCAAATGGTTATGTGAACAATGAAACTTTTTATTATCTGGCTGTTATTGATTTAAACAAAAAAAATTATCAGAATGCCTTAAAAAATCTGGATAGTGCATTAAATCATAAAAATATAGTAGGTAATTCGGATTTAACGGTTTTGTTAGACAGATGGAAAATATACAAATTGATGGGTGATGCATACACTGGTTTGGAACAATATGAAAAAGCAAAGGATGCTTATACCATATCTCTTTTATCCTATCCCGAATACAAACCCACCCAAAAAGCAATACTAAACCTGGAATCTTTAATTGCAACTACACTAACTACAGATAAGACCGCACCGGAAATAAAAATCACAGAACCTGCTGTGAATAGAGGTCTAGAAATTGTGGCTTCTGGAAACGATATATTGATTAAAGGAGTCGCTATAGATCCATCGGGACTAAAATCAGTTAGCATTAATGGGATATCGGTTTATGCACAACCTGCAGGAGACTTTTGGGGAAATATTCCTTTGAAAGCAGGACTAAACAGAATTACAGTTATTGCCATCGACGGTGCAGGTAATAAAGCAGAAACAACTTTTGAATTGGTGCAAAAGACCAATAGCGTTGCCTCTAAAATTGTTCCTGCCACAACTAAAGAAGGCAAAAACTACTGCTTGTTGATTGGTGCTCAAAATTATGAGGACATCAACATTCCGTCTTTGGAAAATCCTATTCAGGATGCTGTCAGATTGAAACTTATTCTCAAGAAGGACTACGATTTTGA
>CAMCFT010000047.1 GCA_945874225.1 Flavobacterium psychrophilum
GGTTATGATTTCAATACTTACAAGGATAATTTTGAAGTATATAGCCCAACTAGAAATATGATGGTTCAAAACTGGATGACCGATAGAGATATAGAACAAAATCCGTATTGGGGAATTAAACGCAATAGATCTACAGATAGAAATCAGTATTTGAATGGTTCATTAGGATTAAATTACAAAGTAAATACTTGGTTGTCGATAGGTTCTAGAATTAGTTATGACCAGATTTCTAATTCATTCGATAAGAAAATATACGCTTCAACTCAAGGAACTTTATCTCATATAAACGGAAGATTTATCAGCATCGATGATGTTAGTAGCCAAACTTATGGTGATTTAATCGCTACAATCAACACAAAATTTAATGAGAATTTTTCTTTTAATGCTAACGTAGGGACCAGTTTTACAAAAACTAGTATTGCTGATCAAACAGTATTAGATTCAGATCCTTCAGGTTTGAACAGATCGAACTGGTTTACTTTGGCTAATTTCAATTCAAATCAAGGCAATTATCACAATTTTGGAGCTAGAAAAGAAGTTCAAGCCGCTTTTGCAGCTGCAACAGTTGGCTACAAAAATATGTTGTATTTAGATGTTACAGCACGTAACGAATGGTCTTCTACTGTAGATAATTCTTATTTCTATCCTTCAATCGGTGCAACGGCGCTTTTAACTGAAATGTTCAAAATGCCTGAATCTATTAGTTTTGCGAAGGTTCGTGCTTCCTATGCACAAGTAGGTAATGATATTCCGGCGTTCAGTAAAGACCCTATCAACTTGTATCAAACTGCAACTCCGGGAAGTATCAAACCAATATACGGCCCACAATTTGGGACTACTTTAAAACCAGAAAGACAATCTTCTTATGAATTAGGAACAGAATGGAGATTTTCTAAAAACCGTTTTGGTTTAGAACTTACTTATTATGCCAATACAACAAAAAATCAATTATTGAATATTCCTGCACCAGCAACAAATGCGGAAGGAGTATCAAATTATACTTTTAATGGTGGTGTGATCAAAAACAATGGTGTTGAAATTGTTTTGAGTGCCAAAGTAATTAATAATGATAAATTCAAATGGGATGCAAATATTAACTACTCCCAAAACAAAAATGAAGTGAGTGAGTTGCCAGATGCTGGAAATGTTATTTTAACTGCTGCAGGAGTAAACAGCTACAGATATTCATTGATCAACGGACAACCCTTTGGAGTTATCGAAGGAATTAATATTAAAAGAGATGCTCAGGGAAGAATGTTATTGAATGCTGATGGTTCAATACAAAAAACAGAATTTGAAGCCGTGGGTAATGCCAATCCCGATTTTATGTTAGGTTTTGGAAACTCATTCAAATTTGGTTCTTTCTTTGCCAATATTTTAATTGATGCCCGTTTTGGAGGTGATGTAATGAGTTTGACCGAAGCAACAAACGATCAATTTGGTGTTTCAAAAGTTTCTGGTGATGCAAGAAATAATGGTGGCGTTGTTGTAAATGCGGTTTATGCTGAAGGCCCAAATGCTGGATCTGCTTTTGTTGGTAAATATGATGCCGAGAAATACTATTCTCAAATAGGTGGAAGAGCTGGAGCTTCTGGAGAATATATTTATAATGCAACGAACGTAAGTTTAAGAGAATTTGCTTTTGGATATACTTTTAATCTAAAAAACAACAAATATTTACAAACTGCTAATTTATCTTTAGTAGGTAGAAATTTATTCTTCTTCTACAAAGATGCTCCATTTGACCCTAACGTTTCTTTAAGTACTGGAAATGGGCTACAAGGAATTGATGTTTATGCAACTCCATCTACAAGAAGTATTGGTCTTAATCTAAATGTAACTTTCTAATAAAAATATTATGAAACTAAATAAAATAAAAGCAACAGCGTTTTGTGCTTCATTGCTGATGGCAGTAGGATGTACAGGTGATTTTGACGCACTCAATAAAAACCCTGAAGGATTTACAAACGAGCAATTGGAGCAAGATTTTAATAATATCAAAGCGCCGTTAAATGCTGAATTCCTAGGGATTTTCAATACTACGCACTGGAAATACCAATTGCAGCAAAACCTAAACGCTGATATTTGGTCAGGATATATGGCAACTCCTACTCCTTTTAAAGGGGCCGCTGGAGATAATTCAAATTATAACTATGTGAATGGTTGGAACGGGTTTATTTGGGATTTAGCTTATACAGATGTAATGTCAAATGCATACCAACTAGAGCGATTGACCAAAGGAAAATACGATCAGTTTTATTCACTTTCCTTGATTTTGAAAGTAGAAGGAATGCACAGAACTACTGATATTTTTGGGCCTATTGTGTATTCTAAATTTGGAACTACGGATAAAGTTGTAGCCTATGATTCACAAGCGGATGTTTATACTCAAATGTTCAAAGAATTGGATTTTGCAGTAGCTGAATTGACCAAAAGAGTGAATGCTAGCGAGGTTTCAACACTTACAGGTCCAGACATTAGTACTTACAATGGAGATTATAAACAGTGGGTTAAGTTTGCCAACTCCTTGCGTTTGCGTTTAGCAATGCGAATTGTGAAAATAAATCCAACTTTAGCAAAGACTGAAGCTGAGAAAGCGATAAGCCAAACTTTTGGAGTAATGACAACAAATGCAGATGTGTGCAAGTTGATTATTCCTAATTTTATCGATCCTATTTTTACCATTTCAGATGCTTGGGGCGATATTAGAATGTCTGCCGATATGGAATCTATAATGGGTGGTTATACTGATCCTAGATTGGCTAAATATTTTAACAAATCGACTGATTTCCCAGCAGAATATAGAGGTGTTCGTACAGGAATTAATATGGTTGCAAAATCAGATCGTACTGGAATGTCAGGAATTGGCGAAATTGTATCTAAAAACGAAAAAGTATTAATGACCTCCGCCGAAGTCTATTTCTTAAGATCCGAAGGAGCATTGCGAGGATGGAATATGGGTGGAACGGCTCAAACTTTGTATGAAGCGGGTATCACATCATCTTTTGCCCAACACGGTTTTTCTGGAGCTGCAGCTTATTATGCAGATAATGTTAAAACAGCAAATAATTTTATAGATGTTAAAGATGCAGCAAATAATGGCACAGCAGTTAATAATGTGACTATTGCTTGGGATGGCTCAGCAACTAATGAAGTGAAATTGCAAAAAATTATTACTCAAAAATGGATTGCTAATTTCCCTGAAGGTCAAGAAGCTTGGTCTGAATACAGACGTACAGGATATCCTAAATTATTTAGAGCAATTCATAATACAAGTGGAGGTACAATTACTACTCAATTTGGCCCACGCAGAATAAACTATGTGCAATCAGAAAAAGATGGAAATCCGGGTGGTTTAGCTACTGGATTAACTTTACTTGGTGGCCCAGACAATGGAGGAACAAGACTTTGGTGGGACACTACTGGAGCTAATTTCTAAAAACAAATTTGGATTAGTTAATTTTTTTAATGGTATAAGTAATTCATTTACTTATACCATTTTTTAAAAATACGATTCTGCAATTACAAAAAACAAACAAAATGAAAAGTGCTTTAGAAATCAGACCTGATATTAGCTACAAAAGCCCAGGTAAATTTGAAGAAACCAGATTTGAAAAAATTCATAACGAAATTTTCAAAAATTCGGTTGAAGCTTCTGTAATTGTTGCTCAAGAAATTGCACAATTAATCAAATCGAAACAAGTAAAAAATAAGAATTGCATATTGGGTTTGGCAACGGGTTCCTCGCCAATAAAAGTGTATGAAGAATTGGTAAGAATGCACAAAGAAGAAGGACTTAGTTTTAGCAATGTAATCACTTTTAACTTGGATGAATATTATCCAATGACGAAGGAAAACAATCAAAGCTATTTTCATTTTATGCACCAGCATCTTTTCAATCACATTGATATTAACCCTGAAAACGTGAATATTCCAGATGGAACAGTGGCTTTTGAAAATCTAAATCAATATTGCATTGATTATGAAATGAAAATTAAAAATGCTGGAGGATTAGATTTCCAATTATTAGGAATCGGTCGAACTGGTCACGTAGGTTTCAATGAACCAGGTTCCCATATCAATTCAGGAACTCGAATTATTACATTAGACCACATTACCAGAGTTGATGCTTCTTTTGATTTTAATGGCATCGACAGTGTCCCAAAAAGAGCGATTACAATGGGAGTTTCGACTATCCTTCGCTCCAAAAGAATTGTGTTAATGGCTTGGGGTCAAAACAAAGCCGATATCATAAAAAGAACAATCCAAGGCGAAATTAGCTCTGAAGTTCCCGCAACATTTTTGCAAAATCATAGCAATGCTACTTTTGTATTGGACCAATATGCAGCTTCAGAATTGACACGATATAAAACCCCTTGGCTGGTTGGAGAATGCATTTGGACACAGGAATTAAAAAGTAAAGCCATTGTTTGGCTCTGCCAAAAAACAAATCAAGCCATACTAAAACTCACCGATAGAGATTACAACAACAACGGAATGTCAGATCTTCTGGCTTCTGGCGGTTCGGCTTATGATTTGAACATCAATATGTTCAACGTGTTGCAGCACACTATTACTGGTTGGCCGGGAGGAAAACCCAACACAGATGATAGTCATAGACCAGAAAGAGCCAATCCTGCTAAAAAAAGAGTAATCCTTTTTAGTCCGCATCCAGATGATGACGTAATTTCAATGGGAGGCACTTTTTTGAAATTAATCAAACAAGGTCACGAAGTTCACGTAGTGTATCAAACCTCAGGAAACATTGCTGTTACAGATGATGAAGCATTGAAGTTTGCCGAAGTTTGCAATGATTTTGTTAGAGATGTAGATTGCAAAATTAATTTTCAAACCGCAATAGATTTTCTAAACAATAAATCAGAAAATGAAGTTGATTCTATAGAAGTTCGAAAATTAAAAGGGCTTATCAGACGACGAGAATCCTATGCTGCTGTTAGATACATTGGCTTGAAAGATGAAAATACTCATTTCCTAGATATGCCATTTTATGAAACGGGACAAGTAAAGAAAAACCCATTAGGTGAAGAAGACATTAATATTGTTGCTGATATTATTGCCAAAATAAAACCACATCAAATTTTTGCTGCTGGCGATCTCGCTGATCCTCACGGAACCCACGAAGTTTGCCTAAATGCAATTTTTGCAGCTTTGAAAAAGCTAAAACCAAAAGCTTATATGAAAGATTGCTGGTTATGGTTGTACCGAGGAGCCTGGCACGAATGGGATTTGCACGAAATTGATATGGCAGTTCCATTGAGTCCGGACGAAGTAACGATTAAAAGACACGCCATTTTATACCATCAATCGCAAAAAGACAGGGTGATGTTTCAAGGAAATGATTCCAGAGAATTCTGGGTAAGAGCCGAAGATCGCAACAAAAATACGGCAAAACTGTATGATGATTTAGGTCTTGCTGAATATGAAGCTATTGAAGCGTTTAAACGTTTTGATTATTAAAAAAATCAAAAAGATAACGAATAAAACTTATGAAATACATTTTCATCTTATTACTATCAAGCATTATAGCTAACGCTCAGCTAAAAACTGACGCGTTAAATCTTATGCCTTGGCCACAAAACATCAATTCGACAGATGGGGATTTTGCCTTAAATAAAAACTTTAAAGTAAATATTACCGGAAATCCAAACCCTCGCATTTTTGCTAGAACTACTCAGTTTTTGCGAAGATTAGACGGAAGGACAGGACAGTTTTTTGAACAAGGTTTTGTTACCAAAGTCAATGAATTCCCTTCTGCTCAATTGCAAATAAATTGTGCACAAAGTGGAAGAATAGGAATCAATGAAGATGAAAGCTATCAACTTGAAATTAAATCTGATAAAATAACGATAAATGCAACTTCTGATTTAGGAGCGCTGCACGCATTGGAAACTTTATTACAGCTGCTTCAAAACAATAGTAATTCTTATTATTTTCCAACGGCTACGATTTCGGATTTTCCAAGATTCACCTGGAGAGGATTGATGATAGATGTAGCCAGACATTTCCAGCCGGTTGACGTCATCAAACGAAATCTTGACGCAATGGCGGCAATGAAAATGAATGTTTTTCATTGGCATTTATCAGACGATCAAGGCTGGAGAATCGAAATGAAGAAACATCCAAAATTACACAAATTGGCTTCGGATGGAAATTATTATACTCAGGAAGAAATAAAAAATATTGTAAAATACGCCGGTGAAAGAGGTATTCTAGTCGTTCCGGAAATAGATCTTCCAGGTCATGCTTCGGCAATACTTACTGCTTATCCTGAAGTGGGAAGTAAACTAAATTTTGACAAGAATACCTATTCCATCGAAAGAAATTCAGGAATTTTTACTCCAACATTAGACCCTTCAAACCCAAAAACGTATCAATTGTTGAGTGAAATTTTCGATGAAGTTTGCCCTCTGTTTTCTGGAAATTATTTTCATATTGGTGGTGATGAAAATGAAGGTAAAGATTGGGATTCTAATCCTAAAATTCAGGAATTCAAAAAGAAAAATAACCTTGGAACCAATCACGAATTGCAAACTTATTTTACAATGCAATTAATTCCAATGTTAAAAAAACATCATAAAACATTGATGGGCTGGGAAGAAATAATGACCAAAAACCTGTCAAAAGATGCCATAATTCATTCTTGGAAAGGGGTAAATGAAGGAGTTCCAGCAGGGCAATCACTTGCAAATGCTGTAAAAAATGGATATAAAACCGTTTTATCAAATGGTTATTATGTTGATTTAATGCAAGGTGTAGAAAATCATTATTTGAATGATCAAATGCCGAAAAACATTAAACTTACTGCAGAAGAAAAAGCAAGAATTCTGGGTGGCGAAGCAACAATGTGGAGCGAACTCGTAACACCAACCACCATTGACTCTAGAATTTGGCCAAGGACAGCTGCCATTGCTGAAAGATTATGGTCTAATGAAAACGTCACTGATTTGGTTAGTTTGCGCAAAAGAATGAAAACTATTTCTTTCCAATTAGAAGAATTAGGAATAACTCATCTCAGAAATAAAGAAGTGCTACTAAGAAATATCAGTAACAATCAAAAAAACAGTGCTTTGGAGGATTTTTCCAATATTTGCGAACCTCTAAAAATATATTCTCGAAACAGTGGTGGAGCAGAATATCAAACCTATTCCCCATTCACTCTTTTTGCAGATGCTTGCACACCAGACGCTAGTGATGCTTTGGCTTTTGATGTGGCAGTGAATAATTATTTAAAGAACAAAAGCATAGAAAACCAAATTTTGGTCACTAATTTTTTAAAAAAATGGATAGAAACCAATATAAATCTGATTGAATTAAGTTTTAATGCACCCCTCATTCAACCCGTTTTGCCATTGTCAAAAAGTTTAAGCGATTTGTCACAACAACTTCTATTAATCATTGATAAAAAACAAGAAGTAAATCCAGCACTTATAAATGAATTATTAGAACAATGCAATTCTAAAAAACACGCCGATGTAGAGTTGGCAGTATATAATAGCCTGAAAAAATTAATTTCTGACTAACAAAAAATTCAAAAAAAATAAATAGTAATTGTTAAAATTAAGTTTGGTTAATTGATTTTTGATTAGGTTTTTTGAATGAAATATTATTTTCCTAACATTTTGGTAGATGTTAGATTTCAAAGAAAATGATATTATAAACCTGGTGATTTTTTCGCCAGGTTTTTTTTAATCCCTTATAATAACAAAACGTTTATACTTACAATCCTATCAATATCCATCTCTTTAGTTTTCAATACTTTTTGAATTAATTTCATTATGTTTGTTATATAAACCTAACGGTTTATTTATAACCACAAAATGAAACGATCAGAACAATTAGCAAAACTCCAACAAACCTCAAATTGGGATGTAATCATAATTGGTGGTGGCGCTAGCGGTTTAGGAACTGCATTGGATTCGGCAAGCCGAGGTTTAAAAACAATCTTGGTTGAAGCTGCTGATTTTGCCAAAGGAACATCCAGCCGAAGCACAAAACTAGTTCACGGTGGTGTGCGTTATTTAGAACAAGGAAATCTCTCCTTGGTTATAGAAGCTCTTAAAGAGAGAGGCCTAATGGCAAAAAATGCCGGGCATTTAGTTAAAAACCAATCTTTCATAATTCCAAACTACAACTGGTGGGGCGGCTATTTTTATACCTTTGGACTTACGCTTTATGATTTGCTGGCAGGACGTTTAAGTTTAGGCAAGTCCAAATTCCTTTCGAAGAAAAAAACCATAGAATTACTTCCCACGATTGAACAAAAAGGATTGCGAAATGGCGTGATTTACCACGATGGACAATTTGACGATTCTCGAATGGCGATTAACTTGGCACAAACTGCAATTGAAAATGGAGCTTGTGTTTTGAATTATATCAAAGTAATTCATCTTCTAAAAGACAAAAATCACCAAGTCATTGGAGTCATTGTAGAAGATCAGGAAACGGGCACGAAGCACGAAATAAAAGGAACATCAGTTATTAACGCAACGGGTGTTTTTACCAATTCGATTATGAAGATGAACGACAAAGTATATAAAAAATATATTGTACCCAGTCAGGGAATCCATTTGGTTTTTGATAAATCTTTTCTACCAAGTACAAATGCTTTGATGATTCCAAAAACGAGCGATGGCAGAGTATTATTTGCTGTTCCTTGGCACGACAAAATTGTTGTTGGCACTACGGATACCTTGATAAAAAGCCATAGCTTGGAACCAATAGCATTGGAAAAAGAAATAGAATTTGTGCTGGAAACTGCCCAAAGATTCTTGTCGAAAAAACCGACCAGAGCAGATGTTTTATCCGTTTTTGCAGGACTAAGACCTTTGGCAGCGCCAGAAGAAAAAGGACAAAGCACTAAAGAAGTATCCAGAAGCCATAAAATAATTGTTTCCGAAACGGGATTGATTTCCATCACTGGCGGAAAATGGACAACCTATCGGAAAATTGCCGAAGACATTATGGACAAAGCGATTAGCGTGCATAATTTACCAAAGTCCGTCTGCAAAACAGAACATATTTCTATTCACGGCAATCAAAAAACCACTACATTAGATCGTGAAAATTACCTTTATATTTACGGAACTGATATTCCTGAAATATTGCAATTACAGGAAAAGGAACCCAAATTAAAAGAAAAATTACATCCCAATTACGACTATACAATGGCCGAAGTTGCTTGGGCAATTCGCTATGAAATGGCTAGAACTATTGAAGACGTTTTAGCAAGACGAGTGCGATTGCTCTTTTTAGATGCTCGTGCAGCAATTGATTCTTGTGAAAAAGTAGCCGATTTATTAGCTAAAGAATTGAGTCACGATGAAACTTGGAAACAAAATCAAATCACAGTTTTTAAAACACTGGCAAACGGATTTCTTTTGAAAGAATTCCGAATATAATGAAAAAAGTTAGCCGCGAATTTCACGAATTAGCACGAATTTTTTTAAAATAATAATTAAATAATTCGTGGAATATTAGTGTAATTCGTGGCAAAAAAAACACAATTTGTAGTAAAAAATAAAAACCATAAACTAACCAACCAAATGGAAAATAAACTAATTCTAGCCCTTGACCAAGGCACGACCTCTTCCAGAGCAATCCTATTTAACCACGACGGAGAAATTGTAAATGTATCTCAAAAACCTTTTGAACAAATATTCCCGAAACCAGGTTGGGTTGAACACGATGCTGATGAAATTTGGTCCTCGCAGATTAGCGTTGTTGCCGAAGTCATTGCTAAATCAAAAACTTCATTTAATAAAATTGCTGCAATTGGAATAACGAACCAACGCGAAACAACCATTGTTTGGGACAAAGAAACTGGCGAACCTGTATACAACGCTATCGTTTGGCAAGACCGCAGAACGTCAAAATATTGTGATGAATTGAAGGCGCAAGGTCATATTGATATGATTAAGCAAAAAACAGGTTTGGTTTTAGACGCCTACTTTTCAGCGACGAAATTAAAATGGATTTTAGACAATGTTAAAGGCGCGCGAGAAAAAGCAGAACAAGGAAAACTCTGTTTTGGAACCGTTGACACCTGGCTCATCTGGAAACTAACAAGCGGCAAATCATTTATGACCGATGTTTCTAATGCCAGCAGAACGATGTTATTGAACATTCATACTTTAGAATGGGACGACGAATTGTTACAATTATTTACTATTCCAAAAGCAATGTTACCCGAAGTGAAACAAAGCAGCGAAATTTACGGGGAAACTTCCCCTACGCTGTTCACGACACAAATTCCAATTGCCGGAGTTGCCGGAGACCAGCAAGCAGCACTTTTTGGACAATTATGCACCGAACCCGGAATGGTAAAAAACACCTACGGAACAGGTTGTTTTATGCTGATGAACACTGGCGAAAAACCAGTTTATTCGAAAAATAATTTATTGACAACCGTGGCTTGGAAAATTAATGGCATAACAACTTATGCATTGGAAGGAAGCGTTTTTGTTGGAGGTGCAGCGGTCCAATGGTTACGCGACGGGGCCAAAATGATAGATTCTGCTGAAGAAATAGAAACCTTGGCAGCAAGCGTTCCCGACAACGGAGGCGTTTATTTTGTTCCCGGTTTAACTGGTTTGGGAGCGCCTTATTGGGATCAATATGCGAGAGGCGCGATTTTCGGAATCACGAGAGGAACTACAAACGCCCATATTGCAAGAGCTACTTTGGAAGGAATTGCCTACCAAGTTTATGATTTGGTCAAAGCAATGGAAGCCGATGCCGGAACAGAAGGAAAAGAACTTCGTGTTGATGGCGGGGCTGTTGCCAATAATTTATTGATGCAGTTTCAAGCTGATATTTTTGGATTCAAAGTTATCAGACCAAAAACTCTTGAAACAACGGCTTTGGGCGCTGCTTATTTAGCAGGATTAGCCGTTGGTTATTGGGAAAGCGTAGACGATTTGCAAGAACAATGGTCTATCGACAAAATATTTTCGCCAGAAATGCCCAAAGAAGCTGTAGATAAATTAATTCGAAATTGGGAAAAAGCCATAGGAAGAACAAGGAATTGGATAGCCCCCTAACCCCCGAAGGGGGAATCCCAAATTATTAAATAACATTTCAAAATCGTATATCAAATATCTTAAATCGTAAATTACTATGACTCCATTTATAGCAGAAATTATAGGCACAATGCTAATGATTTTATTAGGCAACGGAGTAGTTGCCAACGTAGTTTTATCAGGAACCAAAGGAAACAATTCAGGTTGGATTGTTATTACTGCCGGTTGGGCATTTGGCGTATTTGTTGGCGTTACAGTTGCTGGGCCAATAAGCGGCGCACATTTGAATCCTACTGTAACTCTTGCATTAGCGATTGCAGGAAAATTTGCCTGGAACCAAGTTGGAATTTATATTCTTGCCCAATTAATTGGCGCAATGCTCGGCGCATTCTTTGTTTGGTTGTTTCACAAAGACCATTTTGCCATTACCGAAGATGAAAGTGGAAAACTCGCTTGTTTTTGTACTGGCCCAGCTATTAGAAACACTTTCTCGAATTTGACGAGCGAAATCATTGGGACATTTGTCTTGATTTTTGTGATATTTTATATCGCCGGACCTGAGCTTACTTTAAGTGCTGATTCAACGGCAAAAATTGGTCTTGGAACCATTGGAGCTTTGCCAGTGGCGATTTTGGTTTGGGCTCTTGGATTGTCATTGGGCGGAACAACTGGTTATGCCATTAATCCTGCGAGGGATTTAGGCCCACGAATTATGCACGCAATTTTGCCTGTAAAAGGAAGCAGCGATTGGACTTATGCTTGGATTCCTATTGTTGGACCTATTGTTGGAGCGGCATTGGCAGCTGGATTGTATTTGGTTTTGCAGTAATTGCATATTTTGAACCAAGTCAGCATCCCGCTAAAATATAACATCCCGCATTTTAATCAAATACACTAGGTACTATCTTGAATACCTAATTTATTTTGATTAATTTTTAATATCTTTGAATTAGCAGAGAGGAAGCATGCTGTGATTTTTCGCTGGATGTTTACCTTGTTTAGCCTCAACTTGTTTGGGGCTAATTTTTGACTCTGTTTCTGCG
>CAMCFT010000048.1 GCA_945874225.1 Flavobacterium psychrophilum
TAGAGTCATAGTAAAAAGAGTTTGATAGACCAATTGCTTCGCCTGTTCGCTATCGCTCGGGTCTTGGGTTCACATAGCTATGATTCACTATCAAAAAGTGAAACGTCTTAAAAAAACAATAAAAAACTATGTTTCTATGCGTTTAAAAATATATAAATTGAATTACACCCAACGGGTTAATTAAATAAAAGTTCTAAATCCCGGCAACCGCCTTTATTTCGTCAATAATTCGCAATGCCAAAGCATCTGCTTGATTTTGCGAAGGTGCTTCAGTATAAATACGAATAATCGGTTCGGTGTTCGATTTTCTTAGATGAACCCATTCAGTTGCAAAGTCAATCTTTACGCCGTCAATGGTTGTAATATCTTCGTTTTTATATTTTTCTGTCATTGCCACAAGAATCGCATCAACATCGATTTGAGGTGTCAATTCGATTTTGTTTTTGCTCATATAATATTCCGGATACGAAGCACGCAAAGCAGAAACACTCATTTTCTTTTGCGCTAAATGTGTTAAAAACAAAGCGACTCCTACCAAACTATCGCGTCCATAATGCAATTCCGGATAGATAATTCCACCGTTCCCTTCACCTCCAATGATGGCATTATTCTTCTTCATCAAATCCACCACGTTCACCTCGCCTACTGCGCTGGCTTCATAGCTTCCTTTGTGAGCATTTGTCACGTCACGCAAAGCACGGGACGATGACATATTCGAAACGGTATTTCCCGGGGTTTTACCCAAAACAAAATCGGCGCAAGCCACCAAAGTATATTCTTCACCAAACATTTCGCCGTCTTCGCAAATAAAAGCCAAACGATCTACATCAGGATCAACGACAACACCCAAATCGGCTTTTTCTTTGACAACCAATTCTGAAATATCAGTCAAATGTTCTTTCAACGGTTCTGGATTATGAGGAAAATGTCCGTTGGGTTCGCAGTATAATTTCACGACTTCAACGCCCATTAATTCGAGTAATTTTGGAATAATAATCCCTCCAGATGAATTCACGCCGTCAACAACCACCTTAAATTTAGCGGCTTTCACGGCTTCAATGTCTACCAAAGGCAAATTTAAAACCTCATCAATATGAATATCCATATAAGCATCATTTTCGGTGATTTCTCCCAAATCATCCACATCCGAAAAATCAAACGCTTCGGCTTCAGCAATTTGAAGAATTTTTTCTCCTTCGATTCCATTCAAGAATTCCCCTTTTTCATTCAATAATTTCAAGGCATTCCATTGTTTTGGATTGTGCGAAGCGGTAAGGATAATTCCGCCGTCGGCATTTTCCAAAGGAACAGCAACTTCAACTGTTGGTGTCGTAGAAAGTCCCAAATCGATCACATCGATTCCCAAACCAACCAAAGTATTTACTACCAAATTATGAATCATCGGTCCAGAAATTCGAGCATCACGACCCACAACAACCTTGAACTTGTCATTCCGACCTGAGGAGGAATCTCTTCCTTGTTTCAACCAAGTTCCGTATGCCGAAGCAAATTTTACCGCATCGACTGGAGTGAGATTATCACCTACTTTACCGCCAATAGTTCCACGAATTCCTGATATAGATTTTATTAAAGTCATTTTTATTTATGATATTAGATATTAGATTTACGAACAACAAATATAATAATTGGAGTTCAAAAATAGTCATTTAAAATTCCTAATTTGGTCGAATGAATTTTCTAGCACACATATACCTTTCCGGAGACAATGATTTGATGAAAATTGGCAATTTTATGGCCGATGGCATTCACGGAAAACACTTTGATACCTTCCCGATGGAAATTCAAAAAGGAATCATTCTGCACCGTTCTATTGACACTTTTACTGATGCTCATCCCATATTTAGACAAAGTACTAAAAGGCTTCACGCCAATTACCATCATTATTCCGGAATTATCGTGGATATTTTTTACGACCATTTTTTGGCAAAAAACTGGAGCAATTATTCAGATGAAAGTTTGGAAGACTATTCGGAACGTTTTTACCAATCTTTGAGAGACAATTATGATGATTTGACTCCAAAAACCCAAAAAATGATGCCTTATATGATAGATTACAATTGGTTAGTGAGCTACCAAACCATTGAAGGCATCGAAAGTGTTTTGGCAAAAATGGACACCCGAATGAAACGCGATTCGATTATGCGGTTTTCAGTGGCAGAGCTAAGAACATTTTATTCCGATTTTGAATCCGAATTCACGGCTTTTTTTGCAGCATTAATAGTACATTCGAATCTAAAAATACAAACCTTATGAAAAAAATAATCGCAGTAATTTCTATTTCAATCCTCTATCTGTTACCCCTTGTTACAGTTGCACAAACGGGTCTAGTAACCTCCAAAGCAATGGTAGTTTCAGCCCGTGAAGAAGCTTCAAAAATTGGAGTCGAAATTATGAAAAAAGGCGGTAACGCTTTCGATGCAATGGTTGCTACAGAATTAGCACTTGCTGTGGCGTATCCTTATGCAGGCAATATTGGCGGAGGAGGATTTATGGTGTATCGAAAAGCAAATGGCGAAACCGGAGCACTTGATTATCGCGAGAAAGCACCATTGGCAGCTTCAAAAAATATGTATCTTGACAAAGACGGAAATGTGATTCCTAACCTGAGCGTCAATGGAGCATTGGCAATTGGTGTTCCTGGCACTATCGCAGGAATTTTTGCCGTTCACGAAAAATTGGGTACACTTTCTATGGAAGAAATTATGGAACCTGTAATTGCTTTGGCAAAAAAAGGAGTTGTGGTTACTCCAAAACAGGAGGAAATGCAACAACATTATCGGGATGACATCATAAAAGTAAGTGGCGCGGAAACCTTACTTGCACAAAATTATAAAGCAGGTGACACCATAAAATATTTGGCATTAGCCGAAACATTAACCCGAATAATGAAAAATGGTGCAGCTGAATTCTACAAAGGAGAAACTGCCCAGAAAATAGTCAGTCTTATTCAAAAAAAGGGAGGAATAATTTCACTTGAAGACTTATCGAAATATGAGGCAAAATGGAGAACGCCAATTTCCTTTAAGTACAAAAATCTGAAACTTATTTCAATGTCGCCACCTTCAAGCGGAGGAATCACTTTACAACAAATGATGAAAATGATTGAACCGTTTCCTATTGCTAAATACGGACACAACAGCGAAAAAGCCATACAACTAATGACAGAAGCGGAACGGAGAGGGTATGCCGACCGAAATTATTTTCTGGGAGATCCTGATTTTGTAAAAATTCCGAAAAGCGAGTTACTCAACAATACTTACTTAAAAAACAGAATGAAAACTTTCGACTGGAACAAAGCCAGCTTATCGTCTGAAGTTTCACACGGAGAAATCGCCACTTCTGAAAGCAACGAAACCACGCATTATTCGATTATAGATGCTGAAGGAAATGCCGTTTCAGTAACTACAACCATTAATGGCGCTTATGGTTCAAAATTATATTCAGATGAATTGGGTTTCTTTTTTAATAACGAAATGGACGATTTCAGCGCCAAACCGGGCGCTCCAAATTCGTATGGTTTAGTGGGTGCCAAAGCCAATAGCATTGCGCCGGAAAAACGGATGTTAAGCTCTATGACACCAACCATAGTTGAGAAAAATGGAAAATTATTAATGGTAGTGGGAACCCCCGGAGGTTCTACAATAATCACTTCGGTTTTTCAAACTATATTAAATGTGTACGAATATAAAATGAGTATGCAGGAAGCTGTAAATGCTCCCCGTTTTCACCATCAATGGCTTCCCGATGAAGTTGTTTTTGAACCCAATGCCTTCTCGAAAATAACTTTGGATAATTTAAAATCAAAAGGATACATCATCAACGAAAAGAACACGCCTGTACTTGGAAAAGTAGATGCTATTCTGGTTTTACCAAATGGAAAACTCGAAGGCGGAGCTGATAAAAGAGGTGATGATACGGCGGTGGGTTTTTAGCCCCCTAACCCCCAAGGGGGGAATTTGAGATTAGAAGCAAGATTTATGAAATTTATTACAGAATTAGAACGAGCTTTTGAAGAAAAAAGCAATGCAGAAAATGCCTTTGCTATGGCGAAATATATGCGGAATCATTTTTCTTTTTTTGGAATAAAAACAGAAGAAAGAAGAAGAATTTTGAACGATATTTGGAAAGAAAACCAACAGGAAGTTAAGGAGAATCCAAGAGAAATTGCTTTGAACCTTTATTCAAAACCAAAACGGGAATTACAGTATTGCGCTATCGAAATTTTGATAAGACAACTCAAGGGAAATTATATAAAAGAAGATATTAAACTCATTGAAAAACTCATAATCACAAATTCTTGGTGGGACAGCGTTGATACAATTGCAAAAAATATTTTGGGTGAATATCTTCTCGAATTTCCATTGGAAACCAAAAATATAATCAAACGTTTTTCTAATTCCGAGAATATGTGGCTTAATAGAAGTGCGATTCTTTTTCAATTGGGTTATAAGAGGAAAACTGATTTTGATTTGCTAAAATCAGAATGTGAAAAACATAAAAATTCCAACGAATTCTTCATTCAAAAATCCATAGGCTGGGCATTGCGAGAATACGGAAAAACAAATCCAGTTGCTGTACGAAACTTTGTTGACAGCACCAATTTAAAACCTT
This sequence comes from Flavobacterium psychrophilum, assembly GCA_945874225.1. Taxonomy (GTDB): domain Bacteria; phylum Bacteroidota; class Bacteroidia; order Flavobacteriales; family Flavobacteriaceae; genus Flavobacterium; species Flavobacterium psychrophilum_M. Next base: position 4,633 of record CAMCFT010000048.1, read on the forward strand.
TAAGCACAAAAGAAGCACTAAAAAATATAAGCTGAACACAAAAATTGTAGTAAATTAGCATTCTTTTAAAAACACAAAATGTTCAAAAAATATATTCAGAAGCTTGAAAACCTAACCGCTTTAGCTCAAAGTAAACTAACCAATAAACAGTTTATTTTCTTGTCCAGCGTTTTGGTTGGAATTTTGTCTGCTTTTGCCGTAATCGTTTTGAAAACTTTTGCGCATTCAGTTTTCCAATTTGCCACATATATCAACGGAATTTTAAAATTAAGTTTCATCAACAGTATTTTGCCTATAATCGGGATTTTACTGACAGTTTTTGTGGTCAAAAGAGTTCTGGGGGGAACTATCGAAAAAGGAACTTCGCAGATTTTGTATGCCGTTGCTAAAAAAGCCAGTATCATTCCCCGAAAACAAATGTATGCTCAAATCATAACCAGTTCGCTAACTGTAGGTTTAGGAGGTTCAGCAGGATTAGAAAGCCCAATTGTGATTACAGGAGCAGCTTTTGGTTCGAATTACGCTCAACGATTTAAATTAAGGTACAAAGACAGAACAATGCTCATAGGTTGTGGTGTTGCTGCAGGAATAGCGGCAGCATTTAACGCTCCCATTGCGGGAGTGCTGTTTGCTATAGAAGTTTTACTAGTTGATGTAAGCATTTCAGCCTTTACTCCCATTATGATTGCCGCTGCAACTGGTGCTTTGGTTTCTAAAATTGCTTTGGATGAAAGCATATTATTGTCCTTCAAACAACAACAAAGCTTCGATTATCATAATATTGCGTATTATATTTTGCTCGGAATATTCACAGGTTTAATTTCTGTTTACTATTCGAGAAATTTTCAAAGGGTGGAACATTTTTTTACCCGACTACGATTAAAACCTTACAAAAAAGCACTTTTTGGTGCTTCTATTTTGGCATTATTAATTTTTATTTTTCCAACACTTTTTGGCGAAGGTTATGAAAGTATCAAAACCTTGTCTGAAAGTGATCCGGGGCAATTACTTGAAAATACATTGTTTAGTAGTTTTAGAAACAACGGTTGGGCACTTTTGGTATTTGTTGGTTTAACGATGATGCTCAAAGTTTTTGCCACTGGAATTACGTTGGGAAGTGGAGGAAATGGAGGTAATTTTGCTCCTTCCCTATTTCTGGGTTCTTATGTTGGCTTCTTCTTTTCCAAATTTTTAAATTTGACAGGACTTACTAAATTACCTATCAGTAATTTTACAATGGTGGGAATGGCAGGAATTCTAAGCGGATTATTTCACGCACCTTTAACCGCGATTTTCCTTATTGCAGAAATAACTGGAGGTTATGATTTGATGATTCCACTTATGATGGTGGCTTCCATTAGTTTTGCTATTTCTAAACGTTTCGAGAAACATTCATTGGATGTAAAAAATTTAGCACGAAAAGGGCAAGCTTTTACCAGCAATAAAGACAGTAATATCCTTTCAACTTTAGACACTAATTCCATCATTCAAACTGATTATTTGACGGTTTCACCTGATGAAAATCTGGAAAAATTAGTTGACTTGATTTCGCATTCCAATCAGGTTATTTTTGCTGTTGTAGATACTGAAAAACAATTAGTTGGCGTAGTTCATTTCAATGATATTCGAGAAATAATTTTTAATCCCTATCGTGTAAAATTCACTTTGATAAAAGAAGTTATGATAAAAATTATAGATGTCATTTATCCAACGGACAGTATGGAAACGGTAATGAACAAGTTTGAAAAAACTAAAGTTCACTTTCTTCCAGTACTAAAAGAAGGTAAATATTATGGGTTTATCTCTAAATCCATTGCACTAGAAGCCTATCGAAGGAAGCTGAAATATATGACGATAGAGTAATTTTAATATCGGATAGAAATAAAATTTGATTAATCCGATATTATAAGTACTTTTGTTGAATTATGTGGAAAATAGACTTAACATATCGTTCGGCATTTCAAACAACCTTTGATAGATTGTATGAGAAAAAGCAAGTTTTGCAATCCAGCAGACCCTTGCCATCCATCGCTTTGAATAAAATCAAGGAAAGTCTTTCCATAGAATGGACCTATAATTCAAACAGCATTGAAGGCAATACATTGAGTCTTCGGGAAACGCAAATGGTGCTGCAAGAAGGAATAACCGTGAAAGGAAAATCTCTTCGAGAGCATTTTGAAACACACAATCATGACAAAGCAATTGACTATTTATATTCGATTATAAATGACGATTATAAGTTGCGGAGCATTGATATTCTTTCGCTTCACGGCTTGGTTTTGCGCTCAATCGAAGAAGATTTTTCTGGTCGAATCCGTAATGGAGGCGTTAGAATTACGGGTGCGAATTTCACTCCGCCAAATGCTAACAAAGTGTCAGATTTGCTCGACGAATTAATCGATTTTGTAAACACGAATCCACAGCAACTCAATGATATTGAACTGGCAACCGTTTTTCACCACAAATTAGTCTGGATTCATCCATTTTTTGATGGCAATGGCCGAACTGTTCGTTTAGCAATGAATTTATTGTTGATGCGTTCCGGTTTTCCTCCAGCGATTATCTTGAAAAATGACAGGAAAAAGTATTACGAAGCACTCAATCAAGCCAATGGTGGCAATTATCAAAAACTCACGCTTTTGATGTGTCAAGCTCTCGAAAGAACGCTGAATATTTATCTCAATGCTTTGCCTGACAACGACAAAGAGTATGTCGAAATTTCTAATTTGGTGCAAGAACCCAATATGCCTTACGGCCAAGAATATATCAGCTTGCTGGCACGACAAGGGAAAATTGACGCTCACAAAGAAGGTCGAAACTGGTACACTACTAGGGAAGCCGTCGAAGAATATATTGCAACAAGAAAGAGAAAACGCTAACTGAATGGTTGGCGTTTTTTATATAATTATTTTTTATCTTTATTCTAATTTATATTGCTGTCCGCTATGCGGACCAAAATTTTAATTATATTTTTAAACCATTAAGATATTAAGAAACATTGTTGTCCGATTTAAATTTTAAAAAAGATAATTACCCTAACCTATATAGTCCCTGCGGGACATTTGAACTGGGTTGGCTTGATTTTTATTCTACCAACATTTAGCTCCTAACGGAGCATACCTCGTAGAGGTTAAATATTGGTAACAAGATAGTTATGAATCGAAAATTTGTCTCGTAGGGACTATACTTTGATTTTATCGGACAATAATGACTAAGAAAATTAAGTTTTTAGCCTTAATATCTTAATGGTTTCATAAGAAAAACAAATTAATATTTTTCATAAACTAACAGTGTAATATGCCAACATTAAAAACCTTTTTTTTACAAGTCGAAAATGTAAAAGTCATTGAGAGTTCCATTCCTTATTCGAAATATATTCCATTGGATTTATCAGTTGCAAACACCGAATTATCCGAAATGGATTCGGGAAATGCCAAAACTTTTGAAGCTTATGTCGAAAATCTCCTTCAAAAGAACAATGCCAAAGTAGCTTTTGGTGGCTACAATGAAGTACGAAATCTTTACAATCAAACCCATCTTTTTAATGATGAGCAATCTGATGAGAGAAATATTCACATTGGGATGGATTTATGGATTAAAGCCGAAACTCCAGTTTTAGCAGCCCTTGACGGAACAGTGTATGGCTTTGACTTCAATGCAGGAAAAGGAAATTATGGTCCAACAATTATCCTCAAACACACGATTGAAAACCAATCTTTTTATACTTTATACGGTCATTTATCAGTAGAAAGTATTGAGAATATTGAAATTGGAAGTGTTTTTAAAAAAGGACAAACTCTGGCAACTTTGGGAGATTCGTCTGTAAATGGTGGCTATTCCCCACATTTGCATTTCCAAATTATTAAAAATATAGAAGCTAATTTCAGCGATTATCCTGGCGTTTGCAGCAAAAAAAACTTGGATTATTATTTAGAAAATTGTCCCGACCCGAATTTATTGTTGAAAATAAAATAAAGTATAAGATGAAATAGGACTGTCCGCCAAGCGGACTAAATTTTCAGCACTCAAATACTTTATAAAATTTAATTGGTATTAACCCGTTGGGTGTAATTCAATTTATATTTTTTTAAACGCATAGACCTGTCTGCCGAAAGGTAGAAACATAGTTTTTTATTGTTTTTTTTTAAGACGTTTCACTTTTTGATAGTGAATCATAGCTTTGTGAAACCAATAATTGGTCTATCAAACTCTTTTTACTATGTTTCTATGTGTTAATTTTTTTTTATTTCGTTAATAATTGAGTATTAACCCGTTGGGTGTAATTCAATTTATATTTTTTTAAACGCATAGAAACATAGTTTTTTATTGTTTTTTTTAAGACGTTTCACTTTTTGATAGTGAATCATCGCTTTGTGAAACCAAGACCCGAGCGATAGCGAACAGGCGAAGCAATTGGTCTATCAAACTCTTTACTATGTTTCTATGTGTTAAAATTTTTATATTTCGTTAATAATTGAGTATTTTATAAATTGCACCCAACAGGTTGGTATTATTAAGAGATAATCATTAAAAGGAAAGCTCTTTGATTAAAATGAAAAAAAAAAGTGTTAATTGAAAAAAATTATTATTTTTACTTATAATTTTTTTTGAAATGACCCCCAACGAAAACACCATTATTAAATTCTACACCGCATTTGCCAATGGTGATGCTAAACAAATGTGTAAATGTTACCATCCTAACGTTAAATTTCGTGATCCTGTTTTTGGACTATTATATGGAAATGAGGTATGCCAAATGTGGGAAATGCTAATCAAAAGAAGCAAAGGAAGTTTAAAAATAGAATTCTCAGAAGTAGAAGCTAATGAATATCTGGGTTCTGCCCGATGGGTTGCAAGCTACCGTTACAGTAAAACGAATAAAAAAGTGGTCAATTCGATTGCTGCAAAATTTCATTTCCAAGATGGCTTAATCATCAAACATACCGATGATTTTGATATTTGGAAATGGTCAAAACAAGCACTAGGAATCAAAGGACTGCTTTTGGGTTGGACTGGTTTTATGCAGAACAAAATTCAGGAACAAGCACGAAGGTCTCTAAAAGATTACTGCGAAGAAGCAAAAATCTGAATCAAAAATTGTACTATCGTACTGCTCATTTTAAACGACAAGGAAAAACAATTAATTCCAATAGGTGTTATTTATTAATTCTGCTGTTTAATCAAAAAATGTCTTAAATATCGCTATAAATTTGAGATTTTTTACTTATATTTGATTCATATAGTGAGTGTTTTTAGAATAAATTCTATTCTATGCCCTAAAACACTTGAATTATAGAATAGCCTTTTCAAAATGAAAACAGATAAAAAGAAAGCGGAAGATATTTTTGTTTCAAAACTATCCAAAAGCAGTGCGCCTAATGCTATGGAAAACAAGGATTTTCCTATAGTTGCTATCGGCACTTCTGCTGGTGGACTGGAAACATTAGAACTTTTTTTTACCAATATGCCTGAGGGTAACGGAATGGCATTTGTAATTGTTCAACACCTGGACCCAAACTACGTAGGGATGATGCCTGAGTTGTTGCAACGAATGACTACCATGAAAGTTTTTCAGGTTACTGATGGTCTAAAAGTAAAACCAAACTGCGTTTACGTGATTCCGCCTAACAAGAGTATGTCTATTCTTAACAAAACGCTATATCTTTTTGCTCCGGTTGAAACTCACGGCATACGGCTATCAATTGATATTTTCTTGTGTTCATTAGCAGAAGACCAACAGGAAAAAAGCATAGGTATCATTCTTTCCGGAATGGGTTCTGATGGCAGTTTAGGAAT
>CAMCFT010000049.1 GCA_945874225.1 Flavobacterium psychrophilum
CGTCGTTCCGAGAGGAGCTTGCTCCGAAGCGGAATGCGTACAAGCCGGTGATGGGGAACGTCCCTGAAAAGGGGCGTTCCGCTCACCAAGGCGTAGCCGGAGCCCGATGGGAGTGCAGCCCGGAGGGATGGACTCCCATCTTGTATATACCCGCTACAAAGTAGCGCCTATAAACCCAAATTGGATAGATTGTCGCTACTTTGTAGCGTATTATTTTTCAAAGATACTCAAACCATTCCTACAAAAACAAAAAACCACCCAAAATCAAATTTCAGGTGGTTTCAATATTTAAAGTTAAAAAAATCTAGCTTTCTATAGCTCTTGCTTCACGAGCTTCTCTTCTGTCACGCAACCAGTATTTTGTTCTTTTCACCAAGTAAAACATTACCGGAACCATTACTAAGGTCAACACTGTGGCATACGTTAATCCGAAGATAATTGTCCAGGCTAATGGTCCCCAGAAAATTACGTTGTCTCCACCCAAAAAGAAGTGAGGATTCATATCAGTAATCAAGGTAAAGAAGTCAAAGTTTAATCCAATGGCTAACGGAATCAATCCTAAAACTGCGGTTAAAGCGGTCAATAAAACCGGACGCAAACGCGATTTCCCTGATTCGATAATCACTTCTTTTATTTCCTCTAGCGATAAATCGTCGTGGCTTTTTAACTGTTTTTCGGTGACTTTTTTGTCTAATAACAAGACGAAGAAGTCCATCAATACGATACCATTTTTTACAACAATACCCGCTAGCGAGATGATTCCCATCATCGTCATCAGAATTACGAAATCCATATTTGCAATCACATAACCATAGAAAACACCGCTGAAACTCAAGATTACCGTGAATAAAATCACCATAGTTTTTGATATCGAATTAAATTGCAATACAATAATTAGCGTGATTCCGGCTAATGCTAAGAAAAGTGCATACATCAAGAAACTTTGGTTTTTGCCTTGTTCTTCTTGTACTCCAGAAAAGGAATAGGAAACGGCTTTTGACAACTCATAATTTTTTAATTCTGTTTTGATTTGTTTGGTAATTTCATCACCATTAAAACCCGTCAAGACATTCGAATAAATAGTCATTATTCGCTTGTTGTTTTTTCTTTTTATCTGATTATAAGTTGTTGTTTTTTCGGTTTGAGAAATCGCAGAAATTGGAATTTGCTGAATTTGACCGTTATTCTGGTTTCTAAACGTCAACGATTGATTGAAAAGAATGTTTTCGTTCTTGCGTTGGTCGTCTTGCATACGCATTACAATATTGTAATCGTCATCACCTTCTTTGTAAGTCGAAATTTCCTGACCGTAAACGGAACGGCGTAAGGCAAAGCCCAATTGTCCTGTAGAAACGCCCATACTCCCAGCATTTACTCTGTCAACTTTTACTTCCAGTTCCGGACTATCTCTGTTGATGTCAATGCTCAATTTTTCGATACCGGGAATGTTTTTAGAGTTGATAAAAGTTATCATTTTATCTGCTTCTTTCAACATCAAATCATAATCTTCTCCTTTTAATTCAATACTAATAGGATAACCAGCTGGCGGACCATTGGCATCTTTTTCGACCGTAATCGTGGCTCCGGCAATGGCTTTTACTTTGGAACGAATTTCTTCTAAAATATCCGAAGTATTCACACCTTCACGGAATTTGAATTCCGAGAAACTCACTGTTACTTTACCTTTAAATGGTGTTTCGGAAGCCGAACCTGCATCGACATTTGGATTTCCAGCGCCAATTCCCACTTGAGAAACAATAGATTCAGCAAGGAAGTTTTTATCCGTTTTTGGATCTACATATTTCTGTAAAATTGCAATTACTTGATTTTCGACAAACAAGGTCGCTTTGTTGGTTTTTTCAATCGTAGTTCCTTGCGGATATTCAATGTAAGCAATCACCTGATTGGGGATATTATCCGGGAAAAACAATTTCTCTCTTGGGAAAATGCCTAACAACACAAAGGAGAAAACTAACATTCCAATAATTCCAAATAATGCAATCCAAGAATTCTTTTGGGTTAGAATTTTAGCTAGAAAAATTTTGTATTTTTCTTCCATCTTCGGGAAAAAGCTGTGTTGAAAATCCTGTGTCCATTGGTAAATTTTAAGGAAATACAACCACATTAATCCAGTTGAAATCAACAAAATATGTCCAATTCCTCTCAAGAATTTACTATCATAAACATATGTAGAGCCAATAAATGCCAAGAATATTCCGAATGCCAAAAATAGAATGGTATAGAATTTTAAATTCTTTTTCGAAATATTTTTGTCTTCAATATCCATCGAACCTCCAGTCATTGCAGCGTTGACAACCATTGCCACAAATAATGAAGCTGTAAGTGTCACGGTCAAAGTCATAGGAAAATATTTCATAAATTTACCCATAGTTCCTGGCCATAAGGCAAAAGGGAGAAACGCCATCAGAGTTGTGGCTGTCGATGAAATTACAGGCCAAGCGATTTCGCCAATACCTATTTTTGAAGCTTCTATTCTTGGTAATCCTTTTTTCATATTGGCAAAAACGTTGTCGACGACCACAATACCATCATCGACCAGCATTCCTAATCCCATTACTAATCCAAAAAGAACCATCGTGTTCAACGTTAATCCTAAAGCCGAAAGAATGGCAAAAGCAATCATCATTGATAGTGGAATTGCTGCTCCAACAAATAAGGAATTTCGCAATCCCATTGTGAACATCAACACAATCATTACCAGAATAATCCCAAAAATAATGTGATTTGATAATTCATCAACCTGATGTTCTACACGAGAAGATTGGTCGTTTGTCATTTCGATTTTTAGGTTTTTTGGCAAATAGGAAGCTTGTGCCTTTTCTATTCGTTCTTTCACTTGTTCAATGGCAGAAATCATATTTTGCCCTGAACGTTTTTTCACACTAAGCATAACCACTTCATTGCTTTTTTCTCGAGCGTAAGTGGTTTTTTCTTTCTCTTTAAAACTTACTTTGGCAATGTCTTTTAGATATACCGTTCCACCGTATGATTTTACAATGATGTTTTCCAGTTCTTTCGGGTCTTTGATTTCACCCACGATTCTAATGTTGTTTCTAGAACCTTGAGAAACTAAATTTCCTCCAGAAAGGGTCATATTTTCATATTTTACCGCATTCTGAATTTCATCGAAAGTAACTTGCGCAGCTGTCATTTTAAAAATGTCTACCGCAATTTCTACTTCTTTGTCATCTACACCTAGAATATCCACTTTTTTCACTTCGGATATTTCTTCGATGTCGTCTTGAAGTAATTCTCCGTATTTTTTAAGTTGTTGAGTAGTGTAGTTCCCTTGCAGATTTATGTTTAGAATAGGCACTTCTTCTGAAATATTCAATTCAAAAACATTTGGTTCTACCTTGCTTCCGTTGTCTAGATTAGGCCAGTCAGTATTTGCTTTTGCATTATCGACTTTATCTTTAATTTTTACTTTGGCGGCATCAATTGAAATATCATCGTCAAACTCGGCGATAATCATTCCGTAATCTTGAAAAGAGCTCGAAGTTACTTTGGTAACTCCACTGATGTTTTTGATTTCTTTTTCTAATGGTTTTATAACCAATTTTTCTACATCTTCGGCTGAATTCCCAGGGAAAACGGATGAAATGTATACTTTATTCTCGATGATTTCCGGAAAATCCTCACGAGGCATTGTGATATAAGCGTAAACTCCTGTAATTACAATTAGAGCAGTTATGATGTAAACCGTAACACGATTGTCAACCGCCCAATTTGAAATTGCGAATTTTTTATGATTAATACTGTGCATTTTTATATATTTTTTAATGTTGTTTTGAAAGTTGCTAATTCCCCCTTCGGGGGTTAGGGGGCTAAAAATTAAGTTTCATTCCTTCAGAAATAGCGTTTGCTCCTTCAGTAACAATTATATCATCGGCTGATAATCCGCTTAAAATTTCGGTAATATTATCAGATGATTGTCCAGGTTTTACGATTACTTTTTTTGCAATTCCTGTTTTTCCATTAGAATTGGTTACGATATAAACATATTTATTTTTCGAACCATCTTCTTGAATTACATTGGTAGGAACAACAACTGCATTTTTGCTGATATAATCACTGATTTTAAGATTGGCCACTTGATTAGGACGCAATAAATTTTCCGGATTTGGAACGCCAACTTCAATCCCAAAACTACGATTGCTTGGATTAACGAAATTTCCAATTTGACGAACCTTTCCTTTATAGGTTTTTCCTAAAGAGTTCAAGAAAACATCCACTTCAGTGCCTACTTTTAGTTTGCCAATGTAGGTTTCAGGAATCGAAGTAGAAACATACATATTGGATAAATTCACGATTCGCATTAATCCTTGTTGGCTTGGAGCAACGACTTGTCCTTTTTCTACAAAAACCTCGTCGATAGTTCCTGTAAATGGTGCTTTTATTACTGTTTTTGATAACTGAGCTTTGATTTGAGCAACACCTCTTTGAGCAGAAATCATTTGTGTTTGCGCTTGCAAATATTGCATTTCAGAACCAATTTTTTGATCCCAAAGATTTTTTTGACGTTCAAAAGTTGTTTTTGCCAAAGCATATTGGTTTTCTAAGCTTGCTACTTGTTGGCTTAAACCCGCATCGTCAATTTTTCCCAGAACTTGTCCTTTTGAAACTCTTTGTCCTGCTTTGACATTCAATGCAACTAAAGTTCCTTGATATTCAGGTTGAACTAAAATATTTTCTTTTGTATTTACACTTCCTTGAACTTCAAGATAATGACTAAAAACGGTATCTTTTATGGTAAGAACTGAAACCAAAGCTTCTTCTTTTTTAACATCTAATGTTGCCAACGCTTCATCAATTTTTGATAAATCAGCCTGTATTAGTGCTTTTTTGGCTTGAAGTGCTGTGACATTTTTTGATTTAATTAAAGAATCAATGTTAGTGTTGTCTTCTTTCTTTCCACAAGAAAAAAGGAGTAAGAAAAGTGCTGAAATGATGAATATTTTTTTCATTTGAATGGTTATTTATATTGGAATTATTGTTTGTTGTTTATTTTTTCTAAAGCTGCTTTTTTGTTGATTACATCTACCATTGATTGAAGGTATTTTTGTTGTCCAGAATACAATTGTCTTTGGGCATCATTATAATCAAAACTAGAAGACAATCCTTCTGTAAATTTTATTTGTTGCTTTTTTTCGATCCTTTCGGCAAGGTTCAAGTTTGATTTTGCAGTGGCATATTCTTCGATACTGAATTCATAATCACTTTTAGCGGTTGCATATTGCAATTTTAATTTTTGTTCCGTTTCAGACAATTGAGTATTGGCTTGATCTAAAGCAATTTTAGCTTGTTGGGTTCTGGAACTTCTGGCTAAACTGCTAAAAATAGGAATATTTAAATTCACGCCTACATTAGAATAATTGAACCAATTTTGATTTTGTGTAAAAAATTGAAATTGGTCTTTAAAAGCGGTGTATCCAAAATTTACATTTGCTGATAATGAAGGCAAGGCTTTTGTTTTTTGTAGTTTTAATTCTAATTGTCTTTGCTCTTGAAAATTCAAAGCCATTTGATAATTTACATTATTAGTTACTGTAAAATCGTTTTTTGCAAAAGCCAAATCTAAATTTGAAACCGTTAATTTATCTAATGAATCAGTCAGTTTTAAGTCGTCATCAATGTTAATACCTAAAGTAATTTTTAACATTTTATAAGCTACTTCGGCCAGTCTTTTGTTGTAGTTCAAAGTGCTGTTTATTGATGTAAGAGTGATTTGTAGCTGCTCAACATTTTCTTCTTCAATCAAACCGTTTTTAAAAGTTTCTTTCGTGTCAGACAATGTTTTTTCTAAAGTTGTCTTGTTTTTTTCAAGAATGGCAATACTTTCTTCGGCTAATAAAACATTTCCGTAGGAATTGATTACCGCTTCTTTGATTTCAATATCCGTTTTTTGTTTTGCATTTTGGTAATATTTCATATAGGTTTTTGAAGCTTGTAATGCCACAACATAAGAGCCATCAAAAATTAATTGGCTTAGCGTAGAATGTGCAACCATATTATATTTTGTTCCAAAAGCTACTTCTGCATAAGTTCCTGGTTCTCCACCAAAAAATTCAGCAGGAATAACTGATTTTTGTAAAACAAAATTATTCGTAAAATCTACTCCTGCATTAATTTGCGGTAAACCAGCAGCGGTGGTTTCCCATTTTTTTTCTTTAGAAGCTTCGATGTCACGCCCTGCATTTATAACTGAATAGTTATTGGTCAATGCGTGACTTATGGCTTGTTCCATACTAAAATTGAAATTTTTATTTGGTTCTTGTGCTTTTGCCGTAATTGCAAAAACTAATAAGGGTATTAAAAATAGGTTCTTCATTATAGATGATAGTTGTTTAATTGTTTTTCTAGTTCGATGATTCCTTCAAGTGTTGCCATGGCTCTGGTATGGTATTCTAAGGCTTGTAATTCAAGTTCGTTTGATTCTTTTTCGGAACTGGTGTTTCCGTGTATGCTGAAAATCAGGGTGTAATAAAATCCAACATAGGTGTCTATCAAAATGTTTTTTCGATACAAACCTTGATGGATTCCTAGTTCGATATTTTGTTTAAAAACCGCATTGCATTCGTTTATTTCTCGAGACATTACCTTTTCATATATTTCAGGATAATGTTTTTTTAATTGATAAGCAGGTGAGGTTTCTCCTGCTTTAAACATTTCTTTAAACATCTTCCTGATTTGAAAATTTTCTTCTATCGCATTGTATTTTTTCTCCACAATTGTATCAATACTTTGATGAATTGCTTTGTGGACTATTTCAGTTGTTTCTGCAATTAAGAGTTCTTTGTTGCAGAAATATTTGTAAATTGTTTTTTTAGAAATACACATTTCCCCGGCAATGTCATCCATAGTGACGCTCTTGAAACCCAGTTTCAGGAACAAATCAGTGGCTTTGGCAATAATTTTATCTTTCATTTTTAAAATTCATAAAATTAATTTCGGTTGCAAATTTATAATGGAAACTTTCAAACTAAAATAGTTTCCAAACTTTTTACTTAAATTTAATAATTAGTTAAAACTAGTATGAGTGGTAAACTCAAGATTAACTGTTAAATTCATGTCTTGGCCTAGGACAATACCGCTGTTTAGGTTATAAGCATTATAGGACAGTCCAAAATCTTTTCGATTTATATTTCCAAGAATTTCAAATATCGCTTTTGAACTGCCATCGTGAGTTTCTAAACCAGTAAGCATTACATCCAGCTCAACTACTTTGGTAATATTGTTTATGGTAAGATTACCTTTTAAAAAATTAATGTTTGAATTTACTTTTTGAAAAGAAGTTGATTTAAAACTAACGGTTGGGTTTTGTGTTGTATCGATAAAATCATTCAATTTCATATTAGAGTCAAATTGTTCTAATTTTCCTTCTTTAGCATTTATATCAAATAGGAATTCAACAGTGGCATCTTGCAATTCATCGTCTACGACAGATATTGAACCATTAAAGGTGTTTGTTTTACTCACTAAATAGGCAATAATTGAATGCCTTGTTTTTATTAAAACATCAGATTGATCAGAATCGATAGTCCATTTTGCTGCTGTCATTTTGGGGGGTGGTATTTAAAATTAAAGCGCAAATCTACAAAGGAAACTTGAAACACCAAAATAGTTTCCAAAGTATTTTTAAAAAATTTATTTAAGGTTTAAAGTTTCGGGTTTTTTAGTTTCCTTTGTGATACAAAATAAAGAATCATTTATGCTTCCCATTCATCAGTATCAAGAGCAATTTCTACTCTATTTAGAAAATCAAAAAATAGTTAAAGAGCCCATAAATCTATACCAACCAATAGATTACATCTTACAACTTGGCGGAAAAAGATTGCGTCCAGTGTTGACATTAATGAGCACTGATGTTTTTGATGGCGATTATAAAAAAGCCTTGCCAGCAGCATTGGCTGTTGAGGTTTTTCATAATTTTTCGCTTATTCACGATGATATTATGGACGATGCGCCTTTGCGAAGAGGTCAAATCACAGTTCACGAAAAGTGGAATATCAACACGGGAATTCTTTCTGGTGACGCAATGCTCATTTTGGCGTACCAATATTTTGAACAATACGAGCCAGTTATTTTTAAGGATTTGGCTAAATTGTTCAGTCAGACTGCTCTCGAAGTATGTGAAGGACAACAATACGATGTTGATTTTGAAACTCGCGATGACGTTACGATTCCCGAATATCTGAAAATGATTGGAAACAAAACAGCTGTTCTCGTTGCTGCCGCAATGAAAATGGGAGCAATTATTGCAAAAACTTCCGAAGAAAACGCTAATTTGATTTACGATTTTGGACTTAATTTAGGTTTGGCATTCCAGTTGCAGGATGATTATCTGGATGCTTTTGGCGATCCAAAAACTTTCGGAAAGCAAGTTGGCGGCGATATTATCGAAAACAAAAAAACATATCTTTACTTAAAAGCAATCGAGTTTTCTTCGAATGAACAAAGAGAAGAATTAATGCATTTGTTTTCCAAGCAATTAGATGATAATTCAGATAAAATAGAAGCGGTAAAGGAAATTTTCAACGCTACTGGCGCATCATTAGCCACACAAGAATCCATTAAAGACTTCACATTGAAAGCTTTTGAAACCTTGGATAAAATCAATATTTCCGAAGATAAAAAAGCAATGTTAAAAGCTTTTGGCAAAAATTTAATGAGTAGAAATGTTTAATTTTCAATTGTCACCCTGAGCGCAGTCTCAGTTTTCAGTTGTCACCTCGAGCGCAGTCGAGAGGCTTTTATAAAAAAATAAAATGAATTTTATCACTCCCATAAATACAGATTTACTTCTTGAAGAAGCCGAAAAAGAAGCTTTGTACCTGAAATTAATTGAGCAAATCAATAAGGATTTTAATTTGGCCAATGAAGGAATTGATTTTCCAATGAGTATTTCACCAGAAGAATTAAAAATTCAATTGCACGAAAAAATATACCGATTGATTCAATATAAATTTGCCGAATATCTGAATTTACTTTACATCATTGACGTTTCTG
>CAMCFT010000050.1 GCA_945874225.1 Flavobacterium psychrophilum
GAGACTAAAATTGAGTCTCGACTGCGCTCGACTTGACAATGAAATCAGAATTTAAACTCAGCTTCAAATAATTGAGCAAAATGTTTCAATATTTTAGCTTTCACTTCATCTTCATCGACTTTTTTAACTCCCAATTCTACATTTAAAGAAGTAACTGCTTTGCCACGAATCCCACAAGGAATAATATTATCAAAATAACCCAAATCGACATTCACATTTAATGCAAAACCGTGCATCGTAACCCAGCGTGAAGCACGAACGCCAAGCGCACAAATTTTTCGAGCAAATGGAGTTCCAACTCCGAGCCAAACGCCGGTTTCGCCTTCGCTTCGACCACATTCCAGTCCGTATTCCTTCAAGGTCAAGATAATGGTTTCTTCCAAAAAACGCAAATATTTATGAATATCTGTAAAGAAATTTTCCAAGTCCAAAATTGGATAACCCACGATTTGGCCTGGCCCGTGATAGGTAATGTCGCCGCCACGATTGATTTTGTAGAAAGTCGCACCTTTGGCTTCGAGTTGTTTTTCGGATAAAAGAAGATTTTCTAAATCACCGCTTTTCCCCAAAGTATACACGTGAGGATGTTCTACGAAAAGAAAATAATTAGGCGTTTCAACTGTTGTTTCCTCTCTCCTATTCTTGATTTTCAAATCAACAACTCCCTTGAATAATTCTTCCTGGTATTCCCAAGTTTCTTTATAATCTTTGAGTCCTAAATCTTGGAGTTGGATGGTTTTGTTCATTTGTCATTGCGAGGAACGAAGCAATCTTTTTTCGTTCTATTATTTGTGAATGGCAAAGTTACGAAGTTTTTAATCATTATACTTGTTGGCAATGTTGACAATAAAATAAAATGGCACAGGGATGAAACGGATTGCTAAAGCAAAACGCAGATAAAAACTGATTTTATATATTCCTACTTTGGTGAAAAGGTTTTATGAACACCAAAAAGTTGTCGCTTAGCCCCGATAGTAGTGGAAATCCCACGCTGTCATTGCGAGGCACGAAGCAATCTGGCGTGGATTGTAACGAATAGCGGGACGACTGTTGATTGAAAAACCCGATATTTCTGCTCCTAAAAAAACTGAAATCTGCATTCTGCAATCTGCAATCTATTTGTTATCTTTGCACTCTTAAAATCAGAACAGAATGGCATTATCCGAACAAGAAATCCTTCGTAGAGAAGCACTCACAGAATTACGCAACTTAGGCATTGAACCTTATCCTGCAGCCGAATTTATCACAACCGCATATTCTAGCGAAATCCTAGCCGATTTCGAGAAGTTTGAAGGCAAGGAAGTGATTCTAGCCGGTCGTTTGATGGGAAAAAGAATTATGGGAAAAGCCTCTTTTGCTGAGCTAAAAGATGCCGAAGGACGTATCCAAATCTATGTTTCGAGAGATGATATTTCGACTGATGAAGAGAAAACAATGTACAACGTGGTTTTCAAAAAACTGTTGGATATTGGTGATTTTATTGGGGTTCGCGGTACAGTTTTCAAAACTCAGGTTGGCGAAATCTCGGTTCACGTTTATGGCTTAACGGTTTTGGCGAAAGCCCTGAAACCGCTTCCAATTGTAAAAACGGATGCTGACGGGAAAACACACGATGCTTTTTCGGATCCGGAGCAAAGATACCGTCGTCGTTACGTGGATTTAACGGTGAATGATCACGTGAAAGAAACGTTTATCAAGAGAACAAAAATGTTCAATGCGATGCGTTCTTTCTTTAATGACAAAGGTTATTTAGAGGTGGAAACTCCTGTTTTGCAACCGATTCCTGGTGGTGCTGCAGCTCGCCCTTTTATCACGCATCACAATTCATTAGACATTCCTTTATATATGAGAATTGCCAACGAATTGTATTTAAAAAGATTAATTGTTGGTGGTTTTGACGGTGTTTATGAGTTTTCGAAAAACTTCAGAAATGAAGGAATGGACAGAACGCACAACCCGGAATTTACCGCTATGGAAATATATGTAGCCTACAAAGACTACAATTGGATGATGAATTTTACCGAAAACTTGCTGGAGCATTGCGCCATTGCGGTTAACGGAACCAGCGATGCAACTTTTGGTGAACACCAAATCAATTTCAAAGCGCCGTATGCAAGAGTTACAATGACGGATTCTATTAAACATTTTACAGGTTTTGATATTTCCGGAAAATCTGAAGCGGAATTATTTGATGCTGCAAGAGCAATGGGAATCGACGTTGACGCTTCGATGGGTAAAGGAAAATTGATTGACGAGATTTTTGGTGCTAAATGCGAAGGGAATTATATTCAGCCGACTTTCATTACGGATTATCCAAAGGAAATGTCGCCTTTGTGCAAACAACACCGAGACAATCCAGATTTGACGGAACGTTTTGAATTGATGGTTTGCGGTAAAGAAGTTGCCAATGCTTATTCGGAATTGAATGACCCAATTGACCAAAGAGAGCGTTTTGAAGAGCAATTGCGTTTAGCCGAAAAAGGTGATGACGAAGCAACCCAGTTTATTGACGAAGACTTCTTAAGAGCTTTGGAATACGGAATGCCGCCAACTTCTGGATTAGGAATTGGAATGGATAGATTGATTATGTATTTGACCAATAATCCATCTATTCAAGAAGTATTACTTTTCCCACAAATGCGACCAGAGAAAAAACAAGTTCAAGTTGAATTATTGGACGAAGAGAAATTAATCCTTGCGCTTTTGCAAACCAATGAAAACAAAATGGATTTAGGAGTTTTGAAAATCAAATCCGATTTGAGTGGCAAGAAATGGGATGCCGCAATGAAAGGGTTGGCTAAACACGGATTAATAAAAGTGAGTTTGGTTGGAGAAAGCAAAATTGTGGAAATGGTGGGATAAAATTTCCACTATAATTATAAATAAAAAAGCCAGTTTCGAAATTTTGAAACTGGCTTTTTAAGTTTATTACATTTTACGAATTTTAACGTGTTTCGATTTCAACTTTTTGTCATTGGCAAACTTCGTCAATTGTTTTCCCGCTTCGATATGCCTGTCGGATGAAAGAATATTGGCGCCGTTTTCAATCAATTTATAATACAAAACATCGCCTTTGGCAGTAGCGCTTTTATCAATATTTCCCATAGTTCCTAGAATGCAAGCAATTTTTCGGCTGTGTAAATACTGATACACTTCTGGTTTAGGCTCCGATGTCCCTACGAAAGCAATCATTTTATCGGCTTTGACACCAAGATTTTCCATACGTTCCACATCTTCTTTTCCTCTTGCAGATACTGAAATCATTAAGTCGGGAGCCAATTTAGCCACTTCGGAAGCCTGATTAGCATTGTAAGTAATGATAACCGAATAAGCCTCCGCTTTGTTTCTGCGAACGGCATCAATAATCATCTGCATCGGAACACCTTTCTTTACATCGAGATTATAAATTACCTTGTTTTTTCCCCATTTCAAAACTTGGTCTAAGGTTTCAATTTTATAAGGCGTTTGATTTCCTTCATTATCTTCCAAAAATAATTGTTGCAATTCTTGATAAATATAATTGTCGATTTTGCCCGTTCCGGTTGTGGTTCTGTCTAATGTATTGTCGTGCATCATTACCAAAACCGAATCTTTACTCAAAGCAATATCGGTTTCCACGATAGTGGGATTGTATTTTATGGAATTGCCGAATGTTGCCGTACAATTTTCAGGAAAACCAGTCACAGGTCCACCTCGATGTGCGCTCACTAATGGAATAAATTTATCGGAATAACTCAAAAACCGATGCAACTGTTTAGTGGTTTTGAATTGCAACAGGTATTCACTTTTTTGGGCAAAGCTGTTTAAAAAAACCAGCGAAAATAAGCAAATACAGAACCTTTTAGAATAAATAATCATTTTGTTTTTATTTTAGGAGTACAAAAATAACTAATTACAGAAATGTATCTTTACTCTATTATTTTTTAGTTGAAAAAATTTGCGGATTTATGTTTACCATCAAATAAGCCCAGTTGTTTGTAGTATCGTTTAATCCTGTACCGCCTTTTAATGCAACCATAGAATCTGTAGCAAACATTTGTGAATAACCAGCCGTTAGCATAATATCCTTATACAATTTATAGGACGCAGTCACATCGATTTCAGTCCCTAGGTATGATTCTTGTTCTACTCCACCAGAAATAATTTTGTTAGGAGCGGAGAAATAGTGGGGTGCTACTGATACATTTACTTTATTTATTGGGAAATCTAGTTTTAATGAAATGTCATTTAAACCCACAGAATTGGCGTGATTCCCAACATAGAAATAATCCATAAAACCATTGAAAGCGTGGTTAGTACCAAATATTGGAGCAAAAGATTTAACCATTGTAGAAGTAGATCCTTGATCTTTTCCAGATAAAAATTCATAAGCCGCTGTAGCTTTAAATTTTGGAGAAAAAACGTATCCTACGTTCAAAGCAGCTTCCCAAGCCGACACTGTATTCTTTCCTTCTTTCCCAGTTTGACCGTATAGACTGTAATCAACTCCAAATTTTGCTCCAGCGTATTTACCATAAGTTCCAAAAGTCTGGAAATAGCTTAATCCTACTTCAGTTGGTGTATTTAAGTATTCTTTCCCAACATTCATAGCTAATACACTAACAACAAGATTTTTGATACTCGTGTGGTACCAAGCATATTGCATATCTTTAAATATATCTGTTGTATAAGGAGTTACAGGAACTACTTTAGCTTCAGAATCAGCATTGAGAGCAAAACCCAAATCCAATTGGCTTTTTGCCCCTTTGTATTTTATTAAAGCTGCATCAAAACTACGTCCTTGATTTGCCCAATCCAAACCTCCAATAACCCTTTGATTGTCATAGAATAAAGACTGACGTCCTATTTTGGAACTCCATTTCTCAGTAAAACTATACTCCGCCCAAGCTTCGAATGCGGTTACCCCATTTTTGCTAGACACCGTCGTTGTTGCAGCATCCCCCCAAGTACGTACATTTTGTAATGCAATTTTGATTTTCAATTTGTTGTCATTATAATTTAAGTTTAATCTGGTACGATTCCCTATGAAAGAGGTATGTTCAGTTATAGGTGTCAAAAGGGTTCCAAATCCATTAGTATATTCATAACGAGGTCTTAGTTGTAAATTCGCATCGAATTCTTGTGAATATAAGCTACCAGCAAAAAGGATTACTAGCGATAAATAAATTGTTTTTAAAGATTTCATTTATATAATTATTTTAGTTAAAAGTTAAAAATTTTGGCGTAAACTTAATTATGATTTTAACATTATTCCGTAAAATCATTTTGCAGAGTAATTAATCTGTGAACATTTTTTAAATAGTTATTTTAAAAATTCTTTTAAAGCTATGATACTTTTGTTATTTCGAATAGCCTTAAGGATTAGTATAGGTATGAACACTGTTTTGAGCTGTTGGCAAATAGTTTACTCCAAACCAACAAATTAATAAGACGATAAAAGCTGAAGCAAGCAAATACATCGCTCGTTTGTCCTCTCTAGGGTGATAAAATCTGTAATGAATATAAAGAATGTATCCTGTCCAAGTAAGGAAAGCCCAAGTTTCTTTTGGATCCCAAGTCCAATAATGTCCCCAAGCTTCTTTGGCCCACAAAGCCCCAAACAACAAACCAAGTGTTAGAAAAGAAACACCTATATAGACTAAATTATCGGCTAATTGAAGTCCGTTTTTTGAGGGTCTAACTAATTCTTTGATTGCTACAATACACGACACTCCAAGTGCTGCATACGAAAAAAGATAAACCACTACATGAGGAACAAACCAAGGACTTTGCAAGGCAGGCATCAATGTTTGAGAATACATATCGGGATTCAGGAAATTGAGTGTCAGGAACAAAAATGCCATTGCTATGGTATAAAACAAAATCCAAACATATTTCCATCTCATATAAAAGACGAGTCCAATAGTTGGTAAAAACAATGCGTACCAAAGACGCGTTTCTCCTAAAGTTCTCATCGGTGGTCTATCCAGTTTTTGCCATAAATAGAACATAAAATAGGTAATTACCAGAATGGCAACACCATTTAAAAGCAATCCTAATTTCAAGAACTTTTTTTTGTCTTTCATCGAAAGCAAAAGAAAAATAATTGACAATCCCCACAAAACACTACTTACTATATAAAACGAATTATAATCAATCATTGTTTTTAGATTTTATGTTTCCAATGAAGAAAAGATATACAGCTCCCGCTATCATCATAAAAACACCAAAATATACTACTGGCAACCAAGGATCTTTGACTAATTCTATAGTAGAAGTTGTGGAATATTTTCCAAAACGTTCGTCATAACTCAATTGGTATAATTTCCAACCCTTTACCTCAAATGGCTTATTGACTTCTAAAACAGTTGAAAATTCTTCTTTATCGACGGTAAATATCTTGATTTTAGAGCTAAATTTTTTGGGTTCCGGTTTCGTCAATACTAAAAAATGGTGCTTTTCTAAACCAAGATGTTGCTGGTCGTACAAAAAAGTTCCTGAAGCTAACCAACCCGTTGCCTTAAAACCAGTTTTAGAATTAGTCACTTTTACATAAACAGCAGGCGTTGCTCCTTCTTGATTCACAGAACGATAACTATTATTAAATTTTACAGCTTCGGGAATATAATCGACAACCTCAACAGAATAATTATTTTCTAATTCGACTTTGAGTCCTTTTTTTACTAAAAATAAATTCTTGCCTTTCTTGGTCAATAAATCGCCTTTATGATTGATAATCGCCAATTTGGGCGCAAATTCATCCATTACAAAATCTTGTAATACGATGGCAATTGGCATTACAACTGCTTTATTATTAGCATCATTGGCAACCCAAGCAATTTTATTTTCCTTGAGTTCCATGGTGTAACGAATTAAATCACCCGAACCAAAAACTCCAGCATTCAAGGCAATATACAAACCTAAATGATTGACCAAAAAACCTAAATTAGACAGTAATCCTAAGGATATTCTTTTTATACTTACCATTAACAAACAAGTAGAAAAAAAGAATAGTATCAATAAAAAATACCAAGTTTGAGTGATCTTGTTTAAGCCAAACAGCGCTATAAAAGCACTTTTGTTTTCTAATGTTTGTGGAATAGTACCAATAAGCATCGTCAAAAAAAGTACCATCACAATCGACACCATCGAAGCTGGAACGCGGGTTATCCAACGAATTATGGTTGTTCCTTTAAAAAAAACAAAACTAAAAACACTTAGAATAATGTGAACACTAAAAACGATAAAATTAAAAGGCCAACGAAGTTCTATGTTTACATCATTTCCTATAAGAAATTGCAGTGTTAATCCTATAAAAAGCAATGAAATTCCAATAAGAATAGATTCATTATAACCCCATAAGCCTTCCTTTATAGTTTTATTTTCCATATTTGCTTTCTCTCGCCTTTGCTTTTGCATCCCAAGTTGGAAGAATTTCTTTTTTCCATTTCTCTTTATCAGCTCTTAGTTTTACCATATTCAAACCGATATACGCTTGCGCTTTTGCTTTAGTCGAGATGTCCGGCATCGGAACTGGATTTTTTTGACCTAAACTCGCTAGCAATCTTGCCAATTTAACACGAGCTTCTAGTGCGATAGATAATCCAGAAGAAACTGTTCTGCCTATTTCTACAGGAGCGTGAAAAGAAGCTCCATGTCCAGCGGTAGCATAATCCCAGCGCCATTGCGCATGACGAATGTCCATTAATAAATCTTTCATTTGAGCTTCTTTTGCTCCTAATTTCCAAGCTGCTCCAGCTTCGATATGTGCTTTTACTAAATTTTCTTCCAGAGAAATTACGTTTTCTTTGATGCTTTTTTGACGAGAATAAACATCATCAATTAAAGAATTAGCATCGTCTCTATGGCAAACCTGACATGAGTTTTGAATATTATTTAGTGGCGATTGAATGTGGTGATCCGTAAATTTGGTTCCTCCTTCAGTTTTATAAGGCATATGGCAATCAGCACAAGAAACTCCTTTTTTGGCGTGAATTCCGGTGGTGTAAGTTTCATAATCTGGATGTTGCGCTTTAATCATTTTAGCTTTACTAATTGGATGCACCCAATCTTTAAACTCTTTTTCATCATAATATTTCTCTATATTTTCTGCCGTCATACCGTTTGTCCAAGGGAATGTCAAATAAGGAACTTTAGGGTTTTTAACATTTTTTTTATCAAAGTAATATTCTACGTGACATTGCGCACAAACTAGAGAACGCATTTCGTTATGAGTTGCTTTTTTAATGTCTTTGCCTTGATTAATATAGGCTTCTACCAATGCTGGACGAGTGATGGTTAAATTCATAGTTTTAGAATCGTGACAATCTCCACAACCAATTGGATTTACAATTTCAGGCCCCAATTTTTCGAACGAAGTTTTATAAAATTCAGCAACTCCTTTTTCTGCCATAAAACGAGGAACATCGGGGCTTTTGCAAGTCCAGCAAGTGCCTGGCATTCCTTTGGCAGTATCTGTAGGGTACAAATTACCCGGACGAAGACTATTTCGAACATCTTTGATGGCATAAGTATGTCCTCTACTTTGGCTATAGTCTTTTGCGAAAGCATATCCTGCCCAAAGAATTACTAATTTAGGATCTTCTTTAAGTTCATCTATCATTGCGCTTCCGTTATACATACTTTTAAATGTTGTATCTTCGGTAGCCATATAACTCTCATACTGCTGCGGAAATTGCTCGCCCCAAACTTCATTTCTTGGATCGTTTTGTTTGATGTCTTTTTTTTCTAAACCAGCATAACTTGATTCATATTTTCTTTCGATAATCGATGTGGCAACAATGCCTAATACAAAAACAACTAGTATTGTACCGATAAGAAATGACCAATTTCTTATGTTTCTCTTTTTGATAGGATCCATTTTTTTATATTTATTTACTTTA
>CAMCFT010000051.1 GCA_945874225.1 Flavobacterium psychrophilum
TAAAAGATTTGCAACAAGCAAAGAGTCCATTTGATGATTTGTAAGAAAAAAAAACAATATATTTGAGAATAAATAAAGCGAAACAAACCTTTGCCAATCTACCCAAATTTGGGTGTATACGAAGGTTTATTTCGCCTATATACAAGTTACCTACTATTGCCACAAAATCAGCTTAAATAGAAAATAAACAGAAAGTGAAAAGACACAAAAACATAAAATTAATAGTCATTGGAATCATAGTTATTCTGTTTAGCATTCTCATTTTATTTTCGAGAGGTATTATTGGAAAGAAAAATATGGAGCAGCATTCTCAAATATTATTAAACTCATTGGTAAAAGACATTGAATATTATAAAACTCAAAATGGAAAATATCCCGATAGTTTAAAACAACTGGAAAGTCCTAAAACTTTCGTTTTTATTGAAGACCCAATTCAATCAAAAGCGGGAACAAATTACAATTATAAAAATCTCGGTGAGAAATATTTACTTTTTTCATCAGGAAGTGACCAAATGCAAAACACAGCGGATGATTTGTATCCGAAAATTAAAAACTTAAAAAATGTTGGCTGGATAAAGCAATAGCAACATCAGGTAACAGCGGTTTTACGCAATGGGTAAATTTACAATAAACAACACGTTCAATTTTTCGCTGGAAAATCTTATATTAGCAAGAAAATAATCGTTCACACAGCCGCTACTGAACCAAGAAGAAAGGCGTTAGCAGTAATTGTGCTATAGAAAATCGTAAAAAAAAGAATCCCCACTGGCGCTCGTTTGTCCACGTTCTCTGGTGCTCGATTGCATCGAGTACCTACATAAATTAAAAGACAAAAAAAGTAGCGTTTACAACACTTTTAATAAAAAAACAAGTGTGAAGAGCCGCGTTGCAAACGCTTTATTCAGTTTATAAAAGTAAGCAGGTACTCGATGCAATCGAGCACCAGATTAGGCGCTGTGCGAAGCAAAACAAAATGAATTAATAACAAATACAAAATAATTTTGTCATATCGACGAAAGTGACAAAAGCGATAGTGAACTGGCGTAGCAAATCACATATCTTGAGCAACTCAAGTGAGACGCTTCCAGCGTGACAAATAGTCAATAAAAATCGTTTGGCCAAAAAAAACAAGCTCTACTTAGTTTGTCACGCTGGAAGCGTCTCAGTGAACGAGAGATTTCGGAAGTTAATCAAAAACCTAAAATCATTTAAATTAACTTCAATTACATTTTCCTCACACAAACCCTGATTTCCGACGACTTCCATAAAAATAAAATGTTCTTGAAATCTTGGAGTGCTGGCGAAGTCTCCCGACTTCGTACACGTTCCAATAGGCAACTTACGAGGGCAACAAACATACGGCAAGTATTTATTTGTAGTAAAAACTATATATTTGAATAAATAAGAGTATGTCAAACGGATATAAAATAAGAGATCTTTACCACATTTTGTAACGGCAACTGTTGTAGATTGGGTTGATGTTTTTACAAGAAAAAGTTACAGAGACCTAGTTGTAGAATGTTTGGATTATTGTATTAGAAAAAAGGCTTTGGTCTTGTATGGTTATGTGATTATGAGCAATCATTTGCATATGGTAGTTCAATCTGGCAATGGAGAATTATCAGATTTGTTGCGAGATTTTAAAAAATTTACAGCTGCAAAAATTATAGAAAAAATAAAATCAAACCAAGTCGATTGGTGGGGAATATTCTATCTGGCATCTTTTATCGGTTCCTTGCAATTTGTTTTGGAACACGGCCAACAAGACGACTGGTTTAATGACAACTTGATTCTTAGCTTAAGTGTGGTTTCTCTATTTGGATTACTTCTTTTTATTAAAAGAGAACTTACCTATAAACATCCTATAGTCAATTTAAAAGTGCTAAAAAACACTAATTTAAGAGTTGGAACTATTATGAGTTTCATTATGGGATTTGGATTATACGGCTCCACTTTTATAGTACCTATTTATACGCAATCGGTTTTAGGATGGAGTGCCACTGACGCGGGTTTATTGTTGATTCCGAGTTCGATTACTACCGGAATTATGATGCCTTTTATTGGAAAAATGATTCAACGAGGCATTCCTCAGGCTTATATGGTCGCTATAGGATTCTTGATATTTTTCTTTTTTACCTTTTGGATGAATAACATCATTACCCCTGACACCAGCGCAGAAGAAATGTTTTGGCCATTAATACTAAGAGGTGTTGGATTAGGTTTATTATTTGTACCTATTACGACACTTTCCTTATCGACACTAAAGGGAAAACATATTGGCGAAGGCGCTGCTTTTACAGGTATGATGAGGCAATTGGGAGGTTCTTTTGGAATTGCCATTATCACGACTTTCATAGCAATATTCAATCAGCAACACAGAGTAAATTTGATTTCACACCTTGACCAAACCTCTTTTCAAGTGCAACAAACAGTTCAAAGATTGCAACAAGGATTTATGTCTAAAGGATTTACTTTTAATGAAGCTTTGTCAAAAGCCTATAAAGCCATAGAGTTTAAAGTTATGGTTCAAAGTTCCGTTTTGACGTATATGGATATTTTTATGTATTTAGGAATTCTGTTTTTACTTTGCATTCCTTTCATTCTGATAATCAAAAAAGGAAAAAATAAAATCGATTTGGCTGAAGCCATGCATTAAATCAGGTGGCAGATTGCAGAAGGCAGATAGCAAACTGCTACCTAAAAACTATCTCGTAAAAACCAAATGATTCCCTTTCGACAAATTGGCGTCAAATTGATAGCCTTCATAGTTGAAACCTTTCAAATCTTCGGCAGTTTTAACATTGGTATCAATGATGTAACGTACCATCAACCCCCTGGCTTTCTTAGCAAAGAAACTGATTATTTTTAGTTTTCCGTTTTTGTAATCCTTGAATTCTGGAGTAATTACAGGAACTTTCAACTGCTTCACATCAACTGCCGAGAAATATTCGTTGCTTGCTAAATTGATGAAAAGTTCTCCCTTATGAAGTTCTTTATTCAATGCTTTTGTAACTATTGGTTTCCAATATTCATATAGATTTTTGCTTTCGCCAATAGGTAGTTTTGTTCCCATTTCCAATCGATAGGCCTGTATTAAATCCAAAGGTTTCAGTAGCCCGTACATACCGGATAAAATCCTCAAACTATCTTGTAAATCTTCCAGTTTTTCTGATGGAATCGTATAAGCATTCAATCCCGTGTAGACATCTCCATCGAAAGCAAAAATTGCTGGACGAGCATTTTCAGGAGTGAAAGGCGTTTTCCAATCTTGATTTCTTTTCCAATTCAATTCGGCTAGTTTATCTGAAATATCCATTAATTTCGAAAGTGCAGCAGGTGATTTTTGCTTCAAAACTTTATGAACTTGGCGTGCTTCTTTTAAAAACAACCCTTCTGAATGTTTTGCTGTAGGCAAAAGCTTTTCGAAGTTCAATGATTTGGCTGGTGATAGGACAATTTTCATAGTTATAGGTTCTCTTTATTGAAAGTTTCAAAAGTACAAATTGAAAAACTGAAAATGAAAATTGTCTCTCATTTTATTTCAACCTGAATTCTATTGTTACTTTATCCCGCAAGGATTTCATATTGGCAGCAATTTCTTTTTCTATCAATATAAAATCCCTAAAAGATAAAAATATTTAAAATCAAATAATTACAAATTAACCGATGTAGGTTTTAAATATTTTTATTCAAAATCAATATTGATTTCTCTTATTTACACAAAATATTATTTAGCTTTACAAGAATCAATTTGGTTGACTTTTTGTTCCGTTAGGAACTAAATATTGGTAGAAAAATTATTAACCACTCACGCTGTCCCGTTAGGGACTTAACAATTATATGGCAAATACATATACACAAATCCACATTCATTTTGTTTTTGCCGTAAAATTTAGAAATGGAATTATTCAAAGCCAATGGAAAGATAATTTATATAAATATATCACAGGAATAGTTCATAACAATAATCATAAACTTTTGGCAATAAATGGAATGCCAGATCACATTCATATTTTAATTGGAATTAGACCTTCTCAATCTATTTCTGATATAATGAAAGATGTTAAACAAGGTTCCTCCTTATGGATAAATGAAAATAAACTGACAAATGGACATTTTGAATGGCAAGAAGGATATGGAGCATTTTCTTTTAGTAAATCACAAGTAAATACAGTTATTGAATACATTCAAAATCAAGAAATTCATCACAAAAAAAAGACATTTCGAGAGGAATATCTTGAGTTTCTTGAGAAATTTGAAATAGATTATGATGAAAAATTTATTTTCAAAGATTTACTTTAAAGTATAGTCCCTAACGGGACAAAACACTATGGATAGATTTGTTTCTACCAATATTTAGTTCCTAACGGAACAAAAAAATACTATTTATTTTGCAAATCTGATTAATTCATTCCAACTTTAAATCCTACATTTTTTTATGCCTAAAATCAAGAAAGCAACAATTTCGGACCTTGAATCCATTCAAGAAATCAGCAAGCAAACTTTTATAGAAACTTTTGCGGATGTAAACACTCCTGAAAATATGGAGAATTATGTCCAGGAAAATTTTAATTCAGTGCAAGTAGCTTCAGAAATAAACAATCCTGAATCAGCATTTTATCTTGCCACTTTGGACAAGGAAATCATTGGATACTTAAAACTTAATTTTGGTGATGCACAAACCGAAATATTCAACAAACAAGCAATAGAAATCCATCGAATTTATGTTTTGAAAGCATTTCTTGGAAAAAAAACAGGACAGTTATTACTAGATGAAGCTATAAAAATCGCAAACAACAATGGAATTAATTACCTTTGGTTAGGTGTTTGGGAAGAAAATCACCGAGCACTTCAATTTTATTCCAAAAATGGTTTTGTCGAATTTGACAAACATATTTTCACCTTGGGAAACGACATACAAACTGACTTGCTGATGCAACTCGAAATAAATAATAAATAACCCGTTGGGTGCAATTAATAAAATACACAATTATTAACGAAATATAAAAATTTTAACACATAGAGTCATAGTAAAAAGAGTTTGATAGACCAATTGCTTCGCCTGTTCGCTATCGCTCGGGTCTTGGGTTCACATAGCTATGATTCACTATCAAAAAGTGAAACGTCTTAAAAAAA
>CAMCFT010000052.1 GCA_945874225.1 Flavobacterium psychrophilum
CCAATGTTAACCAACTTTTTCTCGTTGGCTTCTATGTTGATTTTGGTTTTATAAATGTCCAAAGTAAAAATGGTCGCTATACTATTTGCTTTTCCAGCTAAAGATGCCACAATTGCAGCAGTCAAGGCAGCAAAAGACAGTCCTTTTAAACCCACAGGCAATAAATTCAATAAAATGGGATAAGCTCGGTCTGGATTTACGGCTCCGTCTTGTAGCATTTCGGTTTGAAAATGACCATTTTGATATAAAACAAAAGCTGCAATTCCGGGTAAAACTACAATAACCGGCATCAATAATTTTAGGAAAGCAGCAAACAAAATTCCACTTCTGGCCGTTTTTAAATCAGCACCCAGCGCACGTTGCGTTATGTATTGGTTACAACCCCAATAATTTAAATTGATGATTAACATTCCTCCTATCAAAACCGAAAGTCCCGGTAAATCCATATAATTTGGATTAGTTTTTTCGAAAATCATATGAAAATGGTCGTTGGCGTGGGTTGTCATTAAATTAAAACCATTGATTACACCCGAAGACCCAAATTCTTTGGCTACTAAATTCAATGCTAAATAAGTAGTTACCAATCCGCCAAGAATCAAGAAGAAAACTTGAATCACATCAGTATAACCGATGACTTTCATTCCGCCTAAAGTAATCATCACCGCAAAAAACGCCAAGAAAATCATACACAAAGTAATATCCAATCCCGAAATACTGCTTATCGCCAAAGCACCCAAATACAAAATGGAAGTCAGATTGACGAACACGTAAAGCAACAACCAAAATACCGCCATAATCATAGCGACATTACTATTGTAGCGCTGGTTCAGGTATTGCGGCATTGTGAAAATTTTGTTTTTCAGATAAACTGGAATGAAGAAAATGGCAACTAATATCAGCGTCAATGCTGACATCCACTCATAAGTGGCGATGGCCAAACCCATTTTGAAACCGCTTCCGCTCATTCCTATAAACTGCTCGGCGCTGATATTGCTCGCTATCAATGAAGCTCCAATAGCCCACCAAGTCAAGGAACCTTCAGCTAGAAAATAATCTTTACTACTGGTTTCTTCTTTCTTTTTCTTGCGGTAAATCCAAATTCCGTAACCTACGATGAGGAGGAAATAACAGAAAAAAACAATGTAATCTTTAGTGGCTAATGTTTGCATATGAACTATTTAGTTTGGTTTATGATTGTATGGTTTTATAATGTACATCGGATAAATTTTTTAAAACTTCTGCGCTTTTTTCAGGAGTGATATCCCGTTGCGATTCGCCCATCATTTCGTAACCCACCATGAATTTTTTAACGGTTGCGGAACGCAATAAGGGTGGATAAAAGTGCATATGAAACTGCCATTCCGGATGCAATTCACCGTCCGTTGGAGTCTGATGAATTCCGGATGAATAAGGAAATGAGGTCTTAAATAAATTGTCGTATTTAGTGGTCAATTGTTTTAAAGTCAAGGCAAAATCAGTGGTTTCATCTACAGTAAAATCTGTGATTTTTCCAAAATGACGCTTGCTGATAATCATCGTTTCATAAGGCCAAATTGCCCAAAAAGGAACCAAAGCCACAAAATGTTTATTCTCGATAACAATTCTTTCGTTCAGTTTCAATTCTTCATTCAAATAATCCTGTAAAAGATTGCTTGCGTGTTTGTCAAAATAGGCTTTTAAATTGTTTTGGGTTTTCTCCACTTCCGTTGGTAAAGAAGATTGAGCCCAAATTTGACCGTGTGGATGCGGATTGCTACACCCCATAACTGCGCCTTTATTTTCAAAAATCTGAACGTGATTGATATAGTCGATTTTGCCCAAATCAACATATTCTTTTTGCCAGGTTCTAATGATATTCTCAATGGCTTCAACAGGCATTTCAGGTAAAGTCAAATTGTGTTTTGGCGAAAAGCAAACCACTCTCGAAATACCTCTTTCAGGTTGCGCTTTAAAAAAAGTTTCTTTGTTATGATCTTCAAACTGTATTTCATCTTGCTTCAAAGCAGCAAAATCATTTTCAAAAACAAAAGAGCTTTCATAGTCCGGATTTTGCATCCCATTGGCACGAATGTTTCCGGGACACAGATAACAATCCTTGTCATATTCTGGCAATTCGTCCGAATGTACTGCTTCATTTTGGCCTTGCCAAGGGCGTTTCGAACGATGTGGAGAAACCAAAACCCATTCGTTAATTAAAGGATTGTAGCGTCTGTGTGGGTCTTCGTTGATGTCAAATTTTTTCATTTTATTTCTTGATATATAGTGATGTTCCGTTTCCGATTTTAACATCATAAATTTTTAATGCTATTCCAAAAGCCTCCAAATACAATTTGGTAAGTTTAGATTTTAAAGCTTCTTCGTTTCCTTTTTTAATCAAATTTATCGTGCAGCCACCAAAACCGCCACCCATTAATCGGGAACCAACTACTGCCTTTTCTTCTTTCACCGTATTGACTAAAAAATCTAATTCGGGACAACTTACTTCATATTCTGCTGATAATCCTTCGTGAGTTTCAAACATTAATTGTCCTAAAACTTCAATATTTCCATTATCTAAAGCCTCACAGGCTTGTATCACACGATTAATTTCTTTTACTACAAAATGGCTTCTTTTAAAAACTTCCTTACTCATTAAATGCTCTAAAGATAAAACGTGTTCTTCAGTACAATCTCTAAAACTACTGATTTCCGGAAAATGAGTTTTAAGAATCGCAATACCTTCTTCACATTGCTGTCTTCTTTGATTATAAGCCGATGTCATTAAGGAATGCTTTACATTCGAATCAAATAAAATCAAAGAATAATCACTAAAATTAGCGTCGTGATATTCGAATTCCAATGTGCGGCAATCAATTTTTATGACCTTATTCTCTTGTCCCATAACACTCGAAAACTGATCCATAATCCCACAATTGATTCCAACCCAATGCTCTGCCTTCTGCCCCATTAAGGCAATATCGATGCGTTTGATATCCAAATTAAAAAGTTCATTGATTCCATATAAAAACCCGCATTCTAATGCCGCCGAAGATGATAATCCAGATCCAACAGGTATATTACTGCTGAAAACACAGTTGAAACCCTCGAATTTATAACCGTTAATTTTCAATTGATTGATGACACCTCGCAAGTAATTAGTCCATGTTTTATCATTCAGATGTACTTCATCATTTAAATCAATTTCGAATTCTTCCTCAAGATCAATCGCAATTATTTTTGATGTATTCGAATTGTTTTTTTCGAAAGCAAAACAAATGATTTTATCAATTGCCGCAGGCAAGACGAATCCATCATTATAGTCAATATGTTCCCCAATAATGTTAATTCTTCCAGGAGAAAGGACTGTTTTTTGAGGTGGTGAACCAAAAGTATTTTTAAAAAAAGTAGTAGTTTGATGTATTAAAATGTCATTCATAATTTAGAATCAGAGTATTTTTATTTAAGATTTAATAAGGTTTAAAGTGACTGATTCAGATTGTAATCCGTTTGATTTTGCCTCAAATTTTACGGAACCTGCCGTTTTTCCGGATTGAATAATTACCTGACATTTACCATTAAAAGCGCTTCGCTGCCAAGCACCATCTCTACAATGATCAGGTTCATGTGAACTTGGATCGCCATTCCCTACTCCTATTATTTTAGCATCACCGGAGAGATAAAATTTGATCATATTATCAGCGTTCGGAACTTCTCTCCCTTTTTCGTCGGTAAGAGATATATTAATTACTGTAGCATCTTTTCCATCGGCAGTCAAAATAGTTTTATCTGGAGAAATTACAACTTGCAATACGGGTCCGGTAGTTTCAACCTTTGAGGTTGTTTTTTTGCCTTTTTTATAACCAATAGCTTCTAGTGTACCCGGTTCATAATTGACATTCCATTGCAAGTGACTATTTCTGGGCATAACTTTTTTGCCCAAACTTTTACCATTCAAGAAAAGTTCCACCTCATCGGCATTAGAATTCACCCAAACATCGATTGGTTTTCCCATTTTTTCAGGCCAGTTCCAATGTGGAGAAATGTGTAAAACATCCTCATTTGTCCACCAACTTTGGTAGTAGTAATAAATATTTTTTGGAAAACCACAAACATCCATGATGCCAAAATGCGAATTGACATTTGGCCATTTATAAGGCGTTGGTTCCCCTCGATAATCAAAACCTGTCCATACAAAACCGCCTAGCCAATAGTCATTTACCGCTGCCAGTTTCCACCAGTCCTCAGCGGTGCTAGCCCACCAAGGTGCGGTAATATCCTGATCTGGAACATA